>JAWKRR010000004.1:0-236113 GCA_041389525.1 Myxococcota bacterium | reverse complement strand
TCTTCGCTCCTTCGCGCCTTTGCGCCTTTGCGCGAACCCCTTCGTTTCAGCTCCGCCAGCTCCGCCACGTCGCGCTCAGATCCGCGCGCGCCGCAACCGCAGCGCGTTGCCGATGACCGAGACCGAGCTCGTGCTCATGGCCGCCGCCGCGATCATCGGCGAGAGCAGCAACCCGAAGACCGGGTAGAGCACGCCCGCCGCGATGGGCACGCCAAGCCCGTTGTAGATGAACGCAAAGAACAGGTTCTGCCTGATGTTTCGCATGGTCAGCGCCGACAGTCGCCGCGCCCGCAGGATGCCGGTCAGGTCGCCCGAGACCAGGGTGACGCTGGCGGTCTCCATGGCCACATCGGTGCCCGTCCCCATCGCGATGCCGACGTTCGCCCGAGCCAGCGCCGGCGCGTCGTTCACCCCGTCGCCCGCCACGGCCACCACGCGCCCCTCGGCCTGAAGCCGCGCGACGATCTCGCTCTTGCCCTCGGGCATCACCCCCGCGTGCACCTCGTCGATCCCCAGATGCGCGGCCACCGCCTTCGCCGTGGTCTCGTTGTCGCCGGTGACCATCACCACGCGCAGCCCTTGCGCCTGCAGCGCGCGGATCGTCGTCGGCGTCGTCGCCTTCACCGGATCGGCCACCGCGACCACCCCGGCCGCCACGCCGTCGATCGACACCCGAAACACCGTGCGCCCATCGCGCCGAAAGGCCTCCACCGCCTCGCCCAGCGTGCCCACATCGACGCCCGCGCCCTCCAGATGCGCGCGGTTCCCCACGCGCACGGCCCGCCCGTCGACCAACCCAGCCACGCCCTGCCCCGTGGTCGACTCAAAGCCCGTCACCACGCCCGTCGCGTCCAGCCCGCGGTCTTCGGCACCCGCCACCACCGCCGCCGCCAGCGGGTGCTCGCTGAGCCGCTCCACCGCCGCCGCCAGCGCCAGCACCTCCTCCGACCTGAACCCCTCGGCCGCCTGCACGCCGACCACCCGCGGCCGCCCCTCGGTCAGGGTCCCCGTCTTGTCGACCACCAGCGTGTCCACGGCGCGCATCACCTCGATGGCCTGCGCGTCCCGAAAGAGCACGCCCGCGCTCGCCGCCCGCCCCATCGCCACCGTGATGCTCACCGGCGTCGCCAGCCCCAGCGCGCATGGACACGCGATGATCAGCACCGAGATCGCGCTCACCAGCGCGTGCCCGAAGCGCGGCTCCGGCCCCACCAGCATCCACACGACGAAGGCCGCCGCCGCCGCCAGCACCACCGCCGGCACGAACCACCCAGCCACGCGGTCCGCCAGCGCCTGCACCGGCGCCCGACTCCGCTGCGCCCGCGCCACCAGCGCCACGATCCGCGCCAGCAGCGTGTCCGAGCCCACCCCGGTCGCCCGCATGACGAACGCGCCGGTCTCGTTGACCGTCCCGCCGATGACCGGGTCGTCCGCCTCGACCCGCACGGGCACCGATTCCCCAGTCACCATCGAGGTGTCCACGTAGCTCGCGCCCTCGACGACCACGCCGTCCACCGGCACCCGCTCGCCCGGCCGCACCCGCAGCCGGTCGCCCACCGCGACCTCGGCCAGGGCGACCTCGACGTCCGAGCCATCGCCCGAGATCCGTCGCGCCGTGTCGGGAGCCAGCCCCATCAAGGCCCGCAGCGCGTCCCCGGTACGCCCGCGCGCCCGCAGCTCCAGCACCTGCCCCAGCAGCACCAGCGTGACGATGACCGCCGCCGACTCGAAGTAGAGCGGCACCTGCCCGTGGCTCACGAAGGCCGCCGGCACCAAGCCCGGCGCGATGACCGACACCACCGAGGCCCCAAACGCCACCAGCACGCCGATGCCGATGAGCGTGAACATATTGAGGTTCCAGGTCGCGACCGAGCGCCATGCCCGCACCAAGAAAGGCCAGCCCGCGTAGAACACCACGGGGGCCGCCAGCGCCATCTCGATCCACGGCCTCGTGCCCTCAGGCAACACCGCGCTCACCGGCCGCCCGGGCAGCATGTCGCCCATGGCCACCGCCAAGAGCGGCACCGTCAGCGCCGTCGCCACCCAGAACCGCCGCGTCATATCTCGCAGCTCCGGATCGTCGCCGGCCTCGGCCTGCGGCAGCTCCGGCTCCAGCGCCATCCCGCACTTCGGGCAGGCTCCCGGCTTCGGCTCGCGCACCTCCGGGTCCATGGGGCACACCCACATGGTCCCCGGCGGCGCGCTCTTCTCGATTCGCTCGGCGGCGGCTGCCTTTTTCGCGCCGTCGAGGAAGCTCTCGGGCGCCTCAGCGAAGCGTCGCGCGCACCCGGCGCCGCAGAAGAGGTAGGTCGTGCCTTCGTGCTCGACCCGGTGCGGCGTCTCCGGCTTGGGGGTCATCCCACACACCGGATCCTTCGCCACCGCCTCGCTCTTCTGCTCGCCGGCGCCGTGCCCGCAGCAGGCCCCATGGCCGTCGCTGCCGTGCTCTGTCATGGCTTCATCTCGGACGCCGCGCCGCACTCCAGCATGGACTTGCCCATGTAGGGGTTGGCCATCTTGTTGCGCTTCTCGACCCACTTCTTGTAGCCCCGCGCCATCGGGCACATGAAGGCGTAGAGGCCCTCGCCCACGCTCGGCTCCGCGTCGATCCAGCCGATGTACGCCTTGGACATCTCGCCGAACGCGAGCCGCGCCTCCGAGATGTTCGTCGCCTCGGTGATTCGCTTGGCCTGCGCCGCGACCGCCTCGATCGGCGCCTTCGCCGCGCCCGCCGCCTTCGCCGCCTCCGCCTCGGCCGCCTTGGCCAACCCGCCCGCCGCGACCTTGGCCTTCTCCGCGTCGTCATCGGCCAGGGCCGCACGCGCCGCGTCGTAAGCGTCGGTCACCGGATGAGCCGGCGCCTTCGAGACCGCCGTCGTCTCACCCTCCGCAGCCGCCGCGGGCGCAGCAGCCGGAGCCTCCGCCGCCCCGGTCACAGCCGCCGCACCGTCCCTGGCGCCGCACGCCAAGGGAGCTAGCAAGAGCAGCCCGGCCAAGGTCAGCGCGGTGGTCACGGTCGTCGTCAATCGCATAGGTCGCATTGGGCATTCCTCCATTGCAGGGTCAAGTGGCGCGAATGCGCCTTCCGTTTACGCAGTTGCCGGCGCGTCGCCGCCGGAACTATCGGAACCGCTGTCGGCCTGAACAGAGGCCTCCGGCTCGTTGGGTTCGTCTTCGGGGGCCGCCGGCTCCTCGCGCAACCACAGCCCGTGCCACCCGGCATATAGCACCGGCACCACGAAGAGCGTAAGCAGCTCGAAAGCCATGCCGCCAAAGGCCGGGATCGCCATGGGGATCATCACGTCAGCGCCTCGCCCCCCGTTGGTGAGGACCGGCAAGAGCGCCAGCACCGTGGTCGCGGTCGTCATCAGGCAGGGGCGGATGCGGCGGGCGCCCGCGTCGAGGACGGCTTGGGTGATCTCGGCCCGCGAGCGAGGCGGCGCCTCACGAAAACGCTGGTCGAGGTAGGTCGCCATCACCACGCCGTCGTCGGTGGCGATGCCCACCAGCGCGATGAACCCGACCCAGACGGCGACCGACAAGTTCATGGGTCTCACCTGGAAGATGTCGCCCATGGGGTGGCCGAAGACCGTGAAGTCCAGAAACCAGGGCTGTCCCCACGCCCACAGCGCCAGAAACCCGCCCGACACGGCGACCGCCACGCCGGAGAACACCATCAGCGTGGTCGCGGTCGAGCGGAACTGCAGGTGCAGCACGACGTAGATGAGGACCAGGGCCAGGGGGATCAGCACGGAGAGGCGCTCGTCGCTGCGGACCTTGGCCTCCCAGGTGCCCGCGAGGCGCCAGGTCACGCCCTGGGGAGTCTCGAGGCTGCCGTCGGCGATGGCGGCGTCGAGGGCGGCGCGTGCGGCCTCGACTACCGTGATCTCCGCTCGGTTTTTCGCAGCTCCGAAGGTCACGTAGGCCGCCTTGAAGGTGTCCTCGCTGCGGATCATCTGCGGCCCGTTGGTGAAGC
This sequence comes from Myxococcota bacterium, assembly GCA_041389525.1. Taxonomy (GTDB): domain Bacteria; phylum Myxococcota_A; class UBA9042; order PHBI01; family JACKFB01; genus JACKFB01. The sequence goes on along the minus strand of JAWKRR010000004.1, from coordinate 232,137 downwards.
TGACCTCCGCCAGCTCGCCCAGGGGGATCTGCGCGCCCGCAGGCGTGGACACACGGATCGCCGCGATATCCTCGGGGCTCGAGCGCAGCTCAGCCGGGTAGCGCACGCGGACGGGGTAGCTCTCGCGGCCTTCGATGGTGCGGGTGAGCGGCTTGCCGCCGATGGCGACCTCGACGACCTGCTGGAGATCGTCGATCTGCAAGCCGTGACGGGCCAGCGCGGTGCGGTCGGGGTGGATCTCCAGGTAGGGGGTGCCGACGACTCGGTCTGCTACGACGGAGCCGGGCGCGATCTCGGGCTGTGCTGCCAGCACCCGCTCCACGCCGCGGGCGAAGCGGTCGAGGCTCTCGAGGTCGGGGCCGCGCACCTTGACGCCCATGGAGCCGCGCATGCCGGTCTGCAGCATCACGATGCGGGTCTCGATGGGCTGCAGGTGCGGGGCGGAGGTCAGCTCGGGGGTCTTGGCGACCTTGACGATGGCGTCCCAGATGTCGGCCGAGGTGCGCATCTCGGGGCGCCAGTTCCGCACGCGCTCGCCGTCCTCGTTCACGCCCCACTCGGGCACCAGCGTCACGATGGTCTCGATCATGGAGGTCGGCGCGGGGTCCAGGGCGGAGTCGACCCGGCCCAGCTTGCCGGTGGCGTGGGCGACCTCGGGGAGCGAGGCGATGGCTCGGTCGATGGTGGCCATGGCCTCGTGGGCGGCGCCGATGGAGGCGTGGGGCATGGACGAGGGCATGTAGAGGAAGCTGCCCTCGTCGAGGTGCGGCATGAACTCGGACTCGAGCCCGGGCATGCGCGCGCGGATGCCGGCGGTGAGGCGGTCGGGGAGGAATCCGAGCGTCGTCGGCGCGCCGAGCCAGGCGGTGAAGCCTACGAAGACCAGCAGCAGCGGCAGGCTGTGGATGGCCGCCTTGTAGCGGAGTGCGAGGCCGAGCAGCGCGGGGTAGAGCCGCTGGAAGATCGCCAGCCCGCCCAAGAGCCCGCCCAAGAGCAGGATGACGAAGATCGCGTTGGCGAGCTCGGTGCTCCCGAGTCCCAGGGGCATCCAGTGGCGGGCGAGCAGCCAGCCTGCCACCAGGGCCGAGCCGAGGGCGCCGACGAGGCGGACCGGCGTGGGCAGGCGCGGCGGCGCGAACCGCGCGGGGAGGCGGGGCCAGAGGGCCGTCGCGACCACGGGCAGCACCAGCAGCGCGACCACCAACGAGGCAAGCAGCGCCAGGGTTTTTGTCCAGGCGAGCGGGTGAAAGAGGCGCCCCTCGGCGGCTTGCAGGGCGAAGACCGGCAGGAAGCTGAGCACGGTGGTGCCGACCGCGGTGGTGACCGCACCCGCGACCTCGGAGACGGCGCGGGCGATGGTGTCGCGGCGCGGCTCGTCCGGCGGTGCTTTGGCGATGTGCTGGACGATGTTCTCGGTCACCACGATGCCCATGTCGACCATGGTGCCGATGGCGATGGCGATGCCGGCCAGGGAGAGCAGGTTGGCGTCGATGCTCAGCGCGCGCATGCCCACGAAGGTCATCAGCACGGCCAGAGGCAGCAGCCCGGCGACCAGGAACGACGAGCGCAGGTCCAGCAGCATCACCAGGATGACCAAGATGGTGACCAGCACCTCGTCGGAGAGCGCTTGCTCCAGCGTGGCCAGGGTCTCGCCGATAAGCTCGGTGCGGTCGTAGAAGGGCACGACGGTCACGCGGGAGCGAGTGCCGTCGGCGAGGACCCGCTCGGGCAGGGACGGGGCGAGCTCGGCGATGCGTTCGCGCAGGCCGTTGAGGGCCTCGATGGGGCTGCCGCCGTAGCGCGCGACGGCGACGCCACCGACAGCCTCGACGCCGTCCTTGTCCAGGACGCCGCGGCGGAGCGCCGGGCCGCGGTGGACCACGCCGAGGTCCTTGACGCGCAAGGGCACGCCATCGACCGCGCGCACCGCGACGTCGCCGATCTCGCTGACCACGTCGCCCGAGCCGAGCTTCCCGAGGCCGCGCACCACGTACTCGACGCGGTTGACCTCGATGGTGCGGGCGCCGACGTCGCGGTTTGAGCGCTGGACGGCCGTCAGGACCTGGTCGAGGCGCACGCCGTAGGACTCGAGCGCCGCCGGGTCCAGGTCGATCTGGTACTCCTGGACGTAGCCGCCGACGCTGGCGACCTCGGCGATGCCGGGGGCGCTGGCCAGGGTGGGCGCGACGTGGAAATCCTGCAGCGCGCGCAGCTCTGCGAGGGAGAAGCCGCCGGCGGGTCGACCCTCGGGGTCGCGGCCTTCGAGGGTGTACCAGTAGATCTGGCCCAGGGCCGTGGCGTCGGGGCCAAGCGCCGGCTTGACGCCCGCAGGCAGCAGCTCGGCGGGGAGGCTGGAGAGCTTCTCGAGCAGGCGGGAGCGGCCCCAGTAGAAGTCGATGTCGTCTTCCAGCATCACCTGGATCATCGAGGCGCCGAACATCGAGGTGCCGCGCACGGTGCGGACGCCGGGGATGCCGAGCAGCGCGACGGTCAGCGGGTAGGTGACCTGGTCTTCGATGTCGGTGGGGCTGCGGCCGGGCCAGGTCGTGTAGACGATCTGCTGGGCCTCGCCGTAGTCGGGGATGGCGTCGACGGGCAGGGGCGATTGCGGGATGGGGCGCAGGTCCCAGTCGAATGGGGCCGACGCCAGGCCGGCGAGGGCGAGCACCCCGACCAGGAGGACGGCGACGAGGCGCGTGTCGAGGAGCTGGCGGTAGAAGGGAATCACTTGCTGCCGCCTTCAGGTGCGCCGCGCAGCTCGACGTCGCCGCATCGCAGCATGGACGCGCCGAAGTAGGGGTTGGCGACCTCGCCTGGTGCCTGCAACCACACGGCACCCGACCCGTCTCGCGCCATCGGGCATCGCACCATTTCCCAGGGGCGACTCAGCCCGCCGCCGTAGGTCCGGAGGGCGGGCTCCAGGGCGTCCATGAAGCGGCCGAGGGCTTCGCGCAAGGCCACCAGGGTGGTCGCGCCGTGCATGGCCTCGGCGGCGCTCGAGAGCGCGGGGTCGAGGGGCTTGGGCGCGGCGGCGGCGGCCTCGGTGACGGCTTCGGCGAGGGGGCCGGCGAGCCCGCGGGCGGCCTCGAGGTCGTCGGCCGCCAAGGCCGCGGTGAGCTTGGCCGCGCGGGCCACCGTGCTGTCCAGGGCCTTCGAAAACTCAGGCGGTAGCTCGGTCGCCGCGGCGACGGCGGTCGCGGGCTCAGGGTGCGCGGCGTCCAGATACGCGGGGGGCTGCGCGGGCAGCGTCATCAGCGAGGTGTCGCCGCGGATCTGCAGCGCGCTGTCCAGCTTGAAGGCGCCCTCGGCCACCACGCGCTCGCCCTCGTGCAGGCCGGCGAGGACGACGATGTGGTCACCGGCGCGGGCGCCCAGGGTCACCTCGCGCAGCTCGTAGGTCGGCTCGGGTTGGTCGGGCAGCTCGACGAAGACCACAGCGCGCCGGCCGGTCCTCAGCGGCGCGGCCGCGGGGATCATCAGGGGCAGCTCGCTCGGCGGCGCGCCCTTGAGCTGCGGCCCCACCAGCCAGTGCTCCTCCGCGGGCACCAGCGGCATCCCGCACACGTCGCAGCGGCCCGGCTCGTCGGCGATGACCTCGGGGTGCATCGGCGAGATCCACTTGCCCGCCAGGCCCTCCACGTTCCGGCTGGCCTGGCCCTGGACCGGCGCCGACAGACGCCCGCGCACGAACATGCCCGGCTTGAGCGCCTCGCCGGTGTTGTTCACGCTCACCCGCACGGGCACGGTGCGCGTCTTGGGGTCCAGGGTCGGCGCGATGAAGCTGACCGTGCCCTCGATGAGGCGCCCCGGCCACGCGTTCGCCTCGATGGACACGCTCTGGCCGTACCGAATCCACTGCAAGTCCGACTCGTGGGCGTCGAGGATGACCCACACCTGCGACAGATCGGCGATGGTGTAGATGGGGCTGCCCGTCGCGACATAGTCGCCCTGGACCGCGGTGCGCGCCGTGACGGTGCCGCCGATGGGCGCGTAGATCGTGACGGAGCGGCGGGGCTTGCTGTCCTTGACCACGCGCTTGGCCTGCCAGTCGCGGAGGCCCCAAAGGCGCAGCTTTTGCTTGGCTGCGTCGGCCGCGAGGTGCGCGCCCTCGGAGGCCTCACCGCCCAGCGAGCTGAGGCGGGTCGCCAGGCGGGAGGCCTCGATGAGCTCCTGCTGGGCCACGTAAAGCTCGGGGCTGTAGAGCTCGAAGAGGTGGTCGCCCTTCTCGACCCGCGTCCCCGTCGCGTCGACGAACATGCGCTCGATGCGGCCGCCCAGCCACGCGGTGATGGTCGCGACCCGCGTCTCGTCCAGGGAGACCCGGCCGGTCAGGCGCAGGTCGACGTCGGCGGCGCGCCGCTCGGCGACCACGGTCTGGATACGCGCCAACGCCTGGGCGCCGGGGCTCAGGGAGACGCGGGAGGCCTCGCCGTCCCCGCCCGAGGCGCCGTCGGTGGCGACGATGAGCGCCATGCCGCAGATGGGGCAGTCCCCTGGCTCAGGCAGCCGAATCTGCGGGTGCATCGAGCAGGTGTAGACGGACGCCGGCGCGGCGGCGTCACCGTGGCCCGCGTGGGGGTCGGCCCCGGCCTGCGCCCCCACGGCGGCAGGGGGCACGGGCGGCGCCGCGATGAACATCCCGGCCGCAGCACCCAGCAGCACGGCCGCGCCCAGCGCGAGCATCCAGAGATAGCGCTTCATCAGTTCACCTCCGTGCCGAGCAGCCGCTCGAGATCCACCACCGCGAAGACCTGCTCCGCGCGCGCCTCGAGGAGCGCGAGCCGGTAGCGCAGGACGGACTCTTCGAGGTCCGCCACCGAGTTCAGCGAGGTGCGGCCTGCCTCGTAGCCCACCATGGCCGCGTTGAGCGCGGCGTGCGCTGTGGGCAAGAGCTCCGACTCGTACAGCGCGACCCGCCGCGTGGCGCCCGTGTGGCCGGCGACGATGCGGGCAAGCTCAGCCTCCGCGCGCTGAAGCACGCCGTCCCGACGCGCCCGCGCCGACTCGACCCGCGCTTGGGCGGCGTCCTCCTCAGCCGAGTAGCTGCGGCTCCACAGCGGCACGCGGATCCCGGCGCTGACCATGACGACGTCCTTGCCGGAGTCCATCACCCCGGGCATCCGCGCCTCGCCCACCACGGTCCAGTCCGCGCCCAGCGAGAACTCGGGCCACCGCCGCGAGCCGGCCACGGAGACCTCGGCGGAGGCGACCTCGATCTCCGCGACGGCGGCCGCGATCTCGGGGTTGGCCTCCAGCGCGCACCGCAACGTCGCCATGGGCGCCAGCGCCGCCGGTACGGGCTCCAGCGAAGGCTCCGGCAGCTTCGTGTCCGGGCCCAACCCAGCCGCCGACCGCACGAGGGCCGCGAGCGCGGCCGCCCGGTCGGCCAGCGAGGCCTCGCGCTCACGCAGCTCGGCGCGCCGCAAGGTGATCCGCGCGAGATCGTCGGCGCCGACCATGCCGACGGCCACGCGAGCGCGCGCCGAACCCTGGACGCGCTCCAGCACCGCGTCGATGGCGCGCAGCTCAGCGGCCGTCGCGTTCAGCACGGCCAGCTCAGCCCAGGGCCTGCGAATCTCGCGCCGCACCTGGTGACGCAGCGCCTCAAAGCGTCGGCGCGCCGCCTCGGCCCGGGCAGCCGCCGCGCCTGCAGCTCGGCCAAGCCGGGCGGGCCACGGGAAGCCCTGCATCACGCCCAGACGCTGGCTCTGCGGCCCGACGCGCGTCTCGACCTGGCGCAAGAACACGCCGTAGGTCACCACAGGCTCGGGCAGCCGCCGCGACACCGGGATGGCGTAGTCGGCCGCCTGGGCGTCGTACCACGCGGCGCGCAGCGCAGGGCTGCGAAGCGCGGCCTCGACCAGGAGCGCGGGGAGGTCAGCGATCTCGGGCGTCTCCGCCTCGGCGACCGCTTCGACCGGCGCCTCGCGGTCGGCGTCCCGCGGCGGCGCGGCCTGGCGAGCCAGCGGCGCTGGGCCCAGGGCCTCGAAGGCCCGGCGCGAGGACCGCTCATGGGCGGAGACACAGCCCCCAGCGAGCGAAAAGATGATCGGCAGCACACAGAACGCGCTTAGTCGGCGCATTGAAATCCTCCACGACAGCGAGAGTCGCGGAGCGCCTTGGCGCGTGCCGTGTGGCCGGCCGACCGAGCGCTGAACGCAGGGCGGCCGCCTAGACTAGGCGCGCACAAGACACCCCGGGCGACGGGCGCGACGGCCCGAGCAGCCCCAGGGCGATCTCAGCAGCGCCGAAGCTGCAGGAGGGCCAACCGTTCGGTGTGCGAAGGCGGCGGCGGCCCGCGGAGGGCGACCGAGGTCGTGAAGGCGGGCGACGCGGTCGGCGCGGAGGCGGCGACGAGGGTCGGCAAGGCCAGCCCGACGAGCGCCGGCGCGGTGAACTGGGCGCGGGCGGGCGGCTCGACCTGGGCGCGGGCGGCGTGCGGGTCGCAGCACCCGGCGGTGCACGGCGCCTGGAGCGCGCCCTGGCTCTCCCGCTCGGACTTCGCCTTGGCGCAGCAGCCGTGCAGCGCGGCGGCCTCGACGACGGGCTCAGGCGTGCAAGCGCAGACCGGCGGCGGCGCGAGGGCGAGCCCCACAGCCAACATCACCAAGATCGCGGCGAGACGTTGCATGGCAGCTAGGATGGGCCGCGGTGCGCGAGCGAGTCAAGCTTGCCGAGACGTGCAAACCGGGGGCTCGCGAGGGTTCGGTGCCGAGAACGGCGCGACGGTAACTCAGAAACCGACGCCCAGGGTCGATCCGATCGGCGAGGTCTGCCGTAATGGAGGCCTCCCGAAAATTCATGGCGCCCGAGGTCTCACGATGCATTCCCTCATTCGTGCGGCGATTGCTGTCTCGTTGTGTTTGACGTCCGCCACAGCGCGCGGCAGCGCCCCGCAGCTGGTCGCTGACATCGTCCCCGGGGCCGGCAACGCGGAGCCGGACCTGCTGACACACTTCGGCTCGCAGCTGATCTTCCGGTCGCGAGTGGCGGCATTTGGCGCGCGAGGCCTGCATTCCCTGGACCTGGGCAGCGGCGCGCTCGAGCTTCTCCATGTCGAGGATGCGTGGGTGGATGTCGCGCGCGCGCCCCATGAGTTTGTGGAGGTGCCTGAGCTCGGCCTGCTCTTCTTCGTCGCACACGACGGGACCACGGGCCAGGAGCTCTGGCGCACCGACGGCACCGCGGCCGGGACTTTCCGCCTCGGAGACTTCTCCGGCCCGGGGGACGCCCCGCAGTTCCTGACCTCCTTCGACGGCAAGCTCTTCTTCTCCAATCGCGACACCGAACACGGCATCGAGCTATGGGAGAGCGACGGCACGGCCGAAGGCACGAAGCTGGCGGTGGACCTGCGCATGGACGCCCCCGACGGCCAGCCCACCGAGCTGTCGGTCATCGGCCCCGACCTGTATTTCGCGGCGCGCTTCGACCCGGCCGAGGGCAGCGGTGGCCTGATGGGCCAGCTCGAACCGCACGTGTTCGACGGCGAGATCGTCACACCGCTGGGCGACTTCAATGGCATGTTCGGTTCGGGACCGCGCGCGTTCTGGCACGTCGACAACGCCGCGGGCGCGCGCACCGTGTTCTACGCCAACGACGACGACGACCTCGGCGCCAGCGGCATCGCGCTGATGCGAACGGACGGCACCGCCGGCGGCACCGAGCGCATCCGGTTCTTCGAACCCTACGCGTTCGCCGGCGCACCGCCGATTAGCAACGGCGCCTACTGGTTCTTCGGGGCGATCACCCCCGACGAGGGCGGGGAGCTGTGGCGCTCCGACGGCACCGACGAAGGCACCGCGCTGGTTCTGGATATCCGGCCCGGCTCCGCCAACAGCGGCTTGTCGGCCATGCGGCGGCACGGCGACCGCGTCTGCTTTGTGGCCGACGACGGCACGCACGGGCGCGAGCTGTGGTGCTCGGGCGGCGATGCGGCGAACACGGCGATGGTCGCCGACATCAACCCGGACGGGACCAGCTCGGACCCGGTCGATGTGGTGCGCATCGGCGACGTGTTGTGGTTTCAGGCGACCCAGGGCACCGAGAAAGAGCTTTGGTTCTCTGAGGGGTTCTCGGGCGCGCAGAAGGTCGACGTGCTTCCGGGATCCTTCAGCTCGACCCCCAAGGGCCTGGCGAACATCGGAGGGGTTCTTTACTTCTCCGCGACCAGCGCGACGGCGGGCGCTGAGTTGTTTCGGATGTGCCCCGACTGCGCCATCGACGGAGCCTGCGTGGCCGCCGGCGCCGTCAACCCGGCCAACCCGTGCGAGACCTGCAACCCCGACCTCGACGCCACGGCCTGGAGTGAGGTGCCCGAGCTCACCCCCTGCGACGACGGCGACCCGTGCACGCAAAGCGACACGTGCACCTCCGGCCTCTGCACCAGCCTGCCTATCGACTGTGACGACGACGACCCCTGCACCGACGACGCCTGCGACGACGGCGGCTGCGTCAGCCTCCCAGCCGCCGTCAGCATCGCCTGCGACGACGGCGACGCTTGCACCACCGGCGACGCCTGCGACCAGGGCTCCTGCGGTGGTCTCGCCACGGTCTGCGACGACGGGGATCCCTGCACAATCGACGCGTGTGACGCCAGCGACGGGAGCTGCGACAGCTCGCCCGCGACCGACGGGGGCGCCTGCGACGACGCCAACCTCTGTACCCAGTCCAGCACGTGCCAGGGTGGCGCCTGCGTGGGCGCCGACCCCGTCGTCTGCCCTGGCGGCGGCGCGTGCGGCGCGGGCGCTTGCGACCCGGCGACTGGGACGTGCTCGACGGAGCCGCTGACCGACGGGACCGCCTGCGACGACGGAGACCTCTGCACCACCGGGGCGACCTGCGCGGACGGAGCATGCGTGGGAGGCACGCCGAAACTCTGCGATGACTCCAACCCCTGCACGTCGGACTCTTGCAACGCAGCAACGGGCGCCTGCGTGTTCACCCCCGCCGACGGCACCCCATGCGATGATGGAAACATCTGTACGGGACCGGACCAGTGCCTCGCGAGCGCGTGCGCTCCTGGAGCGCCGGTGGCCGGATGTTGCGGCAGCGCAACAGACTGCGACGACGGCCAGCAGTGCACCCAGGACGACTGCGTGGGCAACGTGTGCCAGTTCTCGGCGATCAACGCCAACGGCAACGCCTGCGACGACAGCGACGCGTGTACCGAGGACGACACATGCTTTGACGGCGGCTGCGAGGGCGCGCCCAAGGACTGCGACGACCTTGAGAGCTGCACCACCGACGCGTGCGCCAACGGCGCCTGCACGCACACGGCGGTCGCGGACGGGGTGCCGTGTGACGACGGCGATCTCTGCACCAAGAACGACTCCTGCTCCGGCGGCGCATGCGCGGGGGCCAACCCGGTGAAGTGCGAGCCAGCAGGCGGCTGCGCGCTCAACCTCTGCCAGCCACTCACGGGGTTGTGCGAAGAGTCCCCCATCGGCGCGGGGCTGCCCTGCGATGACGGCGACGTGTGCACCATCTTGGACAGCTGCGACGGCGCGGGCCTCTGCTCCGGCGTGTCCGTCGATCCCTGCTGCGAGTCCGACGACGACTGCGACGACGGCAACGTCTGCACCGTGGACACCTGCACGCAGGCCACGAACAAGTGCGCCTACGACCCGGCGGGCGCGGTGGCGTGCGACGACGGCGACCCCTGCACGACCGCGGACGTCTGCGTCGACGCCACCTGCACCGGCGACGCGGTGAGCTGCGAGCCATCGGACGACGTCTGCTTCGAGAACCTCTGCCTCTTCGGGAGCGAGGGCTGCGAGCTGTACCCGGTCGCCGACGGCCTCGCCTGCGACGACGGCGACGTCTGCACTGAGGACGACGCATGCGCCGGCGACTTCGGCTGTATCGGCACGCCTGTCCCGGAGTGCGATCCCCCCAAACCGCTGCTCAGCTACGTCGAGCCGAGCTCCCCCATCGCGGGCGTCCCCCACACCTACAAGCTCATCGCCAGCGCCCCCACCCTCGACCCCGGTGGTCCGGGCGCCGGTCAGACGGTCGTCGTGCTCACCCAGCTCCTCGGCGGCGACGCGGCCTTCACCCCTGTGGCCGAGGTCATCGTCGACGGCGCCTCGGTGGAGACAGCGGATTACTGCACCGTCGAGACCGCCATCTGCAACATCGGGCCCCGCGTCCTCCTCGACAACGGCGCCTTCAGCGTCGAGATCTCGGTCGTGGCCTGCCAGGACTACACGGTGGTGGCGGCGCTGGAATCCGACGACGGGCCGGGCGTGCCCGCCGCGACCTACGACGTGGATGTCCGCAGCTTCTGCCCGCCGGGCTTCAAGCTGGAGACCTTCGAGCTGCCCCGCGAGCCCCAGGACTCGCCGACCACGGTGCGGACGGGCCTGAAGCTCGAGGCGACCACGAAGACGCCCATAGGCCCGACCACCGTGAAGATCGCCATCCCCGACGGGGTGCGCGTGCTCGACGCCGCGTTCGGGCCGACCGAGTGCATCATCGAGGACGCGCTGGTGGTCTGCGAGCTCCTCGGCGACTTCGTCGATGGCGTCACCGAAGGCACGATGACCGTGGTCGGACAGGTCCTCGGCGCCGCGCAGTCCGGCGTGACCGTCGCGTCGGAGGTCGCCGACGCCGTGCTCGACGTGGTCGACGGCACCATCGACTTCCTCTTCGGCTTCACCCCGCCGACCGGCTTCACGCCCAAGTCCACCGCGCCCACCGACCCGGACGCGGCGACCACCGTCACGCCGACGGCTCCCTCGGCCAAGAACCTCCCGGTCAACCAGTTCAAAGTGAGCGGTTCCGCCACCGAAGAGCTGGACCTGAGCAAGGTCACCGTGGGCGTGTTCGGCAACCCCGCGCTCATCGACAAGCTGCGCCTCGTGTACGACGCGAACGGCGACGGTGTGGCGGCCCCCGACGAGCCGACGCTGTCGGAGGCCAAGCCGACGGGGCCCAAGGCGACCCTGCCCATCCCCATGTTCAACCTCCCCATCGGCGTCACGCAGAACATGGCGGTCTACGCCGATCTCGCCGGCGCCCAGCTTGTCACGGTGGTGCCCACGACCGGCCCGCGCTGGCCGCCCGCGCTGCCGTGGCTGGTGGGCCTGCTGGCCTTGGCGTTGCTTGCCGGGCTCGCCACGCGCACGCGAGCGGTCTGGCGGCCCTTGCTCGCGGTCGCCATCGTCGCGACAGGCCTGTCCTGTGGTGGGGGCGACGACGGAGGGATCTCGGGCGGTGCCGCTGACGAGGTGCAGATTCGCCTCGAGAGCATCAGCGCCGCGGGCGCCGTCAGCGGCGACCCGGCGGAGCTGGTCGCGACCCCACTCGACGGACCGACTTTTGTGGTGAAATAGCGGCGGCCGACCGAACCCCCTCTCGCGAGGAGCCGCCTCCATGTCCTGCCCCGCGCACCGCCACGTGCTGTGGATGCTCACCTTCAGCGCGATGATGGCCTGCGACCCCGGTGGCGCGGGGCAGACGGACGCCGCGGTCGACGCGGTGGCCGACGCCGCCTCGACCGCCGACGGAGACGCCGACGCGGTCAGCGGCTCCGAGATCCCGCCCGACCCCGGACCCGAGGTCGCCTCGGACGCCTCCACCACGTCCGACGCCACCGCGCCCGACGACCTGACGCCCCTCGACGCGATGACCGACGCCGACGCCGCCCTCCCCCGCGCCGAGTGGCCGCCCCCCGCGCTGGTGGGCGGCAAACGCGCCGCCGAGGTGCTGGTGCCGGCCTCCTACGACGGCTACGCCCCGGTCCCCGCGGTCCTGCTCCTCGGCGGCTACGACTACTTCGCCCGCGACCTCGACGACTGGGTGCTGCTCAGCGAGCGCGTCGACTCCCGCGCCTTCTTGCTGGTCCTGCCCGACGGCCTGGTCGACGAGGACGGCTCGCCCTACTGGAACGCCACGGACACCTGCTGCGACTACTACGAATCCGGCGTCGACGACGTCGCCTGGCTGAGCGGCATCCTCGCCGAGCTGCGCGCCCGCTTCGCCGTATCCCGCATCGCAATATGGGGCCACTCCGCCGGCGCCTTCATGGCCTACCGCATGGCCTGCGAAGACCCGAAACAGCTCGCCTCCATCGTGAGCATCGCCGGCTCGGGCTGGCTGGACCCGCTGGACTGTGCGGTGCGGGATGAGCCCCTGTCGCTGCTTCAGGTCCACGGCCTCAAAGACGACATCATGCCCTTCGCGGGCGACGACGAGGCGCCCGGCGCCCTGGAGATGACCCAGCGATTCGCGGCCCGAAACGGCTGCACCCCGGCGAGCTGGGCGTCGGCCGAGTCCGCGGTGAAATACGTGCCCAAAGGCACGACGACCCTGTGGTCCTACGCCTCCGGGTGCGCGCCGGGGACCGACGTCTCCCTGTGGACCTTCAGCGCCTCCGACCACTACCCCAACTTCACGCCGGCCTTCACCGACGCCGCCCTCGACTGGACCTTTCAGCAAGGCGCCCCGTAGCACGCGCCCCGTGCCGCCGACCCGCGCGGCCGCAATTCCGCCTCGCGCGCGGGCCGGCCAGGCTCGCCAGACTCACCCGCCCGAACACCCTGAGGAGTTCTGAACATGGCCCGCGTCGCCTTCATCAGCTACCGGCGCTCCGACACCCTCGGGCACGCCTACCACTTCCACTCGCGGCTCGCGGCGCGCTTCGGCGAGGAGCGGGTCTTCCTGGACAAGCAGATCCGCCCCGGCTCCGACTACACGGTCGCGCTGCGCTCGGCGCTTGGGCACGCGTCGGTGGTGGTCGCGCTCATCGGCAGCGGCTGGCTCGACTGCGTGAGCGCGGCGGGCACCCGGCGGCTGGACGCCCCCGACGACTGGGTGCGCGAGGAGCTCGCGACGGCGCTGGCCGGCGGCGTGACGGTCATCCCGGTGCTGCTCGAGGGCGCGGTGCCGCCGGAGTCGTCCAAGCTGCCTGAGGATCTGCGCGGGCTGGCGCTCCATCAAGCGCTGCGGATCCCCAACGATTACCTGGACGAGGGGCTGGCGCGGCTGGCGACCCTCATCGCCGACCTGCTGCGCGACGAGACCGGGCCGGGCCCCAGCGCGCAGATCGAGGCCGACCTGGCGCGGGTGCGGCAGATCCGCGACGGCATGCAGCACACGCCGGGCTGGGAGCGCGCGGGCAAGCTCGCGGAGGTCCAGCAGACCCTCGAGGGCGTGCTCGCGCAGGAGCCAAACAACACCGAGGCGCTGCTGCTGCTGGCCGAGGCGCTGACGGTCATCACGCCCGACGATCCCAGCGACGAGGCCGCGCTGGTGGCGCGTGTGCGCGAGCTGTTGAAGCACCCCAAAGACGACGCCGAACGCTTTCAGCTCGCCAAAGCCACGCTCTTCGCCTCCACCATGGGCCACATCCCGGACCTGGCCGGCGTGCGCGCCGCCCGCGACGGCTTCCTCGCCCTCGAGCGCCGGGACTGGGTCCAGCAATGCGACGCCATCCTGGCCCGCACGGCGCAGCCCACAGGCCCGCCACCCTTCGTGCCCGTCGGCCGCTGGCGCATCCAGGACTCCGCCGCCTTCGCGACCACCGCGACGTGGGATCTCTTCCCCAACGGCGCGTTTCAGGGCCACCAGCAGACCCCGTCCATGGGCCTCGCCGGCCCCAGCAGCGGCCGCTGGGCGTGGGACCCCAACCACCGCCTGCTGCATTTCCAGGGCGCCTTCAACGGCTTCGTCCCCATCGCCATGACCCTGAGCATCCAGGGCGCCACGCCGCAGGGCTTCTACGGCGTGGGCAACGACGGCAACTCCTACACCCTCGAGCGGCTGGGCTGATCGCGCCCGCGGCCGCGCGAGGTCTCAGCGGCCCGCCATCTCCACCCAGAAGAGGCCTCGGAAATCGCCGGCCGCGTAGCCCTTCGCCTCGTCCTTGGGGTAACGCTCGGCCAAGGTCGTGGCGACCTCCGCGTTCAACGTGGAGCCGTGGCAGGCCAAGCACATCTCCTGGAGGTAGATCGGCTCGACGTAGCCGACCTTTCCGTCCTCGAGCGCCACCGCGCGGGGTGCGGCGCCCGGGCCGGCCTTCGCGTAGTCGGCGAGCAGCGGCTTCATCCAGGGCTTCGGCGCGTTCTCGGGGTTGCGCAGCTTGTCGGTGGTGCGCCCGACCGTGACCTCCGGCGTGCTGGCCGCCGCAGGCATCCCCGGCGCCGACAGGTGGCACGCCTCCACCGCCGAGACCGGCCCGACCGCCATCCCCGCCTTGAGCGCCCCCATCAGGTTCTTCTTGAAGGGTGCGAGTGCTGCAGCCCCGCGCTCGGCCGCGGCCTTCTCGTCCACGCTCGGCTTGCACGCGCTCGCCCACGTCACCGCCGCCGCCGCGCACATCACCATGGCCAGCCTCAACGCCTTGCTCCGCATCTGACACCCTCCTGATTGCCCAAAACGTGCCCGCAGTCTTCGCGCGGTCTCGCAGCCCAAGATCCCCGCACATCTGCCACGAGACTCGCTCCTAGCACGGCCGCGGCCCCGCAGAAAAGCACGCCGAAGCCGCCCCAGCGGCGCCGCCTTGACGCTGCCCGCCGCCGCGGTAGGCTCGCCGCGTCCCCCACAGCCCACGCCGCCAACCTGCACTCCCCCTGGGTCATTTCACCCAGGTGCCGCCTGCCTAATTTGGAGCCCATCATGCGCCCGCTCGCGATCGTGACCGCCAGCCTCCTCACCGCCCTCACCCTCGTCGCGGCCTGCGCCCACACCGGCACCCGCGACTACGCCGCCAGCGCGCCGCCCGACGCCGTCCGCCACATGCCGGAGCCCTTCCCCAACGCCTACATCGGGATGCCCTACGCCGACTGGCGCGCCGCGCACCCCAACGTGGCCCCGCCCGACGCCGACGGCTTCGACTTCCGCATCGTCATAAGCCAGCCCGACCCGCTCCCCGGCGTCACCGAGGTCACCTGGTACTTCGACACCGACACGCCCGGCCAGCCGCTCTACGAGGCGATCGTGGACTACGGCCCCAACGCCGACCGCCGCGCCGCCGCCATCGCGAAGCTGGGCCCGCCGAACCACGGCGAGGAGTGGATGCACCAGACCTCGATGGGCTACCCGATCAAGCTGTGGGCCTTCAGCACCAAGGTCGTCATCGCCGCGGGCATGGCCGGCACCGAGTGGGACGGCGAGTGGTAGAGGCGCGCTGACGGGAGGTCTGAGGCGCTGAGGGGACGCATGGGTGACGAGCGCGCGGCGCCGTGGTAGTTCGCGCGACCGGTTCGGACAGGGAGGGGGATTCAATGGGTCATCAGGCAGGCCGCGTGGCGGTCATCGCGTTCTCAGTGCTCGGGCTCATAGGCTGCGCCGACGCAGGCGACACCGAGGTGAACGCGGGCGTGGGCGTGGACGACGAGTACGGCAAGCCCCTGCTCGCGCCGGAGCTGAGCGATGGCAAGGCCGACAGCTTCGACGGGCTGCAGGGCCCGCGGGTCGACCTGCTGTCCGCTGAGACCGAGGTCTGGAAGGTCACGCAGCGCTGGTACGACGTCACCGCCGAGGCGGGGCTGGCTTGGCCGGCGGACTCCGGGCTGACCTGGGACGAGAAGTACGCCGCGTGGATCGAGAGCATGGAGAAGCTGCCCTCGCACAGCGGCAGCTACACGACGTTTACCCTGACGACGCCTTGGGGAAAGACGCTGCCGGCGCCCACCCTCGAGTGCGCGGAGACGGCGATGTTTCTGCGCATCGCGTTCGCGTCCTGGTACGGGCTGCCCTTCTTCCTGACCGCCCACAGCCCGACCAACGGCACCATGCACTTCGGGCATTTCGGCATCGTGGATGGGGACGGCCGCAGGATCTCGGGCTATCCGCGATTCGCGAGCTCGTACAAGGACCACACGGCCGCGTTCGCGACGCTGCCGCTGGCGGAGCTGCTGGAGCGCTGGCCCCACGACGAGGACCTGCGCGGCCGGGTGCTGACCACCCTGCGCGACGATCGGAACGCCTTTCTAGGCGACGACGCCTTCGCGGGCGCCTACTTCGACGAGGCGTTCCTCAACAAGCGCGTGGGCCAGTTCCTGCTGCGCGCGCTGACGAATCTGGGGTCGATTCACCTGATCGACTCGCGGCGCAACACGTTCAACATCCAGGCCGACGCGATTCGGGCGGGCGACACGATGCTGGAGCGCTGGCAGGCCAAGGGCATCGGGCACACGCTGGTCGTCAAGCACGCGGCGGCGCGCGAGGGCGGGCACATCGACATCGAGGCGGTCTACGGGTCGATGCCGCGAATTCAGCCGCGCTGGTACGACAGCGGGCTGACGCGCCAGACCTTCACCAGCGAGCTGACCGGCGGCGAGGGCGAGAGCTACGAGGGCGACCGCTACGTGGTGCTGGGCGGCGGCTTGAAGCGCTGGCGTACGGGCGTCACCAAGAGCGGTCGCTGGTTCAACATCGTCCCGGTGCGCGACCGCGAGGTCTACATTAACTCGACCGATTACACCGCCCTGGCGGCCCGCCCCGCGCGCTTCGACGCGCTGATGGGCGAGCTCTCGCCGACCGAGGAGCGGGACATCTACATCCAGCAAATCGAGACCGCGCGGCAGTCGCTGCGCGAGCACCCGGCGTCGTGCTCCAACCGCGAGCGGCGCGAAGAGGCCTTCAAGAAGCTCGTCGCCATCAACAAGTCGGCCTTCGGAATCAGCGCCGAGACCACCGACCGCACGTACCGCCAGCTCGAGGACTACGTCTTCGCCGAGCTGGTCTACACCGAGTCGAAGACCTGCTGCTGGAACAGCACCACCGAGGCCATGTACGTCCTCATCATGGCGCTCAACGAGCAGCACACGCAGGACACGGCGAGCGGCATGTGCAACCCGCCCATCGTCTTCAAGGCCGAGAACGGCGGCTACGACACCTTCCGCGACTTCGCCATCGCCAACGACCAAGGTGCGGCCTGGGTGGCCTGGTCGGCGGACGAGTCCTGCCCGCAGGCCGACGTCGCCAACGACAAGGAGACGGCCCACGCCTGGACCGGCTTCTGCGCCATCGCCAGCGACCTGCTGGACTAGCCAGCCCCGCCGCGAAGCCGGACCTTCTGAAGGGCATCTGACGGCCAGAGGGCGACGGCAGCATCGCGCCGCCTCCACCCAGCTGCGCGAGCCGTCAGCGCCCGCAATCACTCACTTAGAAAATGAGAAGCGAATGGTCAAGATACGAGTGAGTGCGTTTGACCCCTTCTACAGGCAGCGGTTGGGGTAGACCAGCCAGTAGGACTTGCCGAGGAGCGGGTCGGTAGTGGCGCGTTCGCCTGACTCAAGCTCGATGAAGTCGGTGAGGCCGTCGCCGTCGAGGTCGAGCAGGACGTGGCGCTCGGTGGCTAGCTGGTTGAAGTCCGCGCCCGTCGGGGTGAGCAGCGGGTAGGGAAGCGCGACGGGCTTGGGGGCCGCGCTGAAGCCTGCGCCCGTGTTGGCGAAGAGCAGCCAGTGGTTCTTGCCCACCAGCGGGTCGGGGCTCGTCCGTTCGACGTCGCGAATGACGAGGAGGTCGGGCTCGGCCAGGTCGCGCAGGGACAGGACTGCGTGGTTTGCGTTGGCGAAATCGCTTTGGTTTGCGCTGGTGCCGATGAGCGGGAAGGGCAGCGTCCACTGGACCGGTGTGCTGGCGAAGGCGGCGGCCGTGTTGGGGAAGATGAGCCAGTGGTTTTTGCCGACCAGGGGGTCGGGGCTGGTCCGCTCAGTGTCGCGGTGGACCAGGAAGTCGGGGCGGCCGGCGCCGGTGAGGTCCGCCAGCAGGTGGGCCGTGGTGGCGAGGGCGTTGAAAGACCCGCCTGTCGGGAGGATGAGTGGGAACGCGAGGGTCCAGAGCTTCGGCGATTGGGAGAAACCCGCGCCGCTGTTGGAGAAGACGAGCCAGTGGTTCTTGCCGACCAGGGGATCTCGGGCGGCCGCGGGACGCTCGTCGTCGACGATGACGACGAACTCGGGGCGGGTGTTGCCGGCCAGTGAGATCAGGGCGTGGCTGGCGTTGCTGAGCAGGTTGTGGCCGGCGCCGGTGCCCTCGAGGGCGAAGGGGATAGTCCACAGGGTCGGGGTCGAGGCGAAGCCGCTGCCGGTGTTGAGGTAGACGCGCCAGTGGTTTTTCCCGAGGAGCGGGTCGGAGGGGCCAGCGCCGCCGGGGGCGAACTGGACGAGGTCGGGGCGGGCGTCGCCGTTGAGGTCGATGACGGCGTGGAAGGCGTTGGCGAGCTGGTTGAAGTCGCCGCCGGCCGGGGGCAACATTGGGTAGGGGAGCGACCAGGGGGTGGGGGCGTTTGACCAGCCCGCGCCTGTGTTTTTGAAGAGCAGCCAGTGGTTTTTTCCGGCGAGGGGGTCGCTGGTGGCGCGCTCGAGGTCGCGGATGACGAGGAAGTCGAGGCGGCCGTCGCCGTCGAGGTCGACGAGCGCGTGGTTGGCGTTGGCGGTCTGGTTGTAGTCGGCGCCGGTGGGGGTGAGGAGCGGGTACGGGAGCGACCAGGCGGAGGGCGCGGTGCCGAAGCCGAAGGTGGAGCACGGCGGCTCGACGATGGTGTCGGGGGTCGTGTCCGGGGTTACGTCGGGCGTCGTGTCGGGGACGACGTCGGGCGTCGTGTCAGGGGCGACGTCGGGCGTCGTGTCAGAGGCGACGTCGGGCACCAAGTCCGGACCACTGTCTGGGGCGGTGTCCAAAGCGGTCTCCGCGTCTGGATCGGTGTCGGGGACCGTGTCCAGAGCGGTCTCGGCGTCCAGGTCGGTGTCCAGCGCAGCGTCGGCGTCTGGGACGGCGTCCGCGTCTGGGACGGCGTCGCCGGTCGTGTCAGTGCCTGACGCCGTGTCGCTTTGCTCGATCGAGGGGCTGTCGCAACCGAGCCAAGGCGCCCCGAGCAGGCCGACGAGGCAACACGCGCGGAGCAGCAGCGAGGCATGAGTAGACATGGGGCGAATCCGTAGCGTGGAGGCCGCGCGCGTAACGCGGCGGTGTCGAGCGCTGCCGAGTCGCGGGGGCAACCTCAATAGGTGCACATCTTGTTCGGCGCCCAGTTCGTGGACGAACACTTCATCCCGGCGACGGGGCAGTCGTCGACGTTGTCGCAGGGCAAGTAGCAGGCCTTCGTCGTGGCGTAGCATTGCCCGGCGTAGTAGGCCCCGTCGGGGCAGGGGGCGTTGCTTCCTGGCGTACACTTGCGCAGACACAGGCCGAACGAGCAGTGCATTCCGGCCGTAAAGGGGCAGTCCGCGAGCGAATCGCAGGGGTAGAACCCCGTGCACTGCCCTTTGTAGCAGTAGTAGCCGCTGCTCCCGCAGCAGTCCGAGTGCTGCGCGCACTCGCCCCCTTGTTCGCCCAAGCATTTGTCCGTCGTCCCGCACGGCGAGTACTTGGAGTCGCAGCCGATGGCGCACTTGCCGCTGGTGCATTTAGCGGTACCATGTGGGGTCCCGGGACACTTCACGCCACAACCGGCGCCGCAGTAGTCAGGTGCTGACATGTCGACACACTGGTCGTCGCAGTATTTCTTCGCGCCGCTGATGCACCAGCAGGACCCACCACCGCACTCGGCATCGGCGGCACAGGTCTCGCCGCAGACGCCGCAGTTTGCCTCGTCCTCGCTCAGGTCGACGCAGACGTTGGCGCAATCATCGAGGCCAACCGCGTCGCAGGGGTCTTCGCACTTGCCCTGGTAGCACGTGGCCTTGCCGCCGGGCTTCGTCGGGCACTTGTTGCCGCAGACGCCGCAGTTGTTCGTGTCGGTCTTGAAGTTGACGTTGCTCGGCACGGTGGCCAGGTCCGCGCAGGTCAGGTAGCAGTTCGCGTCGATGCACGTGGCGACCGCGCCGGCTTGGGTCGGGCACTTTCCGGTGCAGCTTCCGCAATGGGACGGGTCTTTGAGCAGGTCGACGCACGCGCCGCTGCACTCGTAGGTGCCAGTCGGGCAGCCGACATCGTCGGGGATGCAGACGCTGCCGTTGCACGAGGTCTGGGCGGGGCAGGTGCCACACTGGCCGCCGCAGCCGTCGTCGCCGCAGCCCTTGCCGCTGCATGCCACGACGCAGTCCGCGACGCAGACGCTCCCCTTGCAGCTTGAGCCGGCGTTGCATGTCCCACATTGCCCACCGCAGCCGTCGGGGCCGCAGCCCTTGCCGCTGCACGCGGGCACGCAGCCCGGGTCGTCCGGCACGCAGGCGTCCACCTTGCAAGTCGAGCCCGCGTTGCAGGTCCCGCATTGCCCGCCGCAGCCGTCGGAACCGCAGCTTTTGCCACTGCACGCGGGCACACAGTCTGGCCCCGCGGGGACGCACGCGTCCGCCTTGCACGTCGAGCCGGCGTTGCAGGTCCCGCATTGCCCGCCGCAGCCGTCGGCGCCGCAGGCCTTGCCGGCGCATCCGGGGACGCAGACCGTGTTCTCGGGCACGCATTTCCCGCCCTGGCAGGTGTCCGTGCCCGAGCAGGCGCCACACTGGCCGCCACAGCCGTCCGGGCCGCAGACCGCCGCGTTGCAACTCGGGAGGCACGGCGTACCCTCGGGAACGCAGAAGCTCCCTGAACAAATCTGCCCCGACGCGCAAGTCCCGCAGGCGCCGCCGCAGCCGTCCGGGCCGCAGGTCGCGTCATTGCAGATAGGCTTGCAGACCGGCGCGTCGAGGATGCAAGCACCGCCAGCGCAGATCAGGCCGTCCCCGCAGGTGCCGCACTCGCCGCCACAGCCGTCACCACCGCATTGGACGCCCTCGCAGGACGGTACGCAGGCGGGCGGCGCGCAGGCTTCGGGCATCGCGACGATGGTGCCGGCCTCGCAGGACCAGCCGCCACCGTCGACGCAGGCGCTCCCGCCGCAAGCTAGAATCGCGTTGCTCTCAGGGACCGCGCAGACGCATGACGCGTCACCGCCGGGAGCGTCGCAAGCAGCGAGCACAGCGAGCGCGGCGAGGGCAGTGACGACGATGAGATGGCGCATCGGGACTCCGGCTGAGGCGGCGAGAGCAGGCCGCCACAAGGCCCTGCCCGGGCCACGAACTATGCGAAATCCCACCGACGAAGTCCAGGCGACCAACCCCCTAGAACCCGCGCAGGACAAGGCCACCACGCGCTCGACAATCGAAACGCCAAACCCCAAGCAGCCGATCGAGGAGCCCGCCCAGCGACAACCGCCAACTACAGAAAACGCCCCAAAGCGTTGCACGGATTCGAGACCCGCCCTGCCCCAAGGTCGCCACCGTGCCGGCGGCCAGGGGGGCGAGCGAGCGCCGCGCTGGCGGTGACGCAACCGAGGGCGCACGGAGGCGGGCTCGTGCCCGCCGCACACGCGACCCGAGGGCGCGGCGCCGCCAGCGCGGTGCGTAGCCGCCCCCCTGGTCGTCGGCTACAGCCCCGCCACCGTGCCGGCGGCCAGGGGGGCGAGCGAGCGCCGCGCTGGCGGTGACGCAACCGAGGGCGCACGGAGGCGGGCTCGTGCCCGCCGCACACGCGACCCGAGGGCGCGGCGCCGCCAGCGCGGTGCGCCAGCGCGGTGCGTAGCCGCCCCTGGTCGTCGGCTACAGCCCCGCCACCGTGCCGGCGGCCAGGGGGCGAGCGAGCGCCGCGCTGGCGGTGACGCAACCGAGGGCGCACGAGGCGGGCTCGTGCCCGCCGCACACGCGACCCGGGCGCGGCGCCGCCAGCGCGGTGTAGCCGCCCCCTGGTCGTCGGCTACAGCCGCCACCGTGCCGGCGGCCAGGGGGCGAGCGAGCGCCGCGCTGGCGGTGACGCAACCGAGGGCGCACGGAGGCGGGCTGTGCCCGCCACGCGACCCGAGGGCGCGGCGCCGCCAGCGCGGTGCGTAGCCGCCCCTGGTCGTCGGCTACAGCCCCGCCACCGTGCCGGCGGCCAGGGGGCGAGCGAGCGCCGCGCTGGCGGTGACGCAACCGAGGGCGCACGGAGGCGGGCTCGTGCCCGCCGCACGCGACCCGAGGGCGCGGCGCCGCCAGCGCGGTGCGTAGCCGCCCCCCTGGTCGTCGGCTACTGACTAGGCGGCAGAAATCCGACGGGCAGCGTGACCACGCCGCCGTCGCCCTGGCCCACGGGCTCCCAAGTGTCCGATGGGGCGTCGCCCACGGAGACGCGGACCGAGATGGGGTCGGCGAAGGCTTGGCTGCCGGGCTTGTAGGTGCAGGCGCCGACTTCGAGGATGGTGACGACGTCGCCGGCGACGATGGGCTCGGGCATCTCGACGATGAGGGTGCCGCCGCCGCCCAGGGAGACGAAGCCGCCGTCCACGTGGCAGACCGTGGGGTCTTCGGGCCAGGCGTAGAAGGCGTCGGGGGCGCCAAGGGCTTCGGCGGCGTCGCCGGCGGACACCGACGCGGGGGTCGCGTAGTAGAAGGTCGAGGCCACCGCGTAGAGGTGCTCGCCGCTGCCCTTTCGGGTGATCACCACCGCGTCGATGTCGGCGCCGGGGTCCGCGCCGCCTGTCGCGCCGCTCAGGTCGTCGATTCGCACGTATCTGTATGGCTTTCCGCCGCTAGTGTCGCCCACCCAGACCCGCGCCTCGACCGAGCCGCCGGGCACCGCCTTGCCCTCGGCGTTGAGCACCTCGAAGCGTCCGACGTGCAGGCCCGGCACCAGCGGCGCTTCCAGGTCGACGCCCAGCTCGACCAGCTCGTCGACGACGGTGCAGGGGATCTCGAGGTCCGACACGCCGAAGCTCTCGCCCGCGGTGTGGCCCAGCAGGTAACCCAGCCAGTTGGTGGTCCCGGTGTCGCGGAAGGTCCAGGCCAGCTTGAGCAGCTCGCCCGGGTCGGCCAGCAGCGTGCCCACCGCGCTGCTCGAGACCAGCAGCGCCTCGTCCATCAACACCAACGCCTCGCCGCCCCACGTGGGCAGCGGGCCGACGCCGTACCGGCCCGCCAGGAACTCCTCGGTGTTGAGGTCGCAGAGGCTCATGGCGTTGGCGGCCTCGAAGCCAACGAAGCGCCAGTGCCAGGGCTCCCAGACGTACTGGGTCGCGGCGACCTTGTCGCGGCCGTAGGTCAGGACGACGCCGAAGCGATGCGCGTTCGCTTTGACCCACTGCATCTGCCAGCTGGCGGCCATCTCGAGGGCGGTCGCGCGACCGAATCCCGAGATCTCGCCGTTGTCTTTTCGGTACACGAGGTCGCCGGTGGTGCCGAGCTGGTGCTCGGAGTGCCCAGGCATCGCGGAGAAGGTCGAGGCCGCCAAAATGGCGTCGTCCTCCGACAACCCCTTGGACTTCTCGCTCTGCACGTAGCTCGAGAAGAGCCCGTCCTGGGTCGCGTAGGAGCGAAAACCCGACGCGACGAAGAGCTCCGCGCCGACCTCGGCGTAGGCGGCGTCGAACATGGCCTTGAAGCCGATGCGGCCGTTGAAGCCGACGACCTTGCCGTCCCAGCTCTCGATGGGGCCGAGCGGCGCTGGCGCGTCCCAGGCGGCCTCGCGCATCGCCACCTGCTTCGACGAGTAGTACGACGGCAAGCAGACGAGGTCGTGGCCGCTGCGCCGTGCGCGGCGCCGGGCGCTGGAGCCGCGAATGCACGGGTTCCACGTCGAATCGGCCGAGATCGGGTAGGCCGCCGGGATCGGGTAGACCCGGTTGACGTAGTAGAGCGGGTCGTCGGGGTCCTCCGGCATCGCGGAGAACTGCAGCAGCGGCGACTCGCACGCGGCGAGCCGCTCCTCGAGCTCGCAGGGCGCGCCGCTGTCGGGCTGGACGATGGTGTCGGGCTGGGGGCCGGGGTCGGGGACGACGTCGGCGGGACCATCAATTTCACTGATGGCGTCAGCGTCTTTTGAGGTCGCGTCGGGGGTCGGACCCGGGCCGTCGTCGGCCACGGTGGCGTCGCCCGTGACCACGTCCGCCGCGGCGTCCGCGTCCACGACCACATCGCGCTTGCTCGAGCCGTCGTCGCCCCCGCCGCAGCCCACGGCGACGAGCCATGCGGTTGCGGCAGCGGCGATGGCTCGACTCACGCTCATCACCCCGCGTTCGCCGCTCGGCGCCCCGCTCGCAGCTCACGCCGCGCGCGCACCGCCGCAGCCAGCCCCTCCAGCATCGGCACGGTGTCCTCCCACGCGACGCAGGCGTCGGTGATGCTCTGCCCGTAAGTCAGGCTCTCCCGAGGCCCGCCGGGCTGCTTGCCGCCGACCAGGTGGCTCTCGATCATCACGCCGAAGATGGCGTCCTCGCCCGCCGCGACCTGCTCGGCCACGTTCGCGCACACCACCGGCTGACGACGGTGATCCTTGTCGCTGTTGCCGTGGCTGCAGTCGACCATTAGCCGCCACGTCGAGTCAGCGGCCTTCAACCGCTCCGCCGCGTCGCGCACGTGCTCGCTGGAGTAGTTCGGGCCGCTGCGCGAGCCGCCGCGCAGGATGACGTGGCAGGCGTCATTGCCCGACGTCGCCACGATGGCCGCGACCCCCTCTTTGGTGACCGACAGGAAATGATGGGGATTTTCGGCCGCGCGGATCGCGTCGATGGCGATGTCCAAGGTGCCGTCGGTGCCGTTCTTGAACCCGACAGGCACGGACAGGCCGCTGGCCAGCTCGCGGTGCACCTGACTCTCGGTGGTGCGCGCGCCGATGGCGCCCCAGCTCACGAGGTCCGCGATGAACTGCGGCGTGATGGTGTCGAGGAACTCGCAGCCCGCCGGGACACCGAGCTCGCCCAGGTCCAGCAGCAGCTGCCGCGCGAGATGAAGCCCGCGACGGATCTCGAAGCTGTCGTTGAGCTCCGGGTCGTTGATGAGGCCCTTCCAACCCACGGTGGTGCGCGGCTTCTCGAAGTAGACCCGCATGATGATGAGCAGGTCGTCGGACAACCGCGCCGCGCACGCCGCCAGCAGCCGGCCGTAGTCCTTCGCCGCGGCCACGTCGTGCACCGAGCAGGGCCCGACCACCACGACGAGGCGGTCGTCCTCGCCGCGCAGGATGCGGGTCGCCGCCTCGCGCGCGGCGGTGACCGTGTCGGCCACGGTCTCGGTCACGGGCAGGTCGTCCATGAGCACGGCCGGCGAGTTCAGCGGCTTGATGGCCTGGATACGCAGGTCGTCGGTGTGTTTCGCCATATGGGAGCAGTCGCCTTGGGTCGCCGGAGTTCGGTGGGCGCGACGCAGCGACGCCCGAGATCGGCCGCTGTCAGCCAGGATCGGCTCGATCCTACGTGACGCGCGGCGTCATGGCCAATGAACGGGCTACTGATTCGCTTTCAGAATCGCCGGGATGGTGTCGAAGCGAATCGCCAAGCTGGACGCGTCGTAGTCGCCGTCACCGTCCAGGTCGATATCGGTCTCCACGATGAGATCCAACAGCGAAGTCACGGCCGACACGTCGACCGGAAGCACCGAGGGCGGCAGCGCGGCGATGGTCTCGATGAGCTGCTTCTTCGGGGTCGCGCCCGCGATGACGCCCGTGAGCCCGACGATCTCTTGGTTACCGACGCCGCCGAACTGCACGGACGCCCGCACCTGAGCGTCGACGATGGTCAGCGCGATGAAGACGCCCTGGCCGATCGCCAGCGCCATGGTCATCACGTAGCCCTTGCCGCCCGCGCGGAGCTCGCCGTCGACGATGGTCGCGTTCGGCAGCGAAAAGTAGGGCGTGCATGACGGCGAGTAGCTGAACTGCGTCGGCACGTACTCGCAGGTCTCGGCCTGGAAATCGCAGCCGTTGAACTGCGAGTTGAAGGTCATCTCGCTGTCCAACACCGCGAACTCAAACTCTTTCCCGTCCGTGGTCGCCTTGTCGAGGTCGACCACGTAGAGGACCGATGCGCTGGCGAGGGCGGTCGCGAGCGGGTCGTTCATGAAGGCCGCGATGACCGACAACGCGTTGTCGACGCCGCCGCCGCAGGGCTCCGGCGAGCAGGTCGTGGGGTCGTAGTCGACGTCGAGGCCCGAGCCGGGGTTGGCGTCACCGGCCATGAGCAGGCTGATCACCTTGACCGCCTTCGTCGTCACCGGCGTCGCGCAGGTGCCGCAGCCGGACTTCGCGCCGACACAGGTCCCGGCGACGCACTTGTCCTCAAACGAGCAGGAGTAGCCGTCCGAGCAGGCCCCGGTCAGGTAGAAATGCGTGCAACCCACGGCGGGATCGCAGCCGTCCGCCGTGCACTCCTCGTTGTCTTCGCAGTCGATGGCCGTCCCGCCGGCGCACACGCCCGCCTCGCAGACCTCGCCGCTGGTGCAGAGGTCGCCGTCCTCGCAGGGACCGGAGAAGGGCTCGTTCTTGCAGCTGCCGTCGGGCTGGCAGGTGTCCGTCGTGCAGGCCTCGCCGTCGTCGCACTTGGTGTCCGGCGTGTGCCAGCAGCCCGTCTCGGGCGTGCAGCCGTCGAGGGTGCAGGGGTCCGCGTCGTCGCAGTCGAGCTCGGTGGCGCCGGCGGTGCAGACGGAGTCCGCGCACACATCGTCGAGCGTGCACGGGTCGCCGTCGTCGCAGCTGACCTCCACGGGCGTGGTCACGCAGCCGACGGCCGGGTCGCAGGTCGAGGACACGCAGGGGTTGGAGTTGGCGCACTGAACCGCCGCGGTGGTGATGCAGACGCCGAGCTCGCAGACGTCGCCCTCGGTGCAGGCGTCGCCGTCGGAGCAGGGAGCGCCGTCGGCGAAGCTCTTCCACGCGGGGCCGCCGGGGGCGCTGGCGTCGCAGGACACGCAGCCGCCGCCGGGTGGCGAGGCCAGGTTCGCGACGCAGGCCGGGGCGTCGCCCTCGAAGAGGCAGAAGCCCGCGGCCAGCTTGTAGGCGCAGGCGCCGTCGACGCAGCTGTCGGTGGTGCAGCTGAGGCCGTCGTCGCACACTCGGGCGACGCCCACGCACACGCCCTGGGCGTTGCACGCGTCGCTGTCGGTGCACGCATCGCCGTCATCGCAGGCCGTCCCCTCGGCGCACAGCGGCTCGACGTCCACGTCGGGCAGCGCGCCGTCCGACGGCACGTCCGCGGCCGCGTCGACCTCGGCCCCAGCGTCCGGACCGCTGTCGGCGCCGTCCGCGACGACGTCCGCGCCCGCGACGTCCGGGCTCACGTCGCCTTCACCGCCGTCCTCGCCCCCGCAGCCCGTGGCGAGCGCGAGGGGCAGCGCGATGGCGATCAGCGAGGCGACAGCTGCGAAATTGGCGATTCGGACGATCATGGCGAGGCTCCGGCTCAGGAGGGCTCGGGGGCGCGAGCCCACGGCTGGCGCGAAGGATGGCGAAGCGAGGCGCCCCGTGCAACCGAGACTTGCGAAGACCCCGGGGCGGCCCTATTAAAGCGGCCGTCCCCTTCGCTTCGCCCGCAGACGAGGTCCCACTATGGTCGCCCGCATCGCGCTCGTCGCGCTCTTCGTTCAAGTCGCCGCTTGTGCCCACACCGGCCTCCCCGCAGACGGCGTCCTCCGTGGACGCGACCAGGCCTCGATGCTGCGCGTGCCCGCCGGTGAGTTCCTGCGCGGCTCCACGCCCGCCAACATGGACGGGGACTACCAGGAGTGCGTGCGCGTCGAGGGGGACGACTGCTCGCGCTCGTGGTTCGAGGACGAGGGGCCGCAGCGCTCGCTCGAGCTCAGCGAGTTCTGGATCGACCAGCACGAGGTCACCAATGGCCAGTTCGAGCGGTGCGTCGTCTCGGGCGGCTGCGAGCCCGTGGCGGTTGAGGCGTGCGAGATGTGGGGCGAAGGCGGCTGGCAGCCGGCGGACCGCGACTGGGTGCTGAACCGTTTCGGCGGCGACCGCTACCCGCGGGTGTGCGTGAGCTGGCATGATGCGGCGGCCTACTGCGCGTGGGCGGGCAAGCGTCTGGCGACCGAGGCCGAGTGGGAAAAGGCGGCGCGCGGGACCGACGGACGCCGCTTCCCCTGGGGCGAAGAGCCGGCGAGCTGCCGGCGCGCGCAGATGAAAGAGGGGGACGCGGTCGACGGCTGCGGGAAGGAGGGCACGGCCGAGGTCGGGAGCTTCCCTGAGTCGCGCAGCCCCTACGGCGCGCTGGACATGGCGGGCAACGCCCACGAGTGGGTGCAGGACGTCGAGGACCCGAGCTATTACGGCCGCGCACCCCTGAAAGACCCAGCCCACACCGAAGGAAACGGCGCGCGCGTCATCCGCGGCGGCAGCTGGAGCAGCACGGGTTCGTGGGTGCGCACCGCGAACCGTGGCGGCTTCAACCCCGACGCGCGCAACGTGTACACGGGCTTCCGTTGCGCGATGGCCGCGGACTGAGCGGCACCTCCGCGGCCCCTCACACCGCGGCGGGCGGCGGGTCCTGGGCGGCTGCGCCGTGGTCAGCGCCCGCGACCGCGACCGAGTCCGCGCGGGGATCCGCAGCGCACCGGGCGGCCGCGAGCAGCTCGTCGAAGGCGGGGATGACGGCGTCCGCGAGGTCCCGCAGGTCGGGCATCAGGTCGGTCGCGCCGGCGAGCCCGAAGTCGACCGAGTCGCGGTAGCTCATCACCGTGATGTTGAGGCCCGAGCCCTCGGCCAGCGGCCCCAGCGGGTAGACCGCGTCCAGCTTCGAGCCGGCGATGTAGAGCGGGAAGCGCGGGCCGGGGACGTTGGAGATGACGAGGTTGAAGATGGGGCGGTGGCGGTCGGCGAGCCGCAGCCGTGTGTAGAAGCGGGCGGCCAGGTGAAAGGTGCTGGGGGCGGCGAACTCGGCCCAGCTCTGGAGCATGTCGGCGCCGATGGCCTGGTGGTCGGCCTTGGCGCCGCGGGTCTTCTCCGCGATGGCGCGCAGGCGCTCGATGGGGTCGGCGATCTCGGTCGCCAGCGTGGTGAAGAGCGCTGAAACCTCGTTGTGGTTCGAGGGTTTACCGGCCGGGCGCACCGAGATCGGGACCACGGCGACCAGCGGCTCGGACGGCAGCTCGCCGCGCCCGTCGAGGTAGCGACGGAGGGCGCCCGCGGCGATGGCCAGCACCACGTCGTTGACCGTCACACCCAGGATTTGCTTGATCTCTTTGATGCCCGGCA
Organism: Myxococcota bacterium; assembly: GCA_041389525.1. Taxonomy (GTDB): domain Bacteria; phylum Myxococcota_A; class UBA9042; order PHBI01; family JACKFB01; genus JACKFB01. The sequence continues at coordinate 203,265 of JAWKRR010000004.1, read as the reverse complement.
GCGGGACCGAGGCGAAGGCGGCGTCGCGGCGCGGACCGATCGCCGCGTTGAAGGGCGTGCGCGGGGCGGTCAGCGGCAGCACGGTCGACGGGACGCCGGCGTGGGTGTGGCGCTCGAGCAGCCGGAAGGCGTTGCGCACGGTGCGCCCGGCGAGGCGAGCCAGCTCGACAGGTTGACGAAGGCGCGCCTGGACCGCGTCGCGGAGCAGGTCGAGGTCGGTGGGCAGCGGCTCCGCCGACCGCTCCGGAGGTTTGCGGCCCGGTCGCGTCTGCGGCGAGAGATCGAAGAGATGCACCATGATGCCGGCCCCCGACGCGCCGTCGACCGCGCAGTGATGGACCTTCATCAGCAGCCCGATGCGGCCGTCGTCGAGGCCCTCGATCATCCACGCCTCCCAGAGCGGGCGCGCGCGGTCCAGGGGCGTGCTGCAGATGCGGCCGCACATCTCGCCAAGCTCCCGCTTGCCGCCCGGGGCAGGTAGGGCGACGCGGCGCAGGTGGTGAATGAGGTCGAAGGAGGGGTCCTCGACCCACACCGGGTGGTGCAGCTCCAGCGGGACCTCGAGCAGGCGGCGACGCAGGGGCGCCACCTCGGGCACACGGCTGGCGAAGAGGGCAGAGATCGCCTGGTAGCACTGCGACGGCGTGCGCTCGCCGGGGTCGAGGATGGCCAGCATGGCGACGTGCATGTGGACGTCGGCGGTCTCCATATAAAGGAAGGAGGCGTCGAGACCCGAGAGCCGTTCCATGGGGACCTCCGAAGCGGGGCACATCCGAAAACTAGAACACGTTCTACTTTGGCACGAGTCCGGACCGAGGGCCAGGACAAGGCGCATCCTCGGCGGGGAAGGATCGAAAAAAGGCAGCCCGCGTCTGAGAGGGTGTTGAGGTGTTCGGACCGAGCATCGCGCCAGCGACGTCTTTTCAGGGATTTACGCGCGGAAGACACTTGCCCAGTGCAAGAAACCGAGGCGCGTAAGGCCCTGGAAAGATGTGAGCCAGCGAGGCGACGGGAGAATATCTCAACACCCTCTAAGGATGGTCCAGCTCGTGCGTCTACAAGGTGGGCCAATGCAGCGGCGGAGAGCGTGATGGAGCCGACAGGCGACGACGAATACGGGCAGGCCTGGATGGCCGCGGCGCTCGCGCGGTGGGAGGGCCCGCTGACTCGGTATGCGCTGAGGACGGTCGGGGATCTCGAGCTGGCTCGCGACGTGGTGCAGGACACGTTCCTGCGCCTCTGGCAGGCCGACCGGGCCGAGATCGAGCCGCGCTTGGCCGCCTGGCTCTTCACGGTGTGCAGGAACCGCGCGGTGGACGTCGCGCGACGGGAGGGGCGGATGGACGCGGCGGATGCACGGGATGGGGCAACGGCGCGGGAGGAATCCCCGCTCGCGACCCTCGAGCGAAAGGAGACGGCGGGTTCCATCCTCGACGCGCTGGCGACCTTGCCGGAGCGGCAGCAGGAGATCGTGCGACTGAAGTTTCAGGACGGGCTCTCGTACCGCGAGATCGGCGAGGTGCTGACGCTGTCGGAGTCGAACGTCGGCTTCATCCTGCACACGACGATGCGAGCGCTGCGGGCCAGTTTAGTCGGTGAATCTGGAGGTGCGAGATGAGCACGGAGCAAGACGGTTGGCGGTTGACGGCGTACGCGCTCGGGGAGCTGTCCGAGGAGGAGCGGGAGGCGGTGGCGCGGTGGATCGCCGGGGATCCCGCGGCGCGGGCCGAGGTGGAGGCGATTCAAGCGACGGCCGCAGGGCTTCGCGATGCGTTGAGCGACGAGGTGGTGCCTGGGCTCTTGCCGATTCAGCGGGCGGCGGTGCTGCGCGGCGTGGGGGCGGACGGGAGCTCGGTCGCGGGGGGGCAGGCGGCGGCTGGCGGCGACCGGGCGGGCGAGGGGCGCGGCGACGCGGTGGCGGCGGTGGCGGCGAACGAGGTGCCGCGGGGCGGACGCGGCCCGGGCGTGTGGGTCGTGGGCGCCGCGCTGGCTATGGCCGCGGGGTTGCTGCTGGCCGTGGGCCTGGGCCGGCTGTCGGGTGGCGAGCGCGAACCGACCATCGACGAGGTGGCGCAGGTGCCGCCGCGGCCCGCGCCAGAGCGCCAAGCGAACCAGGGAGTCGAGGCGCCGCCGGTCGACGGCGACGGGACGGTGGGGACGGCGGACGGGGCTCCGGAGCCCGCGCCGCCGATGGATGAGGCGACCCGCCGGGCGCGGGCTGCGGCCGACGGCTACCGCGAGGCGCCGCCTTACGGATCGGCGAAGGCCGATGACCCGGGCGAGGGAGGCTCCGCCGCGCTGCTGGACTCGATCTCCGGGGCAGAGCGCGGCGCGGCGCCCGAGCCGGTGGCGCGAGCAGCCTCGCAGCCCTCTGGCGGGCGTCCGCCGGCCGACGGCGCCGTGAGCGAGGCCACGGCCAGACCCGCCAAGCCCGCGGTGCTGGGCGAGCGGGCGCTGCCGCCCGTCGCGCCGGAGCAGCTCAAGCGCAAAGAGGCGTTCGCCGCCTACAAGCGTGGGCCGGCCGACAAGAAGGATTCGGCCACGACGCCACCCGCCGCGGCGGTGCTCGCGGAGGCCGACGCGCCGGACCTCGCCGCGGCCTCCACCGCGCGGCCGCGTGGGCGGGAGTCCGCGGCGCCGGCCTCGTCGACCCGCCCGCCCTCCAAGAACCGCGCTCGCCCGACCGACCGCGCCGGCGACGGGGACGAAGCGGGCCTGAGCAGCGAGCCGCTCGTCGCGGGGCGCCGGCCCATTCCGGACCGCGCCAAGGCGGAGGCTCCGCGCGGCGGTGACCTCGACGACTCCGGCCCGGCGTTCGGCGCCCTGGGTGGCACGACCGGCACCGGGATGGGCGGCGGCGGCAAGGCCGGGCGCGGCCGCGACTACCTCGCAGCGGGCGGGCCCAAAGTCGCGCCCTCCCCTGCGCGCTGGGTCGCTGAGCGGCGCGCCCGCGTCCAAGCCCAGCAAGCCCGCCCCTTCCCGGCGGAGGAGATCGAGGCGCCTGAGGCCGAGGCTCCCGTCGAATCCTACGACGTCATCGCCGAACACCCCTTCCGGGAGACCTCCCGCGAGCCGCTGTCCACGTTCTCCGCCGACGTCGACACGGCCTCCTTCACCAACGTCCGGCGCTTCCTCGACCGCGGCGAGCTCCCGCCCCGCGACGCCGTCCGCATCGAGGAGATCGTCAACTGGTTCCCCTACGACGACCCGGCCCCGCGCGGCGGCGGCCCCTTCGCCCTGCGCGCCGAGGTCGCGCCTTGCCCGTGGGACGGCCGGCACCAGCTCGTCCGCATCGCCCTCAAAGCGCGCGAGGTCACGCCGGCCCAGCGCCCCGCGGCGAACCTGGTCTTCCTCGTCGACGTCTCCGGCTCGATGCAGCGCCCCGAGAAGCTGCCGCTGCTCAAGCAGGCGCTGACCATGCTGACCCAGGAGCTCGACGGCGCCGACCGCGTGGCCATCGTCGCGTACTCGGGCGGCGCCGGCGTGGTGCTGCACCCGACCTCCGGCGCGGACAAGGCGACGATCCTCGCGACGCTGTCGAAGCTGCGCGCGGGCGGCTCCACCAACGGCAGCGCCGGCATCGCGCTGGCCTATGAAACAGCGAGGCGCTACCTCATCGCGGGCGGCACCAACCGCGTGATCCTCGCGACCGACGGCGACTTCAACGTCGGCACCACGGGCCGCCGCGCGCTGGAGGCCCAGATCGCCCAGGAGGCGGCCACCGGCGTCTACCTGACCGTGCTCGGCTTCGGCACCGGCAACCTGCAAGACGGTCGGCTCGAGGCGCTGTCGAATCGCGGAAACGGCCAGTACGCCTACATCGACTCGGCGCAGGAGGCCTGGCGCGTCCTGGTGCAGCAGATGGAGTCGACCCTGGTCGCGGTCGCCAAGGACGTGAAGATCCAGGTTGAGTTTGACCCGGCGCGCGTCGCGGCGTGGCGCCTGGTCGGCTACGAGTCCCGCGCCATGGCGAACTGGGAGTTCCAGGATGATCGCCGCGACGCTGGCGACATGGGCGCGGGCCACGCGGTAAACGCCCTCTACGAGTTGGTCCCGCGCCGGCCGCGGGTCACCCTCGGCAGCGATCTGAAGTACGCGCCCTCAGAGCTGGCCGACGACGCCGACGCGCCCGCCGAGCTGCTGACGGTCTCGGTGCGCTACAAGGCTCCGGACGGCCACATCAGCCAGCGTCTGGACCTCCCGGTGCTCGACTACGGCCTGCGGCTCTCGCAGGTCTCGGGCGACTTCCGCTTCGCCGCCGCCGCCGCCACCTTCGGGATGCTGCTGCGCCGCTCGCCCTACGCCGCCGGAGCCACCTTCGGGCTCGTGGACGAGCTCGGCCGCGACGACGCCGCGACCGATGGCGAGGGGCGCCGCCGCGAATTGCTCCGGCTCGCGGCGATCGCCCGCGGGTTGATGGGGAGATGACTCGCAACGGCATTGCATCGCAATAAGTAACCGCGATTTACCACTTACATACGAGCACTTAACAATCTTCGCATCGCGGCAGCGGCAATCTCGCGCGACATCATGTAGATGCGCCCAAAGGAAGCGGCTATGCTCGGCTCAACTTTGTCGCTACCGAGTCTCTGACGGTCCGGTTGAAGACTGTTTGAGACGGGCCGCGTGACATCGGTCACGAGGTCGCACTAGCCCCTCGCGGGCTTCGTTCGAGTTTTCCTGATCCGCGCCTTCGGCCAGCACTCGGTCCGTCGGGCACCCCAGTCGAGAGCGGCCCGCAAGTCCGTTGTCGATTGCCGACGATTTCGAAGCCCCGTTGGCGCGCGATCAGGAGTTTTTCGGAGCGAGCGACGAACGTGTAGGGTGGCGGCGACGCGCCACTGGCGGACGCGGCCGACGGAGCCCCATGCCCCGCATTCTCGTGCCCGAGCCGATGACCCGCTTCAAGTGCAACGAGCGCGGGTGCTGCTGCCAGGAGTGGCGCATCGACTTTCAGCCTGAGGAGCTGATCGCGCTGCAGGCGGCGCTGCCTGCGTCGGAGCGCAAAGGGCTGTTGCGGCGCGCCCGGGTCTGGGTCGGCTCAGACGACGAGACGGTCGAAGGGATCCAGCTCGAGACGGTGGGCCCCGAGTGTCGCTGCCGCTTCCTCGAAGACGGCGGCCAGTGCCGCCTCCATGTGCAGCACGGGCCCGAGATCCTGCCCCACCTCTGCGTGCGCTACCCCGGCTTCTCATTTCAGCGCGACGACGGCGAGCTGGAGCTGCACTTCGACACCGTGTGCCCGGAGGTCCTCGCGCGGCTCGCCGAGAGCGACGCGCCGCTGGAGTTGGTCAGCGTGGAGCCGCCGCCGGACCATCACCTGAGCGCGCGCGCCCGCGAGCCGTCCGACGCGCCAGCGGTCCAAATAGGCAATCAAACCCTCACGAATTTGCAGTTCGAGACGTGCCGCGACCGCATCCTCGAGGCCCTGGCTGACGAGTCGCGCGACGCCCTGGACCTGCTCTGTGCCATCAACCACGCCCTCGCCCGCCTCGGACAGGGCGCGCCGCCCGAGGGGTTCCACGTCGCCGCGAGCGACCCGCCCGAGGACTTCGCCGACTTCTTCGAGGACTGCGTCGGCGCCCACGGCGAGCGGGTCTTCGCGCGCTACGTCCTGCTGTACCGCCGGTTCGTGTTCGACATCCCGATGGACCAGGGCGACCCCAAGACCTTGGCCGCGGCGCTTGAGTACGACCCGGACTGGGCGGAGGTCGTCAGGCCGCGCGATCCGGCCTTCCAGGGCCTGCTGCGGCGCTACCTGGCGCATCGCTACTTCGCGGCCTACGGCTTCTACCGCACCAGCCACGAGCTGGCGTTCAACTACGGCGCGGCCACCCACACCTTGGCGGCGGCCTTCCGCATCGCGCGCGGCGTCTCGCGCTGGCTGTCGCGCCCGGTCGACCGACCGCTGCTGCTGATGAGCATCGGCGCGGCCGAGTACTTCTCGCGGGCGACCCGGGTCGAGCGCAGCAGCATGCCCTGGTTCGGGCTGCCCCTGGACCTCCCGGACGACTCCGACCAAGGCGTTCTGCAATCGGAACCGTGACACGGGGGCGCCGGCCCTGGCAGGATGCGCGGCGTCTCGTACTGGGAGCCGCCATGACGCGCCGCATCCTTCCGCTGTTGCTCATCGCGACGCTCTGCGCCTGCGGCGACGACGGTGACGGCGGCGCCATCGCCGACGGCGCCGCCACGCCCGATGCGGTCGCCGACGTGGCCCCGGACGCCGCGTCGCCCGACGTCGCCTCCCCCGACACCGCGGCGGGCCCGGACGCCACGACCGACAGCACGCCGGGACCCGACGCCGCGCTCCCCGACGCCGACGCCAGCCCGGACGTCGCGTCGCCCGACGCCACCAGCCTCAGCGGCGTCAACCTGGGCAGCGTCGCGCTGGACCCCAACAGCGGCCGCAGCCAGCTGCTCTCCTTCACCGTGCCCTCCGACGCCGTCTCCTTCGCCATCACCGCGGTCGGCGGCTCGGGGATCCGCTTCGCCGTCGAGGACCTCCGCGCCCCCGACAACCAGGTGCTCATGGCCTCGGGGTGGTCGCAGAACTTCCAGAACGCGGGCGGCCAGTTCTGCCTGACCTGCCTCAACCGCGGCTCGGTCGCCGAGGCCGCGTCCGCGACCATGGTCCCGATGGCCCCCACGCTCTCGGTCGCGCCCGGCGGTACCTACAGCTTCCAGATCTTCGGCTACACCCAGACCCTCCTGGGCGGCTTCTTCCCGCAGAACACGCCCTCGGGCGACCCGGTCTCGGTGTCCGTGAACTGGAAGACCGCGCCCTCGGCCGCGCTGCCGGCGACCGGCGTCATCGACCTCAACCTGCACTTCACCGGGAGCGACGGCCTCAACGCCGGCGGCGCGCCCTTCGACACGCGAATCAAGCAGGCGATGATCGACTTCGCGAGTCTCTACGCCCAAGCCGGCATCACCATCGGCCGCGTGACCTACCGCGACATCGACCCGATGTTTCAGGTGGTGGACGGCTACCTCGGGCCCGACAACGACTTCGAGCTCGCCGCACGCCAGACCCAGGGCGCCGAGCCGGGCGTGAACCTCATCTTCGTGCGCGACATCGTCGACAGCTCGCTCGGACCGGGCGCGGTCATCCTCGGGATCTCGGGCGGTATCCCCGGCCCCGTCGGCCTCACCGGCACCGGCCGCTCGGCGGTCATCGTGGATGGCTCGCCGCCGGCCATCGCCGGCCCCAACGCGCTCGGCCTGACCATGGCCCACGAGGTCGGGCACTTCCTCGGCCTCTACCACTCGAGCGAGAACCCCCAGGCCGGCATCCACGACCCCATCCCCGACACGGCCGAGAACGACTCGACGAACCTCATGTACTTCATGGGCGGCTCGCTGAGCGGCAAGATCTCGGCCCAGCAGTCGGCGGTCATGCGCGGCAACCCCTGGATCCGCACCGACCTCACGGAGGCGAAATGATGGTCCGCACCGCCCTCGCCCTCGCCCTAGCTCTGCTCGCCCTCGCCTCCCCGAGCGCGCACGCCGCCGCGGCCGACCACAGCAAGCGCCTGCTCGATCACCTCGGCGCCATCGACCAGGTCCCGCCTGCCGAAGCCCTGCGCGACGCGGCCGGCGACACCCCGGTCGAGGAGGCCCTCTTTCGCGTCGCCGCCGACCGCGAGCTGCCCGACTACCCCCGCCGCCGCGCCGCGATGCTCCTGGGCGCCTTCCCCGGCGCGACCGCCCGCGCCTACCTCGAGACCATCGCCGCGACCGCCGAGCTTCAAGACCTCCGCTGGGCCGCGATCTACGCCTTCGTGCGCTCCGTCGCGCCCCAGGACCTGCACGCCGCGCTCGCCTTCGCCGCCCAGCGCCTCGCGAGCCCGCAGCCCCTGGACCGCGAGGCCGTCATCCGCGCCCTGCGCCACGTCCCCGGTCCCGCCGCCGAGGCGCTCGTCGCCAAGCAGCAGGCCGCCGACAAGGACGCCGCGGTCCAGGCCGCCATCCGCCGCTTCTGGCTGGCCCGCCGCGCCCCCTAACGCCCTCTTGAACGTCGGGGCGTCCCGGGCTAGCTTCCCAGCACGCAACGAACCGACCAGCGGAGGCGCCTGTGAAGCTCGACGGGATGGACGAACGCACCCGGATCAACCTGCTCAAGATGGCCTGTGTGGCCGCTTGGTCGGACCTCTCCATCGCCGATTCGGAGCGCAGGGTCGTCCTCGACTTGGCCCGCGAGATCTCGGTCGGGGACGAGGGCCGCGCCCTCGCTGAGGGCTGGCTGAAGAGCCCGCCGGCCGACTTCGACCCCTACGACATCCCGCCCCGCCACGCGAAGACCTTCATCGAGGCGCTCCAGAAGGTGATGCGCGCTGACGGCCGCATCGATCCTGAAGAATCGGAGACCCTCAACCTCATCCGCGAGCTGGTGGCGTAGGGGCGGTTCCCGCGTTCGGGGGCGATCCGGGGCAGCCTGCCGAGAGTGGGCTCAAGTGAGTGGCGCGACGGGCCGAAGGAGTGGGTGTCCCCTCCCCCGGAGAACGCCGCGATGAGCGACACCCCGTTTAGCATTCTGGTCGTCGACCCCGTCGGGGTCACGACCGTCTTCGTCGAGTCAGCGCTCGGCATGGAGACACACGTCCACAGCGATCTGTGTGTCGACTACGCCGCCGCCTGCGACCACGTGGCCCGCACCGCACCCGCCATCATCGTGGTCGACATCAGCCACCCCGTGACGTCGGGCCTGAACACCGTGCGCGACCTCGGCTGCGACGTGCGATTCTCAGGCATCCCGGTGCTCGCCGTGATCCCTCCGGGCGAGGCCGGCCTCGCGCCGATGGCCTTTCAGCTCGGCGCGGCCGACGTGGCGACCAAGGAGATGTCCCCGGTGGAGCTGAGCGCGCGCTTGCGACGCCTCGCGGACGGACGCCGCGCGGTCGAGGAGCGCAACGCCGCCTACCGCGTGCTCGAGCTGATCCAGGGCGAGCTGGCCATCAAGAACGCGCTGCTGGCCCGCACCTCGGCCATCGACCCGCTCACCGGGCTGGCGAGTCGCCGCGCCTTCGAGGACTACCTGGACACCCAGTGGCGCCTGTCCTCCGACGCCGGTCAGTCCCTGGGCCTCATCCTGGTCGAGGTGGACCACTGGCAAGACATCGAAGAGTACGGCGGCACCGACGCGGCCGACGAGGTGCTGCAGGTCGTCTCGCGGCTCCTGCGCAGTTGCGCGCGCGTGCGCAGCGACGTCCTGGCCCGCTTCGGCGACTCGGAGTTCGCGTTCCTCTTGCGCGACACCGACGCGCAGGGCGTCGCGCTGATCTGCCGCCGCATCGTCGAGACCATGGACCTGGTGGCGCTCCACGCCGACAAGATCTCGCTCTTGCCGCGGGCGACCGTGAGCGTCGGCGGCGCGAGCCTGATGCCGACCGCCGGAGCCCGCCCGGAGATGCTGATCGCCCGCGCCGACGAGGCGTTGTCGAGCGCGATCCACGACGACGGGAACCGTTTCGAGGTCCACGCCCTGACCCTGGTCGTCGACGAGGAGGAGCGGCGAGTCGCCTGATGGGGCTGGCCTCCCCGGGGGGCCCTGGGATAGCTTCCGGGTCTCCGGAGGTTCCCCATGCGCACGCGATCCGTCCCCGTCTCGATCCTCGCCCTGCTCCTCGGCGGCGCCGTCGCGGGCTGCCCCAGCGACGGTGGCAACGGCGGCGATCTCGGCGAAGACAGCCTCTTCAAGTTCGCCCTGGCGCCGACAGCGATCTCGCAGGCCCCCTTCCCGAACGACGTGTATCGGCGGGCCGCAGGCAACCTCGTGGTCCCGAGCCTCGCGTCGGATCCTGTCTTCTCGACGCTGACCAACGCCCAAGCGCTCACCATGCTGGACGGCCGCATCGCCGAGCGCGACGGCTTCGGCGTCAGCGCCGCGGTGCACTTCTACATGACCGCCGAGCCCGATCTCGGGCTGCTCGAAGGCAACGCGTTCCTGGTGACCCTGTCCGGGCCCGAGGTCGGCACGGTCATCCCCGTCTCGCCATTCTGGTTCGCCCCGGGCCAAATCCTGGGCCTGCAGCCGGCGTTCGGCTCCTACCTCGTGCCGGGCTCCTCCTACGCGGCGGTCATCCTCAAGGGCGCAAAGGCCAAGACCGGCGAAGCGATCACCGCGCCGAAGGATTTCCTCGCGTCCGTCGCCGCCGCCGCCCCCGCCTCGCCCTCCGCCGAGCTGACCGCCATGCGCGCGGTCATGGCCCCGCTCCGCACCTACATGAGCCGCGAGGGCTACGCCGACGACGCCTTCGTCATCGGCACGGTCTTCACGACCCAGACCTCGCTGGGCTACCTGCGCTCGGTCATCGACGCGGCCGCCGACTTCACCCTGGTCCCCCCGACCCGGCACGTCAGCTTCGACCCCACCACCCAGACCTTCACCGAGACGACCCCGATCGAAGGCGCCGACCTCGAGGCCTACTTCGGCACCCCGACCGGCGACTTCAAGTACAACCCGGGGCGCTGGGGCAATGGCTCGCGCGCGGACGCCGCCGCGCTCACCGGCGCGCCCTACACCGGCGGGACGCTCCACCACGGCATCGGCAAGGTGATCAACGGCAGCATCGTGGTGCCGGCGCTCAATCAGGTCGCGGCCGGCGACAGCGCCAAGAGCCGCGCCCTGACCTTCGACGCGGGCAAGGCGACCTGGACCCTCAACGCGATGGTCCCCTTCTCGCTGTTCTTGTGCGCCGACGACATCGCAGACCCCGCCGACCTCCCGGTGGCCATCTTCACCCACGGCGGCACCTCCATCCGCGCCGACGCCGTCTCGCTGGCCAACGTGAACTGCCTCGCCGGCATCGCCACCATCGCCCTGGACCAGCCCTTCCACGGCGGCCGCACCACGACGGTCCTGCGCACGGACGACGGGCTCATCGTCCCCACGCGCAAAGACGACGAGAACGTCTACACCGGGCTCGCCAAGGGTGCCGCCGGCTACGTCGGTGACGGCATCGGCGACGCGGGCGGGCCTACCGACACGGTCGCCCCCCTCTTCGCCATCGCCGACCGCTTCGACCCGGCGATCATCGAGGCGAACCTGCTGACCATTCCCTTCGAGACGAAGGTCCTCGTCCGCTACCTCAAGGACGGCGACTGGAGCCAGGTGCTGCCGGGCTTGAGCTTCGACGGCGACACCATCTTCCACGAGAGCCTCAGCTTCGGCACCAGCTTCACCACCTCGCTCATGGCCGTCAGCGACGACTTCCGCGGCATCATCAACAGCGTCGGCTCGGTGATGATGGTCTCAGCCAACCTCCCGGTGGCGCCGAGCAACGCGACCCTGGCCGCGCCGATCTTGGCGACCACCCTGGGCCTGGCGTCGACGCCCGACGACCTGAAGGCCGGCGCTTGGCGCGACCCGGTCATCGCGATGTTCCAGTGGCTCAGCGAGCGCGGCGAGGCCGTCGCCTACGCGCCCTTCGTGCTGCGCCACCGCGAGGGGACCAAGCCCATGAGCGTCCTGAGCTCAGGCGATTCCTGGGACGAGACGCTCTTCAGCCCGCCCGAGATCACCTTCAACAACGCCTACGGCCTCCAGGTCTTCACCCCCAGCGCGGACTGGACCCTCGACGCGACCATCCCGGGCTCCGAGAGCGTCACGGGCTCGCCCATCGCCCCCACGGGCATCGCCCAGAACCTCAACTTCACCGGCCGCCTCGACAGCGGCGGCATCTTCTACAACTCCAAGAGCTGCCACTCGCAGCTGGTCGCGCCGCTCTGCGCCCAGAGCTACGACGCGCCCCACCCGCCGGCCACCAAGAAGGCCGCGCCCGTGGTCTTCGCCAGCCCGATCTGCCAGCTCCAGCACCAGATCCTGGAGTTCCAGCGATCGCTGCTGACCGGCCCCGGCCCGGCCAACATCGTGCCGCCCAGCGGAACCTGCGAAGACCTTTACGCGCCCTGAACGCCATCTGAGAAGCCGGCCCTTGCCCGATGCGGCTTTGGGGTACGGGAGCTTTGACGGGCGGGGTTGAGGGCGGAATGGAATGGAGTTTTTTTAACCACGGAGGCACGGAGACACGGAGACATCCAGACGGAAGAAGCGGTGCTGCGTTAGCGCGGGTGTCCCCGGTTGAATCAGGCGATTCCATCCACCCCACCATGCCGCCCCGGCCCCACGCCTCGCCCCACCTCCGTGTCTCCGCGCCTCCGTGGTAAAAAACATGCGATCCCATCCCCCTCTCGCCTAAGCCCACCCCCCAAAAAACCCAGCCCCCGGCTCGGCCCGAAGACCACACCCCGCCTGACGAGGCCCCCCTTGAAGCTCGTGACCTGGAACGTGAACTCGCTCAAAGCGCGCGAGGACTACGTCCGCCACTACCTCGCGCAGAACGCGCCAGACATCCTCTGCATCCAAGAGCTGAAGCTCGAGGACTCGCGCGTCCCGCTCGCGCTCTTCGAGGAGCACGGCTACCACGTCGCCACCCACGGCCAGAAGCAGTGGAACGGCGTGCTCATCGCCTCGCGCACGCCCCTGACCGACGTGCACCGCGGCCTCCCGGAGGGCGACGAGGGCCAGTCCCGCCTCATCAGCGCACGCACGGCGGGCCTGCGCGTGGTCAACCTCTACTGCCCCCAGGGTCAGTCCGCCGACTCGCCGAAGTTTCAGTACAAGCTCGGCTTCTACGCGGCCCTGACCCGCTGGCTCGCCGCCGAGGTCGATCTGGGCGAGCCCGTCGCGGTGGTCGGCGACCTCAACATCGCCCCGGGCCCTGACGACGTCTGGTCGGTCGAGGCCTTCGAGAATGTCCCGACCTACCACCCCCTGGAGCACGAGGCCTGGCGCGAGCTCGTGGCCCTGGGCCTCCACGACGCGGTCCAGCCCCACGTCCCGCCGCGCACCTTCTCCTTCTGGGACTACCGCGGCGCCGCCTTCCGCTTCGACCAAGGCATGCGCATCGACCACCTGCTGGTCAGCGAGCCCCTGCGCCAGCGCGTCATCGGCGCCTGGGTCGACCGCGACTACCGCAAGAAGATCGACGGGTTGAGCGCCTCCGACCACGCGCCGGTCGGCATCGAGATTCAGTGATTTGAGCGCGCTCTGGCCACGTCGCGCGGTCTTCGCGGCCGCCCTCGTCTGTCTCGCGACCGCCCCCGCGCGCGCTGAGGACGCGACGCCGCGCCCCGACGCCGCGCCGCCGGCGAGCCACGAGCAGGACGCGACGCCGCCCAGCCCCGCCGAGGCCGAGCCGGCGCCGTCCGAGACAAGCCAGCCCGAGATCCCTCCGCCGGCGCCAGCCGTGCCCCCACCGGAGCCGCCCCCCCCGCCGCCAGAGCCCCCGGCCGAGCCCGCGCAAGGCCCCGCCCCCGACCCCTCGGGCCCCGACACCGTCGCCGAAGCCGAGGCCCCGCCGCCGCCCGACCCCTTCGAGTGGGCCGTGCTCCCCGTGGTCAGCTACGACGCCGACACCGGCGCGGGCGCGGCCCTGCTGGCGCTGCTCTACTGGAATGACCCGAAGTACGAGCCCTACCGCGACCACCTCCTCATCTACACCTACATCACGACCAAGCTCAGCCAGGTCCACGGCCTCGGCTGGGAGCACGTCGGGCTCTTCGGCAACCCCAAGGTCCGGCTGCGCGTCGGCAGCAGCATCACCATCACCACCAACGACCACTATTGCGGGGTCGGGAACGCCGCGGATTGCTCCAAATCGCGAGCCCGCGCCTACCTGGAAGAGGAAGAGGGGCTCACCCCGGACACGCGCGAGTTCAAGGACGCGCTGAGCGACTTCTACAAGGTCCGCAACCTCGTCCCGACCGTCGGCTTCGACCTGCGCTGGCCGGTGACCTCGCGCATCCCGGACCTGCGGGCGTTCTTGGCGTGGCGCGGGACCTGGTTCATCCCGGGCGAGGTCGGCAAGCGCGGGCCCTTCGCCCACAGCCTCTTCGCCAGCGAGCACCCCGACGGCGAGAAGGGGTTTCTCAGCGGCATCGAGGCCGGCTTTCTGCACGAGAAGCGCGACCAGGAGCGGCAGCCGACGCGAGGCCACATCCTGAGCTTGTCGCTGCGGGCGTCGACCATCGCGCTGGGCAGCGACTGGGATTACGTGGGCCTCAACCTGACGGCGACCGGCTACGTGCCCCTGGGCAAGAAGCAGAAGGTGGTCATCGCGGCGCGCGGGATCCTGGACTTCATGGTCGGGGACGGGTCGGTCTACTCGCTGAGCACGGTGGGCGGGCTCTTCACGCAGCGCGGGTTTGGCGGGAAGTCGCTGGGGCGCGGCATTCGGCAGGCGCGCTACATCGGGCGCATCAAGGGGATCGGGCAGGGCGAGCTGCGGTGGACGATGTTCGGGCGGCCGGGGCGCTTTCAGCTTGGCAGCCACGCCTTCGTCGACGTCGGGTGGATCGGTTATGACTGGGGTGATTTCCGGGGCGACCGCAAGCGGCTGCTGCCGGGCTTTGGAGGCGGCTTGACGGCGACGTGGCGCAAGAACTTCCTGGTGCGGCTGGACGCGGCCACCAGCGCGCTCGAGGGCTGGGCGCCGAGCTTCTACCTCAACCTGACGCACCCGTTTTGAGCGGGCGCAGCATCGGGTTCGAGAGCGAGCTGATGGTGGCGGCGCTCGAGGGCGCTGTGGTCGAGCGCGAGGGGTACGCTGCGGCGACCTGGCCTGCGCTGCCGACCTCGTTTGAGGCGAACATCCTCATCTTCGAGCGGCCGCCGAGCGCGGGCGACGTGACGGGGTGGGAGGCGCTGTACCGGCGGGCGATGGTGTTCTTGCCGGAGGTGCGACACGTCGCGTTCGGTTGGGAAGGCGGCGAGGCGAGCGCCGCCGTGGCCGCCGAGTGGGAGGCGCGGGGCTACGAGCTGAGCGCGCGCGCCGTCCGCGTGGCCGGCGAGCTGGCGCAGCCCGCGGAGGCGCCTGACGGGATCTCGGCGCGCACGCTCGAGACCCACGCCGAGTGGGACGCCGCCGCGGACCTGCACGTCGACGCCACGTCGGGGCCGGACGGGGTGGTGAAGCTCGACGGCTACGCCGAGTTCGTCGAGGAGCGCATGGCCCGGTGCCGCGCGCTCTGCGACGGGGGCGCGGGCTTTTGGATGGGCGCGTTCTCGGGCGGGCGGCTCGTCGGCAGCCTCGGCGTCCTGACCGACCGCGGGCGGGGCGGGCTGGCGCGCTACCAGCTCGTCGTCACCCACCCGCACTTTCGCCGGCGCGGCGTCGCCAGCCACCTGATCGGCGCGGCCGCAGCCCTGGCCCGCGAGAGCTTCGGCGCGCGCCGTCTGGTCATCAGCGCCGAGCTCGGCTCCGCGGCCGACGCGCTCTACGCCCGCCTCGGGTTCGCCGCGGCCCCGCCCATGCACCGCGCCATCAAATCCCCAGGCGCCGCCTAGGGCACACCAAGCCTTCGCCGCCCCCCGACGCAGGATCCGGTTGCGCGCGGACTCGGCGGCGGCCATGCTGCGCGGCATGGGCTTGGGATTCGACGAACTGCTGCGCAAGATGCCGATCCGGCCTGAGCTGGACCGCGCGTTCTCTACGCTCGAGCACAACCTCAACGAGCAGGGCTACGACGACTGGGGATTTCACCCCCAGACCGCCAAGCACGGCTACGCGATCGGCGATCTGCTCTATCGCTACTTCCGCACGCAGACCACCGGCGTCGAGAACATCCCCGACGGGCGCGTGCTGCTCATCGCCAACCACTCGGGCCAGCTGCCCCTGGATGGCATGGTCATCGGCACGACCTGCCTGCTCGAGGGCAAGCCGCCGCGCGCCATCCGCGCCATGGTCGAGCGCATGGTGCCCACCCTCCCCTTCGTCAACGAGCTCTTCTCGCGGACCGGCGCGGTGGTCGGCGACCCGACGAACTGCCGCAATCTGCTAGGCGCCGACAACGCGATTCTGGTCTTCCCGGAGGGCGCGGCCGGCTGCGGCAAGCTCTTCAAAGACCGCTACCGGCTGACCCACTTCGGGCGCGGCTTCATGCGCCTGGCCCTGCAGACCAATACGCCGATCGTCCCGATCAGCGTGGTGGGAGCTGAGGAATCGATCCCCAGCGTCCTGAACCTCAAGCGCCTCGCGAACCTCGTCGGCGCCCCCTACGTGCCGATCCCGCCGCACCTCCCGCTCCTGGGCCTGCTGGCCTATCTGCCCCTGCCATCGCGCTTCTACATCGACTTCGGCGAGCCGATGGTCTTCGAAGGGCGCGACGACGCGGAGGACGAGATCATCGACGCCAAGGTGGCCAAGGTCTCGGGGACCATCCAGACGATGATCGACCACCGGCTCGCCCTGCGCCCCTCGGTGTTCTGATTCGGGACAGTCGCGGCAGCGCATCTTTGGCACGCCTCTCGCCACTCACGCGGCAAGACTGGCGTTCCCGCTACGCCCGCGCCATACTTCGCGGGCTTAGAGACGCTTTCCAGGTGGGTCGATGACCGGGTCCAGCGAGGTCATGCGAAGTGGCATGGCGCTCCTCGCCGAGGAGATGAGCGGTGAAAACCGCGACCGCCTGCTGGATCGCATGGTTCCGCGCAAGATCCCCTTTGGCGAGGTGGTCACCGAGGAGGGCGTCCACACGGACGCGCTCTACATCGTCACCGACGGCTCGCTGAAGGTCTCCGTGACCGCGGACGGCGAGGTGCTGGAGGTCGGCACGGTCACGCCCGGGCAGTGGGTCGGCGAGGTCGGACTGCTGGACCCTGGGCCGGCGTCGGCAACCGTGGTCGCGGCGCGCGACAGCACGGTGCTCATCTTGTCGGCCGAGGCCCTCGACCTGCTGCGTGAGGACGACCCGGTGCTGGCGAGTCCGCTCTTGCGGGCCTTGGCGCGCACGCTGTCGGAGCGGGTGCGGGCGTCAAGTCGCGGCGTGCTGAGGGGCGACGCCACCTCGTGGCGTCTGGAGCACGTGCCGCAGAAGAAAGAGGGCTGGCTTAGCGGGGTCATCCGCAACGTGTTCGGGGGCAACTAAGTCATGGAGCTTCGCACCGTACTGAGCGAGCTGTCCCTGGTCGCCGGCTTCAACGAGGCCGAGATCGACGCGCTCGTGCAGACGCTCTGGGAAGAGCAGTACCCCGACGGCCACGTCTTCGTGCGCGAGGGCCAGACCGCCAGCAAGTCCGACTACGCGATGCACATCATCTTGGACGGGAAGGTCCTGGTGACCGTGCAGCGGCCGGGTGAGGCCGGCATCGGCGTGGTCCGGCTGATGGAAGAAGGCGACATCTTCGGCCTCGCCGGGCTGGTCGACCACGGGCCGCGCTCGGCGACCTGCAGGTCCGCGGGGCCGGTGCGCACGGCGTCGCTGTCGCGCTCGGCCTTTGAGCTGCTCTACTACTCGGACACCCCGCTCGGGGCGCATTTTCAGTACGTGGTCGCGCGCCAGCTCGCCAAGGACCTGCGGATGGTCAATCGCCAGCTCAAGAACGCGCTGAACCAGGGCATGGCCGACGCCGTCGCCGCGGGGATCGTGTCGCTGTGAGCTCTGAGCCCGCGCTCCACGCTCCGCAGAGGAAGGGGGCGTGGCCCCGCTCGGTCGGGCGGGTGTTGGGCTGGCTGGTGGTCGCGCTCTGGGTGCTGCCCTACTGCGCCCACACCCGCGAGCCGCGCACCATCGTCACCGCCAGCGGCGAGATCATTCGGGTACACGACCGCAACTTCAACTGCGACGGGGGCCTCACCGAGACCCAGATCCAGCGGCAGCTGGGCGGCGGCGTCACGGTGGTCCACGAGTTCGCCAAGGGCGTGCAGGTCGGCGGCAGCATCGAGGGCGTGCGCGGCGAGGCGCTGGAGTCGATCTCGACGACCCCGGAGGAGGGCATCGTGCCCGACCGCTCGCCGTACTTCATCGCGTCAGCGGGCGCGCAGGTGGGCTACACCGGGCGGTGGTTTTCCGTCGACGGGGGCGGGCGAATGTACATGGCGACGGACAGCCGGCTCTCCGCCGTTCCCTGGATCCACGCGCGAGGCGGTCGGATCGGGCGGATCTGGGGCGAGATGGGGGCTGGACCGGCCCGCGGCGCCTTCGACCCGACCTTCTTCGGCGCCGGGATCGGGTTCGAGCACGAGATCTTTCGCGGCTCGGCGGGGTTCGCCTTCGGGGCGAGGCGGATGGTGGACCAGTTCGACCGAGACGAGCGCGGGCCTTGGCTGGCGTCCTACGCCGAGAACCGAGCCCTGGACACGACCGGCTACCTGGATCTGCGCTTGCAGGCCACGGAGGTCGTCGGCGTCGGCGTCTACGCGGTGCTGGGCCGGGCCTCGAGCGCGCGGCTGACCCTGAGCTTCTCGATCCCGGATGGCGCCGGCGACGACGCGGCCCCGTCAGCCCGTGAGGCTGAGGACCAGGGCGCCGACCAGCGGTAGCGAGAGCAGGCAGAGCACCGTGGTCAGGACGATGCCGCGGGCGATGGTGCGCTCGCCGAGCGCCAGCTCTTGGGAGAGTGAAAACGCGGCGATGGCCGTGGGGACCGCGGCGAGCAGGACGAAGACGCGCGCCTCGAGCGGAGACACCAGCCCGAGATCGAGCAGCGGCAGCGCCAGGGCCAGGGCGACCGCGGGGGAGACGACGAGCTTGCCGAGGCTCAGGGCGGTGGCCGGGAGGTCGATGGCGCGAACCGCTGAGGCGTTTGCTCGCAAATAGAGGCCCAGCATGAAGAGGGCGACCGGCGGGGCGGAGGCGGCGACCGGGGAAAACGGCGGCAGAATCTGGCGCAGGGCCGGCTCGGGCGCGAGGCGCAGCAGGTAGCCGACCAGGGGGGCCCAGACCAGCGGCTGGCGGGCGAGGCGGCGCACGACGAGGCCGAGGGCGCGGCGCTCGCCGCCCTGCCAGCGGATGAGGAGTGCGGGGCCGAGGGTCATGGCGAGGGCGACGTGGAGGGCGACGCCGACCGAGGCGTAGCCGATGCTGGACGGCCCCAGGACCTGGACGACGAAGGGCAGGCCGACGTAGGCGATGTTGCCGAAGATGGCGCCCAGGGCGGTGGCGCCGAGCTCGGTGCGGAGGCGGGGGATGGCGGCGCCGACGGCGGCGAAGATGGCGGCGAGGGTGGCGAAGAGCGCGATGTGGGCGAGGTAGAAGGCCGCATGTGCCGGGACCTCGTGGCTGGGGTCGGCGGTGCCCGTGACGATGAGCAGCGGGAAGGCGACGTAGAGGACGTAGCCGTTGAGGACGTCGATGGCGCCGGGGCGGCTGCGAAAGACCCGCGTGCCGCCCGCGACCACGCCGAGCATGACGGCGATGCACGGCGGCAGCAGCCGGAGGGCTAGCTCGAGGACGACTTCCAAATCAGTCGGCGCGCGTCCATGTCGCCGCAGCCGACACGGTGGTGGAGCCGTCGAGGATTCCGGACAGCGAGGTGTCGCCTAGCAATTGAGCGCGGGCGAAGGCCAGGGAGTAGGTGTTGACGATGCGGAAGCCCTCGTCGTCCGAGATCTTTGGGCAGCCGCCGATGCCGAAGACCTGGTGGCAGCCGCCGGCGATGTCGACGCGGGCGGCGTCCTTGCCGGCGAGGGCCGCGAAGATGGGGTCGCCCTCGGTGGCGTTCTTGACGTCGGTGTCGTCGTCGCCGCTGAGCATGAGCACGGGGACGGCCACCTGGGCGTAGCCGGCGTCGCCGAACATGGCGCGGTTGCCGGCGGCCATGGGGAGGGCGGCGATGACGCGGGGGTCGCGGGTTCCCTTCTTGAAGACGGCGATCTCGGCCGCGGTGCAGGGGCCGCCGGGGCCGTCGTCCGTGGCGCAGCCCGCCTCGATGCTGGCGGTGTCGAAGGCCGCGCCGGCGACGGCGAAGGTCGTGTAGCCGCCGAAGCTGTGGCCGCTCATCACGACGCGGCTGGTGTCCAGATGGCCGGCCAGGGGGTCCGACGCCGGCAGCGCGGCCAAGGTGTCGAGGGCGGCGGAGATGTCGAAGCTGCGCAGAAAGAAGATCGAGGTCGCGCGCGGGGTGGCTAAGTCCAGCGTGGTGTTGCCGGTGTGCTCCGGGGCGGCGACGACCCAACCGTGGCTGGCGAAGTGGTGAAAGAGCGAGGGCGATGCGCCCGCGTAGCCGCCGTGGCCGTGGGAGTGGACGTGCAGCGGGTAGGTGTCGCCGACCGCGGGCGGGGCGAGGCTTGCGCCCTCGAAGGCGCCGTCGTCGGCGAAGATTTTGAGGTAGACCGGCTCGGGGCCGTCGGTGTCGGTGGTCGGGTACCAGAGGGCGAGCTTGAAGGCGCGGGGTTCGCTGATGCCGTCGGGCTGGTAGGTGATCTCGAGCTGGCGATATCCCGTGCGGTAGGGGCCGGGCGCGTCGGGGGGCCAGGCGAAGTCGGCGCGGGGGGCGGCCGAGGTGTCGCTGGCCGTGTCGCTGGCCGTGTCGGGGGCCGCGTCAGGCGTCGCGTCGGCGGCGTCCGAGCCCGCGGTCTCGGCACCGCAGGCGAAGAGCAGCAGCAGCGGGAGCGCGGTCAAGGATCGTCGAATCATGCAGTGATTTCCTAGCTGTCCGAGGCGGTCGGAGGGGTCAGGGGCAGCTCAAACCAGAAGGTGGTGCCCTGCCCTACTGCGGTCTCGAACCCGATGCTGCCACCGTGGAGCTCTACGATCGAGCGCGCGATGCCGAGGCCGAGGCCGGTGCCGCGCGTTCGCTGAGTCGCCGTGTGGGCCTGAGCGAAGCGCTCGAAGATGCGGGCGCGCGCCTCGACGGGGATGCCGGGGCCGCGGTCGCGCACGGAGACGCGGGCGACGTGCTGGCGGTGCTCGAGGGAGACGGT
Organism: Myxococcota bacterium; assembly: GCA_041389525.1. Lineage (GTDB taxonomy): Bacteria > Myxococcota_A > UBA9042 > PHBI01 > JACKFB01 > JACKFB01. The sequence continues at coordinate 182,560 of JAWKRR010000004.1, read as the reverse complement.
GACGGCGACGCCCTCCGGCGAGAACTTGAGCGCGTTGGAGACGAGATTGGCGAGGACCTGGGCGATGCGATCGCGGTCGCCGTTGACGGGGAGGTCGACGCCCGCGGGCTCCAGCAACAGCGGCACCTTGTGCTCGGCGGCGAAGCCCTGGGCCTCGGCGACGGCGTCGGAGACCGCTTCGCCGAGCTCGAGTGGCTGAAGCGCGACGCTCAGGGCGCCGGCGTCGATGCGGGCGACGTCCAGGATGTCGTTGACCAGGCGCACGAGGCGCTGCGAGCCGTTGTGGGCCACCTCGATCATGCGCGCGGCGTCGGGTGAGATGTCGCCGAGGCGGCCGCTGGCGACCAGGCCGAGGGCGCCGCGGATGGAGGTCACCGGGGTGCGCAGCTCGTGGCTGACCATGGAGACGAAGCGCTGCTTGGCGCTGTCGGCCTCGCGGCGGGCGGTGATGTCGCGGACCACCGAGATGAACGACGCGCTCATGGGGCCGGCTTCGGGCTGGGGCGGGATGCGGCTGGTGATGACCTCGGCGGCGAAGGTGGTGCCGTCGGCGCGCACGCCCTCGCACTCCCAGATGGCGGCGGTCTGTTCGATGCGCGCGTCGGTGCCGGGCCAGCCCGGGAGCACCGTGCCGATGCCGCCGAGCAGCGGGACGGTGCTGTCGAAGCCGAAGAGGCTGCGGGCGGCGCCGTTGGCCGAGACGATGTCGCCGTCTGAGTCGAGGCTGAGGATGGCGTCCGCGACGTTGTCGACGATGAGCTTGATGTGCTCGCGGCTGCGCAGGATCGTCTCGACGACCTGCTGGCGAATCAGCAGCTCGCGGCGCTGGCGCTGGAGCGCGATGGAGCGGCCGACCAGCTCGGCGCCGGTCACCGAGAAGAGGCCCACGAAGACCGGGGCGGCGCCCGACCAGTAGCCGGCGAGGGGGAGGACGTAGAGGGACAGCGCCGCGTGCGCGCCCATGGCCACCACGCCGAACCCGACCAGCGAGCGCTGGGCCGAGAAGAAGCGGGCGAAATAGGCGAAGGCGAGGAGCAGCAGCGCGGTCTCGATGAAGCCGATCCAGGCGGCGCGGCCCTCCGAGGCCAGCGAGGTCCCGGTGAGGAGATTGTCGGCGGCGATGGCTTGAAGCAGCACGCCCGGGATGCGTTGGCCGCCTGGGCGGACGTGAGAGTCGTGCAGGCCTGTGGCGCTGACGCCCACGAAGACGAGGCGGTCGCCCAGGAGCGTGCCGAGCGAGTCCGAGCGGCCCTCGTCGAGCAGGACGTCGGCGAAGCGCAGCATGGGGATGGCGTCTTGAGGGGGGAAGCGCAGCAGCGGCGTGGCGCGGTCGCGGTCCAGCGCGGCGCGGGTGAGTTCCTCGCGGGTGGCGTCGTCCGCGGTCGCCGTGCGGACCGTCGCGAGGGCCAAGCTGGGGAAGCGGCTCTCCGCCCAGCCCACCGCGTAGGGGTAGCGGTGCACGACGCCGTCGGGGTCGTGGAGGATGTTGATGGCGCCGGTCGAGCGCGCGGCGACCTCGGCGGGCTCGATGTTGCCGACGAGTTGGGTCGCTTGCAGCCGCGTGGCGACGCTCGGCCCCAGCGGCTGCGGCCCGGGGCCCTCGGGCGGCGGCTCGTAGCGCGCGGCCGGGGCGCTGCCGTCATCGAGCACGAAGTACTCGCCAAGCACGGTGCCGCCCTGCTGCGCCACGGCCTCCACGAGCTGGCGGTCGCCGTCGAGGGCCTTGAGGCGGAAGCGCAGGTCCGAGCTCAGCGCGCGCGCCGGGGTCGAGTCCTGAAACTCGGGGGAGTCCAGGCTCTCCATCAGCTGCTCGGCGAGGTCGAGGGCTTCGCGGGGGCCGGCTTGGTCGAACACCGCGTCGATGGCCAGCGCGCTGGGGCGAAACGCGGCCATCTCGGCGATGAAGCGCGCCCAGGTCGCGCGCTCCAGCGGCCAGCGTTCGCCGATCGCCTCGAGGGACGCGTCGTCGACGAAGACCAGGGCGACCTTGCCGCTGACCGGCGCCGGCGGGATCAGGTGCACCGTCGCGAAGTCATAGAGCGCCCGCTCCATGTCCTCAAACACCTCGATTCGCCCGACGCGCACGAGCGAAACGAGGACCAAGAGCAGCGCCAGCCCGAACCGCAACCACGGAACCCAGGGGGGGGTCTTTGTCTCGATTGTCGGCTGTTCGCCGCTCATGAGATCAAGTCCGAGCGACCTCTCACGGAGCGAGGTCGAAGGCGTAGGTCTTCGACGCGAAGCCGACGAACCCGTCCGGGTCGACCGCGGTCACCTTCCAGAACCAGCGACCCATGGCGGGCAGCTGGGCCGGGTCGAGGTCCGTGCCGGAGGTCTCGATGGCGCTGTAGCTGTCGACGAAGCCGGCATCGCGCGCGACCTCGACACGGTATCGGCCGGCGCCGCTCAGCGCGTCCCACGCCAGGCGCTTCTTCGGCGAGATGGTCCCGAAGTACGGGCCCGTCACCTTGGGCGCCGCCAGCAGGTCGCGCGGCGGCTCGGGCGGCTGGCCCGCGACGGCTTGGGTGCCCTTGCCCTTGGGGACCTCGACGCGCGCTGAGGAGGCGTCGAGCCCGACGAGGCCCTCGAGGGTCTCGAGGCGGGTCGTCGGCGCGCCGGAAGCGCCGCCAGAGGACGCGTCGACGCGGAAGGTGGTCCCGCGCACGCCAGCGACCGCCGTCCCGGAGATCACCTCGAAGTGCGAGCCGGAGCCCGCGGGCTGCACGATGCTCTCGATGTGTCCGCTGGGCAGCTCGAGGCGCACGCGGCGCGTCCCCTCGTGGGTCAGCAGGATGGCCTTCAGGCGCATCTCGGTGTTGGGGCCCAGGCGAATGCGGCTGCGGTCCTCGAGCACGATGACGGCGACCGAGTCGGGGCCGGTGCGCAGCCAGTCGCCCTCGGCGAGGCGCGCGCCGCGCACGATGGGGGCCTGCTCGCCCTCGGGCGGGCCGCTGGTGACCGAGCCGCGCGCGGCGGCGACGTTGCCGACCGTCCGCCCGCGCCGCCGCACCGCGTATGTAATGTAGAGGCCGGCCTTCTCGCCGGCGCGCAGGAGCGGCGCCACCGCCGACACGCGATGCTCGGGCAGCCCCGAGGCGACCAGCGCGCTCGCGATCTGCTTGGCCACCACCAGCGCCGAGCCGTCAGCACGCGCCTTGTCCACCGCGCGCGCCGCGACGGTGACCGAGATCACCCCCGGCTCCGCGTTGAGCGCCGCGGAGATCGCGGCGAAGCAGCCGCTCAGCGTGAGGTCGCGAGCCCGCTCGACCGTCAGCGGCTCGCCGCTCACGACGCGCCCGTCGACCAGGTGGATGCCCCCGCATGGCGCAGGTTCCGCAGCCGACGCCGCGCCGCTGAGGCCAGCGACGACGCAGAGCGCCGCGACCACCACAGCAGCCCTGCCGCCCGACCCGCCCAGATTCTGTCTCACTGTGTTTCGTCGCATGGAGCTCATTTCAGTCCTTCGCTTCCCGAGCCCGTTTGACGGCTGATGTTGAACTCGACCCGGCGGTTTTCTTCGCGGCCAGCGCCCGTCTTGTTGTCAGCCACCGGCTTCGTCTGACCGTAGCCCTTGGCGATGAGCCGGCCGGGGTCCACGCCAGCGCTGACGAGATACGCCATCACGGCGTCCGCACGCGCCTGCGACAGCGCCAGATTGTTGGCAGCCTTGCCCCGATCATCGGTGTGGCCCTCTACCCGCAGCTCGAGCACTTGCGGGTTTGACTGCAATACCGATGCCACTTGGTCGAGGACCGTGTAGCTGCGCTTCTGGATGACCGACTTCCCGCTGGCGAAGTAGACCTTCTCCAAGATGACGATGCGGTCGGCCTCGACGCGCACCTTGGACTCGCCGGTGTCGGGGCAGCCGTCGTCGTCCTTCACGCCGTTGATGACCTCGGCCTCGAGCGGGCACTTGTCCTTCGCGTCGGGGATGCCGTCCCGGTCGTTGTCCAGGTCCGGGCAGCCGTCCCCGTCCTCGAATCCGTCGATATCCTCTGGCTCTTTGGGGCATCGGTCCGAGTCGTCGAGCACGCCGTCGCCGTCGGTGTCCTTCTCCGCCTCAAGCCCGCCCTCGTCCTCAGGCGCAGAGCCCATGGGGGGCGGCGCGGGCACCTCGTCGGGGCAGCCGTCGTCGTCCTGGTAACCGTTTGGCGTCTCCCGCTCGAAGGGGCAGACGTCGTCCGCGTCCTCGACGCCGTCCCCGTCGTTGTCGAGGTCAGCGCAGCCGTCGCGGTCTTCGAACCCGTCGTAGTCCTCGGGGCCGGTCGTGCACGCCGAGGCGTCGGGCGTGTGAAAGTCCATGCCCAGGAAGACGCGCCAGACCGGGGTGCCGAAGCCCTGGGTTAGCCCGGCGCCGCCGCCCGCGGTGATGGTCACGCGCGGCGCTGCGTCGACCGCCAGGGCGCCCAGGATCTCGAGCGGGCGCGCCGCGTCGTGGTCTTCGACCAGCCCGACCGCGCCCTGCACCGTCGCCTGCAGCGCGAGCGGCAGCGAACCCAGCGGGACGTGCGCCGCGACGCCGTAGACGAACTCGTTGCCGATGGTCACGTCGAGGACCTGCCGCTTCTGCCGCAGGCGCGCGCCTGCCTCCAACTCGAAGCGCAGCCCGCCGCCCGTCGTGTAGCCCAGCAGCAGCAAGGGCGTGGCGACCAGGGCGCCGTCGCTCATGTCCAGTTCCTCGTCGCCCGTGGGCAACCGGAACTCGCCCGAGACGCCGAGGCGAAAGCCCTGCTCGCGCCCGAAAATCAACAGCTTCAGCGTCGCGCGCAGGTCGCCGAGGCCGGCGCCCTCGAGGTCTTCGCCCGTGTCGAAGGGGAACGCCGCGTTGCTGTCGCCGGTCTGGTACGGCGTGATGGGGAGCGCCACGCCGATCTCCAGGCGCTCCAGCAGGCCGAGGGACCCCAGGATGTCGACGGTGAGCTGCTTGTCGATGAGCCGGGTGGAGGTCCCGTTGCGCCGCAGCGTCAGCCCGCGCGAGCCCAGGTGCACAAGCACGCCAGCGCGCCACCCCAGGTGCGGACCCACGCCGGAACCGGTGACGCCGAGGATGTCTCGCTGGCCGGGGCCGGGCTCGAACTGCTGCGCGTCCACGCCCGTGTTGATCACCGTCTGCGCCTGAGCGGCGCCGACCGAACACCATAGTAGGGGCACGCACAGCAGGGCGCGCAAAGGCCGCGACGTGCGGGCCATGCGTGCCGCTCGCGTCGAGCGCTCCGCTGACTTCGTCATCGTGAATTCCTCAGAACGACCCGAGTTCCGAATCGGCTACGGCGACGCCGCGCCAGGGTGTGTGACCGTGCGCCGACAAGTACCACAGCATCGCGCGGCCATCCATAGGAACGGGAGCGTGGAATACCGTGGAGTTCTGGAACGGTCGGCCTGGTGGACTGCCACGTTTTGAGACACGCGGCGTCCGGAACCGCGACACATCGGCGACGGCCCGACGCGCGTTTGTGGCGGTGCGGGATGCCGCTCGTGGCGACGGCCCTGCTCCGCTTTTCAGCATGTCCGGTCCGTGGTACGTGCTCGGCGTGTCGCCTGCGGTACGAAAGTCGCAGGTCGCCTTCCAAGTCGACGCGGAGTAATCTGATGAATCCCCCCATCTCACGCGGTTGCGTCCCCTCGCTCTCCGGTATGACCGGCGCAGTGTGCGCTGCAGTCGTCGCGCTCGGCCTGTGGGCTCCGGCCGCCCAGGCCCAGACCACCACCGGGACGACGCGCTACGCGTTCGAGCACTTTGAGCCGCTGCACGCGCAAGGCCCGAACATCCTCAACGTGCACGGCAGCGGGGTCGCCCCGCACCTGCGCGGCGGCATCAGCCTCTTCTTCCACTTTCAGAACGACCCGCTGCTGGTCGTCCGGAACGGCAAGCGCTCCGACGTCTTCACGCGCCTGGTGCACAACCAGCTGAAGGCCGAGCTGCTCGGGAGCTTTGGCCTGGGCGGCTTCTTCGAGTTGGGGTTGGGGCTGCCGCTGGTCCTGATGCAGGACGGCGACGATCTGGCCTTCATCGGCAAGTCGGGCGAATCGGTCAGCGGGTTCGCCCTCGGCGACCTGCGACTGACGCCGAAGATCCGCATCTTGGACCACGAGCGCTTCGGCGGCTTCGGCCTCTCGGTCATCGCCCCGCTCTACGTCCCGACGGGCGATGACGACACCTTCAACAGCGACGGCAAATTCCGCGCGGCGCCGCAGCTGGTCATCGACTGGCACCACAAGAGCGGCTTCGCATTGGCGGCCAATATCGGCTGGATGTTCCGCCCCGAGCGGCGCATTCACAACGTCGTGTTCGGCGATCAGCTGGTCTGGTCGGTCGGTACGAACGTGCCCCTGGGCACCGACCTCCTGGCGCTCGCGGCGACCGTCTACGGGCGCTCGGACCAGGAGGACAACCTCGACCCGACCGACCTGACCCAGACGGCGAGCGACGCCAAGGACACCACCGCGGAGCTCGACGCCGCGCTGCACATCAAGCCGGTGCAGGACTTCACGATCACCGTGGGCGGTGGCGCGGGGTTGACGGGCGTCGCGGGCGCGCCGGACTACCGGCTCTTCTTGGGTGTGGGCTACGCCACCTCGTCGAAGGATCGCGACCGCGATGGCGTGCCGGACAACAAGGACGCCTGCCCCGACACCCCCGAGGACGACGACGGCTTCGAGGACGGCGACGGCTGCCCCGACACCGACAACGACAAGGACGGCATCCTCGACGCCGACGACAAGTGCCCCAATAAGGCCGAGGACCTCGACGGCTTCGAGGACACCGACGGCTGCCCCGACACCGACAACGACAAGGACGGGATCGCCGACAAGGACGACAAGTGCCCCGACGACGCCGAGGACAAGGACGGCTTCGAGGACACCGACGGCTGCCCCGACGCCGACAACGACCAGGACGGCGTGCTTGACGCCGACGACAAGTGCCCGGTCGAGCCTGAGGACAAGGACGGCTTCGAGGACGCCGACGGCTGCCCCGACCCCGACAACGACGGCGACGGCATCTTGGACGTCGACGACCTGTGCCCGACCCAGCCGGAGAACAAGAACGGCATCGACGACGAGGACGGCTGCCCGGACTCGGCCGACCAGAAGGTCAAGATGTCGGCGAAAAAGATCCTCATCCTCGAGATGGTCTACTTCGACACCGCCAAGGCGACGATCAAGAAGCGCAGCCACGAGCTGCTCACCGAGGTCGCCAACGTGCTGAAGGCGAACCCGCAGCTCACGCGGGTCCGGGTCGAGGGACACACCGACGACCGCGGCGACGACGCGTACAACATGCAGCTGTCGAAGGACCGGGCCGACGCGGTGAAGGCGTTCCTGGTCGCCGCCGGCGTCGAGGCCTCGCGGCTTGACGCGCAGGGCTTCGGCGAGACGCGCGCGGTCGCGAGCAACGGCAACCCGGCCGGTCGCGCGAAGAACCGCCGCGTCGAGTTCGTGATTCAGGAGATCAACGGCAAGCGCGTCGAGGACGCCCGCTAGCCAAGGGTCGGCTGAGATTCGGTGGAGCCTCCCTGGCTCCACCGAATCGGTCGCGGACCCAGCGCCGCGGGCCGCCACGTTTCGGGACACTGGCCGTCACGAAACGATACAGATTGCAGCGCTATCGTGTCGGTGGCCCCAGCCGCGACTGCCCGTGTTTTTCGCCAACTCGCGGAAACTCGGGTCTCATAGATAGTTGGCACCGCCATTGCATACCCCGGCCGCGTGCGATGTCCCCGATTGGAAGGGACCATGCGCGTCCGCCATCACCTCCCGAGGACCCCCCATGAAGCTACGACTCATTGCGCTCGGAGCGCTGTTCACCCTTGCCGCCGGCCCCGCGTTCGCCTCGAACGAGTACGTGCCGCCGGCCGAGGAAGTGAAGAAGGACAGCGACAAGAAAGAAGACGGTTGGCACTACAACCTATCCCTGGGTGCCAACATCGCGTTCGGCGCCAATGACCAGGTTGTGGGCCAGCTCAACGGGTCCAGCTGGACCCTAGGCATCAACATCAACGGCGGCGTCGGCCTGTTGAAGAAGAAGCACGACTGGCGAAACACGCTCTCCATCGTCGAGAACGTGACCCGCTCGCCGGCCCTGCCCCAGTGGATCAAGAGCGCGGACACGCTCGACTTCCAGAGCCTGTACTACTTCCACGCCCTGGACTGGTTCGGTCCCTTCGCCCGCTTCAGCCTGACCACGCCCATCTTCAAGGGCAAGGACGTGCGCGCGACCGCCGTGGACTACACGCTGGACGGCGCGACGGTCGCCACCGGCGTCACCAGCATCAAGCTGACCGACCCGCTGCAGGTCCTGACGCTCAAGCAGTCCGTGGGCGCCTTCGCCCAGCCGCTGCGCAAGCCCGCCATCACCATCGACACCCGGGCCGGCTTCGGCGTTCACGAGGTCTTCGCCGACGGCGCGCGCATCGTGACCGACGACGCGGCGACCGCGGCCATCGAGCTGACCGCGCTCGAGAGCTACGTGCAGGCCGGTATCGAGATCGGCGTCGACGTCGGCGGCATCCTGTCCGAGGGCAAGGTCAACTACAGCCTCGGCGGCGAGGTGATGATCCCGGTCATCAACTCCGACCCGCAGGAGCGCAGCGCCGGCGAGCTGACCAACATCAGCACCCACGCGCGCCTCTCGTTCAAGCTGGTCGAGTGGGCGAGCCTTGACGTCGAGGCGAAGGCCTTCCGGCAGCCGCAGATCACCGAGGACTGGCAGAAGTCCATCGCGATGCTGCTGACCTTCGGCTACACGGTCTTCGACAAGTAGTCCTGTCGGGCGCGCCCTGCGCCCGAGTTCCCGCGGTGTCGCGCGCCACCCCCTCACACACCAGTGGGGGCGGCGCGCGGCCCGATCCATCCGCCCCCCGACCCGTGAGAGATCCCGATGAACACTGAAACAATTATTGCCCTAGCAGCTACATGGGGCGTTCGCGTCATCGGCGTGCTCGTCTTGCTCTGGATCGCGTTCCGCGTGGCCAACGCCGTGCAGAACGCCGTGTCGAAGGGGCTGAGCAAATCCAGCCTCGACGAGATGCTCTCCAACTTCTTCGCGAAGTTGGCCCGCTGGATGGTCCTGCTCGTCGCGGTCCTCGCGGTCTTGGGCATCTTCGGAATCGAGACCACCAGCGTCGCCGCCGTCCTCGGCGCCGCGTCGTTGGCCATCGGCTTGGCCTTCCAGGGCACCCTCGCCAGCTTCGCGGCCGGCGTGATGCTGCTGGTCTTCCGCCCCTTCAAGCTGGGCGACCTGGTCTCGGTCTCCGGCGTCACCGGCGTCGTGAAGGCCATCGACCTCTTCACCACCTCCCTCGACACGCCCGATAACCGCCGCTTCATCCTCCCCAACAGTGGCGTCTTCGGCAGCAATATCGAGAACATGAGCTTCCACGGAAACCGCCGCGTCGACGTCGTGGTCGGCGTGGACTACGGCGCAGACCTCGACCGCACGCGCGAGGTGCTCGACCGCGCCGCCGCCGCCGTGCCGGGCCGCCGCTCGGACCTGGGCCATCAGATCTTCCTGTCGAAGCTGGGCGACTCCGCCGTCGAGTGGCAGGTCCGCGTGTGGGCCGACGTCCCCGACTACTGGGACGTCTGGCAGGCCACGACCCGCGCCACCAAGCGCGCGCTGGACGACGCGGGCATCTCGATCCCCTTCCCGCAGCTCGACGTGCACATCCCGAAGGCCGCCAACGAGTAGTGGCGGACGCGGCGGCGCGGCGGAGGGCCCACGACCGGGCCTCCCCCGGCCACCGCCCGAAGGTACCGCCATCCGGTGTCCCGACGATCCTCGAGCGGGCGCGCGAGGATCTGGGCGCCGGATGGCTGGTGCCGTTCCCGTTCAGGCAGCCGCGAGCGCAACGATCGCGGCATCCCGGGGCAGCGAGGCGACCCTCAGAGCGCGCCGTTGAGCTCCTCGAGCTTCCGGTACAGCGTCGTGCGGCTGATGCCGAGGATCGACGCCGCGCGGCTCTTGTTCTGCCCCGCCAGCGAGAGCGCGGCGCGGATGTGCTGCGCCTCCATCTCGGCCAGGGTCGGGAAGCGCTGCAGATCGACGCGAGGAGGGCGCGGCGTGTCGTTGCCCGAGCGGGTCGCCTGGGCCGCCACCAGCTCGGTCGCGAGCTGAGGCTGCGTCGGGAGACCGACCGGGGCCGCCACGCCGTCGCTCGATCCGCCGTGCCGCGCCAGCGCGACCGCGCGCAGGAAGTGTGGCGGGAGGTCGGCGATGGTAAGCACGCTCGCCTTCGCGGTGACCACGGCGTAGGAGATGACGTTCTCGAGCTCGCGGACGTTGCCGGGCCAGCGGTACGACGCCATCAGCTCCATGGCGCGCGCGTCGACCTGCGGCACGGGCTTGTCCTCGCGCCGCGCCACCTCGGCGACGAAGTGCTGAACCAGCGGGGGGACGTCGCCCGTGCGGTCGCGCAGCGGCGGCAGGTGTACCGTGAAGACCGCGAGCCGGTAGTAGAGATCCTCGCGAAAGCGCCCGGCGGCGACCTCCTCTTCGAGGTTTCGGTTGGTCGCTGAGAGGATGCGGACGTCGGCTTGCAGCGTCTGCAGCCCACCCAGGCGCTGAAAGCTGCGCTCTTGGATGACGCGCAGGAGCTTGGCCTGGAGTGCGGGCTGTAGCTCGCCGATCTCGTCGAGAAAGAGCGTGCCGCGGTGCGCCATCTCGAAGCGACCGAGCTTGCGCGCGTGGGCGCCGGTGAAGGCGCCACGCTCGTAGCCGAAGAGCTCAGCCTCCAGCAGCGTCTCGGGGATGCTCGCGCAGTTGACGGTGACGAAGGGGCCGTCCCGCCGCGGGCCGTGGGCGTGGATGCCGGTCGCGATGAGCTCTTTCCCCGTGCCGCTCTCGCCGCGAATCAGGACCGTGACCTTCGAGTCCAGCGCGTTGTCCAGCGACCGGAACACCGTCCGCATCTCGGGCGAGCGCGTGATGATGCGGCCGAAGGGGCGCTCGTCCTCGGTACCTGGCGGCGGGGCGGGCGGGCGCTCCACCAGGGTCTCGAAGGCGCTCGCCACGACCTCGGCGAGGCGGTCGGTCACATGCGCCTTGTCCATGAAGTCGAAGGCGCCGCTCTGGATCGTGCTGAGGGCGAGGTCTGTCGTGCCGTAACCCGTGAGAAACACGACGGGAATCCCCGACGACTCGCGCTTGACCGCCTCGAAGACCACGGTGCCGTCGACGTCGGGGAGCAGCACGTCCAGCACCATGACGCCGCGAAATCCCTGCTGGACGCGGGCGATGGCTTCGCCGCCGGTCCCGACCGCCTCGACCTGGCAGCCGACGTGAGCGAGCAGCTCGTGCATGAGCGAGCACACGAGCGGGTCGTCGTCGACGAGGAGGACGCGACGCTCGGGGCTGTTCAAGATCCGGCTCCGATCGGCTGTGGCTCGTCGAGTTCCACGCGGTCGCGGCCCGCGCGTTTGGCCCGGTACAGCGCTGCGTCGGCCGCGTCCCGAATGGCGGGGCCTGTAGCGTGCTCAGGGCAGGTCGCGATGCCCGCCGACACCGTGACCCGGAACGGGCCGGCGTCACTCGGGTGCTCGATCTCGGCGAAGCCGGCGCGCAGCGAGTCGATGAGCGCGAAGGCGCCAGGACCGTCGATGTCGGGCAAGACGATGCCGAACTCCTCGCCGCCGTAGCGCCCGATGGTGTCGCCGGCGCGAAGGCGCTGCTTGAGGAGCTGAGCGAACGCGCGCAGGACGCGGTCCCCGACGGCGTGCCCGTAGCGGTCGTTGACGTCCTTGAACGCGTCGAGGTCGAACATCGCGAAGGCGAGCCGGGTGCCGCGTCGGAAGGCGCCCGCGATCTCGGAGCCGAGCGCGCCCATCAGGGCGGCGTGGTTGAGGGTGCCGGTCAGGCCGTCCCGGAGGAGCTGCTGGCGGAAGACCCGGGCGCGGCTGGCGCGAGCGGTGAGGAGCTCGGCGAGGCGGCCAGGGGCGAGCGGCTTGGTGAGGAACGCGTCGCCGCCGCGCACCAAGGCGCGGTGCTGGTGGGCCTCGTCGCACTCGATGGAGAGGAACACGATGGGGAGGCCAGCCCAGCGCGGGTCCTGGCGGACGATCATCGCCAGCTCGCTGCCGAGGCATCCGGCGAGATAGAGGTCCATCAGGACCACGTCCGGCACCACGGTCTCGAGGCTGGCGAGCAGGCCGGCCGGCGAGACGACGCGCGTCTCGAGCCCCGCTTTTCGCAGGCCCACGGCGCAGACCTCGGCCTGGTTGGGGTCGTCCTCGACGATGAGCACGCGGTACGGCGCGCGGGCCCCGCGCTCGACGACGCGATCGAGCTGGTCGATGAGCGGGTCCGAGAGCACCGGCGGCCGCAGCCAGGCGACACCGCCCGCGCGGATAGCCCGCAGGCGCGTGTTCAGGTCGGCCGCACCTCCCAGAAAGATGACCGGGCTCTCGACGCCGCGCGCGTCGCGCATCTCCTCGGCGAGGCCGATGCCGTCTTGGCCGTCGCCCAGCTCGCCCGCGTCGACTACCAACACCGCGCCCGGCGTCGAGCCCGCCCGCTCCAGCGCCTGAACCGGCGAGGTGAAGGTCTCCACGTCGAAGCCGTGCTGGGTCAGATGCGGCAGCGTGTGGTGGTCGAGGAGCCCCGTCGGGTCCACGACCCAGACCCGCGGCGGGGGGAGGACTCGCGGCGCGACGCGGCCCGCGGGCGAGGTCGTCGAGGTGGTCGGCCGCTCGCCCATCGCCGCCTGCGCCGCCTGCTGCACGAAACCCCAGGCCGACATCAGGGCGACGTGGTCGAGGGGCTCGCCGCTGGCCGTCGACTGCACCAGCAGCGACTCCATCACGCGGCAGGTCGCGCTCAGCTCCTGAAAGCCGAAGGTGGCGCCCGAACCGGAGAGGCCGTGGACGTGACGCCGCAGCTCGGGGATCCCCGAGGTGTGCTCGTGGGACACGAGGGCGTCCAGCTCGTTCGCGATGGCGGCCAGGCGCGTCGGAAGCTCGGCGATGTATTGGCGCCGCAGCATGGCCAGCTTGGATTGGAAGCTGCTCGTGTTCTCAGCCACGGGCGGCTCCGCGCCACACGCGCGCGACGGCGTCGCTGAGGTCCATGGGGTCAAAGGGCTTCTCGATGAGGCCGTCGGCGCCCAGGGCGACGTACTCGGCGCGGTCCTGGTCGTCGACGCGCGCGGTCATGAAGGCCACCGGGATCCCGGAGAAGCCCGGCAACATGCGCAGGGCGACCAGGGTCTGCGGGCCATCCAAGCCCGGCATCATCACGTCGAGGAGCACCACGTCGGGCGCGAACTCTACGGCGCGATCGAGGGCCTCGGCGCCGGACGCGCAGGCGCAGACCTCGTAGCCGCCGAGGGCCTCCAGGGCGAGACGCGCCACCTCTCGGATGTCGTTGTCGTCCTCAACGTAGAGCACGCGGCTGGGTCGGGCCGGAGTCATGGGGGCGGGGGCTCCTGGACGAGTCTGACGTTCGCGATAGTGCGTCGCGGTGGCGCCGCAACCGGCCCCCACCCCGGACTTCGGAGCCGGTACGCCAGGGTACACTGCGTTGCACTAGCGACCCGGGCCGCCGGGCGGTGAGCTTGCGGCCGCGGGCGAGGACCGCGGGGGGGCCTCACCTCCCCACTATCGCGCGGGGCCGAACGTGACGCAAGGCGCGCGGAGTCGGGGGTGGAACCTTCGGGGGCGTCGGTCAGCGATCGAGGATGGTGAGGATCCTGCTGCGGTGCATCGCCCACGCGGCGACGAGGGTGAGCGCGATGAAGACGCAGATCTCGGGGAAGGAGTTCGTCAGCGGCAGGTCCGCGCGGTCAGCCACGTAGGCGCGCAGCGGGGTCAGGACGTGGACGAAGAAGCCGCGGTGCATGGAGAAGACCAGCAGCGAGAACACGCCGCACCAGTTGAGGATCGGCGCTCGGAGCGGGCGGATGGTGTGCTCGAAGAGGAGACAGGCCGAGGCGAACATGAGGTTTGAGCCCCAGATGCTCAGCAGCCCGAGGTGGGTCTCGGCCAGGGCGTACTCGTTGACCCAGATGTGCGAGCGCAGCACGGTCCAGCCGGTGCCGAAGAGCAGCCACGGGGCGAAGAGGGCGGCGCCGACGAGGAAGGAGCGGGTGAGGCGCGCCACGCGGTCGCCGGGGCCGTGGTGGTACCAGTAGCCGAGCAAGAACCCGGCCGCACCGGCGCCGAAGAAGATGTCGAGGCGTGACTCGTAGCGCCACTGCGGCAGCGCCAGCCAGGTGCGGACGGACTGCTCGACCTGCGCGCTGAAGGTGTCCAGCGGCAACGCGTGAATCGCGAGGTAAGCGCCGGTCGCCGCGATGACGCCCCGGACGCCGAACCGGTAGTGCAGCGTCGCGAGGGTGGCCAGGATGATCATCCACGCCAAGAGCGGCCCAAAGGTGAGCGCGGCGCCGAGGTCGTGCTCGACGAAGAAGGGCTCGAAGAGGAAGAAGCCGAAGAGCGCCGCGTAGAAGCGCATCTTGCGAGCATAGGTAGGCCGGAACTCCGCCTGCCGGCGATTGGCGAGGTTGAAGGCCGCCAAGAAGAGGAAGAGGTGGTCGCCGGCAGGCGTCAGCGTCCAGATGAACGCGTAGAGCACGTCATCAATCGCGTTGGCGTGGGCGAGCGGGTGGTCGGGCGGATACCACTCGTTGAGAAACCCGCTGAAGTGCTGCAAGCAAGCCAGCACGATGAAGAGCCCCCGCATGAAGTCGAGGGCCTCGATGCGCTGATGGCCGTGAGGCTGGGGCTGGGTTGAGGTGGGCTGGGTCATGGGTGGGACGCCGAGGCTGCTTGGAGGGGGCACGGGGGCGGAGGTGAGAGCGGGTGGGACATGAGTTTTTCACCACGGAGGCACGGAGACACGGAGGTTTTTGTTCGGTGCGCCGCGGCGGACGCGGCCCGTCGACGTCGCCCCGGTGAATCACGCAGCGCGGCGCGCGGCCGTGACTGATAAGCCAGCCCTCCCCGCCTCCATGCCCCCGCGCCTCCGTGGCAAATCAACAAACCCCGTCCCCTCCCCCAAAAGCCCAAAGCCTCTCCCAACCCCAAAATCCAACCTCCGTGCCCCTCCGTGCCCTCCGTGTCTCCGTGGTAAATCAACCGACCCCGTCCCCTCCCCCAAAAGCCCAAAGCCTCTCCATCACCCCACCCCTCCGTGCCTCCGTGCCTCCGTGGTAAATCAACCGACCCCGTCCCTCCCCCAACCGCCCAAAGCCTCTCCCAAACCCAAACCCAAACCCAACCTCCGTGCCCTCCGTGCCCTCCGTGTCTCCGTGGTAAATCAACCGACCCCGTCCCCTCCCCAAAGCCCAAAGCCTCTCCCAAACCCAACCCCAAAACCCAACCTCCGTGCCCCTCCGCTCCCCTCCGCGCCTCCGTGGTAAATCAACCGACCCCGTCCCCCTCCCAAGCTCACCCCCCACCACCCTCCCCAATCAAAACCGAGGATCCGTCAGGTCCGTCAGCCGCGGGTGAAACACCGAGTTTACCCAGCCCGTGTCGATGTCGTACGGGAACTCATACCCCCGCAGCTCGGCGATGCGGTCCGCGTCCAGCGTCTCCAGCGGAAACCCCAGGGCTGCAACCCCGGCGCTCGTCAAGGGCGCCAGCGGCCTCGGATTTCGCGCCGCGAAGACGAAGGTCTCCGAGGAATCTCCGAAGGGAACTCGCAGCCCGAAGCCGGCCTGGGCGATGGTGCTCATGATGGCGGTGTTCCGCGTCTTCGCCCGGGGGCCGTTGGCGGCCGTGAGCAGCGGGTAGTCGAAGACGACGTAGCCATCGGGCGCGAGGTGGGCGAGGACCGCCCGGAACATCTCGACGCTGTAGAGCTTGGAGAGCTCGTAGTCGTAGGGGTACGGGAAGTCGATGTAGATGGCGTCGTACTGGCCGGGGCGGGTGCGCAGGAAGACGAAGGCGTCGTCGATGACGACCTCGACCTTGGGGTGGTCGAGAGCGCCGCCGTTGAGCTGGCTCATCCAGCGGTCGCGGCGGGCCAGCTCGACCATGACGGGGTCGAGCTCGACCTGCACGATGTGGTCGATGCGGTCGCCGTAGCGCAGCAGCTCGCGGGCGAGGAGGCCGTCGCCGGCGCCGAGGACCAGGGCGCGGCGCGGGGCGCTGCCAGCCAGCAGGGTCGGCACGTGGACCAGGGCCTCGTGGTAGCTGCGCTCGTCGAGGGCCGAGAGCTGGTAGTGGCCGTTCAGGAAGAGCGTGAGGTCGATGAGGCCGAGGTCGGGGCGGCTCTGCATGTGGGCGTCCCAGACCACATCGATGTCCTGGTAGGGGGTGCGGATGCGGTGGATGTCGGGCTTGCGGTCGAGGCGCTCCGACAGCCCGGACAGCGAGGTGGGGACTGGGAAATTGTAATAGAAGTTCTTGAGCAGGAGCTGGGAGAGGTCGCGCTGGAAGATGAGGACGGTGGCGAGGACGGCCAGGACGGGGACGAGCGCGAGGGTGCCGCGGAGGCGGAGCGGGCGGTCGAGGGCGCGGAGGGCGAGCCAGGCGGCGGCTGCGAGGTTGAGGGCGGCCACGACGAGGCCGGTGCGCAGCAGGTCGAGCTTGGGGATGAGGAGGAGGCCGAAGGCGAGGCTGCCGGCGAGGGTGCCGCCGTAGCTCATGCCGAGGACGTGGTCGGTGCCGTCGCGGCCGATGCGGGTGGAGTAGAGCTCGATGAGGATGGGGAGCTCGTAGCCGGAGAGGATGCCGACGGCGATGGTGACGAGCTGGCATGCGAGGGCGAAGAGGACGAGGGGGTCGTGGATGGGGCGCGGGTAGCCGGTGGTCGCGAGGGCGGTGGTCTGGGCGAAGTCGTAGAACCAGAGGCGGTAGGCGACGTGGGCGAAGAAGATGGCGACGACCGCGAGGGCGCCGAGCAGCGAGAGGCCGAGCTCGACGCGGTGCAGGGTGGGGATGCGGCGGGCGGGGTCGGCGCGGCCGGCGAGCCAGGTGCCGATGCCGAGGGCGGCGATGTAGATGCCGATGGTGAGGCTCTGCCAGAGCACGATCTCGCCGGTCAGCGAGACGAGGGCGCGGGCGATGAGGAACTCGTAGACGATGCTGCAGAAAGAGAGGAGCGCTGTGAGGGCCAGGATCTCGGGCGGGCGTAGCGTGGTCGGCGTGGGGGTGGTGGCGGTCATTGCAGGGGCCGCGAGTAGAGGGTGTCGACGGCGAAGCGGGTGACGGCGTCGCTTTGGAAGATGCACAGGGCCAGCGCGAGGGCGGCGAGCACGGTCACTGCGAGGCGGACCGGGCGTTCAAGGCCGCCGCGCTGGGTTTGCAGGTAGAGCGCGGTGAGCAGGTTGAGGAGGCCGGCGAGGGCGGCGACGCCGAAGACGCCGAGGGCTGGGAGCAGCAACAGCGGGAAGGCGATGGCGGCGCAGAGGGTGCCGACGTAATCGGTGATGAGGACGCCGTGGCCGGAGGCGTCCTCGGTCGCGTCGCCGATGGCCATGAGCAGGGGGAGCTCGTAGCCGGAGAGCAGGCCGATGACGACGATGAGGCCGTGGTTGGCGAGGTGGATGGCGAGCTGGACGCCGGGGGCGACGAAGGAGACGCCGAGGGCGTCGCTGAGGGCGTGGGCGCCTGCGTCGACGGCCAGCACGAGGATGGGCGCGGTCGAGCCGACCAGCGAGAGCATGAGCTCGACGTCGATGAGGAGGAGGGTGTCGTCGTCGCGCTTGCGGCGGCCGAAGAGGAAGGCGCCCAGGCCGAGGGAGGCGAGGTAGAGGCCGATGGTGAGGTTGTAGCGGAAGTTGGTGTTGCCCATCGTCGCGGAGAGGGTCTGGGCC
This sequence comes from Myxococcota bacterium, assembly GCA_041389525.1. Taxonomy (GTDB): domain Bacteria; phylum Myxococcota_A; class UBA9042; order PHBI01; family JACKFB01; genus JACKFB01. The sequence goes on along the minus strand of JAWKRR010000004.1, from coordinate 164,804 downwards.
AGCAGCAGCTCGTAGACCATGCTGCAGAACGCGACGACGAAGGTGACGGCGGCGAGCACGCGGGGGGTCTCGATGCGTGCTGGGGCGGTCATGCTGGGCGGGGCCTCGCGACGGCACGCGGGTGGCGGGCGGCGGCGGTGGGGGGTGTGCGGTGTGGCGACGCGCTGAGGGTAGCAGCCGGCGCCGAGCGAGTGTCAAGGGGCCCCAGCACCTGCGCGGGGTACGGACGGCGCGCGCGAGCGGCTCTCCCCGCGCCCGCCATCTCGGCAGGTCGCCCATTGTGACAGGCCCCCCTGGTTACACAGATGCCTCCTGAGTAGAATGCGGCACATTCGCAACGAGACGCGCGGAGTGCCGCGGCTGCGGCCGCTTGGCGCGACGCCTCGCAATCACGGAAGACCTGAGCATGGCTTACACCGCCCAACCCACAGCGACCCTTGATCCCCGTCACCCGCGCGCCCGACTCGTGGCGTGGCCGCTCGCGATGCGCGTGCTGGCTCTGAGCGCCCTGCTGGTCGCTTGCGGCGGCGAGGAGGGCTCGGACCCCGACGCGGACGCGGTCGGCGACACCGGCGACGCGGTCGCGGACACCTCGCCCGGGGACACCGCCGTGGAGACCGCAGACGACACGGTGACGCCGGACAACGGCGGCCCTGACGTGGTGCCGGACACCGGGACGGACGCGGTGCCGGACGCGACTCCGGACGGGGGCCCCAAGCCGCAGGCGCCGCTCCCGATCGGCGCGGGCGTGGCGGCGGATCTCTGCGACGACATGTGCACAAATCAGGTCTCCGAGTGCCCGCTCGCGGCCGTCGGAGGTTCGGTGGCCGCGTGCCTCAGCACCTGCAAGCAGCGCCTGGCCGTCGACGGCTGGTGGCTGGCGAACTACACCTGCTTCAGCGAGTCCTGCGACGCCACCCTCTGCCAGATGAACGGCCCGCCGCTGCTCGACGCCGAGATCTGCAGCCCACTCTGCACCGCGTTCAACGACTGCGACCTGCTCGAGGTCGTCGAGCTGCCCCCCGGCGAGGTCAACGCGTGCCGCGCCTCGTGCGCCGGCAACGTCACCTCCAACGACATCGAAGTCGCCGGCTTCCCCTGCGCCCTAACCGCGCTCAAAGACAAGTGCAGCCTCGAGAAGCTCGGGAAGTGCTTCGGCGCAGACCCGGTGCTCGACCCCGAGCTCTGCGCGCAGTCGTGCGCCCCGCTCTACCTCGACCAGTCGACCAACACGCGCTTCTGCCAGCCCGACAGCGAGCTGCGCGACACCTGGCCCGCCGCCGCCGACTGCCAAGCCGCCTGCATGAAGACCGGCACCCCCGACCGCGCCAGCCGCTTCTCGGGCTGCCTGCTCCAGAACGGCTGCGACGACCCGACCGTCTGCCTCAACCCGCCCTCCGAAGACGACCAGGCCTGCATCGACGGCTGCAAAGCGTTCGGCACCCTGTGCGCAGGCCAAGCCCTCGCGCTCACCGCCGTGAGCTGCCCCCTGGTGTGCACCGGGGTCGTGCTCGCCGGCGGGAAGCCGGGCGACTCCGGCGCCAAGACCTGCGTCGAACGCCTCAAGACCTGCCCCCAGGACGCCGGCGAGCAGACCGAGTCGCTCTTCGCCTGCGTGCTCCCGAAGTCCGCGGACTGCCACGCCCTCTGCGACGCCCTGGTCCCCTGCGCCTCAGACGCCGGCCTCAGCCAGGAGATCTGCCTCGCCGACTGCACCTTCGGCACCTACGGTGAGGGCGTCAGCCTCGCCAGCAAGGCGACCTGCGTGGGCAAGTCGGCCATCTGCACCGACGTCCTCAAGTGCCTCACCCCCGAGAAGCCCGACCCGGTCTGCGAGGCCAACTGCGCCCACCGCATCGAGTGCGCCGACGGCCCCATCCCCGACTGCGTCGCCACCTGCACCGACAAGCTCAAGAAGGGCGGCAAGTCCCTGGCGACCGCGGTCTGCGAGATCCTGTCGCCGTGCAACGACCTCGAGGTCTGCAGCAGCCTGCCCAACTTCGAGGCGCCCGCGACCTGCGTGGCGGCGTGCGACTCCGCCCCCGACACCTGCGCGCCTTACGCCGACGACTGCAAGGTCGCCTGCATGGGCGCGCTGACCGGCGCGTCGCTCACCGTGGGCTCGGCGGCCTGCGTGGTCGGAAAGCTCGGCGTCGACTGCACGGTGGCGGCGGTCAAGGACTGTCAGTAGCCGGCGCCGGCGCCTCGGAGCCGGTCGATCCATCGGGTCCTAGCGCGGGGCGAAGTGCCCGTCGTGCGCCGTGCCCAGATACGCGCCCCAGCCGATGCGGGCGGGTGCGGCCACGCCCAGTGACAGCCGCGCGAGCACCCAGCTCGCACTGAACTCGCTGTAGACCGAGGCCCCGAGCACCAGGTCCAGCGTCCCGTCGCCGTCGATGTCCCCCATCGCGGGCGTCGAGGCCGCGAAGCCGTCGAGGGCCTGCACCGCGACCAGCTTCCGGGCGCCGGTGTCCAGGAAGTACAAGGCCGCGCGCTCCCCGACCACGTCCTCGTCGATCTCGGCGTCCGCGTCCGTCGGCGGCTCCATCAACACCACGAGCACCTCGTCGCGCGCGTCGCCGCCGAGATCGGTCGCGATCGGCGAACCGTAGCTCACCCGCGCGTCGTTGAACGCCCACAGCACGCTGCCCGACCTCCCGGAGACGACGCGGTGCTCGGCCTCGGTGTAGTCCGGGAACACCCCGATGTTGAACACCGCGTAGACGTCCGGCGTGCCGTCGTCGTCGAAGTAGCCGATCGCAGGCGTCGAGTAGGTCTCGGCGCCGGCGACCGCGAGGGACCACAGGGGCGCGAGGCTGTCCCCGTCAAAGGCCGCGAGCTGGCCGTCGAAGGTCGCGACGATGATGTCCGGCGTGCCGTCCCCGGTGAGGTCGGCGAGGGCGGGCGGGGCGATGACCCCGCGGCCGCGGGTGGCCGTCGTGAGCCGGGTGGCGCCGCTCAAATCGCCAGCATCCACCGCACTAATCGGAGCTACCCACAGCGAACCCGGCAAGGTCTCGCCGCCGGAGCCGAACACCACGTGGACCTCGCCGCGCCGGGTGTAGGTCAGCGCCGACATATAGGTCTCGGCCCCGTCGGGCATCTCGGCGGCGGCGAGCAGCGCCCCGTCGGCCCCTCCGATGATCACGAGGTGCCCCGGGGGGCGAGCCGCGCCAGGCTCCGCGGCCGGGAACCCCCCGTTGGCGAAGAGCAGCTCGTCGATCCCGTCGCCGTCCCGGTCCCGAATCACTTGGCCGGTGAAGAACTGCGACGCGCCCGGTTTCAGGGGATCCGGGCCCGGCTCGTAGCGCCAGATCTCGGCCCCGGTCTTGCCATCGCGCGCGCGCAGCTCGGCGCGGCGCCCGCCGATCACCACGTCGGGGGTGGTGTCGCCGTTGATCTTGAGCAGCGCGGGCGTCGCGAAGAGCTCCTGCTCGGCGTCGCCCCGCCACAGCTCAGTCCCGTCGGTGCCGCGGTGGGCTGTGACGTAGCCGCTGGCGCCGATCCCGGTCTTGTCGTCACCGGGGATGCCATGGCCCACGATGACGTCGAGGACCCCGTCGCCGTCCAGGTCGGCGAGGCGCGGGCTCGAGAACGTCGTGAGCTGACCGCTGGCCGTCCACACCGTGGTCGGCACCGGCGGCGGCGTCGGCGCGACCGACGTGTCGGCGTCGCCAGCGCAGGCCACCACGCACAAAGCGGCGACAGCGACCGCGCGATTCGCCAGGAGACATCGGGGGATTCGAGGGATCTGCGAAGGCACGGCGGGGCTCCGGTGGGTCGTCAAGGGAAGCGGGCCGGCAGCGGACGCAGCAGCGGGTGGCTGCGCATCACGCGACCCTGCAGCGGGCTGAAGCCGTCGTTCAAGTGCCCGAGCGGGTCCGCGTTCATCAGGTTCGCCGCGTCGGTGTCCTCGAGGTTGTCGGTGGCGTCGCCCGAGTCTGCGACGTGATAGAGCCCAAGCGCGTGGCCAAGCTCGTGCGCCAGGATGGTGCCCAGGGTGGCCCCGCTCCAGTAACCCGCGGGAGGGACGCTGGGGCAGGCGTGGCCCGCCAGCACGACGCCGTCGCCGACCCCCGGCGGCCCAAGGCCCGCGCAGACGTGGGTCGTCACCGCCTGCGGGTCGCGCAGCGCGCCGGTGCTGGGCTCGTGCCGCCGCAGGCACCCCGCGACCACGACGGTCAGCGGCGAGAGCCCACCCAGCGCGTCGTCGGGAGGGCCCACGCTCGCGTCGAGCAGCGCGCTCAGGGCCGAGACGTCGTCGGTCCCGTACACCAGCGGGTCATCGAAACCGGGCTCAGCGCTCAGGATTTCCTGGAAATCCGGCCGAATCCCCTGCGCTTCGAAGGCCGCCCGCACCAAGCCGAAGGCCTCGTCCAAGATCGCGTCGACGCCCGCGGCCCCGGCCTCGAACTGGCTCTTGTCGCTGACCAGAAATCGCACGGGCAAGCGCAGCACCTGAGAGGCCGCCCGCCCGAGATCGGCCGCCTCCAGCACCTCGACGTCCACCGAATCCGCGGCCCTCAGCGCGCCGGGCGCGATCGACAGGGGCAGCGAGGTCGCGCAGTCGCGCTCGGCCACCCGCAGGCTGAGCGACGCGGTGCCTACACTCGCGCGCCCGTCATTGGGCAGCTGAAACAGGCCAAAGCCCTGACCCACGCTGACCCGCTGCGTGCAGTGGCGGCACACGACCCCGTAGTCCGAGTGCTCAGACGCCAGCTCGACCCAGCTCTCGCCCTCGGAGGTCACGGCCTCGTCCAGCTGAAAGCAGCGCGCGACGGCGTCTCGGGCGCTGACCCGCAGGTAGACGGCGGCGCTCGCCGGCGCGATGCCGACGTCGAATCGCTCGCTGACGCCTGAAGAATCGAGGCGGACGCGGGCGACACTTCGGAAGCCCTGCCGGTCCTCGAGCAGCTCCAGGGGGCCGGCGTCGACGTCGGTGTCGGGCGCGATCTCGGGCGGGCTTATGAGGTCCGACGCCTCGGGCGAGGTGTCGGCCTCCACGTCGAGATCGAGGGGCGAGAGGTCGGGCCGGTCGCCGTCAGCCGCGTCACCGTCACGCTGATCGGCGTCCGCGGCGTCGAAGAGGTTCGCGTCGCTGTCAATCGGTCCGCCGCCGCCACCGCAGGCACCCGCCAACAGCAGCGCCGCCGCGATCCCGCTCTTACAGATGCTTCGTCGCATCCACGTACTTGCCCATCTCCACCATGACCGGTGGTGAGGTCTCGCTCTCGAGGCGGGCCACGAGGATCGCCATCGCCGCCGGGTTGGTCGCGGCGGCCTGACCGAGCAGGCGCACGATCATCAGCCGGACGTCCACGTGCTGCTCATTCGCCAGCAAGGAGCCGAGGGTGGTCACGGCGTCAGGGGGGACCGCGCCGGCCTCCAGCAGCGAGTAGACGATCTTCGCCCGGACGCGCGAGTCGTCCTCGTTGCGGAGCTGGTCCAGGAGCGAGACCCAGACGTCGGACCCGCCGATCTTCACCGCGGCGTTCGCGGCCATCTGGCGCACGTGCGGCGAGGGATTGCTGAGCTGCGCCTTCACCTCGGGCAGGAGCGCTGGGTCCTTGGAGTTGCCCGCCGCGCCGACCACAGCCGCCAGCGCGTTGGGGTCGGCCGTGGCCTGAAAGCGGTTCGACAGCTCCAGGCGCACCATCTCCGCGAGCTCCGGGTGGTCTTTCCCAGCGCTCTCGGCCAGGTGCCCCAGCGAGAGCAGCGCGGTGTTCTGAAGCTCGCGCAGCTCGTGGTCGTCGATCGGGGTGTTCTCCCAGCGGGACGCGTCGGTCAGGGTCTGCACGACGGCGGCGTCGGGGTCGGGGATATCGGACAAGGCGGCGGCGGCGCGGGCTCGGTCCCCCCAGGACATCTCGGTGTCGCCCAGCGCGGTCTCCAAGACCGTCCGCGCCTCCTTGGTGCCCGCCATCTCCAAGCCGAGGAAGGCGTGCGCCCGCTCGGCCTCGGTCATCTCCTTCTTGCGCAGCTCGGCCAAGAGCAGGTCCGCGGCCTCGGGGTGCAGGCGCAGGTACTGCAGCAGGATCATCTGGGCCCGGTAGATCGACCGCCCGTCGCCGCTCTGGATCAGGCGACGGAACTCGTCCATGACCGAGGCCATCGAGCGCTCCGCCAGCCCGGGGATGGGCGGCACGTCGTCGTACGCCCTGCCCTTCCGGACCGAGGGCGGGGGCTCGAGCCCACCGGCCGTCAGCTGCATCCGGTCCCAGAAGCGGTACTCCGACTGCGGGATCTGCTTGGCCCAGCCGTCCCCGCCCGAGCTCTCCGTCCTCTGCAGCCCGAGATCGATCTGCTTGGAGACCACTGACTTGTCGGCGACGTAATACTCCAACTGCAGGTGGATCTTGGCCCGCGACAGCCACTTGCCGCTCGACACGAAGCTGAACTCGTCGCGCGAGGCGAGGATCTTCACCGTGGCCTTGCCGGTGTCGATGATGGGCCGGATGTCCTTGTAGGCGTCGCGCACCTTCAGGATCTGCGTCGGGATATCGACGGGCATCGGCGCCTGCGCCCGCTCGGCCGCCGGGCCGACGACCTTGTAAGACGCTTGGTAGATCCCGGTGTCGTCGAGCTGCTCCTCGCTCCAGCTGTTGGCGGCGGAGTCCACGGGCATGACCGCCTCGGACAAGAGCAGGATGTTCTGGTGCGCCATGCGCGTCTGCTCGTCGACGCTCTTGGACAGCCCAAGCCCCTGCAGCATGCAGCGCGAGTCCATGCGGAAGAGGAAGGGCAGCTCGTAACCCTCGCCCATGGATTGGGCGACCTGGCTGTTGAGCGACTGCGTGTTGTCCTCGATGCGGGCGGCGATGAGCCAGCCCCCCTCCCCTTGCTGGAGCACGCGCATCTCGAGCCGCGCCCTGTAACCGAGGTCGTAAGCCTGCGACGGCATCGCCTGACCGGGGACGCCCGGCAGCTCGACGGCCATCCCGTTGAACTTCGACCGCACGTTCAGGCTGACGTCGTAGGCCAGCGCGTCGCCGACCTCGAACGCGCAGGCCAGCTCGCGCGAGCTGGTCTCGACCTTCGCGGCCGACGGATCGGACGGCCCCTTCACCGTCGTGGGCGGCGTGACTGGCGCGGCCGGACCACGCTCCCCGCGCCCGAAGGCGAACCACAGGGCGACCAACGCGGCCACAGCAGCCATTGCGACCCAGAGTCCCCGACGCCCGCTTGCCTCACTCACGTTCCAGCTCCTCGAGGGGCACCCGTGTCCCGCTCTCGGCAATGGTCGCCGCGGCCACCCGGCTCATGACGACGTTCGCATCGTCCTAAAACAGCACGGGCGGCGTACTTTCGCACGCCGCCCGCCTCTGACTCAACTCACAGTCCGCTCCTCGGTGGCTGTCCCGAGGAGCGCTGCCTCATAGGTTACTGAGCCGTCCCATTGCCGCCCGGCGGCACGATGGTGATGGACTCGTCGAGCAGCGGCTGCTGCCACAGCGTGACTTCCTTGAAGATGCCGCCCCAGCTGGCCAGGATGGCGCGCCAGATCTCTTCCCACTCGAAGCACAGCCACGGGATGTTGATGCGCTTGGAGCAGAAGGAGCACGACCACTTGCTGCAGCAGAGCCACGGGATGGTGATCGACTTCCAGCAGAAGTAGGGCAGGAGCAGCTTGGCCCAGGCCACGATGTAGCCGGTGAGGAAGTTGAGCTCGATGCTCACCTTCAGCACGACGGCGATGCGGTAGGCCAGGAACTTGCCGAGCGCCTGGGTGGCCCAGATGAGGATACCCGTGAACTTCGGCGCCTTGGCCTTGACCAGGTCGAGGTGGGCGGTGATGCCGGCCTTGGCGATCAGGATGCTGGCGTAGCCGGTGATCTCCACGAAGGCGGTGCCGATGCCGAAGATCGAGCCCTCGAGGTAGCCCATGCGGCGCAGCGGCGCGCGGAGGTTGCCGTACTGGCCCGCGGTGATGTCGATCGGCGGGAGCTTGGCCTTGGCGGGGTCGCACTGGCACTGGGCGTCCGTGGTGCACGAACCGCAAGACGCTGGGTCTTGTGGTGAACAGTACTTGCTGCCCACGTAGCACTTGCCCGACACGCAGACGTCAGCCTTCTGGTCCTCACCGCAGAGGTGAGCGCCGGAGACCGTGGCCTCGAAGCCGAAGCCGGCGCTGCCGCCGAAGCAGAAGTCGATGCCGACGATGACGACGACGATGAGCCAGGCGAAGCCCTTGCACCACGTCTTCGACCACTCCTTGGTGGAGAGGTGCTGCCAGTTGTAGGTGAGGTGCGCGGGACCAACGAACTGGCACTCACCGGCAACGCAGCTCTCGCCGTAGCGGCAGATCGAGGGATCCGAGCAGGGGCGCTTGCACTTGCCGACGCCGAACTGGTTGTAGTTCGTGCAGATCGGGAAGTTGCCGTTGCCGCACGAGGCGTTGCTGGTGCAGGCGGCGTCCTTGCCGATGTTCGGGTCCTGGAAGGTGGTGAGGCGGTTCGAGTAGGACGCGTACGTCGTGCCCATGAACTCGAAGTGGTAATCCATACCGGTGTTGATGATGTCGATGAAGGCGTCGGCGTCGTGCGCGAGGTCGACGATCTTCAGGTCGATGACGGTGCCGAGCGCCGTGAAGCGCGAGTTCAGCCACGTGTCGGTGTGGAGGCCCGAGATGTCGATGGCGTCGACGTGGCCGGAGCGGAACTCCAGCTTGAGGACCCAGCCGCCACCGTCCATGTTGAACTGACCGCCCCAGGTCTTGCCGACGGCCTCGGCGTACTCGGCGGGGGGCTCGATCATCACGAACTCGGAGAGCGTGCAGTTGTTGGCCGAGGCGTCAGCGTCGAGGCCGGCCTCCGTGAAGCCCTTCGCGGGGGTCGCGCAGGAGCGCAGGGTGAAGTGCTTGGACTGACGCCACGCGCCGTTGGCGCCGAGCAGCTCCGCGGCCTGCGCCGACGGGTAGAGCTGGTGGAAGAGCGTGCGGGCCGACAGCGCGGTGAGGCGGTCGGTCGTCGCGTACTCGTCGTAGACAGCGGTCTGGTTCTCGCCCTGGGCCTGAACGAGCAGCGCGGCCCACTCACCACCGTCGCAGTCCGCCCCGAGATCCGACGGGCAGATGTCGTAGGTGACGTCGAGGGGCGCGGGCAGCAGCGTGTCGGGGTTGGTGTCGTAGTCACCGGTCAGCGGATCGGTGTGGAGCTCCGCGACGCCGGCGCCGTAGAGGGTCAGGCGGCTGGAGACCTGCAGCATCGGGTCCGGGACCACCTGGGCAGGGTCCCGCTGTCCGAAGACCGACCAGTTCACGGCGATCGACGAGGTCGGCTCAACCGAGTCGAAGGCGACATCAAGACCGGGCGACTGAGCCACGGCCACGCGCGTGGAGCAGCCGGCCTGGCCGTCGGCGCCCTTGCAGAGCTGGTTGCGGGCGTCGAGGGCGTGCTCGTCATCGAACACGGCGAGATTGGCCTGCTCCAGACGATTCGGGAGCGCCTCGCCGTCCTCGAGGAAGATCGTCTGCGGCTCGGTGGAGCCAGCGCACTTGCCGCTCGCCGCGTCGCAGATGACCGTGTCGTTCAACAGGCCGTTGGCGGCGATCTCGGACGTGTCCGCCAACCAAACCCAGGGGTGGAACGTGCGCTCACCCAGCTTGCCGAGGCAGGCTTCGGGCATCACGAGCTCGCGGCTGAACGAGACGACCTCGCCGGCCGGACTCGCGTCGGCCGAGGGCAACTCGAAGCTGCCGAGGAGGCAGGTGCTGCCGGCGTTCTGCGCGGCGCCGGCGTCATCGGCGACGAGGCCGACCAGCGCGATCTGGGCGCGCTTCTCGCTGCCGAGGCGCACGGCCAGGTTCACCTGAACCGGGTGGTTGGCGAAGTGGCGACCGTCCTGGGCGGCTCCGAAGATGCCGAGGTGAACGACCGCGTCGCGCAGCGTGAGGTCCGCGGGAACAGCCAGAGCCGGGAGACCGGCCTGGGCGACTTGCTCCTCCGGCGCGATCACCGAGGTGCCGTCAACGGCTGCACCGTCTACGCCAGCCGGCGTGTCGACTACAGGGGAGTAGGTTCCGGTCGTCAGTCCCTGATCCGGTGCTTGTTCGCAGCCAATCACTGCCAAGCTTGGAATCAGCACCAGCGACCACAGCAACGATGCAGTTCGTCGTGCCATCTCTCCGTCCCCTATCCGCCGGCCGAGCGGTGTCCCAGTTCAATGCGTAAAGATACTCGAGCGTCGTGCTCGCGCACCAAAACTCGGAGCCGTCCCGGTCAATCTGAGGCGGCGGATTTCGGTGCAGTTCGGGTGCACTGTAGACCAGGGGTTGCGAGGGCGCAAAGGGAGAAAAGACAGATAGCAGCAGGTTGATTGTAACCGAGCGACTTGAGCGAGGCCCCGCCTTGGCTGGCATTCATCTGCCACTCTCGGTGGGGCCTCGCGATCCGAGCGGATGCTCGGTAGGAGGACTGTACAGCGGCGCGCGGCAGAATGCGTGAAACCGGAGCCACGGCGGGCTTGGCGATCGCGGGCGGCGCGCAAGCGGGGCCTGGGTGGACCGGGCTGTCGCTGGCAATTTCGAGGTTCCGGGCGACGCGGGCGACGCCATACGATCGCAGCTGGCGCGGCCGTGGACACGAGGCACGGGGGACGCCCGCCGAGCGGACCGCCCGCGACGGCCCCGGGGGGCGGGCTCGAGGGTACGGAGGGCTTCCGTAGCTGGTTTTTTTGCGGGTGCCGCCGAGGACCGGAGGCCACGTGGTTGGGGGGCAACGGAGCTGGGGTCGATGGACCCGGTAACAATCGGGGTGGCTTCGCGCTCCTCCGCCCACTAGCCAGGGCCAAGGAATCTGCTAATGATGGACCATCGAACGCGGAGCTAGTGACGGGCGGACCCTCGCGCATAAGCGCACGGGCCCGTCGCTGTATCCAGGGTTCGTTAACCAACGGGCGCGGGGGCGTCTCCCATGACAGGTTCACGGCGACGGGGAATAGCCATGTGGCACGGACGAAATGTGGCCGCGTGTGGTCACGCTTTGGTAGGCGCGGCGATCGTGTTGGGCTGGGGCGTGGCCGGATGCGCGGAAGACGCGCAGCACGCGCCGACGTCATCCGCAGCCGTGGAGCCGGTGGACACTGCGGCCGTAGACGGCGCGCAGGACGACGCGCTTGCGGTGATCGAGGCCGCCGCGGCAGGCGATCCGGCGATCACTATCACCGCGCCCGCCGCGTTCTTGTCGATCCCGTACACCGGGGCCTCGACGCACGCGTTGCTGACCGTGACGACGAAGAACGCGACCGTCGGCAACGGCGCTAGCGATCTCCGGATCCGCTACTACCAGGACGGCGTGCTCAAGGCGGAGGCGCAGGACGCCAGCCCGTACGACTTCGTTGGGCTGCCCGTGGGTCAGCGCCACCTCGCCGCGCGCTTGGTTACATCGGCTGGCGCGCCCCTCAAGAACTCGGAGAGCTTGGCGGCGCGCTACGTTCGCGTGGAGCAGGGCTGCTCGAACGTGAGCGACTGCGCCGACGGCCTCACCTGCTCGGCCGACAGCTGCATCAGCGGGAAGTGCCGCTACGGCGCGGTTGGCGGCGGCTGCTGCGATCAGGCGCTGGAGTGCCCCTACGGCTGGCAGTGCCTCAGCGGCGCCTGCGTTCAGTGCCAGGTCTCCGCCGACTGCAACGACAACAACAACTGCACGATCGACAGCTGCACCGCCGCCGGGACCTGCCAGCACACCGAGATCGCCGAGTGCTGTAACGCCATCACCAACCCCAAGTGCAGCGACGGCGACTCCTGCACCATCGACACCTGTAACCTGGCCACCGAGACCTGCTCGCACAGCGCGGTGACCGACCCGCTCTGTTGTAACCAGAAGTCGGACTGCAAGCCCGCGGACCCCTGCTTCGCCTACCTCTGCTACAACAACCCGAAGGCCGCCTACCCCCGCTGCCGCATCGGGCCGCTGCAGGCCGCGTGCTGCGACACCGACTCCGACTGCACGGGCAAGAACGCGTGTCAAACTGGCCGCTGCGAATTTGCCAGCGCGAGTGACGACGCAGGGACCTGCGTCTACGAGCCTGACCCCGCCAAGCCCGACTGCTGTGTAACCAAGGTGGACTGCGACGACAGCGACCCGTCGACCCTCGACAAGTGCGTCAGCAACCTGTGCACGCACGAGGACGACCCCACCTACTGCGCGCTGCCGGCGACGAGCGACATCGTCTTCAACGAGTTCCTGCCCTCCCCCGGCGCCGTGGCTGACGACAAGGGTGAGTGGATCGAGCTTTACAATGCGTCAAACAAGATCATCGACATCACCGGGTGGTCGCTGGAGACCAGCCTGGGTGAGGTCCACGTCATCACGACCGCGAACTCCAAGGGCGGACCCACCGATCTGAACATGGTCCCGGGCGTGCACTTGGTCATGGGCCGCAACTCCGACTACCTGGTCAACGGCGGCACCAAGTCGGTGCGCTACGTGTACGGCAACTCGATCTCGCTGCCGGACGCCTACGAGGCCCTGGCGCCGGTCGAGCACACCATCACGCTCAAGAACAAGGTGGGCGCGGTGGTCGACACGTTCACCTACCGCCACTGCTTCGAGCCGACCTGCGAGGACAGCGACGGCGACCCGCTGACGCTCGACGACTCGGTGTGTGCGGACGGCGCCGCCTGCACGACGCCCGCGGACTGCGACTCGGGCTTCTGCGACGCCGCGAACCCGAGCTGGGCCATCTTGGTGAAGCACTCCGTCGAGCTGCGGAACCCCTTCTTCGACAACTCGCTCGAGAAGAACTGGACCGCCAGCGGCACCGCGCCGAACCCCGCCCTCAACCTTAGCTATGGAGGCAAGGGCACCACCCAGATCTACGCGACGCCCGCGACGCAGAACCGCAGCGTCTACTCGGACATTCAGGTCACTCCCGAGGAGTGCCCTCCCCCGGCCGACCTGACCAACCCCTGTCTCGCGGCCTACTGCAGCCTCCAGAGCCGCTGCGTGTACAAGCCCATCTACGGCTGCTGCGAGCAGGACAGCCAGTGCGACCCGAAGACCTTCACGTTCAACGCATGCGCCATCTCGACCTGCGAGTACGATCCGTTGGATCCGATCGTCGGCAGCTGCACCGAGGCCGTCGACACGCCCGGCTGCTGCGTGCGCAACGAGGACTGCGACGACAACAACGTCTGTAACCTCGATCGCTGCATCGGAAACGCGTGCCGCCACAGCGGCGACATCATCCCCGACTGCTGCCAGAACAACGAGGAGTGCGAGGACGGCGACGCCTGCACGGTCAACACCTGCGACGGCCAGGAGCACCAGTGCAACCCGCCCGAGCCGGTGACGGTGCAGGGCACAGGCACCTGCTGCAACACCGCGGCGGACTGTGACGACGACGACGTCACGACCCTCGACCTCTGCAGCGACGAGAACGTCTGCACCCACGAGCCCGACCCCGACTACTGCATCTCGGTGTCCGCGCCCTGCGACGACTCCAACGACTGCACGATCGACTCGTGCGACATCAACACCGAGCGCTGCGTCCACGCGCCCGACCCGGTCTGCTGCACGGCCGACGAAAACTGCGACGACGCGAACTTCTGCACCACCGACACCTGCGATCTGGCGACCGGCGCCTGCACGAACGCCAAGATCGCCGAGTGCTGCAACACCGTCGCGGACTGCGATGACGCGGATGGTTGCACCGTCGACGCTTGCGGCACCGACAACATCTGCACCCACTCGGGCACCCCGCTCTGCTGCAACACCGACGGCGACTGCCCGCCGGCGAAGTTCTGCAACCTCGACGACTGCGTCGGGCACTCCGGCGTGTGCTTGAGCACGGTGGGCGGGCTGCAGAACTGCTGCGAGACCGCGGCCGACTGCGACGACGCCAAGCCCTACACCAACGACATCTGCGACCCGACGGCGAAGACCTGCTCGAACCCGAAGAACCCCAACTGGTGTCTGTCGAACAGCGACTGCTCCGACGGGATCGTCTGCACCGACGACGTCTGTAACCCGGCGACCGGCGTGTGCACGAGCACGGTGAACCCGGCCTGCTGCGACTCCAACGACGACTGCGCGAGCGACGGGATCGCCTGCACCAACGAGGTGTGCGACCTGCTCAGCGGGTTGTGCTCCAGCGTGCCGGTGGTGGACTGCTGCGAGGTCCTGGGGCCGAACCCCCTGTGCGACGACGGCGACTTCTGCACGACCGACATCTGCGATCTCGACCACGTCTGTCGACCGCAGGAGGCGCCAGGCTGCTGCCAGTTCGACTGGGAGTGCGCCGACGAGCTTGAGTGCACCACGGACGCCTGCGTCATCGCGACGCCCGGACAGCCCGGCGTCTGCGAGAACATCCAGGAGACGCCCGGGTGCTGCTGCCCCGATGGCTTCGAGTGCCAGCCCGACGACTCGTGCCAGAACGATCTCGAGGTCGCGCTGCCCGGCGGGACGGCGTGGGTGGGCTGCAACCCGGCCATCGACAACGAGTGCGCCCCCAACGAGAGCCCGTACCACCAGGTCATCTTGAAGGGCTACGCCATCGACAAGGACGAGGTCACGGCCGCCCGCTACAAGGAGTGCGTCGCCGCTGGCAAGTGCACGCGGCCGCAGGAGACCGACACCTTCTACGCGACCTACGACAACCCGGCGAAGCAGGACCACCCGGTCAACTACATCAGCTGGGAGCAGGCCCGGAACTACTGCGAGGAGTGGCGCGACGGCCGCCTCTGCTTCGAGGGCGAGTGGGAGCGTGCGGCGCGCGGCGGCTGTGAGCTCTACGGAAACTGCCAGGCGGACACGCCCAAGTACCCGTGGGGCAACGATCCGGTGAGCTGCAGCTACGTCGAGATGCTCGGCCTGGACGGCGGCTTCGGCTGCGGGACCGACCAGACCAAGCCGATCCGCTCCAAGCCCGCGGGTGACAGCCCCTACGGCATCCACGACATGATCGGCGGCGTCCAAGAGTGGATCTGGGACTACATGGCGCCCTACAACGCCGGCACCACGGCCTTCCCGAAGGGACCGATCGTCGGCACTCAGCGCATGTGGAAGGGCGGCGCCTTCACGCAGGAGGCGAAGCTCCAGCGTCCGTCGAGCCGGTTCGTGTACGACGGCCCGACCGTGAACCACGCCTTCGGCTTCCGCTGCTGCCGCCGGACCGGCGCGCTGCTCCCCGTCGACACCGCGGCGTCGCGTGTCTACGTCTCGCCGCCGCCCGACCCGACGCTGCTGCAGCTGCTCTCGACGACCCAGTCGCCCGCGGACGACACCGCGTGGACCCTGGTGCGCGTGTTCCTCAAGGACATCGAGGGCCAGCCGCTGCAGGGCATGACCATCGAGGTGCAGGCCAGCGGCGAGGGCCACACCATCGAGTACATCAAGCGACGCAGCGATCCGCAGGGATTTGCCGAGGCGCGGATCCGGTCGACCAAGGTCGAGATCAAGAGCATCACGATCTTGGCCAGCGCCAAGGGCGACAGCCCGTACATCTTGGACGAGCACCCGACCATCGACTACCGCGCGTGCGGCATCCTCGGCACGGGCTGCCCGCCGACCTGGAACTGCGTCGCCGGCACCTGCCGCGATCCCAGCAGCCGCAAGGTCTACGTGCCCTACGGCCCCTTCTACATGGGCTGCGCCACGGGCAACCCCGCGTGCCAGACCGACGCGCCGAAGCACCGCGTCGTGACCCACGCGTACCAG
Source organism: Myxococcota bacterium (assembly GCA_041389525.1). GTDB lineage: Bacteria > Myxococcota_A > UBA9042 > PHBI01 > JACKFB01 > JACKFB01. The sequence goes on along the minus strand of JAWKRR010000004.1, from coordinate 149,145 downwards.
ATCGACCGCACCGAGGTGACGGCCGCGGACTTCGCAGCCTGCGTCGGGGCTGGCGCGTGCTCGCCGCCCAACGCGCTGTGCACGACGAACCCCGTCTGCGATCCGCCGACGCCCGGCTACCCGAACGATCCGGGGCCGGCCTGCACCGCGCCGTGCTCGACGGGCGCCTACGTGACCTACTCCAACGGCGCGAAGAACTCGCACCCCGTCAACCACGTGGACTGGACTGACGCGACGCAATACTGCGCCTGGAAGGGGATGCGTCTGTGCACCGAGGCCGAGTGGGAGAAGGCCGCCCGAGGTGACTGCATCCAGAACGGCACCTGCGCGACCAACCTGCGGCCGTACTCGTGGGGCAGCACGGCGCCGACCTGCGCGCTGAGCAACACGACCGGCTGCGCGGGGCTCACCACCGCGTCCGGCGCGCAGGCAGGCGGCGTCAGCCCCTACGGCGCGCTCGAGCTGTCCGGCAACGTGTTCGAGTGGGTCTCGGACTACTACGGGGCGGACTACTACGCGAACAGCGCGACGCTGAACCCGACGGGGCCGTCGACGGCCACCGAGCGCGTGCTGCGCGGCGGCGCCTTCGACCACAACATGTGCTTCGCGACGGGTTACGCCCGCGCCCACGCACCCGAGACCCACAACGCGCCCTCGGTGGGCTTCCGCTGCTGCGCCGACTCTTCCTGGTGGAAGACGGGCGCCCCGTGGATCAGCTACCAGACTCCGTAGCGAAGGGCAGGTCCAGGCGGTGAGTGACCCGCGAATCGGGGTCACTCACCTGCACCAGCGTGCCGCCGTGCTCTTCGGCGATGTGGCGCGCGATGGCCAAGCCGGCGCCGACGTCGAGGCCTTCGTCGTCGACCTGAAGGTTCGGCCCCTCGGTGCCGCGCGCGTCGCGGATCTCGACGACCGCGCGCGTGGGGTCGCGTAGGTCGAAGCGCACCTCGATGCGCCCGTATGTCGCCTCGCGGGTGCCGATGGACAGGAAGACCCCGACCAGCAGCTGCTGCAGGCGTTCCCCGATTCCCCAGGCAAAGACTGGCGATTCGGGCTCGACCAGGTCCAACTCCGCGGCGTAGCGGAGCTTCACGCTGGCGACGGCGTAGGCCAGCAGCGCGCACTCGACCAAGTCGGTCCGCGTGGGCTCACCGTCGCTGCGCACGTAGTCGCCGAGCGCGCCGATGACCCGCTCCATATCGCGCACCGAGTCGGTCAGGGCGGCCAGCCGCTCCGGCCCCTCCTCGCCGAGCAGGCCCCCGGCGTCGCCCGCCTCGAAGCGGTCGCGCAGAAACGCCAACTGGCTGCGCAAGACGGTCAGGGGGTTATTGAGGCGATAGACTAGCTGACGGGTCAGCGCGCCGAGCTCGGCCAGCCGCTGGGTCGGCGGCGATTGGCGATCCCCGCCCATCAGAAGGCGAGCGCCATCGAGATCGAGAGGATGTCGAAGCCGCTCTCGAAGCGCCCGGAGTTCGCGGGCACGCCAGACCAGCCTTTGCCGCCGTCGCACTCCTCAGGACAGGGGTCGAGCGGGCGAATCTGGTAGAGCTTGCCGCGGGCCTCGTCGGTCTTGCGGTCTTCCTGAAAGACGTGGGCGTAGGAGGCTCCGAGCTTGAACTTGCCCACGGTCAGGTGCGCGCCCAGGCCGACGCCGAAGCGGGAAAAGGACAGGAAATCGAGGGCCTCGTAGCCTTTCGGGACCGCGCCGGACTCCCAGAAGCCGCCGAGGGAGAGCGAGAGGCGGTCCTTGATGACGTTGTAGCTGCCGCCGAGGCGCACGCTGAGGGTGTCGCGCCAGCGCTTCTCGAGCCGAAGGTCGGGCACCTCGGCGCCGACGACGATGACGTTGAGGGTCCCGCCGAGCTTCGCGTCGTAGCGCTTGAACATCGACCAGGCCTCGTAGACCACGTCCAGCTCGACATCGAAGAGCTCGCCCCCGTCGCCGTCCGGGTGGCGGTAGCGCAGGCCCAGTCGGGCGGTCGGCGGCAGCACCAGATCCAGGCTCGCCGTGCTGTCGTCGACGACCAGCTCTTCGGGGGTGAAGTTTGTGATGCCGGGGACGTTGTGCAGCCGCAGATCGCCCGTGGTGTGGAAGTAGACGGGGATGACGCGGCCCGACAGCGACACCTCGAAGCGCTCGATGGGGCGGTACCAAGCGCCGACGATGGCCGTGGGCGCGAAGTAGTCGCTCAGCTGGATCTCGGTCTCCAGGTCGAAGGGCCCATAGTAAGGATGCAGCGACCCCGCGTTGGCGCCGTCGGTGATCTCCTTGAAGTTGACGCTCAGCGCCATCGCGTTCTGCAGCGTGATGCCGACGCCGAAGACGTCCTTCTTGCCGTACGCGAACGAGGCGCCGACGTAGGCGACCTTGAGGTCGATCTCGGTCAGCATCCACCGCGAGCCCGCGTCCTTGTCGTACTCCGCCGCGCCGATGGAGGCGGGGGCGTAGAAGCTCAGGGCGAACTGCCAGTCCTTCAGCCCGAAGTCGGAGGCGGCAGCCAGGATGGGGCCGAGCAGGAACCAGGGCTTCTTGTTCTCCGACGGCTGCGTGGGCACCGAGGCGTCCGTGCCCGCGGGCAGCACGCCGATGGGGATGTCGGTGGCGTCCCGGGTGAAGGTCACGGGCGCGTGGTAGAAGTTGTTCGACAGGAAGAGCCGCGTGCCGCGCCGCCGGGTGAGCGCGCCCGGGTTCAGGGCGACGGCGCTCTCGTCGTCGGCCAGCGCGGAGAAAGCGCCGCCTCGGGAGACCGCGCGGGTGCCGTTGTCCAGCAGCTCGAAACCGGCGGCTGAGGCGTGGTTGGTGCCGGCGACAAGCGCGGCCAACACCATCGCCGACAGCCGGGCGCGACGCATGTCCATGGAGCCCCTCCAGTCGAGCGAACCGCGCCGGGTGACGGACCTGGCGGCGGCCGCCCCTTGGTTTTGACGCAGTTCGGCGCGATGTGCAAATGTGAGCGGGTCGGGTCGTGGGCCCTCGCGGAGGCCCAGCTCGCCCGCCGATTCCGTCACGGAGGGGCCGATGAAACGCGCGATGGATGGACTCGTCCGAGTGGCGCTGCTCGCCGCGATGGCAGGGGCCGGCGCGGGCTGCGCCAACGCGACGGACTCCGAGCTGAACAAGCTGCCATCGTCCACGAAGGTCGACGTGGTCACGGACACCAAGCCGGACACGGGGCCCGCGGGGAGCTGCGACTGCGCGAGCGTCGGCGACTGGTACCGTTTCACCACCTTGGCCATCGACACGCTGGCGGGCGAGGAGAACATCCTGCAGCCCATCCTCAACGGGCTGTGGGCCGGCGATATCGCCGCGTACTCACTGAACATCCTGGTCGAGGTGACCGAGGTGACCGAGACCGAGGTGCGGCTGCGCGCGGTCTCCGGGGCGCGGGTCGGCGAGCCCGGCTCCAGCGAGGTCTGCGTGCTACCCGGCACCGAGTTCGAGGTGATTCACCCACGGTCGGGCTGTGAATTGCAGGCGTCGCAGCCCACCGGCATCAACGTGTTCGCCGGCAGCACCTCGAAGATCAAGAACTGCGCCCCCGGGCTGTCGCCGATTCACGCCATCCCAGCGCGCGATCTCGTGCTGGAGGCGACCGTCTCCAACGACTGCTCGATGATCACGGGCGGAAAAGTCCTCAGCGGGGTGCTGACCGAGAGCGCGCTGGGTTCGGTGTGTTCGTGCCTGAAGCCCAAGCTCGAGGACTGCTCGACGATCGATCCGGGGTACGTGGCGAAGAACGGCAGCTGCGGGGGCTGCAACACGGACTTCAGCGACCTGAAGGGGCTGCTGAAGTTGCAGGGGGGCATCGAGACCTTCGACTGCCAGAGCGCGTCGGGCGAGCCGGCGATCTGCCTGTCGGCGCACTTCGAGGCCGCGCGCATGGACTCCTCGCCGATGCCCTGCCCGCAGTAGCCCGCTAGCGCCGCTTCAGCTTGCGTTTGAGGGCGCCGAGGACCCCGTCCAGCTCGTTGACGCCCAAGAGGCGGCAGGCCGCGATGTAGGCGGCGATGGCGAGCACCATGGCGGCGACCATCCAGGCGCCGAGGACCAGGCGGCGCTCGATGGCGGCGGTGGGGAAGAGCGCCTCCCAACCCACGAGCACGGCGGTCATGATCAAGGTCGCCACGGCGACGCGGCCGAGGCGAGCGGCCGTCGCGCGCCAGTCGCTGGTGCCCAGGCGGTGGTGCAGGATGACCGCGAAGACGATGGCGTTGACGGCCGAGGCCACGCTGCCGGCCAGCGCGATGCCGCCTTGGCGCAGCGGCTCGGCCAGCGCGACGCAGAGCACGAGGTTCACGACCATCACCACGGCCGCCACGATGGTGGGCGTGCGCAGGTCTTTGTGCGCGTAGAAGACCTGGTTCTGGACGCGTGCCAGCCCGATGGGGAAGAGACCGACCGCGTGAAAGACCAGGGCGAAGGCGGTCTGGCGGGTGGACTCGGCGTCGAAGGCCCCGAACTGAAAGAGCAGGCGCACGATGGCGGGGCCCAGCAGGATGAGGGCGATGGTGGCCGGCATGGTCACGAAGGCGAGCAGCCGCGTGGCGTAGCTCAGCGTGTCCTTGACCCCCTCGGTGTCGTCGGCGGCGGTCTGCTCGCTCAGGGTGGGTAGGATGACCTGGGCCACCGAGACGACGAAGAGGCCCAGCACCAGCTCCTGCAGGCGGATGCTGTACTGCAGCGACGCGATGGAGCCGTCGGGCAGGCGCGACGCGACCAGGGTGCTGACGAAGATGTTGATCTGGTAGATGCCAGCAGCGAAAACGCCCGGCGCCATGATCTTCAGGACGCGGATGACACCCGGGCCGAACATGTTGAAGTCGACGCCGAAGCGGATGTCGGTCCAGCGCAGCAAGTAGGGGATCTGAAAGAGGATCTGCGCGACGCCGCCCAGCAGGAAGCCGGCGACCAGGGCGTAGGAGGGGTCCGGCACCACCTGGGCGAGGCCGACGCCGAGGCCGATGATGCAGAGGTTGAGCAAGACCGGGGTGAAGGCCGAGGGCCCGAAGATCTTCTTGGCGTTGAGCACCGCCTGCAGCATCGCGGAGAGGCTGACGAAGAAGAGGTACGGCCACATCATCTGCGTCAGGATGATGGTGAGCCGGACCTTGCCCTCGATGTTCTGAAACTCAGCGGCGAAGAAGGTGTTGATGAGCCAGGGCGTGACGAGGATGCCGAGCACCGTGAAGCCCGCGACCGCCAGGGTCAGCAACGTGAAGAATCGCGAGAGAAACGCTCGCGTCTCTTCGTCTTTGCCGCGGCGGAGGTACTCAGCGAGCACCGGGATGAAGGCCGCCGTCATCGCCCCCTCGGCGACCAAGCGGCGGAAGAGGTTCGGGATGCTGGTGGCCAGGCCGAAGGCGTCCGAGGCCGCGCCGGTGCCCAGGTAGACCGCGCGCACCTGCTCGCGCACCAGGCCCAGCACGCGGCTGATCAGCGTCATCGCGGTCATCACGCCCGCGGACTTCAGGAGCGAGCGACGGCCCGCCTCGCGAGAATCAGCCGGCACGCTCGGTGGCGTCCTTCGCGGCTTCCCACAGCGCGTCCAGAGTGGCGGCGTCCGCGTCGGCGGCGGTGAGCCCGCGGGCCTCCAGAGCGCCGCTTATGTGCCGGAAACGCGCGATGAATCGGTCGGTGGTGGCCCGCAGCGCCAGCTCGGGGTCGGCGCGAAGGTGGCGCGCGACGTTGACCACGCTGAAGAGCAGATCCCCAAGCTCGCGCCCAGCCGCCTCGCCATCACCGCTCGAGATCGCTTGCTCCAGCTCGGCCAGCTCCGCGCGGACCGCCGCGATGGGCCCCTGGACATCGGCCCAGTCGAACCCCGCCTTCGCCGCCCGCTTCCCGACCTTGGCAGCCCGCATGAGCGCCGGCAACGCCTCCGGGACATCGCCGATCTCGCCCTTGCCCTCGGCCTTCTTCAGCTCGTCCCAGCGCACGAGCACCGCCGACGCGTCCCGCGCCTCCTCGTCACCAAACACGTGCGGATGCCGCCGCTCGAGCTTCTCCGAGATCGCGTCGACCACGTCCGCCAAGCCGAACGCGCCCTGCTCCTCGCGAATCCGCGCCTGAAACACGACCTGAAACAGCAGGTCCCCAAGCTCATCGCAGTGCAGCGCCGCGTCGTCACCACCCATGACGTCGAGGACCTCGTAGGCCTCTTCGAGCAGGTACGGCCTCAGCGTCTCGAGGGTCTGCTCCAGGTCCCACGGACAACCGCCCGCCCGAGATCGGAGCTGCGCCATGATCCCCTGCAGCCGCTCCAACCTGGCCGGCCGCCCCTGGGTGCCGCCCGTCCCTTCCCCGCTCAGAGCCCACCAGCCGGAACCGGTGCTGCGCCCGACGGCGGGTCGTCGCCCTCGCCTTCCTCTTCGCCCGGTCCGGGTGCGGCCGCCGGATTCCCCCGCGACGGCCGCGCCGCCGCCGCCTCGCCAAACACCAGCCGCCCGAACGCGTTCGTGTTGTGGAAGTCCCCGCCCGCAGGCGCCCACGAGCTCATGAAGCCCTCCCGCGTCGGCGACTTCACGTCGATGCGGTAGAAGTTCGCGCCCCACTGGGTCCCCGCGGCCGGCGGCCCGTCGATCCCGGGCAAGTCCTTCCACGGGATGGCCACCTCGACCGACCAGCTCTCGTCGGTCACCCCGTCGTCCCGCGTGTTCACCGAACCGACCGCGTCGACCTTCACCTGCATCCCCGCCAGCGTCAGCTTCTTCGCGGCCTCAGGCCACGCCGGCGCGCGATGGGTCTCAAACCACGCGTCGAAGATCTCGCCCGTGGGCGACACCTGGATCTCCACGTAGTCCTTACCGTCCGCACCCGGGTCCAGGTAGATCTCGACGACGTCCTGCTCCCACAGCGTCGCGTCGCGCCCGGTCTGGTCGTTCCACAGGTCGTCGTCTCGCACGGCGAACCCGAAGTACACCGCCGTGTCGTCCCACGCCGCGCGCACCTGGGTCAGCCGCCGCGGACTCACGGGGCCTCCGCCGGGCTGCCCGAAGGCCGCGCTGGTCTGCGCCGTCCGCCACACCGCGTCGTCGAGCTTGCCGTCGATGACCGGCGCCGCCGCGGTCTTCGCCGCCGTCAGGGGCCGTGTCTCAGGCTTCGCCGCCCCCGCCGCCGCGCCACGTCCGGGACTCTCGCCGCCCGTCAGCGCCACCGACGCCGCCTCGATGCGCCCGTCGCCGTCGACCGGCACCTTGACCTCGCCAGGGTTGCTGACGGCCATGCGCACATTGGCCTGCCGCTCGCTCCACGCGGCCTCATCGAAGATCCCGACGAACAGCTTCGCCGTCGCGGTCGGGAAGTCCGATCCCACCGTGATCTTCTGCACATCCTTGATGATCTCGCCCTTCTTCCACCGGGCCAGCGGGTAGAGCTCGCCGACCGCCTGGTGGTCGAAGACGCCGCGCTTTCCGGGCGCCTCGAAGTGCACGAAGATCTTCCAGGAGCCGCCGAGATCTTCCAGCGCCTCCCAGTACCAGGTCACGTCGAAGCTCCCGCCCACCTTCACGCTGGGGCTCGACAGGTCCACGCCGATGAGTCGCACCTTGCCGTCCAGCACCGCGTTCACGGGGATCTGCGGCGTGGGCGCCTCGGTCAGCAGGGCGGTGCCGATCTCTTCGCGCTGATCCTTGGACAGCACGGTCTTGCGCGGCTTCTTGCAGGCCGGCACCAAGACGAGAGCGGCGAGTACCGAAGCCAGAACCAGTGCGCGAGCGGTCATGCGTCCCTCCAACAGCGAGCGATGCCGCTGGGCCTAACGCAGTGGCGCCGCCATTTCAAGGCCGCGCGTCCGCGGGCGCGTCCCCGTCGCCGTGGTCCTCATGGGCCGTTCCCGGTTGTCCGCGTGGGCCGGCCGAACTAACGTGGGCCGCCCATGACGGCCGCCACGACAGACCCACGATTCGTCATCGTCGCCGGCAAAGGCGGCGTTGGTAAGAGCACGATGTGCGCTGCCCTCGGGCTGCTCTCGGCGCGTGCAGGCGCGCGGACGCTCATCGTGGAGTTCAACGCGAACCAGAAGGCGCCAGCCCTCTTCGGCAAGGTGTCGGCCGACTACGAGATCCAGGAGCTCGAGCCGAACCTGTACTCGCTGGCGATCCAGGCCGAGCCGGCGCTGCACGAGTACGCGCTGCGAAAGGTCCGGTTCGAGCGGGTCTACCAGACGATCTTCCAGCACGAGGCGGTCAAGCGCCTGCTGGCGATGATCCCCGGCATGAACGAGCTGCTGCTGCTGGGCAAAGCCTTTGACCTGGAGCGGGAGCGCAAGCACGGCGAGCCGGTCTGGGACCGCATCATCATCGACTCGCCGGCGACGGGTCACGGCGTCAGCCTGCTGCGGCTTCCGTCGGCGATCCTCGGCGTCATCGAGCGCGGGCCCATGGCCGACGAGGTGCGGAAGATGCAGGAACTGCTGGTGGATCCTGCGAGAACCGCGATCCATCTGGTGACGCTGCCCGAGGAGATGCCGGTACGCGAGACCCTCGAGCTGCTCGGTCAGATCGACACGCTGCTGCAGATCCCCAAGGGCTGGCTTTTCATCAACAGCGTGTGGCCCGAGGTGCTGGACGCCAGCGACGCGGAGCTGCTGAAGCTGATGCACAGCACGGCCCAGGGCGTGGATCCGGTGGTGGACGCGGCGCTCGCGCGGGCCGAGCGGATGGCCGAGCGCCGACGCTTTCAGGAGGCCTACCTGGCCGAGCTGGCGCGGAAGGTCCAGATGCCGAGCGTCGAGGTGCCCTATCTCTTCGTCCCGGAGTTCGGTCGCGACGCAATTCACACGCTCGCCGACCACATCGCGCGCAATATGGAGCGAGGCGGGCGTAGCGGGAGGTCGTGATGAGCGAGGATCCGTCTGAACTTCCACCGGTGCTCACCGACGCGCCGCTGACCTACGGCTCGTACCTGCGGGTGCCGGAGCTTCTGACCTTGCAAGAGCGCCTCTCGGTGCCAGCGCACCACGACGAGATGCTCTTCATCATCATCCATCAGGTCTACGAGCTGTGGTTCAAGCAGCTATTGCACGAAGCGGACGCCGCCCTGGCCGCGCTGGACGCTGACCAGGTGCTCAAGGCGCACAAGATCTTCAAGCGGATCACCACGATTCAGCGAGTGCTGAACGCCCAGATCGCCATCCTCGAGACCATGACGCCGCAGGACTTCGACGTCTTTCGCGCGCGGCTCAACCCGGCGAGCGGCTTTCAGTCACAGCAGTTTCGCGAGCTGGAGTTCCTCAGCGGCCTCAAGGACGAGCGCTACTTGAAGTTCCACGCCCACGACGCGGCGGCGACGGCGAGGCTGAAGGCGCGGCTGGCCGCCCCGACCATCTGGGACGCCTTCGTGGCGCTGCTGCGGCGACGCGGGTTCGGGCTGCCCGACCCGACGCCGGCCGAGGGTGAGGCGAGCTGGGACGCGCTCTTGGAAAGCCTGGCCGAGATCTATCGCCACCCCGAAGCGAACTACGACCTCTACCTGACCTGCGAGCTGCTGGTGGACTACGACGAGCTGCTCCAGCTCTGGCGGTTCGCCCACGTGAAGATGGTCGAGCGCACCATCGGCATGCGTCGCGGCACCGGCGGGTCCAGTGGGGCGAAGTACCTCGCGACGACCTTGTCGCGACGGTGTTTCCCCGCGCTGTGGGACCTGCGCAGCGTGCTCGGGGCGACTTAGGCGCGCCGTCGTCAGCGCTCGTCGTCCTCGCTGGTGTCGACCTCGTCGACGCGCAGGACGTTGGTCAGCTCCTGAATGCGCGCCTCGACCCGGTCGATGCGGGGCACGTTGTCCAGCACGATGGCCCGCCGCTCGTTGGGCGGGATCAGCACCAGCCGACCGGCCCGCGCCAGCACGAACTCCATGACGTCGCGGATCTCCTTGGAGATGCGCATGCCCGGCACCGGCCAGCGCTCCGTGTCGCCTAGAAAGCCGTGGTGGTGCAGCAGCTCGTTGTTGCGCACCTCCCAGTAGTCGAAGCGGGTCTTGATGAAGACGCCGCCCAGCACCAGCGCCAGTCCGCCGGCCCACACCCAATAGAAGGTGGCGTTCATGAAGAGGGGCTGGTTTGTCAGGCTCTCGATGAAGTGGCCGAAGCCCGGGTAGATGGCGGCGATGAGGCCGGTGATGACGCCCATGAGCACCAGCACGATGCTGGCGACGCGGGTGTAGTCGAAGGCGACGACCGTGAGGTTGAAGAAGAAGACGAGGGTGAAGACCAGCCCGGTGCGGCCTGGGGATTCGGGGGTCGCGCCGCGCACGGTGACCACGGCCCCGCAGATGAGCGCGGCCACCAGCGTCGGGTAGAAGTACACCGCGGCGGAGAGGGGCCGGATGATCAGGCGGTCGGCGGGCTTCTGTGGCATGAACCGCGCTCCGAGGGTGGGCGAGAGGGCCAGTCAGTAGTTAGACCGGCACCCGAACGCGGTCAACTGGGGCCATCGCGTGCGGCGCCGTGCGCGGCTCCACGGTTCGCCGTGCGCGATGGCCCGCGGTTAGCTTTCAGCCCTTAGCCATCAGCCGGGCGGCGACCCAAGCGCGTTCGGCTTCAGGCGACGGGGGGGGCTGCGGTGACGGGCTGAGCGCTGAACGCTGAACGCTGAATGCGGGGCCATCGCGGCCCGGCGTCCGCATCTTCAGTCGGGATCCGACGCGATTGCCCCACCTTGTGTGCCGGTGGGCGACCGGCTAGTCTCCGCCGACCGGAACGTCCACGGAGGAATCGATGGGCCATGTCGACGTGGTTGCGCTGAATCGCGACCAGCCTGCGACCGCTCAAATCGAGGCGCAGGACGAGCTGGTTCACGGGAGCGCGCGAGTCGGGCGCTTCAAGCTCGGCAACGGGCTGCGGGTGCTCGTTTGGGAGGATCGGCGCGCGCCGGTGTTCAGCTTTCACACGTGGTTCTCGGTCGGCTCGCGGGTCGAGGTCGCCGGGAAGAGCGGCATCGCGCACCTCTTTGAGCACTTGATGTTCAAGGCCACGACGAACCTCGCCGAGGGCGAGTTCGACTCCATCATGGAGCGGCGCGGCGCGGAGACGAACGCGGCGACCTGGGTCGACTGGACCTATTATAAAGAGAAGCTGCCGTCGGGCGGAGACAACCTCGAGCTGTGCTGCAAGCTCGAGGCCGACCGCATGGAGAACATGATCCTCGACACGCACCAGCTTGAGAGCGAGCGCGAGGTCGTGGTCAACGAGCGGCTCTTGCGGGTGGACAACGACCCGGACGGGCGGCTCTACGAGGCGCTGTATCGGCTGGCGTACGAGGCGCACCCCTACGGCGTCCCGACCATCGGCTGGATGGAGGACATCCGGGCCATCTCGCTCGACGACTGCATGAGCTTCTACGAGCGGTACTACGCGCCGAACAGCGCGGCGATCGTCATCGTGGGGGACGTGGACACGACCGAGGTGCTGAGGCTGATTCAGCGCTACTACGGGCACATGAAGGCGCAGGAGATCCCGGAGGAGGCGTTCCCGGTGGAGCCGCGGCAGACGGCAGAGAAGCGGCAGAGCTTCGAGCTGCCGATCTCGTCGGAGAAGGGGCTTTACGCGTGGCACGGGCTGGCGGGGATGGACCCGGAGCAGGCGGCGCTCGAGGTGCTCGACGAGGTGCTGACGGGCGGTGAGTCCGCGCGCTTGTACGAGCGGCTGGTCACCGAGACGGAGCTGGCGAGCTCGGTGGGCGGGATGGCGGTGGGTTGGAAGTACCCAGCGCTCTACGAGCTGGGGATCACGATGCGACCCGGCCGTCCCTTGGCCGAGGCGGAGGCGATCTTGGAGGAGGAGCTGGCGCGGCTGCGGGACGAGGGGCCGACGGAGCGCGAGCTCGAGAAGGCGAAGAACGGGCTGGAGGCGGCGTTCTTGCGCGAGATCGCCAGCACCGGGAGCCGGGCGCGCGGTTTGGGCGACGCGGAGGTCACCTTCGGCGACGCCGCGTTCTTCTTCGAGCAGATGCCGCGGCTCGCGGCCGTGAGCGCCGACGACGTCAAGCGGGTGGCTCAGCGGGTGCTGCGCACTGAGAATCGCACGGTGGTCATTGGCCTGCCGCGTGCCGAGGAGGCCGCAGCGTGATCCCCTCGCGAGACATCTTCTTGGTCGAGGAACACACGCGGCCCATCGTGACGCTGACGCTGACGCTGCGGACCGGAATGCTGGACGACCCGCCCGGTAAGGACGGGCTGGCTTATCTCACGTCGCAGATGCTGATGCGGGGTGCCGGGACGCTGAGCCACGCGCAGATCATGGACGAGGTCGACCACCTTGGCGCGTCGCTGGGCGTGTCGGTGGGGCGCGACACGACGACGATCTCCGGCGACACGCTGACGCGAAAGCTCGACGCGTTTGAGGCGCTGGTCGGGACGATCGTGGGTGAGCCGACCTTCCCCGAGGCGGAGCTCGACAAGCTCAAGCGGCAGACGCTGGCGGAGCTGGAGCAGCTGCGCGACCACGACTCGGCGTTGGCGCAGCGGGCCTTTGTGCGGCGGCTCTTCGTGGATCATCCCTACGGGCGGCCGCTGAAGGGCACCGAGCAGACCATCGCCGCGATCTCGCGCGAGGATGTCGTGGGGTTTTGGCGCAAGCACTACACGCCGGTCGGTGCCCTGGTGGGCGCGGCCAGCGACATCGACCGCCCGCGCTTGGAGCGCTACATCGCGCGGACCCTGGGGCGGCTGCCGTCGACGGCGGACAGCGACCAGGCGACGGTGCCCGCGTGGTCGGGGGCCGAGGGCCTGAGCGTGGTGCTGGTCGACAAGCCCGAGCGCACGCAGACCCAGGTGACGCTGGGCCACGCGACCATCGACGCGAACCACGAGGACCACCTCGGGCTCTTCGTGGGCAACGTGATCTTCGGCGGGACGTTCACGGCGCGGCTGAGCCACGAGATCCGCGAGAAGCGCGGCTGGTCTTACGGCGCCTACAGTTATCTGCAGTCGGACGCCCGGCTCGGCACCTTCATGATGCGATTCTACCCGGGTACAAAAGACACGGTGCCGGCGCTGCGGGTGGCCGACGACCTGCTGGCGACCCTGGTCAAAGACGGGGTCAGCGCGGACGAGCTGGACGCGACGCAGTCCTACCTGTGTAACGGCCACCTGATGAGCTTCGAGACGCCAGAGAAAGAGCTGAGCGAGCGCCTCTCCGCGCGTCTGGTGGGGCGGCCGGACGACTGGCTCGACCGCTTCGTGCCGCTGATTCGCGCGCTCAAACGCGACACGATCAACGCGGCGATTCGGCGGCACCTGACGCCTGAGACCATGGTCATCAGCGTGCTGTGTACTGCCCACGAGCTTGAAGGCGCCGTGCGCGACTGGTCGCGCGTCGGCTCGCTGGATATCATCGACTATCGGGAGGCCTGAGCTTGGCGGATTCCGTTGCCCTCGAAGACCTGCTGGAGCGCGTCCGCGCGCTCGTGCAGACCGGTAACCTCGCAGGGATCGCGAACCCCACGGTCGCGCTCTTCGAGAAGACCATCGCGGTGCGCGGTAACGTCGAGCACGCCATCGCCACCTGCTCGGGGACCATGGCGCTGGAGCTGGCGCTCGAGGCGGCTGGCGTGGGTCGCGGCCACGAGGTCATCGTGCCCGCGCTGTCCGCCTACGGGACCCTGGCGGCGGTCGTGCGTCGGCGCGCGACGCCGGTCGTGGTGGACGTGCATCCGAAGCGGCTGACGCTTGACCCCCACGCGATTCGCCACGGCCTGACCCGCGACACGCGGGCGGTCATCGCGGTGCACGCCATGGGGATCGCGCCGGATATCGGCAGCATTCGATCGGCGGTCGGCGAGGGGGTCTTCGTCCTCGAGGACGCCGCCCAGGGCTTCCCGGGGTCTGTGCGCGGGGACGCCGCGGCCCTGAGCTTGTCCGCGAAGAAGCCCATCGATCTCGGCGAGGGCGGCGCGGTCCTCACCAACGACGTCGACCTCGCCCTGGCGCTGCGCTGGCTGACCTGCCTGGGCCACGCGGGAGTGACCCTGGACGGCTCGCACGTCGAGTGGAACCGCGGCCACGTGGTGGTCGGCACCTCCGCGCGTATGCCCGCGCTGCAGGCGGCGCTCGGCTTGTACCGGCTGGAGACCCTGCGAGACACCATGGCCGCGTACAAGGCGCGCCTCATCGCGCTGCGGCGAGCCGCCCCCCAAGCGGGTCTGGAGCCGCTGGTCGAGCCCGCGGTCCCCTTGGCCGCCTGCTTCGAGGGCCCGCTGCCCGAGGGCCTCGCCCAGCACCTGCCGCTGCTGCGCCCGGCGTCGGTCTACCAAGCCCACAAAGAGCCCCCCATCGCCCGAAAGGCCCGGGTCACCGACACCCCCGTCGCCGACGCCCTCGACCGAAATCTCGTGGTCTTGGCAACCGATATCGACGACCCCGCCGCCCTCGATCGCACGATCAAGGCCCTGGTGGAGTTCGCGGCGTAGGGCTCAGCCCGTGGCCCCATCGGGTCCTGCGAGGGCTTCGACGAGCCAGCGGGCGACGGTGGGGATGAGCTGGTGGTGGCTCGTCGGGCTATTGGGTCGCTCGGACAGCGTCGCGACGTAGCGCGCGGCGGCGTCCGCGGCGGCCTCGGCGGTCCACGCGCTGCCCTCCGCGGCCATGAAGCGCAGGACGTGGCGGGCGCCAGCGCGGTAGGTGGCGGCCGTAGTTGAGGCTAAGCGCCCGGCCTCGACGGCACCTTGCAGGGTGGCGTCGAGCGCCGCCAGGGCAGCCTCGGCCCCGCTCGGCGCCTCCGGGACGCGCCGCGTGGCGGCCTTGCTTCGCGGCGCAGGCGCGGGCGGCGTCGCGTCTATTTCCCCGTCGGCGTCTGCGTCCGCGTCGGCGAAATCCTCTGCCGCGAAGCCGTCGGGCTCGCGCGTCGCCTGCAGCAGCCGCGCCAGATCCTCGGCATTCAGCGCGCGGCCGCCCCCTGTACCGCTCAAGAGCGCCTCGGCCAGCTCGCGCTTGTCCGCGTGCAACCGCAGCATCTCGTCCTCCACGGTGTCCTCGGCGATGAGCCGGTACACCGTCACCGGGCGCGTCTGGCCGATGCGGTGCGCGCGGTCCGTCGCTTGGTCCTCGACCGCGGGGTTCCACCACGGGTCCAGGTGGACGACGTAGTCGGCCGCCGTCAGGTTCAGCCCCGTCCCGCCAGCCTTCAGCGAGAGCAAGAACACGTCGCCCTCGCCCGCCTGAAACGCGTCGACCAGGGCTCGACGCTTCGCGCCCTCGATCGAACCGTCGAGCCGGAGCGAGCTCAACCCCGCCGCGTTCAGCTCTTCGCGTACCAGCGCCAGCAGCGACGTAAACTGGCTGAAGACCAGCGCGCGGTGGCCCTCGTCACGAAGCTCGAGCAGCAGCTCCGTCAGCGCCTTGACCTTCGACGAGCGCACGGTGCTGCCCGGGTGGACCAAGCGCGGATGGCACGCGAGCTGGCGCAGGCGAGTGAGCGCGGTCAACACGCGGAAACCTCGCTGCTGCGGCGGCTCGTCGGTCAGGTCGGCGAGGTCGGCGAGGGTGGCCTCGCGGACTTCGTCGTAGTGCGCGCGCTCGGCCGTGCTGAGTCGCACACGCAGGTCCACCTCCGTACGCGCCGGGAGTTCGGTCGCGACCTGGGTCTTCAAGCGCCGCAAGATGAATGGCCGGACCAGGCTCGCCAGGAGCGCGCGCCGCTCGACGTCTTCGTCGCGCTCGATGGGCACGATGAAGCGCTCCCGAAACGCCCCGAGGGTGCCGAGCAGCCCGGGGGTGACCGCCTGAAAGAGGCTCCACAGCTCGCTTGTGCGGTTTTCGACCGGCGTGCCGGTGAGGGCGAGGCGGAACCCGGCGTCGATGGCGTGGATGGCCCGAGCGCGGCGCGTCTCCGGATTCTTCACCGCCTGGGCCTCGTCGAGCACCAGCGTCCCCCAGGCGATGGGCGTGATGTGCTCGGCGTAGCGAACACACAGATCATAGCTGGTGATCAGGACCGTCGCGGGGCCCACCCGTTCGAACACGTCCAGGTCTGCCTTCCCCCGAAAAGCCAGCGGGACCAGCCGCGGCGCGAAGCGTGCGCACTCGCGTTGCCAGTTGAAGCCCACGCTGGTCGGCGCGACCACCAGCGCCGGCCCGCCCTCGGCGCGAGCCGCGAGCAACGCCAACGCTTGAATGGTCTTGCCCAGCCCCATGTCGTCGGCGAGGCAGGCCCCCGCTCCCCAATGCGCCAGACGACTCAACCAGCGATAACCGTCCTGCTGATAGGTCCGCAACTCACCCGCGAACCCCTCGGGCAGCGGCGGGTCGAGCGTCGCCGCCTCGTCCACCCGCCTCCTGACCGCCAGCCACTCCGGCGGCAGGTCCAGCGCGGCCCCAACCTCCTCCAGCTGGTCCACGGCCGCCAAGGCGTAGCGCGAGATCGTCTCGCCTGTCCCCACCACATGGGCCAGCGGCGCCAGCGCTTCACGCAGCGCATCACCGAGGCGCACCCACCGATCCTCTCCGACCGCGACGAAGCGCTGCCCCTCCCGGATGGCCCGGAGCAGCTTCCCAAGCGGGATCGCCGCCTGCTCGACCTCCAGCCCACCCGCGAGGTCGAACCAGTCGCGCTTGCGCCGCGCCTCCACCGAGAGCGAATCGAGCCCCGTCGCCGAGGCCACGTTGACACGACGACCATCCGCCCACTCGATACGCACAGCCTCCGCGTCCAGCGTCGCCGTCCGCGACACCAGCTCCAGCGCCGCGTCCAAGTCAGCGATCTGCCAGGAGAACGCCGTCAGCTCCGCCGTGGTCCCGTCCCCATCCAGCCCCAGCGTGCGCGCCAACACCTCGGCCGCCCGCACCTCGGCCGCCAGCTCGCGCGGACAATGGACGGCGCGCTCATCGCGAAACGCCAGGAGCTCGTCTGGCCCGCTCCCGGGCGGCAGCGCCGGGCACTCGCCAAGGGGCTGCACGGCGAGGCTCACAAGCAAGGTGCGGCTCGGCTTCAGCTCCAGGCGCAGCACCAATCCTGGCCAACCCTCCACCCGTTCGCCGCGCAGCGCGCGACCCAGCCGCAGCGGCGTGACCTCCGCCAGACGTGGAAGCCGCGCGAGCAGGGCCGGCATGGCCTCGGCGGACATCCCGGCGGCTTCGCGCCCCAACCCCTGCACTAGGCTCTCCAACCCGGGCGCGCACTCGCAGACCGCGAGGCGACCGGCCTCCATATCCACGTCCAGAAAGAGACCGTCGCTCGCCCGCTGCGCGAAAAGCCCCGCGGCCTCGGCCATCGGCAGGCGCCGCCCCGTGAGTTGCAGCGCGAGGTCGATGCGCCCGCCCTCGCCCACCTCCACCGAGAGCGCGGCCTCGTCCCGCTCCAGCCGAACCGGGTGCGGCGTCCCTCGGGAGTCCTCACGCACGAAGATCCGCGGGTGCCCGACCAGCTCGCGCAGCGCACGAAGCGGGATCGCCCAGCGCGCGTCGTGGTCGAACAAGTGCGTGGCGATCCGCAGCAGCGAAGCCGCCGCTTTGTCCGCGCGCGCTTCCGCCCCGCCCGTGTAGCGCCCGACGTCATAGGCCCGGATGGCCTGACAGCTGAAGCCCTTCTTGTTCTTGTGGGGTCGCACCAGAACGGGCTCGACCAGCAGCACGGGCTCCAACTGCACGCGCCAGCCCAACTCCCGGCCGTCGAAGACCTCGTCGGTCGGGGGCGCCGACAGCAGGCGGTCCAGCCGCTCGACGACGCGCTCCCACGGCGCCTGTGCCACAGCACGGCGCCACGCGACCGCCTTCTCGTCGCTTCGACCGTCCGCCAGCAACTCCATCGCGGAGTCCACCGCGGCCAACGCACACAGGCATCCCGCCGACGTCTCGCAGCGGCAGCGCACGAAGGCCGGCTCGTCTGCGGAGCCCGCGTGAACCTCCACCCGGACCGCACCCTGCGCGCGCTCGCAGCCCCAGGCGCCGTGCGACTCGTAGCGTACACAGCTCGCCACGGCGTCGAACCGAACGCTGGGCGCGGGGATCTCGCTTCGAGCCCGCCAGCGCTTGGGCGGACTCAGCCGCTCGCGCAGCGCCGCCAGCCGGTCCCACGCTGCCCGCACCGGGGGCGGCGTGGGCGGAACCATGCTCGCCCGCCGTGCCGCCGCGCCCGCCCGTGCCGCGACGTTGATGCGCGCTCGCTCGCTCAGATGCTCAAGCGCCAGCCTGCGAATCGGGCCGAGATCCACGCGCGCCCGAGCGCTGGCAAGGGCCGAGGGGCGTTCCCCCGTCAGCAGCTGCCCGACGCTCACCCCCGCGAGGACATACGACGAGAAACCATACCCGCCGCGGCCGCTGTACCGAGACACGTCGTTCACGTCGTCCGAGAGCCATATCTCGACCCCGTGCTCACGGGCCCACGCCTCAAGCTCGACCGCGGGAACGCAGCCCGACGCGTCCGTCGCCAACGTCGGCACCTCGATCGCCGCGATTCCCGTCGTCACTCCTGCCCGGAAATGCTCAACGATGGCGTGGGCGAGCGCCACCAGGTGCTTGCAGCCAAACTCCGCATCGTAGGCACAGGGGCAATACACCGATTCGTCGTCGGGCCCGTCGCCCAGCTCGATCTCGGCTCCATAGGGAGCGCCGCCGCTGCTCGAGGCCACCCACGCCTTGGCCAACCGGCCCTCGAACGTGAGCGCGCTCACCTTGCCTGCACGCTGCAACGCCAAGCCACGCGCCAGAATCGGCGCGCTCATCGCCTTGAGCCAGTCCGCCCGCAGCGCCTCTGCGCTCGCGACGCTCCACGCATACTCGCTCACGCTCACCCCCCCGGCCCCAAACTGCCGGGGAGCGATACCGCCGCCGCCAAGCGCGCGCAAGGGCTCGGCGAACGCGATGCGCTAAGCTGAGATAGTCGGCCGATCCCGCGTTGTCGACTCCGGTCCGACCCGCCGCTGTACTCGCGCCATGAGCCGCGCTATCGAAGGCCGCCCAAGGGCCACGTACGCCGACATCGAAGCCCTCGCGCCCAATCTCGTCGGCGAGATCCTGGCGGGGCAGCTGCACGTGAGCCCGCGTCCAGCCGGCCCGCACTCCGAAGCCGCGTCGGTTCTTAGGAACTGGCCCAGAATAATCGCAGCGCAAGAGGCGCCCATCCGCGTTCGCGAAACCGAAGGATCTGGTCTCCGGGTTCGAGGACGTTGATGGATGGATCCGCCGCGAAGATTCGAGTTATTTTGGGCCAATTCCTTACGGCTCTCGTGCCGCCCTTCCGAATGGGGCTGGGTGGTCCGGGGGCTGGCGAATTCTAGTTGAACCCGAACTCAGCCTCGGCGTCGACCCCGCACGACCCGTGGTCGAACTCGCCACTGGCACTCAGTCCATGCCCGACCGCGTCGAGACCGCCCAGTTTCACACCACGCCCGATGGATCTGCGAGGTCATCTCCCCTCTTCCTGAGAAAAGACCGCTTCCTCAAGCTGCCCTTCTGCCCGAGCCGGCGTTGCCCGCGGGCTGATCGACCCCTAACGACCTCGAGTCTTCGCGCTCGACACGACCTGGCGCGTCGCCGGCCTCCACCAGGGCGACGCCACCATTCACGCCGAACCCTTCGACCGCCGTGGCGCTATCCTCACCTGGCTGTGGGGCCGCACGAGCCCCCCGCGTAGCTCGTCGCGCTCCGGCTCCGCGGCGGTCAGGCGCGCACGCGGCCGATCGCTCAGCGACAGAACTGCGCGCAGCCGCGTCGCTTGAGTCGACTCTCCGTCCCTCACATTCCACAACGCCGGGATGGTGCCGCCGCCGCAGCTAAATCCTGGCACGCCGTTCGGCGCCGTTGTCGCATTGCTCTTCCCCGTCGCAGGCAGATCGGGCGCACGGTTGGCCCGTCGCCCGGCCTCGCTCCGCAGCCGGACTCATCGGAGATCAACGCAATCGACGTGTTCATCGCAGCGTTCGTCGGCGGATCGACTTCATCCGCGCAAAAGTCTTGGGCATGACGTGACACGCTCGCGCCGCACCGCACTGTTGGACAGGTCGCCGCTAGGGCTGTTCGCAAGTCGCCGCGAGCACAGAACCTGACTGGCCCAGAATAAATGCGGCAACTCGCAGGGCCCCATCACGCGTTCGCAGAACCCGAAGGTATCTGGATACTCGAGGTTTCGAGGTTGCGTTGATGAGATGATCCCCGCGAAGATAGTTTGGGCCAATTCACTCGCATGCGGCGCTGCCTCGCCCGGCGCCTGGGTCTCCACGAGTTCGCCGCAAGCCTGCCTGCCGAGCACCCGCATTGGCGGAGCTTCTCGACGCGCGTCGTGGCGTCGTCTGCCTCTTCTCCGCCGCATCCCGCGACCAGAAGCACCAAGACGCACGCAAAATGCCGAGATTGCATCTGACAGCCTGACTCGGTTCCGGCCGTGACGCGCACGGATGTGCGGACTGGCGAATCCCGGGTGAATGCTCGACGGGGCGCGCCGACGATGTCAAGGCGTACACGAGCGCGCAGAGGCCTCCGTCTCGAACTCCGAGCCCGACCCCGCCTCCGTCCTTGATCATCCGCTCGCCCCTGGCTAGCGTGCCGCCCCCGCCCGCCCGGAGACCTCCGCTTGCCCGCGCCCGCGCCCCCCGCCCCCGCCCCGCCCGCCGGCCAGATCGCCCGCGCCGCGGCCGCCCTCGGCGCCGGCACATCACCCGTCGAAATCGTAGGCGCCGTCGGCGGATTCGCCGGGTTTGTCCTCGCCGCCATCCGCCAGTCCCTGCCGCGCACGCTGCTCGTGGTCACCCCCGACGACGCCCGCGCGCAGGAGATTCGCCTCGCGCTCGAGTTCTTCGAGCCCGGCTCGGAGCTCTTCGAGCCGGTCCAGCCCTTCTGGCCCCTGGACCACTCGCCCTACTCCGGCATGAGCCCGTCGCGCCTGCGCGTCATGGAGCGCGTGGCGACGCTCTTTCGCCTGGCCCACGACCTCGAGGTCGCCTGCGTCGTCCTGCCCGCCAAGGCGCTGCTGGACCGCGTCATGCCCGCGCAGGCCCTGCTCGAGCGCGCCCGCCTGCTCGCGCCGGGCGACCGCCTCGACCGCGACGGCTTCCTGCGCTTCTTGGCGGAGACCGGCTACCACCCGGTGCCGGCCGTCGAAGACCCCGGCACCTTCGCGCTGCGCGGCGGCATCATCGACGTGTTCTCGCCGCTGTCGGAGTACCCGCTGCGCATCGAGCTCTGGGGCGACGAGATCGACACGCTGCGCTTTTTCGACCCGACGACCCAGCGCACCCTCGGCTCGGTCGAGACCGTCATGCTGGGCCCCGCCCGCGACATCGTGTTCGACGACGAGAGCGTGCAGCGCGCGCGCCAAGCCGTCCGCGAGCTCGCCGACGAGCTGCACGTCCCGAGCACCCGCGTCCGCGCGCTCGTCGACGACCTCGACGCCGGCATCCTGGCCGTCGGCATGGAGGAGCTGCTGCCGGCCTTCTGGCCGTCTCTGGACACGCTCTGGGACGTCGCGCCCCCAGACACCATCTGGCTAATCGACGAACCCGAGGCCTGCGAAGAGGCCATGCTCGCCCGCTGGCAAGAGGTCAGCCACGCCGCCGAACGCGTCCGCGCCGAGGGCGGCGAGCTGGCCTTCCCCGCCGAGTCCCTCTACGTCCCCGCCCGAGAAGCCATCGCCGCGATGCACGCCAGAGCCCGCGGGCGCCTCGTGGCCTTCGACACCCTCGACCGCCCGGACGCCCTCTCGATCCGCTTCGAGGTGCAGGACAACGCGGACATCCGCCGCGCCATCGAGGAGGCCACCCAGAAACGCGAAGACCAGGTCCTCTCGCCCCTCACCCAGCGCGTCCGCGCCTGGCGCGCCGAGGGCCTCGCCGTCGTCGTCTGCGCCCACAGCGAGGGCAGCGTCGAGCGCCTGCGCGGCCTGCTGGCCCACTACGGGCTCAGCGTGGACCGCCGCGACGAACCCTTCCACCTGGGCCTCGTCCCCGAGCTCGCCGCGAGCCCCGCCGAGCTCGCCCTCTTCGTCGGCGACCCCGGCCACGGCTTCCGCGCCCCCGAGCTTCGCCTCGTGCTCCTCGACGAGACCGAGATCCTCGGCAAGAAGCTGCGCCGCCGCCACCGCCGCCACGCCCAGGTCGCCCCCGAGGCCGCCGTCGCGAGCTGGCGCGACCTGCGCGAGGGTGACTACGTCGTCCACCTCGAGCACGGCATCGGCCGCTATCTCGGCCTCGAGAAGACCGCCGTCAGCGGCATCGAGGTCGACTTCCTCGTCATCGAGTACGCCGAGCGCAACAAGCTCTTCGTGCCGGTCGACAAGCTCCACCTGGTCTCCAAGCACACCGACGCCGAGGGCCACGCGCCCAGCATCGACAAGCTCGGCGGCAGCGCGTGGCAGCGCAAAGCGACGCGGGTCAAGAAGGCCGTCCGCAACATCGCCGACAAGCTGCTGCGCATCTACGCCGAGCGCGAGCTTCGCGAGGGCTACGCGTTCGCGCCGCCGGGCGAGTATTTCGCCCGCTTCGAGGCCGACTTCCCCTGGGACGAGACGCCGGACCAGGCCCGCGCCATCGAGGACGTGCTCGCCGACATGGAGCGCCCGCGGCCCATGGACCGCCTCGTCTGCGGCGACGTCGGCTTCGGCAAGACCGAGGTCGCCCTGCGCGCCGCCTTCCTCGCGGTCCTCGACGGCCGCCAGGTCGCCCTGCTGGTCCCGACGGTCGTGCTCGCCGAGCAGCACCGCCTCACCTTCGAGCGCCGCCTGCGCGACTGGCCGGTCCGCATCGCCAACCTCACGCGCACCCAATCCGCCCAAGAGACCCGCGAGACCCGCGACGCCCTCGCCCGCGGCGAGATCGACATCGTCATCGGCACCCACCGCATCCTGTCCAAGGACGTGGAGATCCCCAAGCTCGGCCTGGTCATCGTCGACGAAGAACACCGCTTCGGCGTCTCGCAAAAAGAGACCCTCAAAGGCCTGCGCCCCGACGTCGACGTGCTGACGCTGACCGCCACGCCCATCCCGCGCACGCTGCACCTCGCCATGACCAGCCTGCGCGACATCTCGCTCATCCAGACGCCGCCGGTCGACCGCCTCGCCATCCGCACGGTCGTCGCCCAGCCCAACGAGCGCGTCATCAGCGAGGCCATCCACGCCGAGCTCGCCCGCGGCGGTCAGGTCTTCTTCCTCCACAACCGCGTCGAGGACATCGAGAAGAAGGCCGAGCTCATCCGCAACATCGTCCCCGAGGCCCGCGTCGGCGTCGGTCACGGCCAGATGAGCGCCGGCGCCCTCGAGAACGTGATGCTGCGCTTCATGCACGGCGAGACCAACGTGCTCGTCTGCACCACCATCATCGAGAGCGGCCTCGACATCCCCAACGCCAACACCATCCTCATCGACCGCGCCGACCGCTTCGGCCTCGCCCAGCTCTACCAGCTGCGCGGACGCGTCGGCCGCTCGACCGTGCGCGCGCACTGCTACCTGCTCATCCCGTCGCCCCACGCCCTCAGCGGCGACGCCGCCCAGCGCATCGCGGCGCTCCAGCGCTTCACCGAGCTGGGCAGCGGCTTCAATATCGCCAGTCACGACCTGGATATTCGCGGCACCGGCGACATCCTGGGCGCCGACCAGGCCGGCCACATCGACACCATCGGCTACGACGCCTACATGGAGCTCCTGCGCGAGGCCGTCGAGGAGCGCCGCGCGGTCACCGAGGAAGAGCAGCGCGCGGTGCGCCGCGTGGACCCCGACCTCAAGGTCGCCGTCGAAGCGCGCATCCCCGAGAGCTGGCTGCCCGAGACCACCCTGCGGCTGCGCTTCTACAAGCAGCTCGCCAGCGCGGCCAGCGTCGAAGAGGTCTATGCGCACTACCGCGACGCCGTGGACCGCTACGGGCGGGCGCCGACCTCGGTGGCGAACCTCGTCGACCTGATGGCGATGAAGCTGGAGGCGAAGGCCCTGGGCCTCGCGTCCGTGGGCTACAGCCGCAGCCACATCACGCTGCAGCTCACCGAGGGCGGCGCCATGGGCGCGATGACCCTGACCCGCTTCCTGTCGCGTCCGGGCAGCCGCTGGCGGGCCACCCGAGAGATGCAGCTCATGCGTCAGGTCAGCCCCGCAGACTGGGATCGCGGACTGGTCACGCTGCGCGAAGCGTTGCGAGAAGTGGCCGATTTTGCTAAGGCCGCGGTCCGATGAGCGTGGACGGAGGCGAGATGGCTGAGCGGCTCAGAGGGCGAACGACGCGGGCGATTTCGCGGTCCCGCCTGGGCGCGCTGCTGGCCTTGACGCTGGTCGCCGCGACGATCTCGGGCTGTAAACCCGAGAAGCCCGATGTGGTGGCGGCCGCGCGTGCGGAGGCGACGCAGCGCGCTGAGGAGGCGCGGAAGACCGCGGCCGGCGAAGGCGCGATGGGGCGACTGGGGACGCCGGGCGGCGGCCTCACGCCAGAGACCGCGGCGACCGTGGTGGCCCGCATCGGCGAGAGCACCATCACCCTTGGCGATATGGGCGAGTTCCTGGCGCGGCAGTCGCGGCTCGACCGGGCGCGCTACACCTCGCCCGACGCGCGCCGCGCGCTGCTCGAGGACATGGTGCGGATGGAGGTCTTGGCGCGGGAGGGCGCGCGTCAGGGGCTGGACCAGTCGCCGACCGTGCGGATGGCGTTCAAGAAGGCGCTCGCCGAGGCGCTGCTGGACCACGAGACCGGCGGCGCGCTGTCGGTGGGCGCGATCTCGGAGGCCGAGGTGGTCAAGCGCTACACGGACCACCGCGACGAGTACGCGCGGCCCGAGACCCGCGAGGCCGTGCTGCTGATGCTGGATGATGAGGCATCGGCGCGCGAGGCCCACGCGGCCATCAGCGCCGCCCTCGCCCGCTCGCCGGCCGAGGCGCTGACGCTTATCCAATCGATGGCGGCCGAGAGATCGATCGACCCGCGGAGCCGCGCGGCCCGCGGCGACCTGGGCGCCTTCGACCGCGCGGGGAAGAACCTCGAGGGGCAGCAGCGCGTCGCCCCGGAGCTGGTCGAGCAGGCCTTCGCGGTGACGGCCGCGCCCGCGCTGGCCCCTCCGGTCCACTTGGAGAACCTCGCGTGGTCCGTGCTGCTGGTGACCCGCACCCAGTCGGCAGGCAGCGCGTCCCTCGACGACGTGCGGGTCCAGATCCAGGGCGAGCTGCTGGCGGAGCGCCGCGAGAAAGCGCGGCAGGAGCTGGTGGACGCGCTACGCCGTGACGCCGAAGTGAGCATCGACGCCAAGGCGCTGGAAGCCCTCGGCGCGCCGGCGACCCCCAAAAAGCAAGGCGGCGCCGTGCAATTCGACGCCAAGGCGCTGCGCCGAGGGCTGGTCCGTGAGGCCGTGCCTGGGGTCATCGAGGACGGCGGCGGCGGCGAGGTGCGGCACTTGTCACCCGACGAAGTGCAGCGAAAGATGCAGCAGCAGAGAGAACGTCAGAAATCAGCTGGCGAAAGCGAGGGTGCGCAGTGAGAGCCATCGGAGTTCTGTCCATAGCCATCGCGGCGCTCGCGCTCCACGTCAGCCCCGCCCGCGCCGCCGAGGGCGACGAGGCTTGGCCGCCCGAGGACGCCACCCTCATCGACGGCATCGTGGCGGTCGTAAACAGCGAGCTCATCACCAGCTTCGAGCTCGAGCGCGCCATCGCCCCATTCGAGGCCCAGATCACCGCCGGCGGAGAGCGCCTGGACGCGGCGAAGCGCCTCAAGATCCGCGGCGACGTGCTCGAGGGCTTGGTCAACGACCTGCTCATCTTGGGCGAGGCCAACAAGATGAAGCTCGAGGCCAAGCAGTCCCAGGTCGACGAGCAGCTCCAGCGGCTGAAGGCCGGAAACGACTGGGATGACGACGAGCTGAGTGAGGCCCTGCAGGGGGCTGGCTTTGCTTCCATCGCCGCCTACCGGTCGCACGTGGAGAAAGAGCTGCTGAAGAATCAGGTGCTTAGCATCAAAGTCGCGTCGCGGGTGCAGGTGGATGAGGACGAGGTCCAGCGGGCCTTTGACCGCGAGGTGGCGACAGCGGGCGGGCTGACCCAGCGCCGGGCCGCCCACATCCTGCTGCGACTCGACGAGTTCTCGACCCCCGACCAGGAGGCGGCGGCCCAGGCGCGCCTGCTGGGGATCCGCAAGCGCGTGCTCGACGGCGAGGTCACCTTCGAGGAGGAGGCGCGGCGCGAGAGCCAGGACACGAACGCGGCGTCAGGCGGCGATCTTGGGTGGTTCGGCAAGGGCGACCTGGACCCGACCTTCGAGGCCGCCGTCTGGAAGCTCGCGGACGGTGAGGTCAGCCCGCCGGTGCGCACCGAGTTCGGCTTCCACCTCATCCGGCTGACCGGTGAGCGCCACAAGGACTCCACGACCGAGGAGGACCGCGAGACCCTGCTGCGGCAGCTGCGCTACCGCCTGCGCGAGCGCGAGCTGGAGCGGCTCTACGCCCAGTGGATCAAGACCCTGCGCGCGGATTCCTTCATCGAGGTCCGCAAGGTCAGCGCCGGGCTCGAATGACGCGGCGACTGCAGCGGATCGGCCTCACGATGGGCGACCCGGCCGGGATCGGGCCCGAGGTCACGCGCGCCGCGCTGGCCGAGCTTGGCGGGCTGGCGGAGTGGGTGATCTTCGGCCCCGAGGCGCTCTACCCGAACGTCGAGGCGCGCTTTGAGCCCTGCGATGGCCCGCGAGACGCGGTCGAGCGATCGGCCCACGCGCTGGCCAGCGGCGCCATCGACGGCGTGGTGACGGCCCCGGTCTCGAAGTCCTGCTTCGGCGGTGATTTCCCAGGCCACACCGAGCTCTACGCAGCCCGCGCCGGGGTGGCTGCCGTCGTCATGATGATGGCCGGCCCGCGGCTGCGCACGATCCCGGCGACCACGCACGTAGCGCTGCGCGACGTGCCCGGGCGCCTGACCGCCGATCTCTTCGTGCGCACCTCGCGGATCGTGGCCCGCGCGCTGCGCGACCACTTCGGCATCGCCGCCCCGAGGGTGGCCATCGCCGCCCTCAACCCCCACGCCGGCGACGGCGGCCTCTTCGGCGACGAGGAGGCGCGCATCTTCGAGCCCGCGGTCGCGCTGCTCCGCGAGGAAGGCCTCGACGTGTCCGGCCCCGTCTCGCCCGACACCGTCTACTACCAAGCGCTACACGGCCGCTACGACGCGGTGGTCGCGCCCTACCACGATCAAGCGCTGGTCCCCTTCAAGCTGATCCACTTCTCTGATGGCGTGAACGTGACCCTGGGCCTGCCCCGGCCGCGCACGAGCCCGGACCACGGGCCAGCCTACGATATCGCCGGCCGCGGCCTGGCCGACCCTACAAGCATGATCCGGGCCATCTCCATGGCCGTCGAGATGGCGTCGCGCAACGCCGGCAAAACGATCGCAACTTATTGATATCTAAGACCAATCAATGAGGCCGCCGCACGGTTGACACCGCGCGAAGCCCCATGCTAGTCGCCGGGGAGTCCTTTCGTGGCCGCCCCCCGGCGCGGTCGGACCACCGAACGAACCCGGCTGAGATTCAGTCCGCACGAAAGCGTCAGTTCTTGCTATAGGTGACGCGGTCTCGACCCCGAGACGGAAACCTAGAGCCCAACTCGTCCGCCAGTGAGCTGCCCGCACCTGATGTATCTCGATAAGCCCATGCCGCTGCGTAGCCAGCACCGCCGACAGCGGCGTGGACCCAGCGCGTCTCGGGGCAGCAGTTTCATCGTCGTGCTGAGTCTGGTGGCCGTCAATTATTTGCTCTTCTTCTCCGGCGACGAGGTCGCCCCGCTCACGTTGCAGGAGCGCCTGCAGCCCCCCGTCACGGTCAACCCCGGCGAGGCCCTCCCCGGCGTCGAGGGCTTCGGCGCTCCCACCGACACGGAGTCGCGCGACGGCCGGCCCGGCTCGACGCAGCCGAGCCCGTCAGGCCAACCCGCCCCGTCGAACCGCGAGCTTGACGACTTCGGCCAGCCCGTCGGGCGCAAGGTCGCCGGCACCCTGCAGCGCGGCCAGACCCTGCTGCGTGCCCTGCGCGCCGAGGGCGTCGACAACCGCAGCGCCGTGCCGCTGACCCAGGCGATGGAGAAGGTCTTCGACTTCCGCACCGCGCAGGTCGGCGACGCCTTCGATGTCTGGCTCGACGACGAGGGCCAGGTTCGCCACTTCCGCTACACCCAGTCGGCGCTTGACCGCTACGAAGTGGACCTGGCCGACACCGGCGCCTACGTGGCCCGCAAGGTCGCCGTCCCGACCCAGGTCTCCGTCGCCCACGTCGGCTGCGCGATCAAGTCCAGCCTCTACGGCTCCATCGCCCGCTGCGGCGAGGGCTCGCAGCTTGGCGGCCTCATCATCGACCTCTTCGCCTGGGACATCGACTTCTTCCAGGACGTGCGCCCCGACGACACCTTCCGGGTCATCGTCGAGAAGATCTCGGTCGAAGGGAAGTTCCTCGCCTACGGCAAGATCCTGGCCGCCGAGTACGACGGGAAGTTCGGGCGACACCGGATTGTCTACTACACCGACGCCGAGGGCGCGTCGGGCTACTACACGGCGGACGGCCGGGCCGTGCGCAAGGAATTCCTCAAGTCGCCACTGAAGTACACGCGCGTCTCCGCCGACACCGAGACCGGGATGCACGCCCAGCTCTCCAAGGCGTCGCCGGTGGTCTACACCGCCGCGGCCGGCACCCAGGTCTGGGCCGTGGCCAGCGGGACCGTCGTCTTCGCAGGCGAGAGCGGGTCCCTGGGCACCGCGGTCACCATCAAGCACGACAACGGCTACACCAGCACCTACGGTCACCTTGGCCAGCTCGGCAACGGCATCAAGGTCGGCGCGCTGGTCAACCAGAAGAGCATCATCGGACACGTCGGCCAGAGCGGGAAGACCAGCCAACCCAAGCTGCTCTTCAGCTTGCGGCAGAACGGCAAGCTGGTGAATCCGCTGAAGCTCAAGTTCGCCGAGGCCGACCCGGTCCCCGCCGAGCGCCACGACCACTTCGAGCACGAGGTCCGCACGCTGCTGCGCGATCTCGAGGCGACGCCTGTGGTCGGCACCCACGAGCGCCGAAGCTGAGCGACCGCTTCGGTGCTGCGCGGCGCCCGTCGCGGCCTGACGAGGGCTGCGAAACGCGTCATGGTGAGCGGTGTGCCCCATCGGCCGAGCCGGAGGCGCGATGACCACCAGCGAGCACCCACCGCCGCTGCGCCCGTCCAGTCGCCTCCAGCGCCTGGGCGACGCACGCTGGTTTCGCCTGAGTCTGACGGGCTTGGTCGGCAGCGCGCTCTTCGTCATCGGCGTGATGTACCTGGACCTGGACCGCGAGCCCGACGTGGCGTCCTACCTCGTCGCCGGCGGCGAGCAGGCCCGCGCCGGGCTGCCGGTCGTCGTGCGGGTCTCCGGCCACCTGGCCGACGCGCGCCGCGGGACCGAGGTGCGGGTGAGCCGCGTGCGGCTGGACGGCAAGCCCGTCGAGGCTGCGGTGGTGGGAGACAGCCCCGCGATCGTCTCGGTGCCGATCCCCGAAAACGCAGGCGACCACGTCGAGATCGCGATGCTGGCGAGCTCCGACCGCGGTGAGACCGAGCTCCTCTTCAAGCTGCCCGTGGTCCATGGGCGCGCCACCTCGGGGCTGCCTGAGCTCGCCCGCGTCTCGCTGCCCGAGGTCACGACGGCCCATCGGGTCACGATCCTGCCCGAGGCCGGCGAGCTGGCGGCGAACATGGACAACCGCGTGTTCGTGCGCGTGCTCTCCCGCGCTGGCGAGCCAGTGGCGGGCGCCCGCGTCACCATCGCCCACGCCGCGCTGCCCGACGGCGAAGCCGCGCTGGTGACCGACGGCAGCGGCCTGGCGGCGTTCACCCTGGCGGGCAACCAGCCGAGCTTTCGCCTCGGCATCACGGTGCGCTCCGGCGAAGATCGGACGGAGACCGACGCGCTGTTTCGCCCCTACGGCCGCCGAATGCGCCTGGACACCACGCCCATCGTCGCCGCGCCGGGAGCGTCGGTGGTCGCGACCCTGACCACCTGGGAGTCCGAGGCGCGCGTCTTCTGCGACCTAGTCGTCGACGGCGCCTGGGTGCGCAGCGAGGCGCTGACCACCGCGCGCGGCAAGGCCAAGCTCGAGCTGACGGGCCTGCCCAAGGGCCTCCATCGACTGCAGTGCTACGAGCACCCTCTGGACCCAGGCGAGTCCTTCGCGACCGCGCCGGTGGTCATCGCAGACGGCCCGCCGCTCGACGCGCTGCTCTCCGAGGTGCGAGGCCGGGCGCTGGTGCGCGACAAGGTCGCCACCGCACCGCTTGGCACCGACCCCGTGCTCGCCGCCGGCTACTGGCAGGCCATTCTGCGCGAGACGCCACAGCCACCCCGCATCCTGGCCAGCACGCGCGAGGACGATCTCGCCGCCCGGACAGCCGCCCACGACCTCCGAAAAGCCAGGCTGCTGCTGGGATTCGCAGGCGTCATGCTCATCGTCTTCCTCTGGGTCGCCGAACACCTCGTCCGCCACACGCTGCACACCCGCGACCGCATGCGCGCCTTCGCCATCGAGAGCGAGATGGACGGCGAGGCCGCCGACATGGACGGCCTGATGCCGGCGGTCTTTTCCGGCCGCGACTCCCTGGTCCGGGCGCGCAGCATCCTGCTGGGCATCGTCGTGGCGGGCGCCATCATCGCCAACGTCGTCGGCCTGCTCGCGCTCTTCGCGATGATTCGCTGAGACGCCTCGAGGTTGCGGCCGCGCCTAGCTCGCCGCGGACTTCGACGCCTGACCGCGGGTGAGCCGCCAGTCCGGCCCGTCCACCCGAAGGACGTCGCAGGTCTCGGCCAGCCGGCTCCACGCCCGCGCCCCGACGCGCTCTTCCAGGCTGACGCCTGCTGGCTGTTTTGCCCGCGCGCCCCGCCCGGACGCGGGGGCGATCGTGTCCAGCCACTGCGCGGGCGGGTGATTCGAGGTCGCCAGGATGCTGCGCCCGGCGTTGTAGCGCCGGCTGATCAGCTCATCGACGATGTTCAGCTCCCACGCGGTCCCGTGGCCCTTTCCAAGCTCGTCGATGGCCAGCACGGGCACCTCGACCAGCGGCCGCAGGATGTCCTCCTGGCTCTCGCCGCCGTTGGAGTCGAAGGTCGAGCGAATCCGCGACGTGAGATGGAAGAAGTCGACGAAGCGGCAGCGGATGCCGCGCTCCAGACACAGATAGCTGAGGATGGCGCTGACCAGGTGGGTCTTGCCGGTCCCAGACGGGCCCCACAGCAGCAGCCCGCGGCTCTCCGTCGGCGTGAAGCGGTCTTGAAAGCGGGCCAGCCGCGTCTTGACCTCGCCCTGACTGCCACCGCCGGGCGTGTAGTCGCCCACAGACTTGCGACCGTACCCCGCGGGGATACCGGCTTCGGAGTAGTACCGGACCCGCAGAAATCCGTCCTGGCACGAGCAGGGCTGCGCCACCTCATAGCCATCGCGCCGCACCAGCACGAAGCGCTCGCCACGACACTCCTCGCAGGCGCTTCGGCACGCGCAGACCTCGGCGCGAGCGTAGTCCCCGCCCAGCACGTGGACGTAGCCCAGCCCGTGGCATAGCTCACAGCTCGGGGTCACAGAGCACCTCCACCAAGTCCGGCAGCGCCGACCGCTCGCGCACCATCCGGGCCCGCTCGCGCTGTCGCTGTTCAGTCTGCGCCGACTCACTCATCGGCCCGCCCGGGGCCGCGACGCGGGCTTCAGCCTCCGCGTCGATGGCCGCTTGAGCGTCCTCGTCCAACATGGCCCAGGCGCTGTCGACCATCCGCTGGTCCACCTCCGCGGTCAAGCTCCAGATCTCCGCGTCCGCCGGCGCCCGCGACAACGCCCGCCACGCCTCACGCAGCACGTCCCGCGTGCCTGGGTCTTCAGCGCTCTTGCCCGCCGCCTCGACCGCCGCGAGCACACGGGCCCGCAAATCCTCGACCGCCGCCGGCTCGCCCTGCGCCAGCGGCGCCACCTGCGCCGGCGCCTCCCAGGAGAGCGTCCGCTCGCGCCACAGCGACGCCGCCTCTTCAATCTGCGCCTCGAAGTACGCAAGCGACGACGGCAGCGGCACCCCTGGCGGTCGACGCCCCCGAAAGCGCGTCACCGCCTCATCAAGCGCGGCCACGACCACCCGCGACGGCACGCCTCGCGAACGCCACCCGTCCACCAGCCCCACGTCCCGCGGCGAGAGCATGAAGCCGCGGCCGCGCAGCGCCAAAAACGCCGCCTCGACCGCCTTCAGATAGCTCGCGCGTTCAGCATCCACAGGCTCCTCGTCGCGTCACCGGCCAGCGCTGTCGCCGGCTAGATATCCAGGTTCGACACGTTCAGCGCGTTTGTCTCGATGAAGTTGCGGCGTGGCTCGACCTCGTCGCCCATGAGCACGCTGAACATCTGGTCGGCGGCGAACGTGTCGTCGACGCGAACCTGAAGCAGGGTGCGCGCGTCCGGGTCCATCGTGGTCTCCCAGAGCTGCTCCGGGTTCATCTCGCCCAGCCCTTTGTAGCGCTGAACGGAGAGGCCGCGACCGCCCTCGGTCTGGATGTGCTCGAGCAACCCGTCGAAGGTGTCCACGAGCACTTCGTCGCCCTCAGCCCCCTTTCGCAGACGCAGCGGCATCTTCACAAGCCCGCTGAGTCGGTCCCGAAGCTCGACGAGCTCGGTCCAGTCCTGGGAGCGCAAGAACGCCTCGTCGATGACCGTCAGGCGCGGCACACCGTTGACGTAGCTGCTGAACGACAGCCGGGTCTTCTGGTCCTCGCCCACACCCGAGTCAAAGATGAGCGGCAGAATGTTCGGGTGGTTGCGCGTCAGCCACGCCTCCATCTCGGAGACCGCGGCCTGCACCGCCGCCGGGTCGCTCAGCGCGCCCGGCGGCAGTCGCGTGCCCTCGAGCAACGCGGCCAGAATACGCCGGTCCCGCCTCACTCCCAGAGCGTCCAGCCGCCGCTTCAGCCGCTGCGCCTGCTCGCCAAGCGCCTTCAGGTCGTCTTCACCCAGCGACTCGGCACCCTCGCGAACGATCTCCCAGCCGCGCACGCCCTGCTCGACCAGGTGCGCCTCCATGGCCGGCTCGTCCTTGAGGTAGCGCTCCGACTTCCCCTTCTTCACTTTGAACAGCGGCGGCTGCGCGATGTACAGGTAGCCGCGCTCGACCAGCTCCGGCATCTGCCGATAGAAGAAGGTCAGCAGCAGAGTCCGGATGTGCTGACCGTCCACGTCGGCGTCGGTCATGATGATGATGTGGTGGTAGCGCACCTTGCCCGGGTCGTAGCTGTCCGGACCGATGCCCGTCCCGAGCGCCGTGATCAGCGTGACGATCTCATTGGACGTCAGCATCTTGTCGAAGCGCGCCTTCTCCACGTTGAGGATCTTTCCGCGCAGCGGCAACACGGCCTGCGTGACGCGGTCGCGCCCCTGCTTGGCCGACCCACCGGCGGAATCGCCCTCGACGATGTAAATCTCGGCCCTCTCCGGCTCGCGCGCCTGGCAGTCCGCCAGCTTGCCCGGCAAGCTCGCCGAGTCCAGCGCGCCCTTACGCCGCACCGTCTCGCGCGCCTTACGCGCCGCCTCACGCGCCCGCGCCGCGTCGACGGCCTTCGCCACGACGATCTTCGCCACGGTCGGGTTCTCTTCCAGATACGCCGCGAAGTGCTCGTTCACCAGCACCTCAACCGCGCTCTTCACCTCGCTGGAGACCAGCTTCTCCTTGGTCTGCGACGAGAACTTCGGGTCCTGCAGCTTCACCGAGATGATGCCGACCAGGCCCTCGCGAATGTCCTCGCCCGACAGGCTCATCTTGAGCTGCTTGGCCAAGCCCGAGCTCACCGCGTAGGCGTTCAGCGTGCGCGTCAGCGCGGCCTTCAGCCCCGACAGGTGCGTGCCGCCATCGCGGTTGCGGATGTTGTTGGTGAAGCAGATGACCTGCTCCAGGTAGCCGTCGTTCCACTGCAGCGCCATCTCGACGCCGATGCCGTCCTTCTCGCCCATGACGTGGACCACGTCGGCGTGGGTCGGCTTCTTGGTCTCGTTGATGTGCTCGACGAAGCTCTTGATGCCACCCTCGAACTGAAAGCGGACGTCCTTTCCGTCGACGCGCTCGTCGACCATCTCGATGGCGACGCCTCGATTGAGGTAAGCCAGCTCGCGCAGGCGGCTGGCCAGCACGTCGTACTTGTAGTCGATGTTCGTGAACACCTGACGGTCAGGCCGAAAGGTCACCGAGGTCCCGCGCGACGTCGTGTCGCCCAGAATCTCGACTGGACTCGCAGGCTTACCGCGCTCGTACCGCTGCCGATGCAGCTTCCCGTCGCGGCGCACGTCGACCTCCAGCCACTCGCTGAGCGCGTTCACCACCGACACGCCTACGCCGTGCAGACCGCCCGAGACCTTGTACGCGTTGGCGTCGAACTTGCCGCCCGCGTGCAGCTCGGTCATCACGATTTCCAGCGCGTCGCGGCCGTCCACGTGCCGACCGACCGGGATGCCGCGGCCGTCGTCGGTGACGGTGACGGAGTTGTCGACGTGAATCACAACCTTGACGGTGGTGCAGTGCCCAGCCAGGGCCTCGTCGACCGAGTTGTCGACCACCTCGAAGACCATGTGATGCAAACCGGAGCCGTCATCGGTGTCGCCGATGTACATGCCCGGCCGCTTCCGGACCGCATCCAGCCCCTTGAGAACCTTGATGCTGCCTGCGTCGTAGGCGTTCTGGTTGCCGCCTTCCGTCTCGATGTCGTCCGACCCGCTCATGCGCGCTCCGTGGCCATCCCGCCCTGGCGGCGAGGGGGGGAATGGATACCACGCTACCCCGGGGGTGTAAAGGCGCGAAAACACGGCATTTTGGCAATGATTTCGCGATGTTCGCCGCCGATCTCGGGCGGCGCTCCGGGGGGGCCGAGAGCGGGCTACGGATTCGGGATCGCCAAGCTGTTGCCGACGTAGAGCTTGTCGAGGTTCTTGCCCGGGTTCGCGCGGGCCAGCGCGCTCAAGCTGACCTTGTAGCGGGCGGCGATGGCGGAGGCGATCTCGCCGCTCTGGACCTTGTGGGTACGGGCCGAGACGACCGGCTTGGGGACGACGGGGGCGGCGGCGGGCGCGATGCGGGCGGCGGGCAAGGCGGGGCGCGGCGGGGCGGCGGCCAGAGCGGGCGCGTCGGGGCGCGCGGCGGGCACGATGGCAGGGCTGGCGGGGCGCGTGCCGGCGCGGGCGAGCACGAAGTCGGCGTAGGCGAGGTCGGTGAGCGGGAGCACCAGCTTCTGGCCCACCTCGACGTGGTCCGGGTTGAGGCCGGGGTTGGCGGCGACGATGTCGGCCGCGCTCATGCCGCCCCACTCGGCGAGGTGGCCCAGGGTCTCGCCGCGCTTGATGAGCACCTCGCGGCGGGTGACGCGGGCCGGAGCGCTGGCGCGGGCGACGGGCCGCAGCGAGGGCAGCATCTGGGCGACGTGGGGCGGGAGCTCGGGCGCCGGCGGGGGCAGCGCGGCGGCCACGGGCAAGATCGCCGCGGCGGAGGGTTCGGGCGTGGGGGCCGCGACGATCTGCGGTGCCACGGCCGCGAGTCGGCCGGCGCTCACGGCGCGCTCGAAGACGTTGGAGTCGTCCACGGCGAGGCGCGCGCGGCGGATGAGGGTCGAGGGCATCCGGCCGCCGAGCTCGGCGTGCTCCTCGGTGGTCAGGGGCCGACCGCTCTTGTCTACGACGACCAGCCGCGGCGGCGCGGCCCGCCCTCCCCTCAGCTCGCGCACCACCGGGATGAGGATGGTGTCGCCGGCCTGCAGGGCGCGAAAATCAGCTTGATTGAAGGCCTCGAGCAGCCAGATGGGGGTCTCGCCGTACTGCCGGGCCACCCGCGCGATGACGTCGCCGCGGCGGACGACGTAGACGACGACCTTCTCGATGTAGTGCTTGGCGAAATACCCGTCGAGGCGGTCCTGCTGGAAGCGCTCGCGCGCCTGGTCGAACGCCAGCTTCTGGTTCGCGCTCATGGTGATGGTCAGGTCGTCGCCGGGCCGCAGGAACTTCCGGGTCCCCATCTGCTCGCGGTTGTCCTCCATGATCTCATGCACTTCGCGCCCGGCCCACTTGCCGAGCAGCGCCGTGGTCTCGCCGCGCTGGACCTGGACGACGTAGCTGCGCGGCAGGTCGTGCTCCACGTTGCCGGTCGGCTCCGGGACCCCCTTCCACCACTGGGGCGGCTCGGCGTTCCGCGCGGCCTGAGCGCCGTTCTTCAGCGCGTCCAGGACCGCGGTGGCCACCGCGCGCGTCGCCGGCGGGTCCGACGGCATCCCCGAAGGCATCGGGTCGGAGACGAAGAGCTGCCGCGCGAACTCGCGGGCGCTGCGCACCACCATCGCCTCGACGGCGTCACGGCGCGGGCCCTCGTCCCACTCGCGGGCGAGCAGCTCGGGGTCAAACGCCAGCCGCACGGGGCGCGGCCGGTCATCGGGACCACGGCAAGCCGACAGCGCGCACAGCGACGCCACCGTGAGCCCGACAGTCCTCAACAGCGCAGTCATGATCGGATCCTCCCTTCCAAGCAGGGTTCTAGTCCCGGTCGGATCGGCGGTCCAAAAAGTTGCGCGACTCGCGACTCCGATCGGGATCGCCACCCGCGATGCGTTCCGCGCTGCCCTGTGGTACGTCAGGCCGCGCCATGCCTGACCGCGAATCCCAACCC
Source organism: Myxococcota bacterium (assembly GCA_041389525.1). Lineage (GTDB taxonomy): Bacteria > Myxococcota_A > UBA9042 > PHBI01 > JACKFB01 > JACKFB01. Next base: position 112,589 of record JAWKRR010000004.1, on the reverse strand, counting down.
ACGGCGGCCGCGCTCGCCCTGTCGGCCGTCATCACCTACGCCGTGATCACACTGGCCGGTCTGGTGCTGATGCGCTGGCAGGATATCGACGCGGGTCTCGCCATCTTCGGCGCGTCCGATTCGGACTTCGTGCTGCACGCGGGGCTCGGCGTGGGGACCGGCCTCGCCGTGGTCGGCCTGACGCGCCTGCTGGGCGGCTGGGGCCCGATGCGGCGCCTCGATGACCTGCTGCGCGAGACCCTGGGCCCGCTGAACTCGCCCACGATCGCCGTGCTCGCCGTCACCAGCGGCGTCGGCGAGGAGGTGCTCTTCCGCGGCGCCATCCAGCCCTTCTTGGGCCTCTGGCTCACCGCGCTCATCTTCGGCCTCTTGCACGGCGGCACGATGCGCCGCTTTCGCGGATGGGTGGTCTTCGCGATACTGGCCGGGCTGCTGTTCGGCGCCCTCGCCCAGTTCACCGGAGATCTTCTGGCCCCCATCCTCTGCCACTTCACGGTGAACTACTTCAACCTGCACCATCTCGCGCGCAGGCCCGCGTGAACGCGCCGCTGCTCACTCCCCCGAACCTCGCCGCCGCGGGCTGGACCTACGCCGCGTGGGTGGCCGTCGACCTGCGCCTGCTGCTCTTCTTGGCGCTCATCTCGCTGCTCGGCGCCACCGGCGTCTGCATCCTCTTCACCCGCCGCCGCCGCGTCATGGACGTCGCCTCAGCCTTTCTGCTGAGCTTCGTCGGCATCTTCGCGACGCTGCTGCTGGTCTTCAACAGCATCGCCCACTACCCGGTGTTCCGGGTCGAGAGCTTCTTTCCCTTCCCCTGAGCGGGGCTGCGGCCGGCTCCCCGCCACGTGGCCCGTGGCGGAGCGGCCGAGCCTAGATCAAGGAAGCAGCGTCTCGGGCTCTTCCAGGAGCGGGCAGGAGAGCTTCTCGATGCAGATATCGTCGACGATCACTTTGCCGCCCAGCGCGTGATACAGCACGATCTGGTTCTGGTTGTAGATCGCGGCGTCGAAGACGAAATCCGGCCCCTGGCTGGGGACCGGCAGGCTGTACTGAGCGATCCACTCGTGCTTGCCCTTCACGTCGGCGAAGCGGATCGACGAGACGCCATCGCCCGACGGCACGCCGGCGAGCGGCCCGATGGGCGCGTCCTCGGGCAGCTTGTTGTCGCGCCAGATGTCGTCGGGGTCGTAGCTGGTGTTGCCGCGCATGAAGTCGTGGGCCAGCAGCGTGTCCATGATGGGCTGCCACTGCTCGCGCTCGCTCCCAAAGACGCCCGACGCGAGCGCCAGCATCACGCCGGTCGAGATGGGGACCGTGCGGTCGCCGACGGCGTTCTCGAAGAGCACGTTGGTCGGCGGGTGACCCGGGAGCGGGTCCAGGAAGAGATGCGGCGCGAACGCGATGGGGTCGCAGCGGTCGAGCACCTGGGTCGCGATGTTGATGAAGCGGCGCAGCCGTGGCGTGTTGCGCTGAAAGGCCGTGCCCTCGTACGGCGTGCGGCCCGGGACGACGACCTGGCTCCCGTCGGGGTGCCGAATCGTGATCTCGAGCGGATCCCAGCGGTCCGAGGCCACGGCGACCGAGAAGCCGCCCTGCTCGTTGACCAGCGTCCCCTGTGCCTCACCGTTGGCGAGGTTGCGGGCGGTCACGAGGGTGCCCGGCACCATCTGGGGGACATGGGCGAACCCGGTGGACTCGAGCAGCGACGGCTTGCACCGGTCGGCGTCGTCGTTCCACGACAGCCAGACGCCGCCAGCGCCGTCGGGGCAGCCGACCACCAGCGGGCCGAAGGTCTCCAAGAAGATCCACTGGCTCTGATCGCGCTGGTTGGAGCGCCCCATGATGTCGCCGAAGCCGCCGCCGGCGACAATGGGCGTCGCGACCGTGATCTCGGGCTCCAACGCGGCGCCCAGCGTGGCGTGGAAGCCACCGAGTGAGGTGCCGGCGATGCTGATCTGGACGTCGGGGCCGCCGATGTCGAGGACGCCGTCGGCGTTGAAGTCCGCGGCGAGCAGGTTCTGCATCAGGCGCGCGGGGTCGGCCTTGTAGGGCTCGTCGATGGCGGCCGGCACCGCCGCCGGGTCCAGGTTCCGGATGATGCGGACGAGCTGGAAGAGGTCGACCATGTCCTGCCAGAACGACGCGCACATGCGGAAGGGGTTGGCGAAGAAGAAGTTCTCGCTCGACTCCAGCGCGCCGTTGCCGTTCTCGTCCTCGGTGCGGCCCTCGACGGCCAGCTCGCGCCACAGCCCGATCTCCTCGAGCATCTTGATGGCTTGGTGCCACTCGACGCCCTCGAACTCCTCGAGGCGCTCAGGGATGAGCAGCTCGACGATGATGGGGAGCAGCGTCTGGACCAGCGACGGGTCGATGCCGGCCTTCTCGAGCGCCAGCGGGATCGACGGGATGATGGGGCCGTGGCCTACCTGGTCGAACGACAGCGCGGCGATGCCCTGACGCGAGAGCGCGTCCAGCAGCAGCAGCACCTCCACGCGGCTGGTGGCCGTGCCGTGGAAGTAGAGCATGACCGGGAAGGGTGGCTTGTGCTCCGCCGTCTCCTTGGGGACCGAGAGGAAGAAGGGGAGCCGGGTCGAGCCCATCTCACCCTCGCCGGTGAAGGCGTCCACGCCGAAGGTCTTGTGGTCCCCGGTGCGCATGTCGGGCGAGTTGAAGCTGCCGAAGACCAGGTAGTCGACGGCCTTGAAGTCGGGCAGCGCGAACTCGCCGAAGGCCTGCGGGCCGATGAGGCCGAAGATATCGAGCAGCAGCTTGGGCTGAAGGATGAAGCGGTGGTCGCGCGGCGTGACGGCGTCGGGCACGCCGTCCTGGTCGGCGTCGCCGTCCACGGTGACGGTCATGTCGGCCACGGCGGCCAGCTTGGGCGGGAACATCTCCGCCATCCGAGCGAGCGGGCCCTTGCCGTAGAGCCCGTTGCGGTAGCTGAGCAGCGGCAGCGCCGGGTCCGAGGTCGTAAAGGTCCAGCCGAAGGCCAGCTCGGCGTCGTCCATGCCGAGCAGCTCGAGGGCGTCGCGAATCAGCGGAGCCTGCGCCGCGTGCGCCTTGTAAGGGAACGGCGACCGCACGGGCGCCATGATGGGGTTGCCCTCTTCGTCGACGCTCTCACCCTTGAGGCCGCGCGTCAGGATGACGGCGTAGGTGCACGAGGGCGCCATGGGCAGGACCGGGCGCATGATCAGCGAGTTGCTGGCCTTCTCGTAGTGAACCAGCAGCTCTTCCACGCCGTCGCCGTCGAGGTCGGCGGTGTTGTCGGGCGCGTAGAGCAGGTTCTCGACGTTCTCCATGGGGTCCTGCCCCCAGAAGGGCGGCAGCGGCCGGTACGCCGGGAAGTAGCCCTTGCCGAGATCCAGCGGGACGATCTCGCCCTCGCGCGGGTGCCCCTTCTCGATATTGACGATGAGCACCGTGTCGTCGGTGATCGTCGTCAGGTCCAGCGGCGCGTCAAAGCGCACGTAGACCGGTGAGTAGAGGCCGAATCCGTCGAGGGTATCGAGCTTCTCGCGCACGCGGCGCTCGACCGCGGTGGGCGCCTCGGTGGAGAGATTCCACGCCTTGCCGCTGAAGGTCTTGTCCGAGGGCCGCAGCAGCAGATCGCTTGGGAACGGGACGTCCGGCACAGGCAAGCGCAGCGGGTCGAAGACCACCGAGGGGCCGAAGGGGCCGTCCTCGGTCGTGACGAAACCAGCGGCGGACTTCGAGGCGCCGCCGCTGTCGAAGCACGCCGGCGCGACCAGGGCCACGGCGGCGGCCAGCGCTAGGCTGGTCGCGCGGCGCAGGTTCGTGGGGGTGGGCCCGTGAAGGCGTGGCGATTGTTGGGTGTTCACCACGAGGCCTCCGCGTGCAGCCAGGCGCCAAATACGTCTTCTGGGTCGCTACCGCTCCGCTTGGCGAAGACGCGCCCCGGAGAGAACCACGCGCCCTCGATGCGGCCGTGCAGATCTACACGTCCGACGCGGTGAGTGTAGTCGATGCCGAGATCAAGCTCGTGTCCCATGGACGACGCCCCGATGGCGCCGTTGGGGCCGGTGGACAGGCCGCCCGCGACGCCGGTCTGGTAGGGATCCGCGTAGGCCCCCTGACTCGACGCCGTGAGGTAGCCGGCCATAATCGTCAGTCCCTTCACAGGGTTGAAGGCGACGCGCGGGTTGATGAAGGTCACCCCGGTCACCGACCCGCCGGTCGCGACGCGGTCGAAACCGCGGCTCGGCTCAAATCGGTAGGTGGGATCCGCGAGGTTGTGGGCGGTCACCGCGGAGGTCTTCCGCAGATAGTCGCCGAACATCAGCAGCCCCACCCGGTACTCGCGGTCGAAGGTGAAGCCGCGAAGCTTCTTATCGAAGGGGTTGTCGTCGGCCGACGCGGCGCCGACCTCGAAGGCCGCCTCGAAGATGCCATGACGCACCCCCAGGCGGCCCACGCCGCCGGCCGAGCGGATGTCGTACCGCCCGTCGATGATGGCGCTGCGTGTGAAGTCGGTGGTGCCGAAGAGGCCCGCGACCTCCGCCTCAAGCCACGCGTCGACGCGGCCCTTGGCGATGTCGACACGCGCCTGCAGGTCCACCGCGGTCACCTGGGTGTCCCCACCACCCTCATGGGACTGGCGGCGATGGACGGCGTAGAAGCCGCCCTTGAAGAACTTCGCCTCGCCGAGGACGGCCGCGATCGCCTGGTAGGCGCGGTCGCCCTCTCGCCAGTCGGCGGTGTCGTCATCGAAGACCGCGTCGCCCGCGAGCGCGATGGTCAGCGGCGGCGCGTCCGGCCCCTCGCCGGTCGCCGACTTCTTCGCGGTCATCGGGAAAAACGCGAGCTGAAAGCGCATGACGCGATCGGCGGTGCGCGAGAAACCAAACGCGTTTCGCGCGGCGCCAGCGCCCACGCGCTCGCCGTCATTGGCCAGGATCCCCTGCCCCCACGCCGAGCGCATCAGGCCGACCTTCACCGCGACGCGCGTGCCAGCGGCCAGGAAATAGGCCTGCATCAAGCGCGGATCCGGCGTGCGCGAGCGACCGCTCTGGACCGGATCGTAGGTCAGCGGCCCGTCGAACGCGGAGTCCGACATCTCGCTGGTGAGATCCGCGTCCAGCAATATCTGGTAGGCCTTGAATGGCCGCCACGAGTTGCCGGTGAAGGTCAGCGACGGGGTGAGCCGGAGCCGCATCCACGCGAAGTCGTCCGCGGGGAGGGCCCCCGGAACGGTCGAGTCCTCCGACGTGACGGGCACGCCGTCGGAGTGGCCGCCCACGAAGCTCAGAGAGCCGGGTACAGCGACGATGCCGTGCTCGCCCGCGGTAAGAAACGCGCGGTTGAGGTCGACGAGACCTGGAGACTGCGCGCGGGCGGTGCCGAACGCAGAAGCTGCCAGGAAGATCAGCGTGCTAAACGCTGCGCGGCGGGTGCTGGGCTTCATGGCCGACACTTCTACCGAATGTCGGCACCGAGTGCCACAGCAGAAAAGGCACCCGAAAGGGGAAAATGGGATGGAGAGCGGCCGTCACTCCGCTCTCCATCCTCGGGCTCACACATCGAGGTGCGATGTGCCCGAACCACACGCTGGAGGGGGGACCGGAACGGGTATTCCGGTGACGCGGGTTCGGTGCCGGCGGCGGGCCCCGAAGGACCCGTCGCGCGGATGGGGTGACCAGCTTCCGGACGCGGGTGGGTCTGCGCCGGAAGCTGGTCGGGTGGCGCGCGACGAACGCTCGGGGCGGGTTCGTCGCGCTGTACGAGAGGTCAGCTCTTGGCGGTCGCCGTCGCGTCAGCAGGCTTCTTCGTGATGACAGGCTTCTTCGCGGTCGCGGCCTTCTTGGGGGCCGCTTCCTTCTTGGGCGCGGCGGCCTTCTTGGGGGCGGCGGCCTTCTTGGGCGCGGCGGCCTTCTTGGCGGCCGGGGCGGCGGTGGTAGCGCCGGCGATCTTCTTCTCAAGGGCCTTGAGGCCGGCCTCGACCGCGCTCAGGCGCTTGCCGAAGTCGGCGGTCTCGCCCTTGTCGAATCCGGCGGCCTTGGCGCCACCCTTGGCGAGCTGCTCGACCTTGCGGGCGAGGGTCTCGAAGTCCTCACGGGTCGGGAGGCCGAGCTTGTCGATGGTCTCGCTGGTGAAGCGCGCGCCCTCGGCCAGGACTTCGCTGGGCTTGAGGCGGTCCTTCAGCTCGTCGAACTTCAGCTGGCCCTTGAGGCTGTCGAAGTGCTTGCGGCTGTCGGACTCGACCTTGCCGGCCAAGTCGCGCACGTCCTTCTCGACGGTCTGCAGGCGCGTCGTGATCTGTGAGGTCGTGCCCGACCAGATCTTCTCGGCGTCCTTGACGCGCGTCTGGAGGGTCGAGATGGCCTCGCCCCAAACTTTCTTGATGCCGGTGAGACCGTTCGTGATTTCGTTGTGCGTGGCCATGTGTGCTTCTCCTGCCCTGGTGGTGAGCAAGAGATAACGCACCGCGTCACGCCGGTCAAGGGGGCGAATGACACAACGCGTCATTTTTTGGACCCGGCCGCGCCACGAAACCGCAATACCCTGTTATTCCTCCGCTTTCGGAGGCGGCTGGCCGAGGCGAATCATTCCAGGGAGCGGCGGCGGCGGCGTCACGGACGCGTCATTGTGACCGCCCGCGTCATCGGCGGCGCTCGAGGGGTCAGGAGCAGGACCCGAGTCGGGCACCGGGCCCGCCATCGTCGCGAAGCAGCCCGCCGCCCCCTCGGCGAGGTGGTTCCACACCAGCAGCAGCATCACCAGCGCGGCGACGGCAAAGCCTAGCTGCTGCAGCGAGCTCTTCTGCCGCTGCGCCATCTCACCCGAGCGCCGCCTGGGCCGACGTCGGGATCGGCTCACTCGTCGTCGTCCGACTCGCCCGCCGTGACGCGGTACGACTTGAACTTGAACGTGTGTACGAAGTCGCCTTCCCAGCGCAGAAGATCAGTGATCTCCTGGTGATAGACGATGGCCGCGTACTTCCCCTTGGCGTCCCAGGCCACCTGCTTCACGAAGGTCTTCGACGGCTCCTTCTTCTTGGTGGTGAGCAGGGGCACCCGCTCGTACTCGACGATTAGGTCGCCCTTCATCATGTAGATGACGAGGTCTTTGCCCTTCTGCGAGGTCAGCAGCGTGATCTCCTTGCGGGGGTTGTCGGCGCCATCCACCCACGCGTCGCTCCCCTCGTGAGACTTCTTGACGCGCGCCAGCGCCTTCTTCTCGGCGTCTTCCTGGAAGGGGTAGGTCTTCACCAGGTCGCCGCGCTTCGTGTCGCGCACCTGGAGGCTGAGGCCGGTGTTCTCGTCGGCGACGCGGACGAAGACCTGCTTCCCATCGGCCGAGAACCCGACGATGGAGATCGACTGCTGGCTCGGCGGGAGCTGCGGCATCGCCTCGTCGGGAGCGGCGAACGATGCGCTGGCAAACGCGGCGGTCAGGAGGGCGGCGAGAGCGACGGTGGCGGTGCGCATGGGCGAGCCTCTGTGTGAGCGAGAAATAGACAGGGCGAGGTTGGGTGGACGGACGAGGCGCTGCGACATTCTGCCCACCATTTCGCGCACCATCATGAACGATGGCCGGGCGGGTGTCATGACGCGGTCGAGGAGCGACTCGTCCACCACCAGGCCCCCACGACGACGAGGCTCGCACCGATGAGCCAGGGCCACAGCGGTGCGCGCACCGGGGCCGACGCGGGGACCGTGCTCGAGTCAGCACCCGCGACCGTCGCGGGCGCGCCCTCCCCGGTCAGCACGCGCAGCTTGGACCGCGCGATCCCCTCGGGCACCGGGCCGAGCTCGCGGGCCGAACCCGCCAGGTACGCCCGCCACGCGGCGACAGCGGCCGGGGTGTCCCCTCGAGCTTCCGCGACCTCGGCGGCGGCGGCGACGTTCGCGAGGTCGACCTCCGCGTCGGCCCAGCCCGCCTTCTCGGCGGCCGCGGCGTCTTCGAGCCGCCCCGCCGCCACAAGCATCATGGCCTGCAGCGCGTGCGTGCCCGCCGCGTCTCCGCCGTTGAGCTCGCGCACCTTCGCGAACCGGTCGGCCGCGCACTGCGCGTCATTGGACAGCCAGCATGCCAGCGCGCCGAAGGCCACGCGCCCTGCGTCATTGGGGTAGCGCGCGGCCTGACCGGACCAGTCCTCGAGCACCTCCGCCGTCGCGACGCCCCGCGCAGCGATCGAGGCCAGCGTGGTCAGGACAGGCGCAGCACTCCCGCTGCGGCCCACGGCGACTCGCGCCGGCAACAGCGCCTCCTCCGCCCGGCCCGCGTCGACCAGCGCCCGCGCCAGGGCCGCGCGGGCCAGGACGACCACAGGACGCTCGGCGATCGCCTGCTCGCCGATCCGGACCGCGTCGGCGGCGTCCCCCCGATGACGCGCGACGTCGACGCCGATGGCCCACGCGTGGTCACAGGTCGGGTCCAGCGCCACGGCCGCGGCCGCGACCATGGCCGCCTCGGCGAGCGCGCCTACGCGATCCAGCTCCTCGGCGACCCGCGCAGCCTCGCAAGCCACCGACGGGCGACGCAGCAGATCGCGAGTCATCTCCTCAGCTTTTGAGGCCTCCCCCGCGAGCGCGGTCCCCATGGCGATCGCCACGCGGAGACGGTCGCGCCCGTGGGCGTCGAGAGTGGACGCGCCGGTCGTCACGGCCTGCGTCGCCAGCGCGGCCGCCTGCTCGCCCAGCGCCGTGGACGCCTCGAGCGCTCCGGCGCGGTGCAGGATTCGCGCACCCTCTAGGAGGAGGGGCAGCGGGTCCGTGGCGTCACGCAGCACGCCCTCCACGGCCGCCTTCGCGGCGTCCGCCTGGCCCAGCCACGCCAGCCGCCGTGCCTCGCGCATCGCCAAGGTCGCCGCCTCCCGCGCGGTGTCGCGCGCCGCGTGCCCGGGCGCGCGCCGAAACCAGCTCCAAGCCAGCTCGCGCCCCTTGAGCAGCTCGACCACTCGCGCCAGCGCCGCCTTCCGCGCGTCATCCGACAACGTCGAGCTCACGACCACCAGGGCCAAGCGCTCGCCACTCCAGGCCGCGCCCCCCCCCGCCACCGCGGGCGCGACGACGTCCACCTTCAGCTCGCCCGCCTCGCCGCGATAGGTCGCGCGGATGCGGTTGCCAAGCTCGACCTCCTCCAGCTCCAGACCGCCCGGAAGCCCGGAATCGCCTGGCTCCACCAGCGCCCGCGCGGATTCGCGCCACTGCTCCGGCACGACGTAGCTGTCCGGGTTGCTGTGGATCGCCGCGGCCGAGGCCGGCAGCGGCGCCTCGGGGTCGACCGGCGTCGGCGCGGGCAGCGGCGGCGCCGGCCCGCGCGGCGGGATGGCCACGGGCCGCACGGCCAGCGCGGGGGGCGCGAGTAGCAGGAAACCAACAGCCAGCGCGCGGAGCGAGTGATGCATCGACATGAGTTGAAGCCTAATCGGATGACACCGGTTCCGCTACCGGCGCGGACCTGCGGCGGGCCAGTCGCCTAAACCATCAAAGACAGCCAACTATTTCGCTCGCCCGGCGCCTCCTCGGCCCACGCCGCCGCCAAGGCCCGGCTCCAGACGCCGCCCGGCGCAGACACCCGCTAGCGCGACGCCCTCCGCCTGCTCTATGGTCGCCGCATCATGCTGCTCGCCTCTACCGTGGGTCACGCCCGAGTCATCGAATCCCTCGTCGCCGCCGTGGCGGCCGACACGGTGCATCACGCCCTGCTCTTCGCCGGCCCCGACGGCGTCGGCAAGCGCCGCGTCGCGCTGAGCTTCATCGCGCTGGTCGGTTGCACAGGCGACGCGCCGCGAGACGCCGCAGGCCGCCGACTCGACGGCTGCGGGAGCTGCCGCTGGTGCCGCCACATCCACGCGTACGCCACGGGCGCCAACGCCCAGCCGCCGCCCGATCTCATCGTCTTGGCGCCAGAAGGCACCAGCCGCGCCGTGAAGATCGAGCCCGTCCGCGAGCTGTTGCGCGTGGTCCCCTTCCCGCCCATCGAGGCCGCCTACCGCTACGTCCTCATCGATCCCGCTGAGGCGCTGACGGTCGAGGCCGGCAACGCCCTGCTCAAGACCCTCGAAGAACCACCCTCGCGCACCCGCTTCATCCTGGTCTCCAGTCAGCCGGACGCGCTGCTCATCACCATCCGATCACGCTGTCAGCGCGTGGGCTTCGGGCGGCTGCGCGAGGCCGAGGTCTCCAGCGCGCTGCTGAACCTCGGCACGGCAGAGGGGGCAGACGTCGCCCGGGTCGCCCCGCTGTCGGACGGCAGCGTCGGCGCGGCGTTGCGCCTCATCGAAGATCCGGTGATGCAGAAGCGCGACGAGCTGCTGGCCCGCCTGGTCGCCGCGTCGGGGTCCGCCGGCGCAGCCTTCGAGCTCGCCGCGACCTTTCTCGAGGACAAGAGCGCGCTGCCCACGGTCTTTGAGGTGCTGCGTCGGGTCTTCCGAGACGCCCTGCTCGTCCGCGAGTCAGCGGCCGCGACCATGGGGCTCTCTCATCCGCACCTCCTCGAGAGCGTCGTCCGGCCGCTCGCCGAACGCTTCGGCACCGAGGCGCTGCTGCACCGCATCGCGCTGGTCGACGAGACGGAGCGCGGCATCCTCAGGCGGAACATCAACCCGCAGCTCTCCCTTGAGCGCCTGCTGGCCGCCATCACGGCGCCGCCGGGACGCGAGGGCGCGAGCTTGGGGCTGGTCCCCTGAGCGTTTGGGGCACCCGCTGCGCCGAGTCTCGTGACCCAGCCGTTGCGGCCGGCCAGCCCTTCGCCCACCCCGCCGCGATCGCGCCCGCCGCCCCGTCGCGCCCTCCCCTGCCCCTACGCCGCCGCCGAATTCCACGAACTGGCGCCCAACCCCGCGAAATCGTGACGCTCCGGCCCAAGTTTGGCGCCCTGCAGCGTTAACCCCGTAGTTTCCAACACTTGTCAAAATTCCCGCCCCCTCGGCTCGTGCAGCCTTGACCCCCTCCGGCGGGGTCCGCTACAAGCCCCCCATCGCCGCTCCATGGGCCTGTACAAGGCGTCGAGTTCTCCACAGCTCTCTGTGGAAAACCCCGGCGCGCGCTTGAGGCGCTTGGTCTCGGTGGTCCGCATGCTTCCACGCCCAACGGGTGAGGTCCGTTCAGGACCTGCCCTGTGGAAAACTTGTGGGAAACCCCGAACCTCCAAAGGGTTCCGGGCACCTGCGCGAGCCCGCCGGCGCCGCCTTGCCCCCCTCTCCGGCGGCAGAGTATCGTGCCCGGAGTTCGACCCCCGGAGGCCCCCGATGTCGCAAGCCGTTCGCTATCGCAGCTACCCCCAATTCGGCCCCGAACACGAGCAGCTGCGCAGAACCGTCCGCGAGTGGGCGCTCCGCGACCTCAAGCCCCACGCCGACGCGTGGGAAGACGCGCGCCTCTTCCCCCGCGAGGTCTTCAATCAAGCCGCAGATCTCGGGCTGCTCGGCATCCGTGTCTCCGAGGAGTACGGCGGCCAAGGCCTCGATTGGTGGTTCACCACCTGCTACGCCGAGGAGATGGTCAACTGCGGCCTCGCCGGCCTGACCATGGCCCTGCTGGTTCAGAGCGACATGGCGACGCCGGTCATCCACGAGATCGGCGACGACTACCACAAGCGCAACTTCCTCATGCCGGCGGTCAAGGGCCAGGCCATCGCCGCCCTCGGCATCACCGAACCGGACTGCGGCTCCGACGTCGCCTCGCTGAACACGACCGCGCGGCGCGACGGCGACGACTACGTCATCAACGGCGCGAAGACCTACATCACCAACGGCACCCGCGCCGACTTCATCACCCTGGCCGTCCGGACCGGGGCGACGGGGTACGGGGGCATCAGCCTCATCCTCTTCCCCACGGACACCAAGGGTTTCCGCGTCGCCAACAAGCTCGAGAAGGTTGGGAATCACTGCTCGGACACAGCGGAGATCTCGTTTGAAGACTGCCGCGTCCCGGCGAAGAACCTGCTAGGCCGCGAGAACGCAGGCTTTTACTACGTGATGCAGAACTTCCAGGGCGAACGGCTGGTCGGCGCGCTCTCGTCGGTCGCGGGCTCTCAGCGGGTGCTCGACGCGACGATTCAGTTCGTGAAGGACCGAAAGGCCTTCGGTCGCCCCGTCATCGGCTTTCAGACCGTGCGCCACATGATCGTCCAGCTCGAGGCCGAGCTCGAGGCGGCGCGCCAGCTTTGCTACCGCGCCGTCGACCTGCTGGTGCGCGGTCAGAACGCGACCCGCGAGATCACGATGTCCAAGCTGATCGGCGGCGAGCTGGCCTGCCGGGTCACGGACCGCTGCATGCAGCTGCACGGCGGCGCGGGCTACATGGCGGAGTACGAGATCAGCCGCGCGTGGCGCGACACCCGCCTCATCACCATCGGCGGCGGCACGTCGGAGATCATGCGCGAGATCCTGACGAAGATTCAGGGGCTCTAGCCGAGCGTCAGGCCAGCGCGCGACGCCGCCGCAGGCTCGCGCCGAGGGCCAGCAGGCCCAGCGCCAGTCCGGCCCACGGATCGGTGGGGCCGCCGCCACCCGCGCAGCCGCTGCTGGTCTCGCTCTTGGTCTCGGCGCCCGTCGTCGTGTCGGGCGTGCTGATGACCGCGTCGCCCGTGCCGGGGATGGTGCCGCCATGGTCTGGGGTGGGCGCGGGCAGGTCGGCCGTCGGCGTCGTGTCGGGCGTCGGCTGCGTGGTGTCGGGCGCCACCGTCGTCTCGGAGGCGGTGTCCGTCGGGCCGACCTCGGACGGCGCTGCGTCGGCGGTATCGGCGATCTCCTCGATGGTATCAGGCGAATCGACGACCTCGGCGCCCGCGTCAGGGCTGGTGGTGTCGGCGACATCGGTGGGGCCGGCGTCCGCGGGCCCACCCGCGTCGGGCCCCGGATCGGCGACCGGGGCGTCGCATTTGGGCGCCGGACCCGACTTGTGTATCTCGAACTCGTCGATGAGCTTCACGTTCTTGGGGTCGGCGCCGAGCAGCTGGTTCGCCGTGCTGTAGACGCGCCCGACGAGGTCCAGGCCGTCGATGTCCACGCTCACGAAGTGGTGCAGGCCGCTGCAGGCCACCGCCCCCTTCTTGAGGTTGAGGATGGGGCACAGGTCGAGGTTGAGGATGGAGAGGTCGTAGGTCAGCGCGCCCGCGCCGCCGGTCACGATGTAGGTGGTCCCGGTCTCCGGGTCGCCCGTGGGGTTGCCGTTGTCGGACGCGCCGCCGCAGCACATGGGCTCGAAGCGCTGGTAGAAGTGGTTGTGGCCGTTGAAGACGATGTCGACGTGGTGCTTGTCGAAGATCGGCACCAGCGCGGCGTTCTGGCCCTGCTCATTGGACGGGTGGGCCAGCTCGGCCAGCCCGAAGAAGTCGATGCTGCCGGTGTAGGGCGGGTAGTGGAAGAAGACGAACTTCCACTTCTTGGGGTGCTCGGTGAACACCTTGTCCAGCCACGCCGCCTGCTCGGCGAACTTCGTGCTGCCGCCGGTGAAGGTCACCGAGGAGATGGCGGCGAAGATCGCGTCGCCGTGGATGAAGAAATAGTAGTCCTCAGAGCCGGTGTCCTCGTTTCGCGGCAGTGAGAAGATCTGGTTGTAGGTCGCCGCGTCGCCTTCGACCTTGTCGTCGTCGTGGTTGCCGATGGACGGCATCAGCGGCGTGTGGGCGACGCCGGCGCCGGTGGCCTCGAGGAAGTGCAGCCACTGGGCGTCCTTGGCGCCGTCGCGGACGAGGTCGCCCGTGTTGAGGATGAAGGCCGGCTCCTTCGCGAGCGCCTCGTTCAGGATGGGGTTCCAGTGCGGGCTGGCGCCCTTGTCGTCGTCGGAGCGATTGTCGCCGAGTGCGACGAAGCGCATGGGCTCGCAGCCGTCCTTGGGCCCGGTGCGGAAGGTCGAAGGCGCGCTCCACACCCCGGCGCCACCGACGCGGTAGTGGTAGGTCGTCGAAGGCTCCAAGCCCGTCAGCGAGACCTCGTGGATGATCCCGAGGCTGCCGTTGGCCTTGAACGCCGTGCCCTCGGCGGTCTGGCCGTAGCTCTTCGTGGTGCCGTACTCGATCGTGCTGGGGTCAGCCAGGCTGTCGGTGTTCCAGGTCACGGCGGCGGTGCGCGCGGTGTCGATGTCGGTCCACGAGACGCGGACGAACTTCGGTGCTGAGGCCGTGGCGGCGGGGGCGAGCAGGGCGAGGAGCGACCAAACGACGAGGAACTTGCGCAGCATGTGGGCCTCCAGAATCGGCAGACGGAGGCTAGCACGGGCCCGTTGGCAATCGCACGAGCGGAAAGCGCAGGCGGCGTACCTTCAGGGAGGAGGCGGCGGCGCGGTGCCGCCGAGGGCCTTCGCCTCCGCGTTGTCCGGGTCGAGAATCAGCGCGGTCGAGGCCTCGAAGGCGGCGCGCTGGGTCTGGCCGAACCGACGGAGCGCGCGGGCAAAGCGGAGGTGGTGGGCGAGGTCGAAGGGCGCGATGTGGTTGCCGAGCTCGCCCCAGCGGTCGATGTCGTCACGGGACGCGCCGTGCGCCTCAGCACCTTCGAGCAGCGCGGTCACCAGGCCGATCGACCCCTGATCCAGCGTGGCCATCTGGCGCCGCCAGCGCCACGCGTCGTCGGCGCGGCCGAGCGTGTCGTAGAGGCCGATGAGCTTGTAGACCAGTTCGCCGGCCTGCGGGTCGATGGCCACCGCGCGCTCGAGGTGGGCCGCGGCGGCGGCCGGGTCCTTGGCGCCGACGGCCAACCGGGCGAGCAGCGCGCGCACCCCGACCCCGTCGTGGCCTGTGGCGAGGAGCCGTTCGGCGCCCTTCCGCGCGGCGTCGGCGTCGCCGCTCTTCTCGCGCAGGTACGCCCGAACCAGCAGCGCCTGGGGTTGGTCAGGCGCGATCTCGAGCGCCGCGTCGGCCCGCTGCCCGGCGCGGGCGCCGTCTTGCCGCCCGAACCACGCGACCGCGGCCTTCGCCTGGGCTGCGGCGTCATCGGGCGCGGCGGCGGCGGCGGCCTCGAGGGACTCGGCGTCCGCGGCGCTCAGGCCCGGGTCGAGGCGGAAGCTGCCGGAGAGATGCGCCAGCTTTGCGTCCAGCCACGCCAGGAAGCGGCGGTCGAACTCGGCGAGGTCGGGGACGCCCAAAGCCTCCGAGAAGACAGCATCCGTCTTCTTCTTTTGGCCCCACAGCTCGAGCATACGCTTGAGGCGCTTGGTCCCGAACGTCGTGTCGATGAACTCGGCCACCCGGTACGCGTGGTAGTAGGCCAGCACGATCGCATCCAGCGAGCGCGCCTGGGTGAAGGCCAGGTCGAAGTCGGCGATGCCGCGCAGGCTGCCAGCGCGGCGCCACGCCAGCAGCGTGTCGTCCATCTCGCGGCGCCACTCCGGGCGCCCCTCGGTCGCCTCGTAGACGGCGAGCCCCTCGGTGAACCAACGCGGCACGCGGCTGCGGGACAGGTGGATGTGGAAGACGTGGCTCAGCTCGTGCCAGATCACCTCGGCCCAGTTGAAGTCGCCGGGCGTCGGCGAGCGCGCGGTCACCACGTGGCCGAAGCAGATGCCGTGGGCGGCGAGATTCGGCAGGCCCACCGAGCGCACGGCGAAGAGCTGCGGGTCTGGATACAGCTCGACGTGAACCGGCGGGTCGGGGCGCACACCGTACTTCTTCGCCAGGTGGGTGTAGGCCTCGGTCATCAAGCCCGGGACGTAGCGCGAGAGCACGGCTTGCTCGGTCTCGTGGACGCGCAGGCGCATGGGCCCGACGTCGACCCAGCGGTATTTCGCGATGGGGCCGTCGTAGAACTGGTCCAGGATATTGAAGGTGCGGACGTCATACGGGTCGCCCGAGAAGGCCTGCTCAAGCCAGACCTTGGCCTGCGCGTCGTCGCCCAGCCGCGACATCCCGATGCCGAGGTTGGCGTAGGCCTTGTAGTGCTCGGGGTCGAGCGCGATGGCCTTGCGGTCCAGCGCGGCCGCCTCGGCGTAGCGGTGGACGCGCGAGAGGTGCTCGCTGACCGTGGTGTAGAAGGGGGCGTTTCGTGGATTGACGGCCAGGGCGCGCTTCTCGGCGGCGGCGAAGGCGCGGGAGTCGTCGGCGAGCGCCGCGGCCGCGCCCAGCAGCGCGATGGCGTCGAGGTCGTCGGGCGCGATGCGCAGGCTCTCGTCGGTGAGGCGCCGCGTCGCCTCGGCGGGCGCGTCGCCGTGCAAGTCGAGCAACGCCAGCAGGTTGTGGGCAGGGACGTGCTCTGGCGCCGTGGCGAGGATGCTGGTCGCCTTGTCCCGAGCGCTGACCAGGTCGCGGTCGCTGAGGATGTCGATCCGCGCGCGCCCCAGCAGCGCGCTCGTGTGGGTCGGCTCCGCCTTCAGCACTTCCAAGTAGAGCAGGTCGGCGTCCTTGAAGTTGTACTTGTCGACGAAGAGGTCCGCCCAAGCGACGCGGGCCTCGTGCAGGCGGGCGTCCTTGCCCAGCGCCTCAGCGAATATCTGGTTGGCGTTCTTCGGATAGTCCGTCAGCCACAGCCCCATGGCCAACCACATGAGGTCCCGGGCGCCGGTCACGCGGCCCTCGGTGTACTCGGTCGCCATCGGGTCCAACACGTCGACAGCGCGTGCCTTCTCGCCGCGGGCGAGCAGCGCTTCGCCCAGCAGCACCCGCGCCTCGAACGCCTCCGGGTGGGCGGCGACGACCGACGAGAGCCGAGAGATCACCGCGTCGTAGCGGCTGCGCTGAAACTCCAGCCGACCCCGGAGGAGCTGAACGGCGGTCGCGTCGGCGCTGTCCGGCAGGCGCCCAAGGATCGCCTCAGCCTCGCCGAGCCTCCACGCCTGAAGCGCTGCGCGCGCCGAGGCAGCGTCTGCCGCGGGGGCGGGAGGCGGCTCCGCGGCCCACGAGACTCCACCGACCGTCAGCGCGACCCCGACGAGCGCGCCGAAGCGCACTACAGACCGCCGACGATCATCCATCGGTCAGCTTCGCGCACGAACTCGAGGCGGTTGAAGTCGTTCTTCTGGGTCCAGGCCTCGTGCCCACCCTCGACGAACTTGAACCGATAGAAGTACTCGAAATCAGCGGTGGCGTGGTCCTTGTCGACCTCGATGCGCCGCATGAGCACGCGGTACTGGACCGCCTTGATGTTCGTCCGCAGCTTCGGCAGGACCGTGTCACGCAGCGTGTCATAGCCGTAGTCATCGCTGTCGCGGTCGGTGGTCCCGGCGTTCTCGTAGTAGTCGCGGCTCACCATGGCGAGGATCGCGTCCACGTCGCGCGCCTCCATGGCGACCCGGTACTCCATCACGCGCTCATAGATGGCCCGCGTGTTCTCGTTGTCCGGGATCTCCGTGTTCTCGATCATCGCGGACTTGCATCCGGGCGCGGCGAGAGCCAGGAGTGCCAGACAGGCCACCAGGAGGCTCCTCGACATCGCGTTCACCGTCGGCATACGGGCCTGAATCCTTTTGCGTCGTCAGCACGCA
Organism: Myxococcota bacterium; assembly: GCA_041389525.1. Classification (GTDB taxonomy): domain Bacteria; phylum Myxococcota_A; class UBA9042; order PHBI01; family JACKFB01; genus JACKFB01. The sequence goes on along the minus strand of JAWKRR010000004.1, from coordinate 95,208 downwards.
GAGCCATGGAGCGTCGCGCGCAGTGTGATGTAGCCGCGGGCACGCTGCCTTGTCAAAAACGTGGGAACAGTTGGCCCTCGGCGCCTATTTCACCCCGGGCCCCCACAGCGCGGACTCGACGACGCCGGAGACCCCCTGTCGACGAGGCGGGCGACGCCCGAAACCTTGCGTTGCGTGAGAACTGTGCGAAATCACGCAACGCTGAAGGGCCGCTCAAACGAGGGCTTTCCTTTTGTTGACCAATTTGGTCTACAATCGAAAGCGCTCGGCGGCGTGCTGAGCAGTCGGGGAGAGCTACACGTGTACCGCTATAACACCATGGACGCGCGCTTCGTTCGAGAGCGCGTGGCCGAGTTCCGCAATCAGGTCCAGCGTCGCCTCGCGGGCGAGCTGTCGGAAGACCAGTTCCGCCCGCTGCGGCTGATGAACGGCCTGTACCTCCAGCGCCACGCGTACATGCTGCGCATCTCGGTGCCCTACGGCTTGCTCAGCAGCGCGCAGATGCGCACCTTCGGCTACATCGCGGAGCGCTACGACCGCGGCTTCGGCCACTTCACGACGCGGCAAAACCTCCAGTTCAACTGGCTGCGCCTCGAAGATGTCCCGGACATCCTCGCCCACCTGGCCGAGGTCGAGATGCACGCCATCCAGACCAGCGGCAACTGCGTGCGCAACATCTCGTCGGACCCCTACGCGGGCGTGGCGCCGGACGAGCTGATCGATCCGCGCCCCTTCGCCGAGATCGTCCGCCAGTATAAAGAGCTACACCCGGAGTTCATGTACCTGCCGCGCAAGTTCAAGATCGCGATCTCCGGAGCGCGGGATGACCGCGCGGCGACTGCGTTCCACGACATCGGCGTGCAGGCGGTCGAGCAGAACGGCGAGATCGGCTGGCGCATCCTGGTTGGCGGCGGGATGGGGCGCACCCCACGCATCGCGATGGTGGTGCACGAGTTCCTCCCGCTGATGGACCTCGTCAGCTACATCGAAGCGATTCTGCGGGTTTACAACCTGCACGGGCGGCGCGACAACAAGTTCAAGGCGCGGATCAAGATCCTCGTCGGCGACATGGGGGTCGAGGCCTTCCGAGAGGCCGTGGACGCGGAGTGGGAGGCGATTCGCGACCAGCGCATCGACCCGGCGCGGCTCGCGGAGGTGCGGGCCTACTTCGAGCAGGTCCAGTACGACGCGGCCGAGGCCCAGGTGACCGCGCACCAGCGACGACGCGCCAACGACCCGGCCTTCGACCGCTGGATGCAGTGGAACGTCAAGCCGCACAAGGCCGCGGGCTACAACGTCGTGTACGCCAGCCTCAAGTACCCCGGGCGCCCGCCCGGCGACGCGGCGACGGCACAGCTCTACGGCATGGCGGACATCATGGACCGCTTCAACCACGGGCAAGCGGTCGCGACGTACAACCAGAACGTCTGCTTCCAGGACGTGGCCAACAGCTCGCTGGAGGCGCTCTACGACGCGCTCCAGGCGCTGGACCTGGCCGAGCCGAACATCGACACCGTCGCCGACCTGATCTGCTGCCCGGGCCTCGACTACTGCAGCTTGGCCAACGCCAGCTCGATCCCCATCGCGAAGCTGGTCACCGAGCGCTTCGCCGACCTCGACGAGCTCTACGACCTGGGGAAGGTCCACATCAACATGAGCGGCTGCATCAACGCCTGCGGCCACCATCACACGGGCCACATCGGGATCCTCGGGATCAACAAGCGCGGCGAGGAGTTCTACCAGATCAGCGTCGGCGGGCACGCGGGGACGAACGAGCGTCTGCCTGCGCGGATCGCCGACATCCTGGGGCCCGCTGTGCCGGGCGACGACGTCGTCGACATCATGGAGCGCCTCTTCGAGACCTACGCGGCGACCCGCACGGGCACGGAGAGCTTCATCGAGACCGTCATGCGCACCGGGGTCGAGCCCTTCCGCGAGGCCGCATATGTCTGAGCACATGATCCTTGACCGCGAGGTCGTCGACGCGCGCTGGTGCCTCTACGCCGGCCTCCCCAGCGACTGGGTCGCGGCGCCCGACACGGCGATCCCCATCGAGGACTGGCTGCGCCTCCACGAAGCGGGCGAGCCCCTCAAGGGCGTCGGCGCCATCATCGAGGGCGACACGGACATCGAGCCGCTGCGCCCCCACCTGGCGAACCTGCCGGTCATCGCCCTGCACTTCCCGAAGTTCGCCGACGGCCGCTGCTACTCCCACGCCCGCCGCCTGCGAAAGCACTGGGGCTACACCGGCCGCCTCTTGGCCTTCGGCGACGTCCTGCGCGATCAGCTCCTCCACATGAGCCGCTGCGGCATGGACGCCTTCTACATGGCCCCAGGAAGCGATCTCCGCGCCTCCCTCCGCGCCTTCAGCTTGTACACCGAGCAGTACCAGTACAACGACTGAAGGTCGCCAGCCCGAGATCGGCAGCCCCCCCCAAAGGCCAACCGCAAGCGCCACAGCCTTCTGAGGCGGCGGCAGCGGCGAGCGAGGTCGTCGTGGGCTAGGAGCAAGGGCGGGAGCGCGGAGGCGCACTTCACGTGCGTCGCACAAGCGACCAACCGCCGCGACGACGCCCACGGCGGCCGTAGCCGCCGCTGACGCTGCCTCAGTAGCCCTTGGGCATGTGCAGACGGTCACCACGCTCAAGCGCGCGGATCGAGCGGCTGACGATGCCTAGGCTGGTCTCCTCGAAGGCCTCGACGACCATGACCTCGCCGACGTTCTCCCAGGGGAAGTCGTCCATCTTGGTGCGTCGCGGCGGGCCGTCGTACCAGGTGCCGTCGCCGCGTCGCTCCACGATGAAGCGGTTGCCGCGTCGGACGCCCTCGTTTCGGCCCTTGTCGATGTAAACGTACTGGTACTGCCCCGCGAACTTAACCGGGTCATCGATGTCCGCCAGCGTCGCAAGGACCTCTTCCTCGCCGACTTCCGGCGCGACGATCCAGCTGTGCGGGAAGATGCTGGTGATGAGGTCGCCACGCTGAATCTCTTCGTAGGACTGGAGAATCAGCGCCTTGACGAAGTGCGAGTCGGCGTCCAACACCTTGGCGACGCCGAGGTGCTTGATGCGGCGGCCGATGACGTCCTTGGTGATCGGGTGCTTCACCTTGCCGAGGTCGCGGTAGATCGTGAAGCGGTCGCCGCGGCGCACGCGCATGTCCTTGCCGAACTCCAAGTAGACCTCGTGGTACTGCCCGAAGTTCGTGACGCTCTCCCGGCTGTGCTTGATCTGACCCGACGACTCGAACGCGCGGTCGGGCAGGTAGCCGACGTAGCGCGCCAGGATCTGCAGGTCGGTCTTGTCGGTCTTGTGGACCGTGTCGCTCCAGACGATGGTCGTCTGCGACAGCGGCTGCGGCGCCCGAATCTGCAAGGCGTCGCCTGGGTAAATCCAGTGCGGGTTGGTCACCTGCGGGTTGTAGGACCAGAGGCTGGGCCAGTTCCACGGCAGGCCCAAGAAGACCTCGCTGAGGTCCCACAGCGTGTCGCCGTCCTGAACCACGTAGAGCCCGCGGGCGCCGACGGTGGGGTTCTTGGTGACGATGCTGGGCGCGTCGCGGTCGTACGCCAGCGCGCACGGGGCCGTGGTCGCCAGCAGCGCCGTGCCGACCAACACGCTCACCAGCGTGGTCTGGATTCGAGCCTGTCTTACCGTCGCGTTCTTCATCCGTCGTCCCCCTCGGAGAGGAGCAGTCGCCTCTGTCGCGCGACTTCCGCAACCGGCGCCGACGCAAAAAGCGCCTCGACTTCGGTAAGCATCTGCACGGCATAGGACGTGTCACCGAGCCGCGCGTAACAGAGCGCAGACTTCAGCATCGAGTCAGGCATCTTGTTGCCTTCGGGGTAGCGCAGAATCACGTCCTGAAACCAGACGTTCGCCTGCGCCCAGTTTCCGGCCGAGTAGGCGGTCTCCGCGAGCCAGTACAGGGCGTTGTCGGCCAGGTCGTGGTCGGAGTGGCGCTTGAGCAGCTTCTTGAAGTCGGCGGCCGCGGCGTCGAGATCGCGGACCTCGAGGTGCGCGATCCCCGCCTCGTAGAGCGCCTGAACCTGGCGCTCGGCCTTCCCGCGATAGTGGCGCTGGGTGGTGGGCTGCTGCGGGCCGGGGGCGCGCTCGGGGGCCTTGAAGGTCGTGGGGGGCGCCGCTGCGGCCGCCTCGGGGTCGCCCACCGTCACCGGCTGCTCCACCGGGGGTGCTGCGACCGCGGGGCGCACCACGACCGGGGCGTCGTCGGCCGCGGGGCCCGAAGCTGAGGGGCTGACGCGGACCGGCGGCTCATCGTCGTCGGACGGCGCGCTGCGCACCGGCGCGGGCGCGCTCGGCGGCGCGTGCTCGAGGTCGAGGGGCATGGGCCGCGCGACCGGTGCGGGCGGCGGCGCTTGGGGCGTCGGGCGGACCTGAATCGGCGCGTCGTCGTACTCGCGTGGCGACTCGTCGATCATGATGTTGCGGTGGCGGTCGGTCGACAGCTGCGGGTCGCCGAGCACGATCTGCCGCAGCTGCTGCGGGGTCGGGGATCCGCCATCCAGCGGCGGGCCGCCGTCCAGCGCCTGCACGCCCTTCTTCGGCACGGTGGTCTTCGTCTTGGGATCGTAGACCCGCGGGACCTCCATGGCGCGGTCGATGCGCGCCCGGGGCGACTCGTGCGGGTCGTCGTAGCCGGCGTCGCCGTCGACGTCCGTGTCGATGGTCGGGCTCGACGCGCCGGCCTTGTAGACGATGCGGCCCTCGCGATCCACGAGGTTTCCGTACTCGTCGATGTGGTCGTACTCGAGCGGCGCGTCGCTGGGCTTGGTCGCCGCGGGTGGGGCGACGCGGCCGCCCTTGCCGATGCGGATGGTGGGCTCCTTGCCGCCGGCGAAGGGATCGCGGGTCGGGTCGAGCTTCACCACGGGCAGCGGCGGCGGGGCGCCCAGGTCGGGCAGGCGAGCGGCGGGAGGGGGACCGGCGGGGGTGGCGCCGGCGGCCGGGCCGGATCGCCGAATCGTCGCGACGCCGGGGTCCGACGCGGCTTCGCGCGCACGCTCGGCCCGCAAAAGCGCGACTTCTCGGCGCAAAAGCTCCATCTCGCGGGCGGCCAGATCTTGGTGCCGTGCGCATCCGGCTGCTGACGATGGGAGCATCAGGGCGAGCGCCAGCCACGCTGCACCGGGAGCCCATCGTGCGTTCAACTCGTTGCTCACCACTGGCACGCCTCCGGGATCCGTCGAGCGATGCTAGGAGGCGCCCCGGAGCCGGTCAAATATCGTCCGCCACAGGCGAAACGCGATGGCGAGCGGTCGGGCGGCGTGGGGCGACACGCGGGCGGCCATCGGGTCCCAGGGGCGGCGGTCCAGGCGGCCGATGACCGCGCCGCGTGAGACCCACCCGTCGGCGTGGCGCACCGCGTCGCCCTTGGTCAGCACCGCGTCGGCGCGGGCCGCGATCACGCGGTGGAGCACCGGCTCGGTGGCCGTGGCGAGCAGCACGACGTCCCCTGGGCGCACGTCAGAGGGATCGCAGGGCCGCACCGTCACCCAGGACGCGGGGCGCAAGAGCGGCCACATGCTCAGACCGACGGTCTGCAGCGGCAGCGAGCGACCCTTGGCCAGGTGCTCGCGGGCCATCTCAAGGCGAACCCGCGGGGCCGCGGCGGCGTCGTCAGGGGAGCGCGGGCGGGCTGGCGATGGTGGCGGTGCGGGCAGCTTCGGCCTCGACGGCGGAGAGGATTCGGAAGCGCGCGCCTCGCAGCGGCGGCGGCGGGGTCGGCTCGGGCAGGCCGGCGTGGCGCGCGCGAGCGCGGGCTTTCGCGAAGGTGGACTCGCACACGGCGCGGGCGGGCGTCTGAGGGTCGCCCGTCTCAAGCCAGCCCTGCCCTGGGCAGATGTCGCAGATCGCCCGATGTTCGCAGGTCATGCACGTCGCGAGGTCCCGCTGGCGCAGCGCCCGGATGCGCGCGAGGGCCGGCGAACGCTGCCAGATCTCGGCCAGGGTCTCGCCGCGGGTGAGATCGCCGATGGGCTGCGGCCAGGTGACGCAGGGGGTGACCTGGCCCTCGGGGTCGACGTAGAGCGAGAGATGGCCGGCGCCGCAGATCGTGCGATCGCCCTGCTCTGCGCTGTCTGATTCGGGGGCGCAGGGGTCCAGGGGGCCGTCGCGGAAGGCCGCGATGTCGACGAGGGCCTCGGCGGACGGCGCGGTGCCGCGCGGGAAGTCGGCGCCGCTCTGGGCGACGCGGACGGTGCCGCCGACGCGAAAGGCGATGCCCAGGGCGTGCATCTGAGCCTGGGTCGCCGCGAGGTCGGCCTGGTTGCGGTCCATGGCCACGCAGGCCGCGATGACGTTGGCGCCGGCGCGGGCGAGCGCGGTGAGGGTCGCGAGGGTGGCGACGTGGCTGCCCGGGCGCCGGGTGATGGTGTCGTGGACGTCGGGGCGGTGAGAGTAGTAGCTGATCTGGACGCTGGAGACGCCGAGGGCGACCAGGCGCTGAGCGCCGGCGTCGTCGAGGCGCCCGCCGTGGGTCTTCACGTGGACGTAGAGGCCGCGGGCCCTGGCGTGGGCGATGAGCTCGAAGGCGTCGGGGCGTAGGAACAGCTCGCCGCCGGACATGTGGATCGTGAAGACCTGCATGTCGGCCATCTGGTCGATCACGCCGCGCCAGAACGAGGTCGGCAGCACGCGGGTGGACTTGTCGTCGAGGTAGCAGTGCTCGCAGTCCAGGTCGCACTGGTAGAGGAGATCGAGGTGGACCTCCCAGAGCATGCCAGCGCGGGCGTAGGCGTTTCGCACCTTGGGACTCAGGCCGCCGAGCACGGGGCCTCCTGAGTCGCAGGCGCGGCGCTGGTGAAGAGCGGCGCGATGTCGTGGTGGAGAGACGAGGCGAGCCGATGGACAGGCACCTCGGCGGCGAGCGCGTGGACCAAGGCCATCAGGCGGCCGGCGAGCTCACCCTCGCGGACGAACCAGAAAGAGCGAGTCACCAGCTCGCGAAAAGCGGCGCCGGGATCGAGGGCTTCAAGCGCGAGGCGGGGCGCGTGGGGGGTCAGCGCGAGCACCCGCTGCAGGCGGACAGGGCCGCCGACGCGAGGCAGGCGCTCTTTGCCGGCGAAGGGGGTGCCGTAGACCTGCCAGACGCCGGGCGCGTCGCGTTGGAGCAGCACGGTGTCGTCGGCCAGCGCCAGCGCCAGCGGCAGCCTCGAGAGCATCGTCGACTTGCCGTGCCCACTGGGCCCGACCGCGACGAGGGCGCCTCTGCCGCCTTCGGGAACGAAGGCCGAGCCGTGGACCAGCAGCCCGCCGTCCAGCACGGCGACGGTGGCCGTCAACGCGCGGAAGAGCATCACCAGCGCCTCGACGTGCACTCCGCGGGCGGCGACGGCCGAGCGAAACCGCACGTCGGCGACTACGGATTCGCCTGCGCCGAGCCCGGTCACGGCCAGCGACCAGACGGGGCCGGCGTGCTCCAAGCCGCCCTCCCCTGTTGGGCGGAGGTCGATGCCCTCGTCAAGCCCTGGCGCGTCGTCCAGTTCGTCGCCGAAGCGGACGTCGACGACGCGCGCGTGCGGGCCCTCGGGGGGCGAGTAGCCCTCCACGAAGCGTGTCCACGCCGCTTGAGGCAGCCGCTCGGTTCCATGCAGCCGGAAGAGGCATGGACCCATGCGGACCGCCCGGTTCACGGACCGCAGTTCGGGTCCGACGCGCCGCAGGAGAAGATCCCCTCAGGGCACCCGCTGAAGAGCACGACCTTCTCGAAGGCCGGGCCGCTCGTGACTTGCGGTGGCTCGTACGGACGCCGGCCCGCGCGGACGGCGGGCTGGTCCGAAGCCGGCTCGCTTGCGTGGTGTCCGGTCATCTGCTCGCTCAACGTGTACCTCGCATGTGGCGACCCGAACACGTTCGTGCCGGGCCGCCTTTGGGTTGCCACAGATGCGTCACTTGATCAAATACACATCCGCGATACCGCTGCCCACCACGATGTCGGGGCGCCCGTCGCCGGTGAGGTCAAACCCACCATCGAAGGACGGTCCGAAGGTGAAGAGCGCGGGCTCCACGAAGGGATTGACCAGCAAAGCGTCGCGGTAGGGGTAGAGCCCGAGCTCCACGCTGCCTGTCGCCGTCTCTTGGTTCATCCGCAGCTCGGCGCTCGTGTTGAAGGGCTGACCGCCGAGGCCGTAGATGATGTCCGACGTCGGCAGCGGGCCGCCCACGCCGTCGACCTCGAAGCCGTCGAAGTCGCCGATGGCCGCGACGCCGCGGAAGCCGCCCGCGATGTCCACTTCCAGCGCGTAGCCGCCGGTGCCGACCCACGACTGACCGACCTGCACCGCGCCGTTGACGCGGAAGTCCAGGCCGACCTTCGTCGGGATGGTGGCGCCGTCGAACACGTAGATCTCGCGGCCCTTGGTGTTGGTCGTCATGCCGACGAGGACGTCGGCCAGGCCGTCACCGGTGAGGTCCTCGAGGCCCTCGAACGCCGTCGCGAAGCCGTTGCCGGCGGTGACTCCCGCGTCCTGGCGCAGGCGCACCGAGCGGTTGTCCTCGTCGGTCTTGACGCCGGCGAGATCCGTGAGGCTCTCGGTCAACGGCGAGGCGGGCAACACGCGACCCGGGATGACGAAGAGGCGGCCGTCGTCGTTGCCGGTCTGGGCGACCAGCAGATCGTTGGTGATGGCGGCCCCGCCACCGGGCGTCGGCAGCAGATTGCCGGCGCGCTGGCAGCGTGAGGCGAAGCGCGGCAGCGTCGAGGGCGCGGTGATGGTCAGCCCGACGCGGGCGGCGAAGTGCGCCGGCGTGTCCAGGTTGATCAGCAGGTCCGTGGGCGTCGCGCCCTCCCCGGTCCACGTCGCGTCGCCGCGGATGATGTGGATGCGGTTCTTCGCGGTCGACGGCTCGCCCATCGCGATGTCGAAGATCGGGTTGGGACCGTTGAAGTCGCCGTCGAAGTTGCCGGCGCTGCACGCCGCGCCGTAGGGCACGTTGCCGTCGGGATCGGCGCCAGTGATGAAGATGTTGGGCTTGCTCAGGTTCGGCCCGAGGTCCTGGCGGCCGAGGAAGATCGCCATGAAGCCCTGCACGGGGCTGCCGATCCGGCCGGTGACGCCGAAGTCCGCGAGCCCGTCGCCGTTCACGTCGCCGATGCGGTTGATCATGGTGCCAAGCTGCGACACGGTGCCCAAGCCGGCCGGGACCGTCAGTCCGGCGCCGGTGACGCAGGTGTGGGTCGCGCCATTGAGCGTGTCGATCGTCAGCGAGTCGGGGATGGCCCCGCCGTAGATGATGCAGACCGCGTTCGCCACGTTGGAGCCGACCGCGACCTCGCGGCTGCCGTCGCCGTCGACGTCGCCGATGACCGCGACGCCGGTGGTGAGGAAGTTGGCCAGCGACATGCCGGGTAGGGCCTTGAACGCGGCGCTGAAGGTCACGCGAGCGATCTCGAGGCCGATGGCCCCTGTCGAGACCGAGGGCGTGGTCGTATCCAAGAGGGACCAGTTGCCCGCGGCGTCCTGCACGCGCGCCGCGAACCAGATCTCCGGACCGTCGACCTCAGCGTTGAACTTGCAGGGTTTGCCGTTCTCGGCGACGTCGCGCGGACGGGGGTCGGGCCCCTCGACGACGTAGGTCTCCGCAGCGCCGGGTGCCGCGGGCGTCGGGAACGCCGCCGAGTTGACCAGGGCCGACACGTGGCACGCCTCGTCGAACTGGTCCTCGGTGAGGATCGGGGCGCGGCTGTAGCGAATGTCGTAAGCCGCCGCCGCGACGCCGGTGGCGCCGTTGTCGGCCACGGCGTTCCACGACAGCGGGACGGCGGGCAGACGCGCGTCCACGCCGGTGGGGTCGATGTCGTTGAGGACGATGGCCGCCGGGGCGACGATGTCGACGCTGGCCGTGAAGCTGGCCTTGCCCGGGTTTCCAGCTGCGTCCAGGACGGTGACGGTGACCACCGAGGTCGCCTGGTCCTCGTAGCTGAGGTTTCGCAGGTCGAGGGTCACCGGCGACGCGCCAGCCAGGGTCAGCGGCAAGGTGGCGTTGGTCGGGCTGAGCGCCGTGTCGGTCGCGCCCACGGTGGCGACGACGGACTCGACGGTCCCGTCCGCGGCGTTGGTGTCGTCGATCTCCAGGGCGATGTGGCCCTGGAATCCGGCCGAGACCGAGGCGTCGAGGCTGGCGTTGTAGGTCACGGTCGCGCCGCTGGCGGGGGTCACGAAGCCGACCACGCTCGTGGCGACGAGGCTGACCGCGGGAGGCGTGAAGTCGACCGTGCGGGAGACGAGGCCGGTCGACCCGACCTCGACGGCGCCGGCGAACGCCTTCAGCTCGAGATCCAGCGTCGCGCCGTCGTTCAGCGTCAACGTGAACTCTGCGCCGGAGCCGGTGGGCGCCACGCTGTCGAGCTGGGCGGCGCCGTTGAGCAGGCGAAGCTCGCTGACCGCGCCGCACGGGCCGATGAACTCACCCTGAACCGCGAGGGTAGCGCTGGCGCACGAGACCCCGTTGGCGCAGAGGCTGCCGTTGAACCAGGAGCCGTCGGGCAGGCCGATGAGATTCACCAAGCAGTCGGTGACCTCGAAGGTGACGCCCACGCTCTGGTCTTGCGTGTTCCCGGCCGCATCGCGGACGCGGACGATGATGCGCTGGTTCGAGACCGCGGTCGGGATGGTGACCGTGACCTGGGCGGTCGGCTCGGCCGCGCCCGGGTTGGTGACGTCGCCTCCCTTCAAGAAGGTGGCGGCGCTGCAGCCCTGATACGAAGCGTCGCAACCCGCGGCGCCCCAGATCTCCCACTTCGTCGCCCCCGCGGCCGTCGAGAAGTCGACGTTTAGCTGGAAGCCCGCGGTGGAAGCCGACGCATCGCCCGCCTCGGTCAGCGTGGTCCCGTTCGTCGGCGCGATGATCACGGCCGTCGGCGGCACGGTGTCCACCATGACCGTCGGAGGCGTGGTCTCGACGCTGTTGAAGTTGCCGGCCGGTGAGGTCACGGTCGCCGAGAGGACGTGCGGCCCCTCGGACAGCGCGCCGTAGATCGAGTGCGCGAAGGTCACGGTCCCGCCAGTGACGGTCTCGGTTCCGACCTCCGTGACGCCGTCAAAGAGCGCGACGACCGCGCCCGGCGTGTCGCTCTCGAGCGTCACGTCCAGCGGATCCACGGCCAACACCGGGGACTTCGTGGGGTTGGTGAAGACCAGCGAGGGCACCTTGGTGTCCACCGTCACGCTCAGAGACGGTGACGCAGGGGGCAGCGCGCTCTTGTTCGCGGCGCCGTCGCGGGCCACCGCGTAGACGGTGTTGGCGCCCTCGTCGAAGGCGACCGAGAGCACGGCCACGCCGCCGGAGGTGGTGGCCGTCCCGCGCAGCACGGTGTTGACGTAGACCTCGACGGTCGCCTCTTCGGAGGTCGCGACGCGCACGCGGTAGGTGCGGCCCGGCGCGAACTGCTCGGCGATGTTCAGAGTGCCCAGGGGCGCCAAGGTGTCCGAGGTGATCTGCAGGCTGCTCACCGTCGGCGCGATCTCGTCCACGAACACGCGGCGGAACCGGTCGAACGCGCTGACCTCGTCCATGCTCTTCGTCCAGACGCCGCCGACCTCGGCCTGCGCCTCGGCGACCAGGGTCTGGTAGCCCGACGGCAGCTGCCCGCCCAGCGGGACGATCGCGTCGTCGCCGTCCACGCTGATCTTCACGACCTCGAAGAAGCCGGCGGTCGTGCAAGCCGTCCCACCCGCCAGCGACGCGTGGTTGCTGCAGACGCGCACGTTGTCGGTCTCGGTGACCAGGCCGCCGACCGTGACGCGGACCTGCTTGGTCTCGGCGATACCCCACTGCGTCCAGCAGCTCCCCTCGAAGCAGGAGCCGCCCGGGCACGCCGTGCTGGGCCCACAGGAGATCCCGCCCAGGTAGACGGGGAAGACGATGCGAATCGAGGGCGCGAAGCTCTCGACGAGGACGGTCTTCGCGAGCTGGGCGGCGTTGCCCGCCGCGTCAGTCACGGTCGCGGTCAGCGTGATCGTCCCCTCGGGGTAGGTGACCGTGCCCGAACCCGGCGGGTCCGAGAAGGGCGCGACGTACGGCGTGCCGTCGGCCACGTTCGACGTGACGGTGTGGAGCAGCGGCCCGAGGCTCTGCGCGCCGAGCACCGGGTCGGTCCAGGTCAGCGTGACGGAGACCACCTGGCCCGCCTCCACGCCGGTGACGCGGACGTTGAGCGGGTGCTGCATGCCGTCGGCCGCGTTGGCGTTGGCGTCCTGGTTGAACAGGAGCTTGTCGCCGACCGGGTTGATGAAGGCGAGCAGCTTCGGCGCCACGCGGTCGACCTTGACGCTGACGGCCGTGCCGGTCACGAGCTGGCCCGCCAGATCGAGGACCTTCGGGGTCAGGGTGCAGGTGCCGCCGTGGATCAGGACGACGCTCGGGATGGTGGCCGCGTCGCCGCTGACCGGCTGGGTGTAGGTCTTGTCGCCCGAGGTGGCGATGCAATCGACGCCCAGGGTGGCGGTGCTGCCGTCTTCGGCGTTCGTGGTGTCAAGCTTGACTGCAAGCGTGCAATTAGCCGCCGTTCCAAGACATTCCGTGCTCGCTAGCGTCAGCACCTGCCCCTCTGTGAGGCCGCTGATCGCGACCGTGGGCTTCGTGGTCTTGTAGGTCACCATGCGGATGCCGCTGGCGCCCTCGGCCCCGGAGAAGACCGCGACCGCCTGAATCTGAACCGGCGTGTCGGCGATCAAGGGCACCGCGGCGAAGGTGTAGGTGCCGTCACCGTGGGCGATCGGCGCGATGGGGCTCATCGCGCTGTCGACCTGCAGGCTGACGGTCGCGCCGGTCAGGGGCAGGCCCGTCGCGGGGTCGGTGACGCGCACCTTGACGTCGAGGGTCGCCTTGGTGGTCACGACGTTGCCCGTGGGCGTCGTGATCTTCACCACCGGCGCGTTGAGCAGCAGCTCGACGACCTGGGTCAGCGTGGTCGCGTTGCCGAACGCGTCGGTGCCGACAGCCACGACGTCGTTGGTCCCAGAGCTCAGGGTGACGCGCTTCCAGATGACCTTGAAGGTCAAGGGATCCACGGCCTTACAGCCCAGCGAATCGCCGTTGACCGTGAGGCAGACCTGGGCGCCCGAGGCGTCGGTCTCGCCGCCAAGCTCGTACTCGAAATCGGTCTGGTAGCCAGGGTTCTGCGCATCGGCCGCGACGTCCGCGTGCTCGGGGACGTTGGCCGGGTCAAGCAGGTCGGCGGGCGCGAGGCGAACCAGCGCGGGAGCGGTCCGATCGAGGCGCACGCTGACGGTCGGCTGGCCGGCCAGGTCCGACAGCGCGTTGCCGTACACGTCGACGGCGTCGACCTGCAGGAACCAAGCGCCGTCGGCCAGACCGCCGCACGCCGCGTCGAGGTCCAGGGTCACCGAGACCACGCCAGCCGCGATTCCAGAGCCCGTCGCCGTGCAGACGGCGGCGCCACCCGCGGCGGGGAGGACGCTGACGGTGACGTCTTGCCCATCGAGGCCAGTCGCCGTGCCGCTCAGGGTGACGACGGCCGAGGTGAGCTTCGCGTTCGCCACGGGCGCGGTCAGGACCATTGAAGGCCCGGGAACGCCGATGACCACGGTCACCAGCGCAGAATTGACCGGGTTGGGGCCGTCGATTCCGGCGCGGCACTCCGCGTCGTGGGTCAGGGTCGCGATGGGCAGGGTCACGGCGATGGCGAACACGCCACCAGCCGGCAGAGAGGCGCCCTCCACGGTGACCGAGCCGACGGGCTCGAACACACCGGCCGAGCCCGCGGGGCGGCACTCGACCGTGATGGTCGAGCCGTCCATGGCGTCGGAAGCGGCGACCTGGAAGGTGCCGTCGAAGACATCCGTGGTGCCGGGGACCTCGTCGGCCACCGCCTTCAGGGTGGTGCCGTCCGTGGGGGACTGGATGGTCAGCCCGGGGACCGACGCGAAGATGTCCACGGTCACGGCGGCCGAGGCCTCGATTCCGCAAGCGTCGGACACCTTCACGGAGAGCTCGACGGGCCCGTCGCCGCTCACGGTGACTCCCTCGAACGAGTACGCGCCGCCGACCGGGCTGGTGGTGGCCAAGGAGGCGCCGTCCGCGAAGAGCTCGAGGGTCTCGGTGCCGTCGCCGCCCGTGCCGGACACGAGGCCGGAGACCGTGATCTGCAAGCCGTCGCTGGGGTCGCTGTTCTCGTCAGCGGCCATGGTGATCGGGCCCATCGCCGGGTCAGGCGACTGGATCTCGAGGCTGGGCGCGATCTGATCGAAGCGCGTGGAAGCGCTCGCGCTGCCCGTCAGCCCCGACGACACGGGGTGCAAGACCTGCGCGACCAGCGCGATGTCCACCTCGGTGGGGTCCTCGTTGTCGCTGACGGTGACGAAGAAGCTCGCCTCGCCGCCCGCGAGAGCCAGCTCTTCAAGCTCGCCCTCAGCTCCACCCACGGTGGCGACCAGGGTCGCGCGGTCACAGCGGCCGTCGGTGTTGGTGACCACGACCTCGATCTGGAGACCGGCCGCCTCGGCGTCGGCGTCCTCAGAGATGCAAAGCTCCTCGGGGGTCCCGACGGCCACGGCGATATCGCAGGGCTCGAGGTCAGCGACCACGGTCTTCGCTTCGACGAGCTCGCCCGCAGGGTCCGCCACAGTGACCGTCACGGCGTAGCCCGGTTCGGCCGCGGCCGGGAAGGTCACGCCCGCAAAGCTCACCGAACCGGCACTGCCAGCGGCGCTCACCGTCGAGCTGATCGGCTCCGCGTCCCCAACTTTGACGGAGACGGCGGTGCCATCCGGCACGCACTCCGTGTTGACCACGACCGTGAGCTGAAAGCCCTCGCTCGCCAGATCGGCGTCCGCCTCGTGCTCCGGGTACAGCGTTACGGCGGTCTCGCCGAGCCCGATCATGGACTCGCTGCCGTCGAACCAGAAGCTCAGCGTGTGGGGGCCGGTGCAGTCGACGTCGCCATCGGGGCTCACGTCACCGTCAGGAGTCACGTCGCCGTCGGGCGTCACGTCGCCGTCAGGCGTCACGTCCCCATCGGGAGCCACGTCGCCGTCGGGCGTCACGTCCCCGTCGGGAGTCACGTCGCCATCGGGCGTCACGTCCCCATCGGGCGTCACGTCCCCATCGGGAGTCACGTCCCCGTCCGGCCCGGCGTCCCCATCGGGGCTGACGTCCGTGTCAGGCGAAGCGTCGGTGTCGCCCGTCGCGTCGACGTCTCCAACCGCATCCACATCAGCGACGATGTCGGTGTCCGTGCCGTTGTTCTTCGAGTCGCAGCCGCCGCAACCCGAACCGAGTGCGACTAGCGCCACCGTCGCGACGCTGATCACAAAACGCTTCATCACGAATCACCACCTTTAAGGCCGGGGAATAGGGTGCGGCGAGCACCGGCAGGGCGAACCTGCGCCTGGGGGGCGCACGAGGACGCGCGGGCACCGCGGGGCGACACTCGCGTCGCCGCCCCCGGACCCGAGGCAGCACCTCGTCGGGTCGGTTCGTCACCTGTCACGGTCATCTCTGTTGCCACGGGATCGCGCAGTCGATCACCAGGAACGGAATTCGGGCCTGGAGGCTGGGTTCGTCGCAACAATCCCATGGGGGACATGCCGGGCGCACGCAGCCGTTGTTCACAGAACGTGTCGGCTCCGCCGGAACTTGAGCCGCCACGTCGAATCCTACCCTAACCGACGCGCTGCACAACGCAATGCGAGAGAAGCGCCTGCACGACAGGCTGCACGTCCGCGACCGCCGTCTCGGGGTCAACCTCAAAGCGCTCGCTCAACGCCGCCGCAAGCTCGCGGACCGTCGTGCCCGTGTCGCTGGCCGCGGCGAGGAGATCCCAGATCTCCACGGCGGTCGCATTATCGAAGCTGTGCATCTGGCCGTCTGGGGCGAGCACGAAGCACAAGGGACCCACGCGGCGCTCGATATGCCCGCCCACCACAGCGATGCGGTCGTCGATCGAAAGCAAGTTGGCCCCTCCCCGCGCGCGGCGCAGCCCCGTCCCGGCTCCAGATGCCGCGCCCGGACCGGTGCTCGGTATCGAGCGAGGGCGTCTGTCGGCTCCGCTCGGGTTGATTCATGCCGAGGACCCTTCTAATGTGTCCGGAGCGAAACGCAAACCCGACGCGCTTCCGGTGGACAACGAGTGATTCGGACGGTGGTTCTCGAGCCCCACTTTGGTGGGATTCGCGGACCATCACCGACACGCGCCCCCGGAGGCGGACCAAGCCCCCACGAGCCGGCGCACCCCGGCTCGCTTATCCGGAGTGAATGACGATGAGGCAAACCGCCCTCGCGTGTGTCGCGCTCGTAGCCGTCCTTGGATTCGCAGCTTGCGGCGGCGATGGGACGAAATCGGGCTTCCCTGACATCGTGAAACCCGACGCCGACACGAGCACTGGCGATGTGTCCGGCGACGGCGACGTCGCGGGGGAGTGCACGCAGGCCTCCGATTGTACGGGGCTTACGCTCGGTACGTGCCAGGAGGCGACCTGCGTCGACTCGAAGTGCGTCGCGGGCGCGATCCCGAACTGCTGCGAGGCGGTAGCGGACTGCGCGGGCATCGCCCTGGGCACCTGTGAGGAGGCGGCCTGCGTCAGCAATCGCTGCGAGCCCAAGGAGATCGCCGACTGCTGCAAGAGCCCGAACGGGTGCTGCACCAAGGCCTCGGACTGCACCGAGTTGGAGCTTGGCGCCTGCCAGATCCCCGGCTGCTCCGACGGCGTCTGCGTGGCCGATGAGAAGCCGAACTGCTGCGAGACCGCGGCCGATTGCACCGGCACCGGCGGCGCGTGCGACATCAACGAGTGCGTGAACAACAAGTGCACCGTCACCAAGAAGACCGATTGCTGCGCCAGCGACGCGGACTGCGGCGCCTTGGGCGATGGCTGCTGCGAAGTCGGCAAGTGCGGCACCAACAACAAGTGCGCTGTCGTGACGAAGGAAGAGTGCTGCGAGGTCAGCAGCGAGTGCGACGACGGCAACCCCAACACGACCGACGTCTGCCTCACGGCCTGTGCCGCCAAGGGCTGCGACGTGACGGCCCCGGTCTGCGAGATCAACAAGGTCTACACCTCGAAGGATTTCGACGACGGCACCCTGCAGGCGCTCAAGCAGAAGGACAGCAATGTCACCGACAAGGTGACCGCCAGCGCGCAGAAGACCGCTGCGGTGAGCGCGCCGAACGCGGCGTACTTCGGCGATCCGGCTTGCAACACCTACTTCAACGGCCCGATGGACTCGAAGTGCGTCCCGACCGACCCCTTCGCGAACGGGTCGACCGCCCTGTCGCTCGAGCTGGAGACGCCCGAGATCAATCTGGACGCCGCGGCCGGCGCCATCGCCGGGTTCTGGGTCAAGATGGCCGCCGAGCCTGCGCTCGAGGTGGATCTCGGCCAAGGCCCCGTCGTGTTCGACACGGACGTCCTGAAGCTGATCGCCGACAGCGACACCGGGTCCGAGATGGTCTGGAAGAGCACGGCGGCCGTGGCCTTTGGTGAGGCGAACACGACCAACGGAGCCTGGAAGTTCCAGGTCGCGCGCCTGTCGAAGTACGCCGGCAAGGCCGTGAAGCTGCGGCTGACCTTCACCAGCGACGCCGACAACAACTACAACACGGCGGTCGGCGGCGAGCGCTGGTACGGCGCGTACGTGGACAGCCTGTCGGTCCGCGCGAGCTGCGCGGCCGAGGCCTGCACGGTCGACGGGGCCGCGTGTCCCAACGACGGCCAGGGCTGCACCGCCGATGTGTGCACGCCGTTCGCGGTGGGCACCGGCGGCGTCTGCGGCTATCAGACGAAGGTCCAGGGCAAGGAGTGCACGAGCTGCGGCACCCCTGGCGACTGTGGAAACGACCCCTGCCTGACCTACAGCTGCGACGCGGGGATCTGCAGCGCCGCGCTGAAGCCCGAGTGCTGCCTGCCCTCCTCGAGCTTCCCGGCCATCACGACCGCGCCCGAGGTGGCCATCGAAGGCTTCGAGGACGCCGACATCGCTGACTGGGAGATCGTCGATCCCTTCCCGACCGACAACGTGAGCTGGGTGGTCACCGACGTCTTGGCGTACGCCGGCGTCTACACGCTCTTCTTCGGCGACCCCATCCTCCAGAACTACATCTCCAACGAGAACAAGCCGGCGCTCGCCACCGCTTGGTCGCCCAGCTTCGAGCTCGAGGACGACCCCTACCGCGCGCCGGTGGCCTCGTTCTGGCTGTGGCTCTCGACCGAGAACGACGGCGCCGTGACGCCCCAGGACAAGTTCGACAAGCTGACGGTCATGGTCGAGGTCGCGGGCGAGACGCCGGTCACGGTCTGGGACTCCTTCCAAGCCGTGAAGGGCAGCACGAACTTCGGCTGGGCCCAGGTTGGCATCGATCTGAGCGCCTTCGCCGGCAAGTCCATCCGCCTCGGATTCAAGTTCGACAGCATCGACGCCTCCAACGAGATCGGGAAGGGCGTCCGCATCGACGAGCTGACCGTGACCTCGCTGTGCGTCAGCGAAGGGAGCTGCATCACCGCGTCGAACTGCAACGACGACAACGCCTGCACCACCGACTGGTGCGAGCTCGGCGCCTGTAACAACGAGCAGGACGACCCGCTCTGCTGCGCCACGAGCGCCGACTGCAACGACAACAACGACTGCACCACCCAGGCGTGTGTCGACGGCGCGTGCGAGTACGCGTACGACCCGAAGGCCCCGGCCTGCTGCGAGGGCCCGTGGGTCGGCGGCTACACTGCGGGCTTCGAGTCGGGCAAGGACGGCTTCGTCGTCGAGACCGACAGCGCGCCGGTCACGTGGCATGTCGCGGAGACCGAGGGCCAGGCGAGCACGCACAGCTTCACCTTCTCGAACCCGACGACGGGCTACTACCAGAACCCCGCGGGCGGCAAGTCCAAGGGACGCCTGATCTCGAAGCCGATCACTGTGCCGCCCTACACCGGCGGTCGCCCCTACGCCGAGTTCTGGTTCAAGCTGGCGACCGAGTGGGACTTCAACGATCCCGAGGAGTTCCTGCCGATCTTCATCATCGACCAGCTGAAGGTCAGCGTCGCGGTGGACGGAAACATCAAGGCCGCGACGAAGGAGTGGGTGAGCGACTATCTGTTCAACACCACGCACGGAACCTGGGTAAAGACCCGCGTAGATCTCGACGCTTACCGCAACAAGACCGTGCAGCTCGTCTTCGCCTTCGAGGGCGACGGAGCCAAGGACGCGTTCGCGGGGCCCTTCGTCGACAACATCAGCTTCAAGACCACCTGCAAGCCCGCGGCGGCCATCCAGTGCGTGTACGGCGGCAACTGCACGGCGGCGGACGCCTGCTCCATCGCGTCGTGCTCGGATGACTTCCTCTGCGTCAACACGCCGAAGGACACCCCGGAGTGCTGCAAGCCCTTCACCGTGGGCGAGTTGACCATGAACTTCGAGGCAGAGCCGACGGACTGGACCTTCACCTCGTGCGACGCGGGCGGCGCGCCGACGGATCCGACCTCCAAGTGGTCGTTCGCGACGGACGCGCAGAACGGTTCGATGACGACGAAGGGCTCGAAGTCGCTCTACTTCGGCAACGGCGTCGACTACGGCGCGTCGAAGGGCCAGGGTTCGTGCGGCGGGGCGTCCAGCCCTGAAGTGACGCTGGGCACCGACTCGACCCTGCCCTGGGAGATGAACTTCCAGGTCTATGTGGGTGTCGAGAAGTCGCTGTCCTGCGCGGGCGGCCCGCCCTTCTCCGACGTGTTCACCATCCAGGTCGAGGACGTCGACGCGGGCACCATGACGCAGATCTTCGACAAGGTTCAGCTCGGCTGCACCGACTACGCCAAGTGGGTGAAGCGCACGGTTGACCTCTCGGCCTTCTCCGGCAAGACGATCCGGCTGCACTTCGACTTCGACACCTTCGACGACATCGACAACGACGGCCCGGGCATCGGCGTCGACGACATCCAGTTCGTCCGAGGGTGCGTAGAGTAGCCATGCGCTTCTGTTTGGGCGGACGCGGGACCGTAGGCGGCCGCGCCCGCCCATTCACCTCCGTGCTGTCAGTGGTGGCGTGCTTCGCGTTCGCGGGCGTGCCTCTCGTCGGCGCTTGCGCTTCAACCAGCGCGGACGCAGACGTGGGGGTCGACGGCGGCGACACCTCCGAGGTGGCCGACGGGGCCGCGCCCGACAGCACAGCCGTTGATGTGCTCGCCGAGGTGCGCGACGCGGCCGACGCCGGCGGCGACTCGGACCTGGACGCGACCGACACGCGGCCGCCCACGGACCTGAGCCCGCCCTTCCCGGACGTGGACGCCGGCGCCTGCGTCGAGGGTGCGCCGTGCGCGGCGGTCATCTCCGGCCCCTGCCAGGTCGGACGCTGCAACGCACTCGGGCAATGTGTCACCGTGCCCGCGGTCGGCTGCTGCACCAGCGACAGCGATTGCGACGACTTCACCGCGCCGAGCGCCTGCGAAGTGCTGCGTTGCACCAACACCATGTGCACCCCCGACCCGCGGCCAGGCTGCTGCGTGAGCTCTGACGGCTGCGACGACGGCCTCGCCTGCACGGTCGACCTGTGCAGCGGCGCTGGCGGTCGGTGCGCACACTGTGCGTCCGGCTGCGACTGCCCCGGCCCGTTCGAGGTCTACTCCAATGACTTCTCGGCCTCCGATCCCCAGGCGGCCGGCTTCTTTATTGAGGATCTCGACCCCACCGACGGCGTCTCATGGCGGCCGACCATCCGCCGTTTCATCTCGCCGCCGGCGTCCATGCGGCTAGGCGACACAATCTGCCCCACCTATTACAGCGGCGCCCTGAACGCGGACTGCCAGCCCGTGGACCCCGCCGGCGCCGACGCGGGCGTGGTGGAGGCGACGCTCTACAGCCCGCCCATCTCGCTGCCCCTGACTCCCGGCGGGCACGCGGGGCTGGTGTGGGTGTGGTCCGACGTCGAGCCGCTGGGGACCGGCGGGCCAGGCGAGCGCGACGTGCTGCGGGTCAGCGTGGACCCCGGCCTGGGCGTCGCGTGGCCGGCCAGCAGCAGCCTCGCCGTCGGCAAATCCACAGGCGGCGCCTGGCGGTTGTTGGCCTTTGATCTCGCGCCCTACGGCGGCGCCACGGTGCGACTGCGCTTCGCCTTCGACACCCTCGACGCCAGCGCGAACCACCACGAGGGAGTCTACCTGGACGACCTCAGCGTGGTGTCGCGCTGTCAGGGCGGTTGCTGCGCCACCGACGCCGACTGCGCGGGCATCGCCGGAGACGCGGGAGCCGACGGCTGCCGGAGCCCGCGCTGCATCGACCTGGACGACGGCGCCGGGAAGGTCTGCGCGCTCTTGCCCGACGACCCCGCCCTCCCCTGCACGGCCTGCGACTCCCCCGGCTCCCCCGGCTCCCCCGGCTCCAACGTCGCCTGCGACGACCAGAACCCATGCACCGCGGACTCCTGCGACAACGGCGGCGTCTGCCGGCACGACGCCTTCTGCTGCTTTGAGCAGCTCGTGCTCTCGGCCGGCTTTGAAGACGGGCTCGCGGGCTGGTTTGTGACCGACGACCAACCGACCGACACCGTGGGCTGGCGATCGACCCACGACCTCGCGGTCGTCGGCGGGAGCTCGGCGTGGTTTGGCGATCCGGGCACAGGCAACTACGCCGGCGACGCGCGGGTCAGCGGGAGCCTCAGCAGCGCGACCGTCGTGATGCCGAAAGTTGGAGCGTCGGGTGCGGAGGCCCAGGTCTCGTTCTGGCTGCGCCTCGGCACCGAGTGGGACGGCCAGCTCTACGACAACCCCGCGGGGCTGGACCGGCTGACCCTGAGCGTCATCGCGTCAGGCAGCGCCGCCGAGGTGTGGTCGTCTGACGAGGTGGGTGGCTCCACCGGCGGGCTGTGGGTCCCGGTGAGCGTCCCGCTCGAGAGCTACGCCGGCCGCGCGGTCCAGCTGCGCTTCGTCTTCGACTCGGTGGACGGCACCGCCAACGAGCACGAGGGCGCGTACATCGATGGCCTCGAGCTCGGCGCCCGCTGCGGCACCCCCTGACCGATCAGCCCGCCGCCCAAGCCTCGGCGATGGCGACGTGGATCGCGGCCGACAGCGGCAGCACGCCCTCGTCGATCTCGAAGCGCGGGCTGTGGTGCGGCTCCGACGGCGACCCATCTGCCGACCCGCTGCCGACGAGCAAGAAGGCGCCGGGCACCACCGCGAGGAAGTCACCGAAATCCTCGCCAGCCATGGTCCGGTAGTCGGTGCGCACCTCGCGAACGCCGGCCACCCCCTCGCAGACACGCGCCGCCAGGGCCGCGAAGTCCGCGTCGTTCACCGTCGGCGCCGCGTAGCTCTGCCAGTCGACCTCGATGCCCACGTCGCAGGTCATCGCGACCCCGGCGGCCACCCGCACGATGGCCGCCCGCAGGCGCTCCTCTTGCTGCGGGTTGAACGCGCGCACGGTCCCGCGCAGCGTCGCCTCGTCGGGGATGACGTTGAAGGCGTCGCCCGCGTGGATCATGCCGATGGTCATCACCGCGGCCGCCAGCGGCGATTCCTCACGGCTGATGACGGTCTGGAGCGCCAGGACCAGCCTGGACGCCGCCACGATCGGGTCCCGCGTACGCTCCGGCAACGCCCCGTGCCCGCCGCGCCCGACGACGCGAAAGCTCACGTCGACGACGCCGGCCATGATCCCGCCCGCGGTCGCGGCCACCGTACCTAGGGGCAGCTCGTTCCAGACGTGGATGCCGAACGCCGCGTCGACGCCGTCCAGCACGCCCTCCTCGATGCACCGCAGCGCGCCGCCCTTCCCTTCCTCCGCGGGCTGAAAGAGCAGCCGAATGCGGGCGCCCGCGGGCGGGTGGGCCGCGAGATACCGCGCCGCAAAAACAAGCGACGCCATGTGCGCGTCGTGTCCGCAGGCATGCATCCGCCCCACATGCTGCGACGCAAAAGCGAGGCCGGTCGCCTCGCGAATGGGCAGCCCGTCCATGTCCGCCCGCAAGAGCAGCGTACGGGGCGCGTCGGCGGGCCCGAGATCCACGACCCACCCGGTCTCCGCGATAGGCCGCGCCTCGCCGATCGCCGCCAGCTCGCGCGCCAAGACCGACGAGGTCGCGGTCTCCTGAAACCCCAGCTCGGGGATCTGGTGCAGCGCGCGCCGCAACGCGCGCACGTCGTTGGCGACGCTCATGCGGCCTCCCCGGGCTCAGCGCTCAGCTCGCCGAGCAGCACGCGCACGTCGCGCGGCACGTTGCGCCACTGCGGCCCGGAGATGTCGACGCTCGCTTCCTTGCCGAAGCACCGCGCCCACTCCACACCGGTGCGCAGCACGCGCCGCAGCCGGGTCTCGTCGCGCAGGGTGTCGGTGCTCATCACGTCAAGCAGCTCGACCGGCTCGACCCGCAGCTCGCGCACCTCGTTCGCTCCCGGGACCCGCAGCCCATACTCGACAGCGCTGCGCGTGTAGGCCATCGGCTCGTTCGGGTCGCGCCACAGCTCGTAGCGAGGGATGTTGCGCAGGATGAACTGGGCCTCGCAGTTCTCCAGCGCCTCGTGCAGGTCGTTCGGGTAGTCCGCCTTGTCCCGGACGGTGGGGTGCGCGACGACGCCCTGCCAGTGAATCAGCGCCTCCAGGGCGTCCGGGTCCATCAGCGGCCGCACCCGCGACTCCATCTGCTCGGGCAGCCGCATGCGCACCCGCGACTCCGCGAGGGCCTGCGACTCGCGCCCGGGCCCGCGGCTGGCGAAGGCCTCGTGCCCGGCGAAGGGGTCCCAGCCCGTCTCGCCGTCCGGCGTGGCGGGCGCGGCCGCGTCATCTGGCGTGGCGGGGTTCATCGCGGCGCGTGACCTACAACCTACTCCGAGCCCACGTCGATCGTGGTCTCCGCCTCTTCTTCCTCTTGGTAGTAGCTGCTGGTGAACTGCCGGTCCGTCACGTCGCCTAGCTCTTCCTCGAGCCACGCCGTGAAGTCCATGCAGTCCTTGCCGGCCACGCCTTCCACCTCGATCTTCACGTTGCCGTCAGGGTCGATCGTGATGACCAGGTCTCGCTTCTTCACCACCGCCGCCCCCTCAGGACCAAGTCCGAACGCGGACCTGAATCGACTGGTCGTCCTTCTGCTCCTCGCTCTCGAGCGTGAAGCCCTTCTTCTTAATCTCGTCCATGACCTTGTGGTAGCTGTACCGCTGGGTCAGGCCCTTGATGAACTGCTCCTCGGTGACGCCGCGGGTAGTCTCGACGCCCCACCAGTCGGCGACGAACTCGTAGGTCCCGTCGGCCCCAAGCTTGACACCAATGTCGTAAGTCTTTGATGCCTTTATGGTCATCACCGCGTCGGTAGTCTGGCCCTGGTAGCCGCGCACGCGCACCGACTGGCCCTGCTCGGCCACGGTCACCTCGTAGCCCAGGTCTTTCAGCGCCCTCTCCAGGCAGATCTGGTCACGGATCTTCGTCTTGACCGTGGTGAAATGGGACATTCCGTACTCCGTTGCCGTGGGGCGCGCATTGGCGAGGGCTCACGATGATGCCCGAGCCGGCGATTAGATTTCCAGCTTGCGGCCGGCGCCCGGCTCGCGGTCCTCGTCATCGTCGAGGCTGGCCTTGCGGGCCCGCGACTTCGACCAGTCGCGCATCCCGTCGATGCCCTCTTTCATCGTGTAGGAGAGCGGGATGATCTCCTCGATCGACTTCAGCAGCCGTTCGGTGGTCAGCACCGCCCGCTCCTCCTCGTAGCAGTCGTAGAGCGCGCTCACGACCACCTGCTCGATCTCCGAGCCCGAGAAGCCCTGGCTGGCGCCGACCAGCGCGTCCAGGTCGAAGTCGGCGATCGGCCGCTTCTTCTTGTCGATGTGAATCTTGAAGATCTGCCGCCGCTCGAGCGGGTTCGGCAGGTCGACGAAGAAGATCTCGTCGAAGCGGCCCTTACGCAGAAGCTCCGGCGGCAGCGACTTCACGTCGTTGGCCGTCGCGATGACGAAGACCGACGACTGCTTCTCCTGAAGCCACGTGATGAAGGTACCGAAGACGCGAGCGCTGGTGCCGCCGTCGGTCTGCCCCGAGGACTTCGTCCCCGAGAAGGCCTTCTCAAGCTCATCCAGCCACAGAATCGCCGGCGCCACGGCCTCGGCCGTCTTGATGGCCCGCCGCATGTTCTCCTCGGACGAGCCGACCAAGCTGCCCATGACCTTGCCCACGTCCAGGCGCAGCAAGGGCATGTGCCACATGGCGCCGATGGCCTTCGCGGTCAGCGACTTGCCGCAGCCCGGCACGCCGATGAGCAGGATCCCCTTGGGCGCCGGCAGCCCGAACTCGCGCGCGTCGCGGTAGAACGCGGCCTTGCGCTTGGCCAGCCACGCCTTCATCACCTCGAGCCCGCCGACGTCGGAGAACTTGTCGTCGGTCTGGTAGAACTCGAGGATCCCCGACTTGCGGATGATGCCCTTCTTCTCCGCCAGGATCGTGTCGATATCGAAGTCGCGGGTCTTCACCAACGACTTCGCGAACACGCTCTCGGCTTCCTCGGCCGTCAGCCCCAGGGCCGCCTCGACCACGGCCTCGCGCCGCTGCGTGTCGCGCTTGACCGCCAGGTCCACCGACTCGTCCACGCTCTGCGCCACCTTCCACACGATCTGCTCCAGCACCTCGCGGTCGGGCAGGTCGTAGTCGATGACCGCGAGCTCCTTCTCGATCTCGGGCGGGAAGTTCGCCACGGGGCTCAGCAGGACGGCGTGCTGGTTGTAGTCGCCCTCTTTGAACTGCCGGTGCAGGTCGCGCAGGCGCCGCACGATCGACGGATCCTTCAGGTACGGGTGGTAGTCCCGCAGCACGCAGATGACGTCGTCCTCGAAGTTGGAGATGAAGTCCAGCGCCTTCAGCGGGTCCCGCAGGTCGCTGAAGCTGGGCCCGCCGTCGAGGCTCACGAAGCCCTCGGTGATGGACCACGCCATGACCTTGCGGCCACGCGCCGCGCCGATCTCCCGCAGCGCCGACTCGACCCGCTCTTCCTCGGGCGAGACGACGTAGATCAACGCGTATCGCGCTCGGATCAGATACTCCAACTCCTCGCGCGAACTCGATTCCTGATAGGCCATCTTCGCCTCCTCGGCGTCCGGTGTGGCCGGCTTCCCGAGCGCGATCGCGCCCCGGCTACCGAGCGAGACTACCCCTCGGCCAGGAGGTCCTTCAAGCCGACCAGCTCCTTGCGAAGCTCCCCGGCGTCCGACAAGACCAGCGTGACCAGCTCGTTGACGCTCTCCAGCGCAGTCGAACAGGCCTTGGCGTCGTCGACGGCCTCCTCGGCTTCCTCCAGGTAATTCCTGAGCAAGTTGAGGTTCGCTTTCCAGACCGCGTAGTTCTCCATGGCCTGAGCCACGCGCTCTGACCCCTGCGCCCGCAGCGCCACCGCGCTGTCGATGTCGGCGGTCGCCTCGACCACGGGGGCCGGGGCCGGCTTCGCCTCCCTCGCGCGCTTCTCGAGGGCCTCCATGTCTTCCTGGACCGACTCGAGCTTGTCTTGCAGCGCCTTGTTCTTCCGCTGCAGGAAGTTGATCTCGGCCTCGAGCTTGCCCTTCTGCTCCGGGCTGAAGTCGTCCAGCCGCTTGCCGAGCTTCTCCTGGTCGGCCCGCGCCTCGTTGAGATCCGCGAGCGCCCGCTCAAGCTCGCGCACCTTGCGCTGGAAGTCCGGGTGGCTCGAGATGTCCTTCTGCTCGCTGATCTTCTCTTCGAGATCGCCGACCTGCTCGCGCACCGCGGCCGTCTCGCGCTCCTGCGCCTTGAGCTGCTCGCGCAGCGCGTCCACCTCCTTGGTCTTGGCGAACAGGCTGTCCAGCACGTCGCGGCGCGCCTCCTCGAGGTCCTTGATGCCCGTGCCGAGGCGCAGGTCGTAGTTCTCGCGCGCCTTCTCTTCGATCTCGCCCTTGAGCTCGGTGATGACGTTCTCTTTGTCGGCGATGACCTCGCGCAGCGTCTCCAGCTCGCGGTTGAGCCGCCGCTCCTGCGTGTTCTCGTGGTTGAACGAGTCCTGCAGCGCCTCCAGCTCCTCCCGTGCCGAGCGCAGATCGAACTCCATCAGGTCCAGCTCGCGCTGCAGCTCGTCGATGCGGCGATCCTTCTGGACCGCCTTCGCCTTGAGCTCGCTGAGCTGGCCGCCGGTCTCGCCGCGCGTGGCCTCGAAGGCCGCGAGCTGGCCCTCCAGGCTGGTGATACGCCCCTCGTGCTCGGCGATGAGCTGGTCGCGCTCTTCCAGCTCTTCGCGCGCCCGCTCGAGCAGCTCGCCGCCGTGGTCCAGCTGCTCGCGAACGCGGTTGTAGCGCTCGTGCCAGCCGTCCAACTCCTCGTCGAAGCGGCCCTCCCGGGTCTCCAGCTCGACGATGCGCGCTTCCATCTCGCGCACGCGCTCTTGGGCGTCGCTGAGCTCCTTCTCCATGCCGCGTGTCGCAGCTTTGGCCCGCCGCAGCTCCGACGCGTCGACCTCCTCGCCGCCGGATGCCGCAGGTGCCGCGGCCTCGGGACGGACGCGCGAGGGTGCCGAGCGGGCCGGCCGCGCCGACGAGCTCGGGCGGGGACGGCCTCGATCGGCCGCGGGCTCGGGATCCGCGGCGCGCGCCGGCTCGGGCGCCGCTCGCGCCGGCTCAGGTGCCGCGCGCACAGGCTCGGGCTCAGGGCGACGAGGGCGCTCGGGCTCGGGCGCCGGTCGACGCTCAGGGACGGCCGCGGGCTCCGGCGCAGCTTCCGCCGCCCCACCCGCACGCTCTTCGCGCTTCCGCCGGATCCGCTCCTCCCGCTCGCGCCGCGCCGCCTCACGATCGCCGCCACCCGCGTCGGCCGCCGGGGCCTCCTCGCGCGCAGGCGCCGACCGCTCGCGGGCCGGCGCAGCTCGCTCGCCGCCGCGCGCCTCCGCGGTCCCGACGTAGAGCTGGACCTTCACCGGGAAGTCGCCGAAGCGCAGCTCATCGCCGGCCGCGATCGGCGACTCGGTGATCTCGGCGTCGTTCACAAAGGAGTGATTCGAGCTGCCGAGATCGCGCACGACCCAGCTGCCGCCGACCTCTTGGATCTCGGCGTGCTGGCGACTCACCGACGGGTTCTTCACCTGGATGGTGCAGCCCGGGTTGCGACCCACAGTGACCAGGGTGCCGCTAGTCAGCGGCACGACCTGCCGCTCGCCCTCGATGTTCCTGCAGACGAGTTGGAGCACGACGACCTTGACAGTAGTGGAGCGCCTGCGAGCGAGCCGACCCGGCGCCCGCGGGTCCGTGAGGATACGATGCCGCCTGAATCGTTGTCCATGCCTCCAAGGCCGCGCCGATGCCCCGGGGCCCGCTTTCGTGGTCCTGAGGGCCCGTGCTACGATCCGCGGGTCAACCACGCACCACGCCCGCCGGAAGGTCCCCAGATGAGTGACGACAACGTCGTGAGCAGCGTCCACGAGATCGCGGCCCGCCTCAGCGATGGGCGGCTCGAGGGGTGCCAGATCCAGGACGTGGACCTCTCCGCCCAGGGCCTCCCGGCGGCCCGCGCCAACGACGTCCGGTTTCGCCGGGTGGGACTGCACGGCGCCGACGTGAAAGCCGCCGATCTCGGGCGGGTGGTCTTCAGCGAGAGCAGCATGCGCGGCGTGAAGTTCGCCGAGTCGCTGTTCCGCGGCTGCTCGTTCTTCTCCTGCGAGCTCATCGAGGGCGACTTCAGCAACACCACCATGAGCGGGACGGGCTTCTACTCGACGCACATGGGCAACGTGGACTTCTCGGGCGCCCGAGTGCAGTCGGGGACCTTCACGTCCTGCGAGCTCTTCGGCGCCCGCTTCGTGCGCGCCACCCTCATCAACACGCGCTTCGACGCCCAAGAGCGCGGCAACGTCACGCTGGATCGGGCCGACTTCTCGAACGCGGTGCTGGTCGACTGCGATCTGATGGGCGCGAACCTCTACGGCGCGAGCTTCCGGAACGCGCTGCTGGTGAAGGTGGATCTGCGGCACGCCAACGTGACGGGTGCGGATTTCACCGGCGCTCACCTGGTCGACGTGCAGGTGGACCTCGGGCAGCTCGAGGCGGGCGAGCGCGCCGCTGTCGAGAAGGCGCGCCTGGACGACCCCTGGCGCCGACACGGGTTCATGCGCGAGGTGCTCGGCGAGCACAGCCCCGAAGAGCTGATGTCGTTGCTGGAGTACGTGCTGCGCACCTACGTCATCGAGGGGGCCGAGCCGCGAGCCAGCGTCGACAGCTTCGCCAGCGTGCTGAGCCAGCTCAAGGCCCAGCACGAGTTCCCTGAGCTCGACGCGCTGCGGGTGCGCGGGACCACCGTGCAGGTGCGCGCCGGACAGGAGTGGGTCGACCTTGGGGACGCGCCCGCCGCGCGTGAGCCACAGGCCGCGTCGGGGTCAGGCCCTGCGCCGACAGCGCCTGCGCCGCCGGCCAGAGGCGTCGCGAGCGATGTACGCCCAGCCGCTCCGACCGGCGCGACACGCAAAGACGAGGCCGCCGCGCCCGCCGACACCTCCCGACCGCCGAAGAACGTGGGCCGTTCGAAGCGCTTCCGGAAGCTCGACATCGACTAGACCCTACGGAACGATCGGCCCCGCCTCGCAGCGCCCGCGACCAGCCTGCATCGGCGCTGAAGCAGGCCGCGGGAACGCCGCGCCCCCAGCCCTCGTCAGCGCTTTCGCAGGCTGTCGTCGACGATGATGCTGGGCTCCTCGACGATCACCGACGGCTTGCGCCGGCCCACCGGGCGCGTCGCCGCCTCCGGATCGGCCACGGCCTTACGGTCGCCGGTGCTGGCGCCCACCCGGGTCGTGCCCGAGCGCACCTCGACCGCCATCCGCGGCACGGGCATATCGTCCTCGTCGAAGCCGATGAACGCGGGCTTGTCGACGTCGGTGCGATCCTCGTGGTCGATTTCGTGCCCGGGCCCATGATCGAACTCGTCGGCGTTCCCTGCGTCGCCGTCGTCGCGCAGGCCGGGGTCGGTGGTCTCGGCGAACCCATCGAACCCGGGCTCGTCGTCGTCATCGAAGTCCCGATGTGCGGAGGCGGGGACCGCGCGCTGAACGGGCAGCGTCGCCTCGGCCGCCTTGATGCCGGAGGGCTTGGTGTCCTCGACGTAGAAGGGCGTGACCGAACCGCCGGGGTCGGTGACCTCGTCGTTCTGGGGCGCAGGCTCGTCGTCGACCCGCACCAACATCACGGTGATGTTGTCCTTTCCGCCGCGGTCGTTCGCCATGCGCACGAGACAGCCGGCCGCCTCTTGCAGGTCGTCGGAGTTGACCTCGAGCACGTTCTGCATCGACCAGTCATCGACCATGTCGCTGAGGCCGTCAGAGCAGAGCAGGAAGACGTCCTCCGGTCGACGCGGGACCGTCTGCACTTCGGGCTCGACGTAGTCTTTCAGCCCGACCGCCCGGACGATGATGTTGCCCTGCTTGAAGTTCGAGATCTCCTCGGCGGTGGTGAGCTCGCCGCTGTCGATCTTGTGGTTGAGCAGGCTGTGATCCCGCGTGATCTGCTCGAGCTCGCCGCCGGCGCGCCAGCGGTAGATGCGGCTGTCGCCGACGTGGGCCAGCACGAAGGTGTCTCGCTGCGCGAGCATCGCGACAAGGGTCGTCCCCATCCCCTCGAGCTTCGAGTCCTTCATGCCCTCGACGTACACGCGGTCGTTGGCGTACTGGACCGCGTTGGAGAGCATCGCCTCAGCGCGCGAGTTGGCGCCGCGAGCCTTGTACGGAAGGCGCTCTTGCGGCGTCGCCGCGTGCTCCTGAAAGAACCCCACCATGTGCTCGGCGGTAAGCCGGCTCGCCACCTCGCCCGAGGCGTGCCCCCCCATGCCGTCGCACACGACGTAGAGCTCGTACTCCTCGGCGACGACGTAGGCGTCTTCGTTGTGGTCGCGCTTGCGACCCACGTCCGTAAGGGCGAAGGGCGTCAGCTTCTGCATCGCGCCGCCGTGCTTGGTCGTTGGCAATCCGGACTGCTCATGGCCCCATCACTCGCCGCTCAGAATTCCGTCTTTCAGCAATCCGCATCTACGCGTTCGAACCGAGGAGCGCCGCCTGCGCGGTCCCCCCAGGGCAGAGCCCCCACCAAGTGTTCAGAAATCGGGCCGGTCGCCTGCGCGTGGAGCCGCGCCGTCGTCCGCCACCCCCAGAGTCGCCCGCACAGTGTACGCCGTGGCCGGTCCGCCAGTCTGGCGGATGCGCAGAAAATGTCGACCCGAACGCTGGATCGTCACGCCGACCTTCGTGCGGGAATCGCCCTTCTTCCGAAACGCTTCGCCCAGGGGCTCGCCGTATCGGCTGAAGACGGCCACCGCGAGCTCAGCGTCGGCCTCGTCGGCCGCGAGCTGCACGGTCAACTGGCCCGCGGCGCCGAGGTCGATCGCCTTCCAGTCCGTCGTGTCGCCAGCACCGCGCGCGATGTCGTCGGTGCTCCACTCGTCCAGCGCCAGCGGCTTCGCCTCGTTACGGTAGGCATCGCCGCCGCTGTCCTTGTCCGGGTCACTCTTGCATCCCAGGAGCAGGACCGTCGAGAGCAGGGCGATGGCCAGAGCCTTCATCGTAGGGAAACCTTGCCTCAGGTGTTAGGCCGCACTGTCGGGGCCGGT
This sequence comes from Myxococcota bacterium, assembly GCA_041389525.1. Taxonomy (GTDB): domain Bacteria; phylum Myxococcota_A; class UBA9042; order PHBI01; family JACKFB01; genus JACKFB01. Next base: position 63,682 of record JAWKRR010000004.1, on the reverse strand, counting down.
GGGTCCTGGCGAGGTCGTCACGCTAGCAGCGGCGATTGGCCTTGTCAATCGCGCCGCGGAAGCGAAACGGCGTGATTCTGGCAGGTTACGCGGGTGACGGCCGGGTTGGTCAACCGGGGCCGTGCCAGCGAGTGACACGACCCCGGTCTGGTCGGGGCGACTGGATTTGAACCAGCGACTTCCTGCTCCCGAAGCAGGCGCGCTACCAGACTGCGCTACGCCCCGTGCGCTAGAGAGAGGAGCTTGTAGTGTGGCTCGCAGCGCGGTGTCAAGCGCGGAACGCAGACCCAAGCGGCGGGTGACGGGCGCGCGGAACTGGCAGTATGCTCCGCGTCCGCACCTTCCTGGGAGCCCGCCATGGACAGCCAGCGCACGCGCTCATTTGTAGACGGCATGTGGGACGAGTCGATCGTCCCCGCCCTGATTGAGTACATCCGCATCCCGAACCAGAGCCCGGCCTTCGACCCGGACTGGGCGACCCACGGCCACATGGATCGCGCCGTGGCGCTCGCGGAGACCTGGGTGCGGGCCCACGCGCCGGACGACGCGACCATCGAGGTGTGGCGGCTGCCGGGCCGCACGCCGCTGCTCTTCGTCGACATCCCGGGGGCACTGCCGGGGACGATTTTGCTCTACGGGCACCTCGACAAGCAGCCCGCGATGACCGGCTGGAGCGAGGGGCGCGCGCCGTGGACGCCGGTGATGCGCGACGGACGCCTCTACGGACGAGGCGGTGCCGACGACGGGTACGCCGTGTTCGCCTCGATCACCGCGGCGCGAGCCTTGGCGGAGCAAGGTCAGGCGCACCCCCGCTTGGCCGTGGTCATCGAGTGCTCCGAGGAGAGCGGCTCGCTGGACCTGCCCGCCTACATCGACGCCTACGCCGAGCAGATCGGCGCGCCCGAGCTGGTCATCTGCCTCGACTCGGGCTGCGGCGACTACGAGCGGCTGTGGCTCACGACTTCGCTGCGTGGCAACATCGTGGCGGATCTTGACGTCGGCATTCTGCGCGAGGGTGTCCACTCCGGCAGGGCCAGCGGCGTGGTCGCGTCGACGTTTCGCATTGCACGATCGCTCCTGTCTCGCATCGAAGATCAGCAGACCGGCGAGATCTTGCTGCCCGAGTTCCACGCGCCGATCCCCGAGCAGCGGGTCACCCAGGCCCACGAGGCCGCCGACGTGCTGGGCGAGGACGTACGTGGCGAGATGCCCTTCGTCGCGGGCGCTCGCGCGGTCACCGAGGACGTCGTCGAGCAGCTCTTGGCGCGCACGTGGCGCCCTGCCCTGTCGATCACGGGCGCCGACGGCCTGCCGCCGATCGCGAACGCGGGCAACGTGCTGCGACCGACCACCAAGCTCAAGCTCTCGCTGAGGACTCCGCCCACGACCGACGCGGCGCGCGCCGCGGACGCGTTGAAGCGCGCGCTGGAGGCCGATCCGCCCTACGGCGCCCGCGTGGTCTGCCACGTCGAGCCCCCGGCCGGCGGCTGGCACGCGCCGCCCCTTGCGCCCTGGTTGGCGAAGGCCATCGACGACGCCTCCGAGGCCTTCTTCGGGCCGAAGGCCTGCCACGTCGGCGAGGGCGGCTCCATCCCCTTCATGGGCATGCTGGGCCAGAAGTTCCCCGAGGCGCAGTTCGTCATCACCGGCGTGCTCGGGCCAGGCTCGAACGCCCACGGACCCAATGAATTCCTCGATATCGCGACCGGAAAGCGGCTGACCGCGGCGGTGGCGCACGTCATCGCCGACTTCGGGAATCGGCAGCCCGCGTGACGGAGTCGGTTGAGCTGCTGGCGCTCGCGGGCGCCGGGCTCGCCGCGGGCTTCATCAACACGCTGGCGGGCGGAGGCTCGCTGCTGACCCTGCCAGTGCTCATGCTGACCGGGCTCGACGCGTCGGTGGCGAACGCGACCAACCGCGTGGGCGTGCTGACCGGCAGCCTCGCCGCCAGCCACGCCTTTGTGCGATCGCGGCACCTGGACCCGCGGGAGGTCGCCCGCCTCGCCGGCCCGACCCTGCTCGGCGCGGCGGTCGGCGCGCTGGCGGCGGCCCTCGTCCCCAGCGACACGCTCGAGCCCATCCTCTTGGCCACGTTGGTCGCGATGGCCTTGCTCCTCGCCCTGCGCCCGTCGATCCTGGCGCCCAGCGCCGACGAGCTGCCCCGTGAGCCCACCGGGCGGGCCCTCGCGGAGCTGGCCGCGGCGGGCTTCTACGCGGGGTTTCTGCAAGCCGGCGTCGGGTTCATCCTGCTGGCGGTGCTGGCGGGGCGCCTGCGCCACGGGCTGGTCCGCGCGAACGCCCTCAAGGTGGCCTTGGTGCTGCCGCTCACCGTCGTCGCGCTGGCGATCTTCTGGTGGCAGGGGCTGATCGAGTGGGTGCCCGGGCTGGCGGTCGGCTTGGGCACCGCGGCGGGCGCTCGGCTCGGCGTCCGCTTCGCCGTCCGGCACAGCGCCGCCCTCCGCTGGCTTGTGCTGGCCGCGGTCTGCGCCCTCGCGGTGGCGGTGGCCCTCCGCTGAGACCCGCCCGTGGGGCTGTGCCGCCCCGACTTAGGGCGCGGCCGCGTCCGCCCCGCCCGGCGGGTTCCCCGAGGTCCCGCCGCCGCCGGGTCGCTTGCCCGCCGCCTCCGCCGCGGCCTCGGCAGCCGCAGCAGCCGCCGCGGCCGCAGCCTCTTCAGCCTGCCGTGCGCGCAGCTCGGCGTTGGCCTTGTCGAGCTCTCTGGCGAGCCGCTCAGCCCGCACCGAATCGAGCTGGTGCGTCCACCCGCCGGCGCAAGGCGTCTTCGTGTTGTCGCCGCACGCGTCGAGCGCGAGCTTGGCGGCCTCGGCCCGCTCTCGCTCAGGCCCCGCGACGACGCCGCTTCCATCGAGCAATTCCAAGTGCCGCGCGATGGCCCGGCGCGCCCGGGCGCGGTCGACGTCCCGCAGGATCTCGGCCTCGGCATACGCGATCACGGCGCTGTCCGGCGCCATCTTGGCCGCCCGCGCCACGGCCGCCTTCGCCCGGTTCAGATCCCCCACGTTGAAGGCGTCGATGGCGATCCACATCGGGACCTGCGCGATGGTCGGGAACGCCTTCTCCACGCCCTCAAAGGCCTCCAGGGCCCGCTGGAAGTCGCGATCGCCCGACAGCACCACACCCGCGAAGAAGCGGAACACCATGTCGTCAGGCCGCTCCTTGATCTGGCGCGCGAGATCCGTGGCCCGCTCCGTGCGCTCGTCCGCGAGGTTGTAAATGTCCGCGAGACGCACCAGCAGCTCGTCGGAGCGCTCCCCGGCGGCCAGTCGCGCCTCGAGCTTCTTCTTCACGTCCTCGACCCGGCCCTGGGCCAGCAGGTGCGCGTCGCCGAGGGCGTCGAGGCGCGGGTCCTTGCCGAACTGATCGCGGGCGGAGTCCGCGACGCTCATGGCCAGCGCCGTGTTCCCCACGCTGGTCCAGCCGTCGATCTGGATGGCCCAGGCCGCGAAACACGCCGGGTTCGCGGTCTGTGCGGACGCAGCCAGCTCGGCCGCCGCGGCCGGATCGGTGGTCAGCCAGGTCGCGGCGATGGCCATCAGGCCGCACGCGGTCTCGGCGTCGAGGATGGCCCGCCCGACGGCCGACGCGAGGGTGGGACCGCGCAGGAGCGCGACGCGGATGACGGACAGGGTCTGCCACCCCAGGGCGCTCATCTCGGGGCGCGACGCGACCTCGAAGGCCTCGCGGGAGAGGCCCAGCGCGGGCGCGTAAGGCAGCAGGCTCGGCCACTCCTCGACCCGGATCGGCTGCTTGGATTTGAGCAACGACTCCAGCGCCTTCGCCGCGGCCGCGCGGTCGCCGCTGGCCAGCGCCGAGGTCAGGATCCCGCGCGCCTTCTCGAGGTGATCGTCGCGCGAGTCAGGGGCCTTGCCGCCGGTGCTGAGATCCAGCCACGGCAGCGCGATGAAGCCCGCGGCGGTCAGGGTGGCGGCGGCCTGCGCCTGGTCCGGACATCCCTCGCCTTCCCAGCAGGCGACTGCGTTTCCGACCGATTGCGCCAGCCTGCACGTGACATCGTCGGGCTGGCCTACCACGAGCGAGCAGCCGCCACCGAGCACGACCGTGACGCGCGCCTGGGAGATCTCGATGCGCTCGACCTTCACGCCGGAGAGCTTGGCCGTCCACGCCTTGACAGGACCAGCCGCGTCCGCGCCCAAGACCTGCTCGGCGCGGACCTCCGCGACGGGAGCCGCGCACAACACCGTCAGCAGCGCCGCGGCCCGAAGTCCCAACACTCGATACATCGCCTGCTCCTCCGGATGACGCCTACGACCGCGAGTATACCCGGCGTCGCGCGCACGTCACCGTGGGGCCGATTCCTCGCGGGTACCGGGCGCCGCGCCTGGGGGCGGCACCCGAACGCCGGACGATCAGCCGGCGGCGTCCCGCAGCCCGCGGATGGCCGCCGCGTAGTCGCCGCCTCCGAAGACGGCGCTCCCCGCCACGAAGACGTCAGCCCCGGCCTCGCGAATCTGCCGGATCGTGTCGGGCTTGACGCCGCCGTCCACCTCGAGCCGGACGTCGAGGCCCCGCTGGTCGATCCAGGACCGCAGCTTCGCGATCTTCGGCAGCACGCCCGGGATGAAGCGCTGCCCGCCGAAGCCCGGGTTGACGCTCATCACCAGCACGTGGTGCAGGCCGTCGAGGACGTACTCGATGCTCTCGGGCGGCGTGTGCGGGTTCAGCACGACGCCGGGCTTCGCGCCCGCCTCGCGGATGCGCGCGACCAGCCGGTCAAGGTGGTGGGCGACCTCGACGTGGACGCTCAGCCAGTCGCTGCCGGCCTCGATGTATTGATCAATGAAATCCTGGGGATTCGTGATCATCAGGTGGGTGTCGATGGGCAGCTTGGTGATGCGGCGGACCGCCTCGACCACCAGCGGACCGATGGTGAGGTTCGGCACGAAGTGGCCGTCCATCACGTCGACGTGGACGATGTCAGCCCCGGCGGCTTCCAAGGCGCGCACCTCCTCGCCGAGGCGAGAGAAGTCCGCGGACAGAATCGAGGGGGCGATGAGGGGTCGGGCCAGGCAGGTCATGGGGCGAGCTCCGGAGCGGCCGTTGTGCCCGCAGGCTGCCAGTCTGGAGCGAAGAGCGCGAGGCCCATCGCGAGGGCGGGCCGCGGCCGGGCGCCGTCGGCGTCCATGACCCAGACGGCGCTGGGCCGCCCGCCCGCGCGCTGGGCGTAGACGATGTAGCGGCCGTCGGGTGAGAAGGCCGGGCTCTCGGCGCTCACGTTGGCGCCGCTGATCCGGGTGGTGCGGTCGGTGTCGAAATCGTAGCGGAGCAACGCGAACCCGGCGGCGCTGATCTGCTGCGCGTAGACGATGGTGTCGCCGAGCGGAGACCACGCGGGCGAGGTGTTGTAGCCGCCGCCGGTCAGCCGCCGCGCGTCCTTCTCGTCGGCGCCCACGCGCCCGACGTAGATCTGCGGCGCGCCGGTGCGGTCGCTCACCCAGGCTAGCCGCGTGCCGTCGGGCGACCAGACCGGCGACGTGTCCGCGCCCCGGTGGGTCGTGACCTGGACCACCTGCTCGGCGGTCACGGCGTCCAGGATGACCACGTCCGAGTTCGAGCTCTCGGCCACCGAGAGCGCCAAGTACCGCCCGTCCGGCGACCACGCGCCCGCGGCGTTGAGCCCCGGCCTGGCCGACAGCGGCACCCCGTCGGCGATCCAGTCGGGGTTGCCGCTTCGGTAGGACATGTAGCCGACCTGCCCCGACGGCGAGAAGGTCGGGCTGAGGTTCAGGTTGCCGTTGCGCGTGACGTAGGAGAAGCCGCCGCCGTCGGTGTCGAAGACCGCGATCTCTTTGACCGCTCGCGCCACCTCGACCGCCGCCACTAGGCGGGTCCCCACGACGCCAGCCCGCCCCGTGTCCAGGCCCACCAGCGCGTTCACGAAGCGGGCGACGGCCGCGCGCGCGCCACCAGGCCGCACCAGGACGTCGCCCTCCGGTAGATCCAAGGTCGCGAAGCGCTCGACCTCGAAAATCCGTAGGCGCAGCCTGTAGGTTTCGGGGGCGGCCGTCGGCTCGAGCGAGGCCCGCACCACGCGGTAGGCGCCGGCGATCTGCCAGTCGCGCCGGTCCATCTCCGAGGGGCTGACGCCTTCGTTCGCGTGCCCCGCGGGGAGCTGCTCGGGGGTGAGGACGCGGTAGAAGCCGGTCCAGTCCAGGTCCGCGCGCAGCTGCTGGCCGACGCGGGCGGCCTCGTCGGCCAGCCAGGCGCCGCGCCCGAGGGCCAGCGGCGGCGGCGCGGCGATGGGGTAGAGCACCTCGACCCGCCCACGCGCCGTGCCGGTGCGGCAGAGCCCGCCCACGCACACCGAGTTTGCGCCGCACTGCGCGCCGCTCTCGCACCACGGCGCCTCGGCCGCGGGCACCAGCATCGCGGTCACCAGCGCGGCGCCCAACACGGCCGACGTCATCGGGTGGCGAACCGGCCGTCGAGGTCGATCTTGATCCCGCGGGCGTTGAGGTCGCGCAGCACATCGGGGTCGGGCGGCGGGAAGGTCTTGGTGCCACCCTCCGAGGGCACGAACTGACGAACGGCGTCGATCGCGGCGTCGTCGAACCCGCGATTTCCGCTGGGCTTATCGATCTTATAGGAGAGGATCTCGCCCGAGGCCGAGATCTTCTGGACGATGACCCGCATCCGCAGCTTCTGCAGCGAGTCCTCGGTCAGAAAGGGCGGGACCACGAAGACCTTTCGCAGGGCGCGGGTCATCTGCATCCCGTACATGTTGCCCGCGCGCACCTCGGTGCCCTGGCCGCCGATCTCGCCTTCCTTGTGCCCGATGATGCGGTCCAGGCTGGTGGCGCGCCGCCGCGGGTCGTCCTCGTCGAAGTCCTTGAGGATGTCCTCGAGCTTCTTGTCCTTGCGCTTGGGGTCACGCTTGGGCGGCTCGGGGTCGAACTCCTTCTTCTTGATCTCCTCGGGCGGCAGGTTGTCTTTGTCGAGGTTGATGCCGTCTTCGATGATCTCGGGCTGCTCGTAGGTCTGAAGCTCCGGCAGCTTCGCCGGGTCCGGCTCCACCGCGCCAAGCGCCGGCATCAGCGCGGCCTCCAGCACGTCCAGCTCATTGGCCGGGTCGGGCTCCGGCTCACGCCGCTCGGCCTTCGACTCCGGCGCGGAGCAGCGCTGCAGCCCGCACAGCCCGTAGCCCACGGAGCCACGCTCCCGCGGGCCACCGGCGCCCGCGACCACCTTCAGGCTGGACGGCTGCGCCAGGTACAGAAAGGCAACCAGCGCCACGTGCACGCCGAGGGTGAGCATGAGGCCCGACACCGCGGCCAGCGCTTTCACTCGAGCGCCTTGGGGGTGCGCTCGACCTTTGAGTCGCCCAGCAGACCGGGCTCCGCCACCAAGCCGAACTTGGTGACGCCGGCCTGCCGGACCGCGGCCATGACGCGCAGCACCTTGCCGTAGTCGAGTTTGCGGTCGCCCAGCACGTAGAGTTCCTTGTCCTCTTGAAGCTTCGTGTTGTCGACGAGCTTCTCGCCCAGCGCTTTGAGGCAGGGCGCGAAGGCCAGCTCTTCGGCCGCCGCGTCCTCGTCGTCCTTGGGGGCGCCGAGGTGCTTCTTGATGTCGGGCGAGATCTTGATGCAGTCGACGATCACCGTCTCATCGATAGAGAACTTCAGGTCGCTGCTGACGACGAGCTTGAGCTTCTTTACCTCTTCGAGGTTGACCGCCTCGCTGTTCACCTTCGGCAGGTCCACGCCCACCTTCTGGTGCTCGGGCTCCTTCTTCTGCTTCTGCTGAATCGCCTCTTCGAGGATGCGCTCGGCCTCCTCCAGGGTGCGGTCGCGCTCGGCCTCCATCTGGATGCTCTGAACGCCGGCCGACACCATGAAGATGATGAGCAGCACCAGCATCACGTCCACCAGCGGTGTGACGTTGATCTCGGCCAGGGGACCGCGCTTGTTGCCGCCGCCCGTACTCATGCCCACGAGGCGCCCCCGATCACGAGAAGAAGTGGCGGCGCAGGATGTTCAGGTAGTCCGTGCCGAACTCGTCGAGCTGCACCTCCAACCCCCGGAGACGCCCGACGAGGCCGTTGTACGCCATGACGGCGGGGATGGCGGCGAGCAGACCGATGGCGGTGGCGACCAGGGCCTCGGCGATGTGCGGGGTCACGGTCTCGAGGATGGGCCGCGACGCGTCGATGTGCGCGAACGCGTTCATGATTCCCCACACCGTGCCGAAGAGGCCGATGAAGGGGGCGGCGCTGCCCACGGTGGCCAGGAAGGTCAGGGCGTACTCCAGCCGGGCCCGGGCGGTCTGGGACGCTTGGTGCAGGCTGCGCTCGATGTTCTCGAACGACGACGAGGAGTCCGTCGGGCGGGCCGCAGGTCCGTCGCCAGCGGGTCGGCTGCCGCGGCCCTCCCGCTCGCGCAGGATGAGCTCCAGCTCCTCGTAGCCCGCGCGGAACATCGCCCGGGCGGGCGAGGCGGGGAGGGTGTCGGACATCTGGTAGAGCTCGGCGAGCCGGGTGGCGCTGCGGAAGGTGCGCACGAAGCGCTTGCTCTGCGAGATGGCGCGGCCAATCGAGAAGAGCTTCGCGCCGATGACGAACCAGCAGATGACGCTGAGCAGCACGAGCACCACGAGGACGGCCAGCACCATGCCCCGGGACTCCAGCACGAGCTGGAACACATCGATTTGCTCGGCGGCCGGCGCCGCGGCGATGGCGAGGGGCAGCGCGGAGAGCGACAGCATGGGCGGCGGAACCTCGTGAAAAAAGGGGCGGAACGGTCGATTTGGGCCCCCGGAAGAGGCGCGAAATCGCTAACATGGGGGATCGGGGCTGTCAAAACGCGCCACCATCGGCGAGACGGTCCACAATGGCCGAGGGCGGCACCTTGTTCCGCCCCTTCGAAAAGGACCATGGGCGCGCCCTCCCCGCCTTCACCTGTCTGATTGACAAGGCGCGGGCGCGTCCTAGAATGTCGCACAGTAAAATCCCACGATTTCAGATAATTAGCGGATCGGAGCAGGTGATGGCGCACAAGGACGGCGACGATTCGCAGGGTGTCGGTCAGGGGCCGCCAGGGCCGCGCTCGCCGGAGTCGCGCAAGTCGACGATGGTGTTGGACAAGGCGAAGGCGGCCGCCAAGGCGCAGGCGCAGCAGGCCAGCGACGACATGGACAAGACGGGTGCGTTCAGCCTGGACGACCTGCGCAAGATTGGGATGCTCGGCGAGGAGTCCGAAGCGCCGGCGGAGAAGACGACCGCGCTGACGCTGGACGACATGCAGCGGGCAGCACTCGAGGCTGCTCCGGCGGCCGCTCCGGCGTCCTCGCGCCCGGTCGCCCCCGCGAGGCCCGGCGCGTCGCCTAGCGCTGCGCCCAGCCACTCGGCAGGCCCGCCGCCCGAGAAGACCACCGCGATGACCCTGGACGACATGCGCCGTGGCGGCGTCGGCGTGGACGCCCCGGAGGCGCCCCCCGAGAAGACCACCGCGATGACCCTGGACGACATGCGCCGTGGCGGCGTCGGCGTCGAACCGGCGGCCGCGCCGGAGAAGACGACGGCGATGACCCTCGACGACATGCGCCGCGGTGGCGTGGGCGTCGAGACCGCCCCCCCGTCAGCGGCGGCGCCCGAGCGCACCGTCGCGATGTCCCTGGACGAGATGCAGGGCGCTGGCGGAGCGGCTGGGGCCGAGATCCCGCCGCCGACGATGATGCTGGAGACCGCGGGACGGCTGGCCCAGAAGCCACCGCAGCTCGAGGCCATCGGCGGAAACGACAAGGGCACGACCTTCGAGGTCACCAGCGACCAGACCCTGGTGGGCCGCGGGCTCGATTGTGGGGTCGTGCTGAGCGACGCGAGCGTCAGCCGAAAGCATTTCCGCATCGATCAGGCAGGCGACGACTGGAAGCTCGTCGACCTCGGGTCGGGCAACGGCACCAAGGTGGAGGGCCAGCGGGTCGGCGAGATCATCCTGAGCGACGGGATGGTTATCGAGGCGGGGACGACGACGCTGCGATGGGTGCACGTGCAGCCTGCGAAGGTGAAGCCGGCGACGAGGCCGGGACTGGGACGCGCGCCCGCGGCGGCGGCGGCCCCTCCGGCAGAGGCCGAGCGGACGATGGCGATGGCGTCGGTCTCTGCGCCCGCGCTCAAGGATTTCGGCAGCGAGCCGGTCGAGGAGCGCACGCGGATCGGCGAGATGGCGGCGATGGAGGTGCTGCCGGAGTGGCAAGACCGCGTGCAGGCTGGCGCTGGGGCTGGGAACGCGGGGCTCGCGTCGACCGAGGCGGAGGCCGTGGAGGCGCCGCAGTCCGGGGGCGGGGCGCTGAAGTGGATCGCCATCTCCGCGCTGCTGATCGCGCTGCTTGGCGGCGGATTCGTCGTGGCGGACAAGTTCGCGGGGCTGGGGATCATCTTCCCGAAGCAGGAGACGGCAGGGGCGGTGGCGGCCAGCGCGGGAGAGGGCGGCGACGAGACGGCTGAGGCTGCGGCCGAGCCCGCGGCGGCGGACAAGGCGCCGGACCCGAAAGCGAAGGAGGCGCTCGACAAGGGGTTGGAGCAGTTCAAGGCCAACCGCTGGTACGAGGCGCGGGAGAGCTTCAAGGAGGCGCTGAAGCTGGACGAGTCGCTCGCGGGGGCGACGGAGGCGCTGGCGCAGGCCGAGGCGGAGATCACGGCGGCCAAGGCGGTCGAGGACGCCGACAAGGCCTCCGAGGAGAAGAAGTTCGGCGAGGCGATCGAGCGGCTGGAGAGCGTGGCCAACACGTCCAGCTACTACCCGAAATCCCGGGAGATGCTGCGGGCAGCGCGCGACGGGCTGGTCGAGGAGCAGCTTGGCAAGGCGCGGGAGCTGGAGGAGGCGGACGACGTGAAGGGGGCGCTGGCGGCGGTCGAGGTGGCGCTCAAGGCGGCGCCTGAGGACGCGGACGCGCTGGCCCTGAAGGAAGAGCTGACCCAGGCGCTGGGCGAGGCGGGGGGGGACGTCGCGGCCGAAGAGGCGGTGGCGGCCGCGGAGGAAGCGCCCGCGGCGGAGCAGCCTGCGGCGGCTGAGGCGGCGCCCGCTGAGGGCGAGAAGCCGGTGGTCGCCGAGGCCAAGCCCGTCGCCGAGGCCAAGCCCGTCGCCGAGGCCAAGCCCGAGAAGCCCGCGGCCACCAAGACGACCAAGCCGGTCAGCACGGCGAGCGCCGCCAAGGAGCCCAAGGCGCGCAAGCCCACGGGGGATCTGGCGACCGGGCTGCAGAAGTACGGAGCCCGCGATTTCGCAGGCGCCATCTCAGCGTTTGAGGACGCGACCAAGCGCGGGCGCAAGGCGGACCGAGCGAAAGCCGAGCGCTTGGCGGCGTCGGTGAAGAAGTTCCAGGCGACGTGGGATTCGGGGATGGCGGCGGCCAAGGCGTACAAGGCGAGCCAGGCCATCGCGGACCTGACGAAGGCCCGCAAGCTGGACGCGGCGGTCAACAGCGCGCACCAGTCGGCGATCAAGGCCGAGCTGTCGAAGCAGCACTCGTACCTCGCCAATGTGGCGTACCAGCGCGAGGACTTCGGGGCCGCGGGCAACTACGCGCGCAAGGCGTTGGCGCTGAACTCGAACCAGCCGTCGGCGCAGAAGATCTACGACGAGGTGCAGGCGAAGGCGCAGACCTGGCTGGCGCAGGCCAAGGGGATGGCCTCGTCGGACCCCGGCAAGGCGATGCAGCTGCTGAGCAAGGTGCTGGCGGTCTTCCCGCGCGGGGATGCGCGCTACGGCGAGGCGTACAAGCTGCTCAACGAGCTTGGTGCGAGCGACGGGCAGGAGTAGCGGGCGCCGCCCTACCCTTCGGAGTCGTCAGCCAGCGTCGAGGTGAAGAGGGCGCCGAGGCCCGCCGGCAGCAAGAGCAGGCCGGCGGCGAGGACGGCGACCACCTGCAGTGGGAAGAGCGTGCTCGCGAAGGCGCTGGCCGGGGCCACGAAGGCCGCGAGGGCGACCAAGGGCGCCGCCACCCCGAGCCAGAAGAGGGCGCCGACGATGGCGGCGCCGCGGCGGCCCATCTCGCTGAGCGACACCAAGGCGACCGGCGCGAGGACGAAGGGGATGAGCGCGAGCCAGGCGGCGACGCGGTCCCCGAGGAATGGCGAGGTGCGGCCGGCGCGGGTGATGGCGGTGAGCGGCATCGAGTCGCCGAGGCCGATGTGGTGGCCGGCGAAGTAGATGAAGGCGACGAAGAGGAGGCCCGTGCCGAGCAAGATGCGCGCGCCGATGCCGCCGGGGTGGTGGCGGCGCCAGAAGAGGGCGGCGGGCAGGATGGCGACGGCGAGGACGAGGACCCAGCGGGCGGCGGGGCTGGCGGTCGCGACGGCGGCGAGGGCGGGCTGGCCGTCGAAGGCGTCGGCGCCGACAGCGCCCCCGAAGAGCGCGAGCCCGAAGGCGCAGAGGGCGAGGCCCAGCACGGTCCCTAGGGCGCCGCGGAGGCGCGAGGGCATCGGCACGAAGGCGACCGCGGACACGATGAGCAGGAAGGTGGCGGCGATGAAGGTCGGGCTTCCGGGGCTCGACAGGGCGAGCCACGGGGGGACGAGGGCGCCGTCGCGGGCGCCCGGCAGCAGCGCCGCGTCCAGCAGGACGAGGAGCACGAGGAGCAGCATCCGGCGGTACCAGGGGCCGGCCGCGGCCACGGCCTCGTGGCCCTGGGTGGCGAGGCGGGTGTAGGTGGCGTGGGGCTCGGGGCGCTGCTTGAGATCGGGGGCTGCGGCGCTGCGGATGTGGTGGAGGCGGCTCGAGCGGACGCGGGCCGTGGGGACGGCGGGCGGCGAGGCGCGGGGTTCGAGGGCCACGTCCGGGGGGCGCGAGTTGGGGAGGGGGCCGCGGTCGTCGGCGAGCCCCTCGACCGGGGCGTGGGGGCCGCGTTGGGCGAGGCGACCGGAGCGCGTGGAGCGAGCGAGCGCGTCGGTGACTTCGGCGCCGGGGACGCCGACGGTCGAGCGGTCGTTGAAGGGTACGCCGGTCGGGTGACCCTGCATCGTGGGCTTGCGGAGACGCTTGGCGAGCTCGGCCTCGACGGAGTGGTGGCGGTCGCCCGCGGGCGAGACGTCGTAGCCGCGGAGCTCGGGGACGATGGGCTTGGAGCCGGGGCTGGCGAGCACGGGGAGCTCGTCGTCGGCGGGGTCTTCAGGGGCTGGCGCGGGCGGGGGGCCGGGCTGGCGCAGGGGGGAGGCCAGCGCCGACGCCGCGCCGCCGAGGGCGTCGCCGGTCGAGCTGGCGCGCTCGGCGACCCAGTCGAGGGTGGCGGGGCGAACGCGCTCGGGCTCGGCGGCGGGCGTGGCTGCCGCGGCGGGCGAGGGAGGCGGCCCCGGCGGGGGGAGGTCGGCGGCCCCGGGCGGCGGCGGCGGCGCCAGCGAGCCCGCGGGCCACAGGTCGCCGGGATCCACCAGCGGCGCCGAGGTCCACCCGCTGGAACCCAGGTTCTGCCGATGACGCGCCACAAGATCTGCAGCGGTCGCAGGCGGCATTTCACCCGTTTTTGCCTGCCCCGATTCAAGTTGATGCGCCGCAGCAATCGCCCGCGCGATGTCCTCGGCCGGCGTGACGTCCGTCAGGTCGAGGACGTCGAAACCTGGCTCGCGGTCGCTTTGACCGGTCTTTGAGTCGGCGCTCACCGGGCGCATCCTAATCGCATGGCCCCGCCGCCGCCAACAGCGTCGTAGCGCAACGCCCACCGCGGGCGCTTGTCGCATCGCGGGAGCCCGTGCTAGACGGACGGCTCGCCCGAGCGCAGCGAACGACGCGCCGGGCCCTTTGGTTCCCGTCCCGCTCGCAGGTGACACGATGGCGCAGGCACGCATCCTCTACGTGGACGACGACCTCGAGCTCACGCAGCTCGTGAAGGGCTATCTCGAGCAGGAAGGCTACGAGGTGCTCATCGCGAACGACGGCGAGGAAGGGCTTGGGGCTATCCTCACAGAAGACCCGGACCTCGTGATCCTCGACGTGATGATGCCCCAGCTCAACGGCTGGGAGATCGCCAAGTACATGCGCGAGCGCGACGCCTTCGACGGTGTGCCCATCTTGATGCTGACCGGCATCGGACCCGCGCTCAACGAGATGACGGCGCCGCTTTACGGGGCGAACGACCACCTCGACAAGCCCTTCGAGCTGGACGACTTGGTCGAGAAGGTCGGCGCGTTGCTGGCGCTGGGCGACGAGTAGGTTTGCGTTTCCTGCGCTGCGCCGCTCAGAGCAGCAGCGCGGCGAGGATGGGCGCCGCGAAGAGGAAGCCGTCCAGGCGGTCGAGGACCCCGCCGTGCCCCGGCAGCAGCTTTCCGGAGTCTTTGACGCCGTAGGCGCGCTTGAAGGCGGACTCGACAAGATCGCCGCACTGGGCGACGACGCCACCGACCACCGCCGCGGTGATCACCTTCCACGGCTCCAGGTACGGGTGAATCCAGGCGGCCATGCCCCAGGCGCCGAGCACGCTCGCCAGGAGGCCGCCGACAGCGCCCTCGACGGTCTTCTTCGGCGAGATCAGCTCGTAGAGCTTGTGCCGGCCGAGTGAGCGACCCGCGAAGTACGCGCCGGTGTCGCCGAGCCACACGATGGCGAAGCTGATCATGAGGGCCTCCGGGGAAGTGCCCAGCATCAGCACGAACGTGAATGTGGCGCTTATGAACGCGGTGCCCCCGTAGAGGGCCATGAGCCTGGCGCCGGCACCCTCGAGAGGATGCGGGCGCGCGAGCACGAGCAGGCCGGGCAAGATGGGCAGCAGGGCCAGTATCCCAGGGACGACGACGCCCCAGCCTCCGACCTGATGGCCGGTGGCCTCCAGCAGGCGGAATTGACCGGCGCGGGGAAGCAGCGAGACCGCGGCTATGCCGAGGATGGCCGCGACCATCAGGACGCTCGCGCCGATCTCCACCCGCCGCCCCGGCATCGCCATCGCGAAGAGTTCGTAGCCCGCCAACACGCCAGCCGCCCACAGAAAGAGCTGCACAGCCCAGGTCGGCCCGGCGAGCACCAACCAGATGATCAGCGGCGCCAGGACCAGCCCGGTCGCGAGTCGGGTCCACATCGCTCAGTCTCCCTTGGGCGCGATGTCGCCGAACCGGCGCTCGCGGTCGCCGAACGCACGCAGGGCCTCGAAGAGCTCGTCGGTCCCCAGCTCGGGCCACGGCGTCTCGGTGAACCACAGCTCAGCGTACGCGAGCTGCCACAGCAGGAAGTTCGAGATGCGCTGCTCGCCGCTGGTGCGAATCAGCAGATCGACCTCGCCCGGCAGGTCGTGAGTCCACAGCCGCGCCTCGACGGCCGCCTGGTCGACCGCGTCCGGCGACAAGGTCCCCGCGGCGACCTCGAGCGCGATCTGGCGCGCCGCCGCCGCGATCTCCTCGCGTCCGCCGTAGGACAGCGCGAGGGTCAGCACCATGCCGCCGTTGCCTCGGGACACCGCGCACAGCTCCTCGAGCGGCTCGCGCACGAAGCGCGGCAGCTTGCCCAGCTCGCCGATGCAGTTGAAGCGGATGTCGTTGTCGAGGATCTCGGCCCGCTCGGTCTCGACGTACTCGAGGAGCAGCTCCATGAGCGCCTTGACCTCTTCCGGGGGCCGCTTCCAGTTCTGCGCGCTGAACGCGTAGAGGGTCAGCGCGTCGATACCCAGCCGCCGGCACGTCCGCACCATCGCGCGCACCGTGTCTGCGCCCACGCGATGCCCAGCGACACGCGGCAGCCCCCGGGCCTGCGCCCACCGCCCGTTGCCGTCCATGATCATCGCCAGGTGGCGAGGTAACGGACCTTCCCACGGGATGGGGTCGTGCATCCGGCTCCTGAAGGAAGGACGCGGGGTCGCCGGCGTCGCGGGTCGCTCGGGGCAGCGACGGCCGCTGGGTTAGCACCACGCAGGCCGGCCGGTCAAGACGGCGAGGTCATCGGGTTGCGGAGCCCAAATCGGCGGACTATCCTTGCCCAAGCCCCGGTGGTTCGCTCTCAGAGCCGCTCCGCACCACTCACGGGCCTCCCCGGCAGGAGCCAGCCACTTTTGGACCCGGCGGACACGAAACCCAGCCGATTGGAGAAGCTCGTGCGGCACGGCGAGGGCTGGACGGCCGTCGGGCTGCGCGGCACCATCGACGAGCACGCCGGGCTGGCCGCCGTGAGCAGCCAGATTCGCGGTCGTCTCGTGGTCCTCGACCTCGGCGCCATCGCCCGCATCAACTCCGTCGGCGTGCGCGACTGGATGATCTGGCTCAAGTCCCTGTCCGAGGGCGGTCGCCGCGTGGTGCTGGTCGACTGCTCGCCCGCGATGATGGATCAAGTGAATCTGGTACGGAACTTCACCCAGGGCGCGTGGGTCGACTCGTTCTTGGCGCCGTATTTCTGCGATCGCTGTGATCTCGAGCGCGACGAGCGCCTGGACCCGGTGGCCCTCCGACGCAGCGGCGTGGAACAGGCGCCCGAGATCACGTGCGGCAAGCCCGCCTGCGGGCTCAGCTTCGACGACGTCGAGGAAGGCTACTTCGCGTTTCTGCAGGACCGCGAGCCCCCGACGGACCTGGACGCCGTTCGAGCGTGCGTGGCCGCCGCCAGGACCGCGTTGTCGGACGGCGATTCCCGAGCGGCTGTGCTAGCATCCGGCGACTCAGCGCCGTCTGGCCAGGCCGCCCCGCCCCCGCGTGCCCCCCGTGCCGTCGTCGCGCCACTCGCTCCCACGCCTTCGTCGGCGGCGCCAAGTCCGCCGACGGGGGGCGCGCCGCGCCACTGGGCGACCGAATTCCTCTTCGTGACCGTGCTGACGCTCTTGGGCGGCCTCCTTGGGTATCTCGTCTACCTCATGATGACGTTGGAGTAGCGAATGCGTTTGCCGCTCGGCGTCAAGATGACCCTGACCTCGACACTGCTGGTCGCAGTGCTCGTGACGGTGTTGGGGTATCTGCACGCCCTGAAGATCCGCGACGTCCACGACGAGCGGGCCGCTGAGATGCGCGAGGCCTTCTCGCAGATGGCGACGCGACGCGCCGAGTCCAGCGCGGCGGTCTTGGCCGTGGCGCTGCGCGAGGCGCTGGAGGGGACCGAGCTGGGGACCTTGGCGTCCGTGGTCCACGGGCTGGTCGAGCAGGACCCGGAGGTCCGCTACGCGCGGGTCGCCGACCGCCGCGGCCGCGTGCTGGCGGACTCCACGCGCACCATCGAGGCGGGGGATTTGCCCCAGCTGGACCTGGGCCCGAAGGACGCCGAGACGACCTCCACGCTCGTCGAAAAAGACAGCGAGGGCGGCGGTCGCGTCCTCGAGATTCGCCAGCCCATCGTGACGGTGACGGCCGGAAAGCCCGAGGTTCGCGGGCTGGTGGTCTTCGGCTTCGACCTGGCTCGACGCGACGAGAAGCTCGCCGAGATCGACACCGCGCGCCGCGAAGGCACGCGGGAATCCCTGCGCTCGACCTTCCTCATCGACGGCGTGGCCTTGGTGCTCGGCGCCTTGCTGAGCCTGCTGGCGGCTCAGCGTTTCGCGGCCCCGATCCGACGGCTGGCGGGCACAGCGGCCCGCATCTCCCAGGGCGATCTCGACGCGCGAGTCGAGGTCACGACGTCTGACGAGGTCGGGACCTTGGGGCTACAGTTCAACCACATGGCCGGCCGCGTGAAGACGCTGCTGGAAGAGGCCGTGGCCAAGGCGGAGCTCGAGCGCGAGCTCGGATTGGCCAGGGAAATCCAGAGTGTTTTGGTGCCCGGCCCGGGTCGCCACGAGGCGCCGGGGATTGAGGTCGCTGGCTATTACGAGCCCGCGTCGACCTGCGGCGGCGACTTCTGGGACTTCGCGCCGCTGCCGCGCGGGCGCACCGCCATCATGGTCGGCGACGTCACCGGGCACGGGGTGCCGGCGGCCATGCTCACGGCCACCGCCAAGGCGTCGATCGACACGCTGCGCGAGGTGCACGGCGAGAACTTCCAAGTCGCCGAGACCATGCGCGTGCTCGACCGCATCATCCGCGACACGGGCCGCGGCAACTTCTTCATGACCGCGGTCTGCAACGTCCTCGACAGCGCGCAGAGCACGCTCTACTTCACGGGCGCCGCCCACCCGCCGGGCCTGCTGCTGCGGTGGACCGAGAGCGGCATGAAGCTGCACCGGCTGATGTCGCGCGGCAATCGGCTCGGCGACGGCACCCCCGGCGGCTTCGAGACCAAGCGCATTCGCGTCGAGCAGGGCGACCTGCTGGTCTGGTACACGGACGGGCTGACCGAGTGCTACGACGCGGCGGGCACGCAGTTTGGCACGCGCCGGCTGCTGCGCGTGCTGAGCCGGTTGGAGGCCTCGGCCACGCCGGAGCAAGTCGTGAGCCTGCTGGACCAGGATCTGAAGGCTTTCCGCGACGGCGTGGCCCTGGAGGACGACGTGACCTTCGTCGTCGGCAAGATCCGATGAGCGGGCGCCAGCCGGTCGGGCGGGGGGGGCATTGCGCTGCACTGGCGGCCTTCACCCTGATTTCAATCGGCATTTCGACGTCAACCCTTGCGGTGCAGCAACTGGACACGCGCGAGATCGAGCGCCTGCTCGGCGAGGGAGACCGGGCGCTGGAGTCGGCGCGCGCGCAGCTCGAGAAGGACAACGACAAGAGCGCCCAGCGGCGGCTCAAAGAGGCGGAGGAGGCCTACGGGCAGATCCTCGAGGCCGACCCGACCCAGCGGTCCGCGGCGGTCGGCATGGGCGCGGTGTACTTCCTGTCCAAGCGCTTCAGCCAGGGGATCGACCTGCTGGAGCCGCTGGCCGCGCGCTGGCCTGACGACGTCGACCTCGCCTACCAGCTGGGCATGAACCTGTACCGCGAGGGTCGGCAAGACCAGGCGCTGCCGCTGCTGACCCAGGCGGCGGCCGAGGACCGGCACTTCGACGCCATGTGGGTGCTGGCGCTGCACCACTACCGGCGCGCCGAGTGGGAGTCGGGCCTCGGGTTCGCCGAGCACTACACGCGGGTGCGGCCCGACGACGACCGCGCGTTGGGCCTGCTGGGGACGTACTACCTGAAGGTCGAGCGCTTCGACGACGCCGTGCGGGTGCTCGATCGCTTCGTCGAGGCGCACCCCGACAACGTCGCCGCGATGATCAACCGGGCCAACGCGCTCTTCCGCGCCGGACGAGTCGACGAGGCGGCCACGGCCTACGAGCAGCTCCTCGACCGCTACCCCGACCGCCTGCGCCTCGCCTACAACCTCGCCGCCATCCGCATGCGCCAGGGCCAGTGCGGCGACGCGCTGCCGCTGCTGGACCGGTTCTTGGAGCGGCAGCCCGACCACGCGACCGCGACGTATTTCCGCGCCGACTGTCACCTGCGCATGGGCGAGGTCAAGCGCGCGCGGAGCGGCTTTGAGCGGGTGCTGGTGCTGTCGCCAAACAACGCGTGGGCCTACCACGGCCTCAGCCGCATCGCGGAGGGGACCGGTCAGCGAGCGGAGGCCATGGAGAGCGCGCTCAAGGCGCTGGAGCTGGGGCCTGAGCAGTGGGAGATCGTGAGCTGGGTCGGCACGCTGCTGCGGCGGTCGGGTCAGGCGAAAGAGGCGCTGGCGCGGCACGACAAGGCGGCGGAGTTGGCGCCGACCGAGGCCGAGGTTCACGTCGAGCGCGGCCGCGACCTGTGGGTGTTGCAGCGGCTCGAGGACGCCGAGGACGCGTTCACGACGGCCATCTCGCGGGACCCCGAGCATGCGGACGCGCGGCTGGGCTTGGCCGCGGTGCTGACGGCCCTGGGCGTGCGGTCGCGGGCGGCTGGCGACCTGGGAGACGGGCGGCAGCACCTGCGCCACGCGCTGGCGGTGAAGCCGGACTACGAGCCCGCGACGGTGAATCTGGCGCTGCTGGAGGTCGAGGCCGGTGACCACGGCGCGGCGACCGCGGTGCTGGGCGCGGT
This sequence comes from Myxococcota bacterium, assembly GCA_041389525.1. GTDB lineage: Bacteria > Myxococcota_A > UBA9042 > PHBI01 > JACKFB01 > JACKFB01. The sequence continues at coordinate 43,818 of JAWKRR010000004.1, read as the reverse complement.
GAAGACCGCGGCGGGGGCTGATCTGGACGCGGCGCGCGCGGTGGTCGCGTGGGCGGCCGGGCGTAAGGGCGAGGCCCACGACGCGGCTGAGCGCGCCATCAAGAAGAAGGGGAGCCTGACCGCGCTGGCGCTGCAGGTGCGTGGGCAGGCCGCCGTCGAGCGCGCCGAGTGGCGGGTGGCCGCCGATTCCTTCGAGTCCGCCTATGAGGCCGCGCCCTCGCCTCCCCTGCGCACAGCGCGGGCGGCCGCGTGGTTGCAGGTCGGGCTGGACCAACTTTCGCGCGGAAATCCCGGGGCCGCGGTGACGGCGCTGCGCTCCGCCGGGCGCGACCGCGAGACCTTGGCCAACGCGGACCGAGTGAATCTGGACTTCGGGATGGCCGCCGCGAACATCGCAGCAGGGCCGAACCAGAAGAGCGTGCGCGAGATGGAGGCGCTGCTGAAGACGAGCGCGTTCTCGCCGCGCAGCATGGCGCCGGTGAGGGATCTCGGGGCGGTTTACGTCGCGTGGGCAGAGCTGAGGCAGGGACGCGGTGAGGCCGCGCTGAAGGCGCTGGGCCGGGTGAAAGACCGGTCGGCATACGGCGAGGCCATCGGGCAGATCGAGGTGGCGGCGCGCGACGCCGAGGCGCGTCGGGTCTTTGCGGCGGGCGCTCCCAAGAAGGCGGCGACGATCTGGGCGGGGCTGCGCGCCTCGGCCAGCGACCCGACCATCCAGCACAACCTGGCGGCGGCGCGCTTTCTCACGGGCGACGCGGAGGCCGCGACCGCGACCTGGGAGAGCCAGCACGCGGCGGGACTTCCGGCGCAGGCCGCGTTCAACCTGGCGGTCGCCCTCGACCGCGCCGGGCGCTACGAGCGCGCGTGGGAGCTCTTCCGCGCCTACTCCAAGAGCGGCGGACCAGGGGCCGACCGCGCGCGCAACCGGGCCGACGCCAAGGCGGCCGTCTTCGGCTACTCGGGAGGCACGCCATGAGCGGCGCTCGACACCTCATGCTGGCGCTGGCGCTGTGCGCTTTCGCGGCCGCGCCGGCGAGCGCGCAGTCCGTGCGCACCGTCACCGTCGGCGTCTTCCTGCCGAACGCGGCCTTCAGCTCGAACACCGAGCGCAGCGTGTTCGCGGAGCGCGTGGCCGAGGCCATCGGTCGGGAGGCCGGCGCCGAATACTCCGTGGTGGCCCGTGCGTTCGCGCGGCGCGCCGACCTCGTGAAGTTCCTCAAGGCGAAGAAGCTCGATCTGCTCGTGGCGGACCCGCTCTTCCAGGTGGGCGGCCGCGGCACCGTGCTCGCCCACGCGGTGGACGAAAACGGCCAGGTCGGGCCTGCCATCGCGCTCTACGCCGCCCGCGGCACCGGCAAGCTCGAGGCGCTGCGCGGCAAGCCGATCGCCGTGACCTCCGCGGGAGACGCGGACCTGCGCTTCTACATCGCGACCCTGCTGCGCGGCGAGGTCGACCCACGCAGCTTCTTCGGGGACACGCGCGACGCGAAAGATGCGGGCGCCGCCGTCGGTGCCGTCCAGACCGGGGCCGCCGGCGCTGCCTTTGCGCCCGCGGGCTTGGCAGCCGCGGGCGGCCTCGAGGTGGTGCTGAAAGGCTCGGTGCTCCCGCTGGCCGTATTGGTCGGCGACCTCGGCGGGTCAGCCGGCGATCTCCCGGCCGAGCTGGACGTCGCCGCCATCCGCGCCCTCACCCTCGGCGGCGGGAGCGGTGGCGGCATCCGCGGCTGGCGCGCAGGTGACGGCGGGGCCCTCGAGGCCGCACGCCAGGACCGCATCGCCGTGACGTCAGAGAAGCTCCTCCTCGCGCCGCAGCCCGACGCGGACGTCGCGCCGCCGCGCGTCCGCCTGGAGGCCGAGACACGCGTCCCGCCGCTCTCGGTCAAGGGTGTAAGTCTCGCCCCCACCTTGCCGGAGCCCACGCCCTAGCATGAGTGACCACACCCAAACCGATCGCGCGCTGCTGCTCGTGGGGATGATGGACGGCCCGCGCGTGGCGGGCGTCGTGCGCGCGCTGGGCCTCACGCCCTACACCCCCGTCGACCTCTCGCTCATCACCGGCGAGCCGCCGGCCGTCTGCGTCATCGACCCCGACGTGCTCGGCGCCGACCCCTCCGGCGGGCTGCGCGAGGTCTTCTCGCGCGTCGGTAGCGCGCCGACCGTCATCTTGTCCGGTCCGTGCAGCCGCGACCGCCTCTCCCACCACGTGGGAATCCGCACCCTGGCCGCCATCGTGGCGCGCGACCACGTCACCTCCGATGGCGACCTCAGCCACGCGCTCCACGCCGTCGTCCACGGGCCCACCTTCGGCTGGGAGGTCGAGCTGTCGCCGAACGCCGCCGAGGCGGGCTGGACCATCGTCGGCAGCGCCGGGCGCAACGAGTGCCTGGACGCCCTGGCGGCCTTCGCGGGCGAGCGGGGCGTGCGCCGGCGCATCGTTCGGCACGTGCAGGACGTCGCCGACGAGATGATCACCAACGCGGTGTACGACGCACCCGTCGATGCGGCGGGGGAGCGCCTCTACGCCTCCCTGGACCGGCGCGGCGCGGTCGACCTGGCCGAGGACGCGCGCCCTACCCTGCGCATCGCCTGCGAAGACGCCCAGGTGCACATCGCCGTGCGCGACCCCTTCGGCAGTCTGGGCCTCGAGACCGTCCGCTACTACCTGGCGAAGGGCCTGCGCGCTGGCGATGACCAAGTCGACGACAAGGCGGGCGGCGCCGGCCTCGGGTTGACGCGAATCTACGAGAGCGTCGACCGCATGACGGTGAAGGTCGAGCGCGGCGTCCGCACCGAGGTCGTCGCGACCATCGAGCTGGGCGGCGCCCGCGGCGACATGGCGACGCGCCCCGCGGGGCTCGTTTTGGCAGGTGTCGCCTCGTGAATCCGCGTGTCGTGGCCGTGGTCGCAGCGCTGCTGGCGGGGTCCGCGCTCACAAGCTGCCGGGGCGAGCCGCCGACGACCGCGGCGCCCAACCCGCCCGCGACCGAGATCCCGGCGCCCTCAGCGGCCGCCCCGACCCCCGCAGACGCCGAGCGCTTCGCCCGCGATCTGCTAGCCAGCGACCGCAGCCGCGCGGCCGCCTGGTTCCGCGGACCGGCGCCGGTCCCCGTCCGCACGCGCTGCGAGAGCTGCTCGCCACCCGACCTCTGGCGCCAGCGCACGCTCACCGAGCGCGCCGACCTCACCGAGTTCCTCGCCGGCATCGCCGCCCCCGAGGCCGCCGCGCCTGGCCGCGGACCGATGCCCGTGCGCTACGGCGACGTGACCTGCAAAGACGACTGCTGCAACTTCGCCACCGGCCTGCTCGATCACGCGACCCTGTACCTGACCCGCGTCTGTCTGGTCGACGACGGCGACGGCTTCCGCGTCACCTCCCTCGAGTTCGTCGACGGATCCTGACGATTCTGCGCCGTCACCCCGCTCGCTCAGCCGTGGTCGGCCATCGCCGAGAGGGCCAAGGTCAGCAAGCGCACCACCACCTGGTTGTCGCCCTCGCCCGGCACCACGAGGTCGGCGGCCGCCCGGGACGGCGCGACGTAGCTCTCGTGCATCGGCCGCACGGTCTTGAGGTACTGGTCCAGCACGCTGTCCATGTCGCGGCCGCGGTCGGCGATGTCCCGGCGGACGCGCCGCGCGAGCCGAATGTCCATCGGGGTGTCGACGTAGACCTTGACGTCGAGCTGCTCGACCAGCGCGGGCCACACGAAGACCAGGATCCCCTCGACGACGATGATGGGCCTGGGCTCGAGCGGAGTCCCCCCGGCGAGCTGCGCGTGGCGCGCGAAATCGTAACGCGGCGTCTCCACCGGCTCGCCCGACTTCAGCGCCCGCACGTGGCGCACCAAGAGATCCGAGTCGATGGCGTCGGGGTGGTCGAAGTTCACCCGCGCCCGCGCCTCGTGGCTCATCTCGGTCAGCGAGCGGTAGTAGTTGTCCTGGGTCAGCAGCGCGCACCGCTCTTCGCCCATCGCGCGCACGATGCGACGCGCCAACGTGCTCTTGCCGGACCCGGTGCCGCCGGCGATTCCCACGAGGATTGGCACGGCGGCTACTTTCGCCAGCCGATGGCTCGCATCTCGCTGGCAGTGTCTCGCAGCGCGCGCAGCTCCGACGTGGCCTCGCGGCCGTAGCCAAGCTGCGACAGCGCCGCGATGTGGGCCTCGACCTCGGCGCGCTGGTCCTCTGCACCCGGGTCGTTGATGTAGGCCCGATAGTGGTGCAGCGCCTCGCGGACGCGGCCGACGGCCTCCAGCGCTCTCGCGTAGGCCAGATGGCACTCCGGGAACTCGCTGCGCAGGCCCAGCGCCTCCTGGAAAGCCAGCAGCGCCTCGGGGAGCCGCCCGCTGCGAGACAGCGCCTGGCCGATCGCGAAGTGCGCGCGCGCGTGGCGAGCGTCCAGCTCCAGGATCGTCTGGTACGCCTCCAGCGCCAACGCGACGCGCCCGCTCTTCAGGTAGCAGTTGCCCAGGTTGTAGTAGGCCTTCACGTAGGTGGGCGACTGGTGAATCGTCCGGCGATACTGCTCGATCGCGTCGTCGTTCAACTCCATCAGCGCGTAGACATAGGCCAGCATGAAACGCGCCTTGTAGAAGCGCGGTTCGGCGGCGAGGGCGCGGCGGAAGGCTGCCGCGGCCTCTTGCAGGAGACCCTTCTCTTTGTAGGCGTGCCCCAGATTGAAGTGGGCGCGCGCGTAGTCGGGCTGCAGCCGAATCGCCGCGTCGTACGCCCGCACGGCGAGCTCGATGTCGGCGCACTCGAAGTAGATGTTGCCGAGCGCAAAGGCGATCTCGGCGTTCGCGGGGTCCAGCCGCCGGGCGCGGGCGAAAGCCACCCGCGCTTCTGGCAGGCAGCCCAGCGCGGACAGGGTCGAGCCCAGCGCGAAGCGTGCGTCGGCGCGCGCCGGCTCAAGGTCCGCGGCCCGCTGCAGCGCGCGGTACGCCTCGGCGAGGTGCCCCAACTCGTGCAGCCCGCCGCCCAGGCGCAACTGTACGGTCGCACTCTCAGGGGCGAATCGCTGGGCCAGCCGCAGCGCGGTGACCTTCACTCTGAGGCCGAGGCTCTTCATCGTGCTCCCGAAGGACTATAGCACGCGCGCGGTGCCCCTGGTAGGGTTCGCCGCCTTCGCGCCCCCCGTGGCGAGGCGACGTATCCGCGGCCTCGCGCGGGCTTATCGAGGAGCAACGAATTGGCCGACGACCACTATTCCATCGGGCTCTGGGGCGCCACCGGCGCGCTGGGTCGCGAAGTACGCATCGCCCTCGAAGGTGAGGGCCTCTCCATCGAGCGGCTGGTGCCGGTGGTCGGGACGCGGACCGTCGGCGAGTCGGTCAGCTTCCTTGGACGCCCTGTGGACGCGGTCGCCGCCGCCGCCGTCGACCTCGGCAGCCTCGACGCCGCCATCTTCGCCACGCCCTCGGACGCCGCCGAGCAGTGGCGCCAGCCCCTGATAGACGCGGGTGTCCTGGTGATCGACGCGTCGCCCGCCGCCGACCGCAACGAGGGCCTGCCGCTGGTGTGGCCGTCGCTGGACCTGAGCGCGCTGGACTCGCACCCCGGCGGCTTCGGCGTGCCTGGGGGCGTCGCCTCGACCGCCGCCCCGGTGCTCGCCGCCCTCGCCAAGGCAGGGCGCATCGTGGCCGTCGACGCGCACGTGCTGCTCGGCGCCGGTTCGGCAGGTCGCGAGGGGCAGGAGTCCCTGTCGCGTCAGACCCTGGGCCTGCTCGGCCACCGCGTCCCCGAGGCCGGACCCTTCGGCGCCGTGCTGGCCTTCAACCTCGTCGCAGGCTCGGCGCGCGCGGGCGATCGCCGCGATCCCGTCGACCAGGAGGCCGCCTCCGCGCTGCGACGCCTGGTGCCAAGCCTCGCCGCGGTCGAGCCCCGGGTCAGCGTGGTGCAGGTCCCGATCTTCACGGGCGTCGGCGTCAGCCTCACCGTGCGCTTCGCCGACCCCACCCCCGAGCGCCCCGCCCTGCTGGCCGCCCTGGACGGCGCGCCCGAGCTGCTGCGCGTGGAAGGACGCATCGCGGCGCGCGACGCCGTCGAGCTCGACGAGGTCATGGTCGGCGACCTGCGCTTCGACGACGACGGCGCTTTTCGCTGCTTCGTGACCGCCGACCCGCTCCACCGCACCGGTCAGGCCATCGCCACCCTCCTGACCAAGGTCATCGCGGAGGATCTCTGGTAGCCCGCCCCGGTGCGCCTCGCCCTCCGTCGGTTTTGACAGAATGTCGGGGTGATGGTCACTTCAGCGCCATCCCGGCACAGGCGCGAAGCCGGCCTCGGACGCAGGATCGCGCTCGCCCCCGTGTTTCCAACATTGAGTTGCTGTCTTTCTGGATGGCACATCGATTGCAGCGCAGGATGGGATTCCGCGTGTGCGGACCCCGGATGACGGTGAGCAAGGCATGACGACAAACCATTCCCCGCCCCGGCGACACCTCCTGGCCGCGATCCTGGCCTTGGGCGCCGCCGCCTCGTGGGCCTCTCCCGCGCTGGCCGAGATCTCGGGCTTCAGCCTGCGCAGCATCGAAGAGGTAGGCAACGGCTGGTCTCTCGACTCGCGCTTCGGCAAGACCACCGACGCGATCGAGCACTTCGTGAACATCGAGGACTGCGACACCTACCAGGGCCGCAAGGCGCGGTTCAACGTCACGGTGCAGAACCTCGGGTCGACCTACACCTACGGCGTGGCCTACGCCAAACCCGGCAAGGCGTGCCCGGACACCCACGCCGACTTCGACGGCTTCGACCCGGAGCAGTGCACCGTCGTGGTCAACGATCTCGAGCTGGTGTCGAACTTCGATTTCGAGGTCGACCTCAGCGTGCTGACCGGCGGCAAGTGCGACGCCGGCACCAACGCTGACGCCCGCGTGTACGTGGTGGTCGAGTCGAGCACCTCCGGCGTCGCCGTTCAGAGCGAGCGCATCGACGTCACCATCGATCTCGAGCGCCCGGCCTCCCCCGTGCTCACCGAGATCGTCCCCGCGGACCGCCGGCTGGTCGCCCGCTGGAGCGATGACAACAACGACGAGGACGGCCTCACCTACGAGGTCTACTTCAGCACCTCCACGATCCCCGACGACCCCTCGACGGACAGCAACGTCAAGAGCAAGACCGGCATCACGGACAAGAGCTACAACATCGACGACGACTCGCTGAAGAACGACGTCCAGTACTTCGTGCGGGTCGCGGCCGTCGACGACGCCGACAACATGAGCGTGTTGTCAGCGCAGCTCTCGCAGACGCCGGTCTCGTCCACGGACTTCTGGGAGCACTACCAGGAGGTCGGCGGCACCGAGAAGGGCGGCTACTGCTTCATCGCCACGGCCGCCTACGGCTCGCCCATGGCAGGCCAGCTCGACCTCCTCCGCGCCTTCCGCGACACCGTGCTGCTGCCCACCGCCCCCGGCCGCGCCTTCGTGAGCCAGTACTACCGTTGGGGCCGCTTCGCCGCGGTCTTCATCGCCCAGCGCCCGGCGCTGCGCGCCGTCGTCCGCGTCGCGCTGGTGCCCCTGGTCTGGTTCGCCGCCCTCACGACCGGCTTCGGGCTCCTCGGCGGCTTCGCGCTGCTGCTCCTGGCCGCCGCCGCCCTCACCCTCACCCGCCGCCGCCTCTCGGAGCGCGTCTTCGACGGCCTGCGCCTGGAGGCCCGCCGATGAGCCATCGCCTCGCCATCGCCGCCGGCCTCGCCGCGCTGCTGCTCGCCCCCACCGCCGCCGCGGCCGAGGTCGGCGCCGACAGCCCCCGCCACATGATGCTCGAGCTGCACGTCGGGCCGTACAAGCCCGGCATCGACGATCAGTTCTCGAACGCCACCCCCTACGCCGACACCTTCGGCGGCGGGACGATGGTCCTCTTCGGGGTGCACTGGGACTACCAGATTTTCCAGAAGTTCGGCTCGCTCGCGATCGGCGGCGGCGTGCGCTTCGGCATGAAGAAGGGCCACGCGCTCGACGACACCGGCGAGCGCACCAGCGACAACACGAAGCTGCGGATGCTGCCCCTTCAGGCAGACATCACCTACCGCTTCGACTACGCCGCGATCCGCTGGGGCGTCCCGCTGGTGCCCTACGCGCGCGGCGGGCTGACCTACGCGCTGTGGTGGGTGCTGAACGGGCGTGGCGAGATCGCGAGCGCCTACGGCTCGGACGGCAGCGGCCGGACCGCGCGCGGCGGCACCTTTGGCTGGCACGCCGCCGTGGGCCTCCAACTCCTGCTCGACTGGATCGACACCAGCGTGGCCCGCGAGTTCGACGAAGAGGTCGGCGTGAACAACAGCTACCTCTTCGCCGAGGTCAGCTTCAATCAGCTCAACGATTTCGGCTCCGACGAGAGCTTTGACCTGTCCGACCGCACCGTGTCGTTCGGGCTCATGTTCGAGTTTTGACCCGCAGAACGCTGCTGCTCCACGTCCAGTTCGACGGCACCGACTTCGCGGGCTGGCAGATGCAGTCCGTGCATCGGACCGTCCAGGGCGTGCTGACCCACGCGGTCGAGACCATGAGCGGCCACCCGGTGACCCTCTACGGCGCGTCGCGCACGGACGCCGGTGTGCACGCGAAGGCGCTGCCTGTCTCCTTCGACACGGACTGCCAGATCCCAGCCTTCGGGTTCAGCCGCGGCCTCAACACGCTGCTCCCCGACGACGTCGCCGTCATCAGCGTGGAGGAGGCCGAGCCAGGCTTCCGGACGCGGCTCGCGGCGGTGGCGAAGACCTATCGCTACCTCTTTCAGGTGGGCGAGGCGCGCCGGCCGCTGCAGAACCGGCAGGCCGCCTGGGTCAAGCGCGAGTCCATCGACGTGGCCGCGATGGCTGAGGGCGCGCGGCGCTTCCTCGGCGACCATGACTTCGCGGCCTTCCGTGCGGCCCACTGCGACTCGCTGACCACCGTGCGACGCATGTACAGCGCCGAGGTCAGCGAGCTTCCTGACACGCCGCTGGTGGCCTTCGAGCTCACGGGGAACGCGTTCATGCGCCACATGGTCCGCATCATGGCGGGGACCCTGCTCGAGGTCGGGCGCGGCCGTTTCAGCCCCGACGACGTCACCCGCGCGCTGGAGTCCGGGGATCGTACCCACGCGGGCCCCACGGGGCCGGCCCACGGCCTGACGCTGCTGAAGGTCCACTTCGACGGCTACCCGCGCATCGGCGGCCCGCCCCCCGGTTGACGTGCTGACCGCGCGCTGCCTATACGGCGTGCGCTCCCCCCTGTGAACGCGCCCCGGAGTCCCATGTCGCAGCTCGAACGCCTGCTCGAAGCGAAGAGCACGCTGGTCGTCGTCGGGCCGGGCGGCGTTGGGAAGACGACTACGGCGGCAGCCCTGGCGGTGCGCGGCGCGCGGATGGGCAAGAAAGTCCTGGTGCTGACGATCGATCCGGCGCGGCGGCTGGCCAACTCGCTGGGCCTGGAGGGGCTGGGCAACGAGGAGGTTCGGGTCGCCCCGCAGCTCTTCGCCGAGGCCGGCATCTCGCTGGGCAGCGGCGCCCTCTTCGCGATGATGCTGGACGTGAAGAGCACCTTCGACACCCTCATCGAGCGCCACGCGCGATCCCCCGAAGCGCGTGACCGCATCTTGCAGAATCGCTACTACCAGCAGGCCTCCACCGCGCTCGCCGGCAGCCAGGAGTACATGGCGATGGAGAAGCTCTACGAGGTCCTCGAAGAGCGCGACTACGACCTCGTGGTCCTCGACACGCCGCCCATGGTCAACGCGGTCGAGTTCCTCAGCGCGCCCGACCGCCTCGAGGGCTTCCTGGAGTCCGGCTCGCTGCGGGTGCTGCTGGCCGGCGTGCGCACCGCGGGCCGCTTCGGCATGGGCTTCATGAAGCTCAACTCGCGCATCCTCTCGGTGATGAATCGCTTCATCGGCACCGAGACCTTCCTGAGCCTCCTCGAGTTCATCGAGTCCTTCCAAGACATGTTCGACGGGTTCCAGCAGCGCGCGTCGCGGGTCCGCGGCCTCTTCACGTCGCCGGAGCTCGCCTTCGCGGTGGTGACGTCGACGGACCGTTCAGCCCTCGATGAAGGGCTGGCTTTCCATCGTCGGCTGCGGGCCGACGGGATGCCCTTCGGGGCGTTGATCGTCAACCGGGTGCGGCCGAGCGACCTCGCCACGGGGCGTCACGGCGAGCTGGCCGAGCGTATCGCGGCGGTCGCGGCGGGCGCGCCGGCCATGGCGCTTCACGACACCGCGCGGGTGGCGCGGCTCGCCCGACGGGTCGCCGAGGCCAACGCGCGCTATGACGTGCTGGCGCAGGTGGACGTGCAGCGCCTGGACGAGGCGCGGGCCGCCCTGGGCGAGGACGCCGACCACCTGTGGCCGGTGCCGCTCTTCGCGCGCGACATCCACGATATCGCCGGGTTAGCGGAGTTCGCGGACCTCGTCGGCTGACGGCGACGCCCTGCCCGGCTGCCCGGCCGCGGCAGACGCGCGGGCTGAGCGCCGGTTCAGCTCTGCGCGAGCAGGTCCTTGCGCTCGCACACCAGCGGGTCGTGGGGGTTGAGCGCGAAGGCGACCTCGAGAAACTCGGGGGGGAAGTCCACGAAGGTCACGCTGCCGTCGGCGTTGATGATCAGCTCGACGCCGTCCATCGCCGACGCATCCAGCGCCGCGAGGGCCGCCTCGACATCGGGGAGCTCGTCACTCACTCGACGATCACTCCCTGCTCCAGGTTGGCCGTGGGCGCCGGCGGGTACGGCGTCTTGCCGGCCTCCAGGTCACGGTCGAAGCGGTAGATGTCCGAGAAGAACATCATGTGGCCGGACTCGTGGACGCCGACGGTGCAGTAGTCGATGGTGATCGCCACCTTCTTGGTCAGCGCGATGCCGTACTCCTCGCGGCTCTCGAGGATGCGGTCGAAGCGCGCCGGCTCGAGGCCCTGCTGGTCGCAGAGCAGCCAGCGGGCGAGGTCCAGCGCGTCCTTCGTGCGCATGCAGCCGTGGCTGAACGCGCGCAGCTCGCGGGCGAAGAGGTGCTTCTTCGGCGTGTCGTGCATGTAGATCGAGAAGGCATTCGGGAAGAGGAACTTCACGAGGCCCAGGGCGTTGCCCGGTCCGGGGAGCTGGACGACCTCCTCGGTCCCGTTGGGCTGCACTGTCACCTTGTAGTTGTGCCGCTCGTAGAAGTCCGGCTCGTCGAGCAGCTCGCGGTCGAGCTCCTGCTCCTTGATGCGCTGAGGGACCTTCCAGGTCGGGTTCAGCACGACGGTCTGCATCTCGGCAGAGAACATGCGCGTGCGGTTGAAGTAGCCGCGCAACCCGGTCGACTCGTCGGTCTCGATGGTGTTGTTGCCGACGACCACCCGATGACGCCGCGCCGGCTCACCGTTCTTGAAGAAGATCGCCTCGAAGGCCGGAATGTTGATGCGCGCCTGGAGCTCCGACTCGCCGAAGCGGATAGCCCCTTGGTGCAGCTCGCTCTCGCGGAATCGCTGCAACGCCAGCGCGACCTGGCCCGCGCGCTCGGCGTAGGGCTTGTCCATGCTGCGACGCGTCCCGTCGTCCATCGCCCCGGTCTCTTTGAGCTGGTGGGTCTCCTGGTAGAGCCGCACCGCCTCGGTGAGCCCCTCGCCCCACGCGCCGTCGATGGCACCCTCGAGATAGCCCTCCTGGATCAGCCGCTTCTGCAGCGCCGCGACCAGCTCGCCCTTCGACCCCTTGCGCAGCCGGTCGGCGCGCGAGCCAAGCTCGGGCTGCTCATGGGCCTCGGCCAGCCCTCGGTAGAAGGCCAGCCCCGCCACCAGCTTCGGGTAGTCGGGATGCTGCGGCACGAGCAGCGCCAGCGCGTCGCCCAGCTTGTTGAAGTCGACCGCCGCGGTCAGGTCGTAGATGGCGTCGGCCGCCCGCGTCACGCCGGTGGCGTCGTCCTTGTCGGCGGAGAACGGGTGGACCCGCCGCGCGAATCGCATGTCGTAGGCGTAGCGAAACCAGCGGCCGAGCAGCTCGATGTCGAGGTCGCGCAGCGCCCCGTTCAGCGCCTCGCGGGCGTCGAAGATGCTGTTGAGCCGCGCCTCGGCGACCGCCACCCGCGGCAGGTCGTCGTCGGTGAGGTCGGTGCCGCCCAAGGTGGCCTCGATGACGCGGACGTCCGCCGCCATGGACTTGCGCGTGCGCTCGGCCACCTCCCACAGGGACGTGTCCAGCGCGTCAAGCGGCGCCTCGACGACGGCGTCGTAGGCCGCGCGCGCCTTGTCGACCGCCGCGAACGACTCGCGGAGGGCGTCGCGGTTGTAGGGCTCCGGGTTGACCGCGTGCGCCTCAAGGCCGTCGAGCGCCTCCAGCAGCGCGGTGGCCTGGGGCTGCAGCCGCTCGCCGTCGCTGAACAGCAAGGAATAGCCGCGCGCTTCGTAGGTCCGGGTCCGCAGCTTCTTGAACCAGGTCGAGGCCGCGACGGCCTTCTGAAAGTCCGACTTGTAGTGCTCGAGCAGGCCGCGCTCGCGCTGGGTCCACCGCTCGTTCAGCCCGCGAATCCGCCGCGCCAGTTGCCCGCGGGCTGCAGGCGGGGCCTCGGCGATTTGCTCCTCGATTTGGGCGGTCGTCGGCGCGTCCTCCGCCGGTTCCGCGGTGGGCACGACGGCGCTCTCCACGCGCGGCGCGTCGCCGTTGGGGCGCGGCGTGTCGTCGCCGCACGCTGCCGCGCTCGCCACAGCGCACGCGATCACTATGGTCAGCCGTCCTCTCATCATTACCCACTGTGGCCCGGAGCGAGCATCCGCTCGTGGCGGCGACGCCTAACCTCCCCGGTCGGCACCGCAGCGCGCAGCATAGCCGGGGGATCCCTACTAGCAAGGAACTTGTCGGACTCGGTATTCCGAGTACGGTGGCTCGATCGCGGCCCGAAATGACCTCTGGGCCTGCTGGAAACGGGGAGTTCCGCTATGACCAGTCTCTTCACCGACTCGATCCGCCGGCTCGTCCTTGGCGATGAGCGCCTGCAGCCCGGCCACCGCCACGCGAGCATTATCGCGGTCTGCGCGCGCAAGGGCGGCGTCGGCAAGACGACCAGCGCCGTCAACGTGGCGGCCGGGCTGGCGCTGCTCCAGGACAAGCGGGTGCTGCTGGTCGACATGGACTCGCAGGGGCATTGCGGCTCGGCCCTGCACGCGGAGCTACGCGGCGTCGCGACCGAGACCCTGTCCGGCGTGCTGCTGGGCAAGCGGCGCGACGTCCTCGAGCTGGCCATGGCGACGGATATCCCGGGGCTCTACGTGACGCCCTCGGACAAGGAGCTCGGCGCCACCGAGGGCATCATGGCGGGGCGCATCGGCAAGGAGATGCTGCTGCGGTCCGCGCTGAAGCTCGCGCGCACCCACTTCGACGTCATCGTCATCGACTGCCCGCCGAACCTCGGCTCGCTGACCATCAACGCGCTGATGGCGGCCGACTGGGCGCTGGTCCCCTGCGACATGAGCGTCCTGGCGCTCGAAGGGGTCGACGACATCTTCGACACTCTGGAGACCCTGGACGAGACCCTGGGCCACGCGCCGGGCGTGCTGGGCATCCTGCGAACCCGCGTCGACGCGCGCAATCAGAAGGTCAACGAGACCGTCGACGGCTCGCTGCGGTCGCGCTACGGGCGGCACCTGCTAGAGACCGCGGTCCCGGTGAACACGACGCTCTCGCAGGCTCAGGTCGAGGGGCGGCCCATCTTCCGCCACGACGCGCAGTGCTCGGGCGCGAAGGCCTACCGCGCGCTGCTGGACGAGATCGCGCCTCGCCTGGGCATCTGAGGCCGAGCCTCAGGCGCGCGGCAGCTCGGCGGTCGGGTCGTCCTCGACCGGGACCGGGGCGGGGATGCCCTCGGAGAGCGTAAACGGGGGCGTGCGCACGGCCTGACCGACGCCCGCGTCGAGGTCGTCGGGCACGAAGTGCAGCCGGATGGGACCCTGGGGGTTCACGTCGCTGACGTCCCAGCGGACGACGTGCGCCTCGCCGTTGGGGTCGAAGAGGCCGCCCTCGGTGGTCAGCCCGACCAATCCGTGGCCGCCCGGGGCCATGCGCAGCGAATCGCCCCGCACTCCGGCGCCCTTGGGATCCTCGGCCCAGCGCGCGTCCACATCGACCGGGTCGCCATCGGTGTCGCTGACCCACACCGTGATCTCGACCACGCCATCGACCGGGGGCGCGACGGCCACCCAAGTCAGGCGCGGGACCACGTTCAAGATCGTGACCTTGTCGGCGCACCCCGCGAGGGTGGCCAAGGCGACGAGGAGGGTGAGGAGGCTACGGCCCATGATGGCGGCCCTGGGTCGTGTGACGCGTCGAAGGATCTCGGGCCTCCCTTGACGCCCGAGAGGCGCCTTGCTACCCCGAATCCTCCGCGGATTCAATCGCGCAGCGGGCGCGGGCCGCCGGGCTTTCCCCTGACGCTCCGGAGATACCCATGGAGAGTCCAGAGATCATCGACGGCTACCTGATGCAAAGCGGGCTCGAGTACGAGTCCGTGGAGCCTGGGATGTGGATTGTCCACGACGAGCTCGACGATATCGACAACATCGTCGTCCGCTACGCGCCGCCGGTCGTGCTGTTTCGCGTGAAGCTCATGGACCAGCCGGCCGCCGCCGCAGAGCGCGCCAAGCTCAACGAGAAGCTGCTGCGACTCAACGCGAGCGAACTGGTCGTGGGGGCCTACGCGTTGGAAGGCGACGCGGTCATCCTGACCGAGACGCTGCAGTCCGAGAACCTCGACCTCAACGAGTTCCAAGCGGCCATCGAAGGCATGGCGATGGCTATCAGCGACCACTACAGCGACCTGAAGGGGTTCCACGTGGCCCCAGCAGACGGGGAGGCTTCCCAATGAGCATCTTCCAGCGCATGTCGACCCTGATTAAGTCGAACATCAACGCGCTTATCAGCAAGTCGGAGGATCCCGAGAAGATCCTCAACCAGCTCATCATCGACATGAAGGGCCAGTTCCTCGAGGCGCGGAAGATGGTGGCGGTCGCCATCGCCGACGAGAAGCGCCTGAAGCGGCAGTACGAGCAGGAGCTCGGGAACGCGCAGGAGTGGGAGAAGAAGGCGATGACGGCCATCCGGGCCGGTCGCGACGACCTCGCCGCGCAGGCGCTGCAGCGGAAGGGCGAGCACGACTCGCTGGCCGAGCAGTTCCAGCAGCAGTGGATGCTGCAGAAGCAGGCGTCCGACCAGCTCAAGGACGCGCTGACGCAGCTCAACGCCAAGATCCAAGAGGCGCAGCGGAAGAAGAACCTGCTCATCGCCCGTCAGAAGCGGGCCGAGGCGCAGAAGACCATCCAGGACACCATGTCCGGGATGAACGACACGGGGGCCTTCGACAGCTTCGCCCGCATGGAGGAGAAGGTCGACCGCATGGAGGCCGAGGCTGAGGCCGCGACGGAGCTGGGGCAGCACGTCATGGGCGACTCGCTGGACAGCGAGTTCAAGGCGCTGGAGTCGATGCCCGCGGCCCAGGACGACGCGCTGGCGGCGCTGAAGGCCAAGATGGGCGTGGCGCCTGCTCGCGCGGCGCTGCCGGCGGCGGCTGCGGGCGAGTCGGTCGAGTCGGCTGACAGCATCGAGGCCGAGCTCGAGGCGCTGCTGAAGGAAGACAGGTAGCTCTGTTCTCGTTCGAACCGGCGTGGCTGGCCGGGGTCTCTGCGGAGGCCCTGGCCGCACGCTGTTTCGAGCGGGCGGATGCTGCGGCCGCGCGAGCGGTGTGGGCTGACGGCGGCGACCGCGGGCCTGACGACGTGGGCGAGGGCGCGGCCCAGAGCGGCGCTGAGCGCGGTAGGCACGTGTTCGCCGCGTGGCCGGAGCGCGAAGAGCTAGCTCGCGCCGAAGAGATCGGGGCGCAGGGGCTGGAGGCGTGGCTGCGCGAGCGGCTCGGGGAGGCCGACGACGGCTGCTTACGAGCGGTGCTGCTGAGCTACGACGCGGGGCGGCTGCTTGAGCGGCTGCCGGCGACCGCGGTCGAGGACCCGCGGCTGCCAGACGTCGTCGTCGCGACCTTTGCCGCGTGGGTGTCGGCCCCGGGGCCACAGGGACCGTGGCGGCTGTGGGCGCGTGATGAAGCGGCGGCGATGCGCTTGGAGGCGTGGCTGCTGGCTGACGCCGAGGCGGCCTCGAGCGGTGCGGCTCAGCCGCCGGGCCGGCTGCGCTCGAGCATGGACCGCGCGCGCCACCGCGCGGCCGTGGACGACGTGCTGGCGGGGATTCGGGCTGGCGACCTGTACCAGGCAAACGTCGCGCGGCGTCTGGAGGCTCCGATGGCGCCGCAGTTGACGCCGCGGCTCTACGCGGCGCTGCGGCGCGAGACCCCAGCCTGCTTTGGCGCGCTGTGGGCGCTGCAGCCTGGCGTGTGGCTGGCCTCGGCGTCGCCCGAGTGCCTGCTGACCTGGGACGCGGGCAGCCGCGAGATGCACAGCTTTCCCATCAAGGGCACGCGGCCCCGAGGCGAGAACGCCCAATCCGATCTCGGGCTGGCGGCTGAGCTGATGGCCGACCCCAAGGACGCCGCCGAGCACGTGATGATCGTGGACCTGGTCCGCAACGACCTGGGCCGCGTCGCGGTGCCGGGCAGCGTCGAGGTGGTCGCGCTGGCCGGGCTGCAGAGCCTGCCGACCGTCCACCACCTGGTCAGTGACGTTCGAGCGGTCGCGCGCCCCGGAGTCGACCTCGCGGCGGCCCTGGTCGCGCTCTTTCCGGGCGGCAGCATCACCGGCGCGCCGAAGATCGCGGCGATGTGCCGCATCGAGCGCGTCGAGGGGCTGCGCCGGGGCTTTTACACCGGCAGCTTCGGCCTGGTCTGGCCGGGCGGCGACGCGGTGTTCGACATCTTGATCCGCACCTGCGTCCTCGCCGACGGGCGGCTCTTCTACCAGACGGGCGGCGGCATCGTGGCCGACAGCGACCCCGAGCGCGAGTGGGAGGAGACCGAGCACAAGGCCGCCGCGCTTGAGCGAGCGCTGGGGCGGCTCAGCGCTGAAGGGCCCCCTCGGCCGCCGCGCGCATGAGCGCCGGGGCCGGGAGGTGGCCGGTCCACAGCTTGAAGGCCCACGCGGCTTGCTGCACGAGCATCTCCAGCCCGTCGTCCGCGGCGAGGCCGAGGCGGCGCGCGGCGGCCACCCAGGGCGTCTCTCGCGGCCTGTAGACGAGGTCGAGCACGGCCGCATCTGGCGCTGCGAGTCGCAGGGCGGACTCGGCGTCAGCGCGGACCTCGAGCCAGTCGCTCGTCCCCGGCGTCGTCGCCATGCCGCGCGTCGTGGCCTGCAGGATGAGCGCGGCGCCGCTCACACCGTCCGCGATCTCCGAGGTCGCGCGCAGCCCCCCGCTGACCCGGCCCGCGAGCTCGGCGACCAGGCGCTCAGCCCGAGCGGCCGTGCGGTTGTAGACCCGCACCTCGGCCGCTCCTGCCTGAAAAGCGGCAAGCACAGCGGCCCGCCCTGCCCCGCCGGCGCCGAGCACCACCGCGCAGCCCCCGCGCCACGGTGCCTGGGCAAACGCGCTCTGCAGCGCCGAGGCCAAGCCGGCGATGTCGGTGTTGTGGCCCTCGATGCGGCCGTCGGCGGCCCGCACCAACGTGTTCACCGCGCCCGCCAGCGCCGCCTCGGGCGCCAAGCGGTCGCAGAGCCCGGCGACCTCTCCCTTGTGCGGCACCGTGACGTTGAGGCCGTGCAGCTCGCCGGTGCGAAGCCGCTCCAGCATGGCGCCGAGCGCCCCCGGCAATACGTCGAACAGCGAGTAACTGCCTGACAGATTGGCCGCTCGCAGCGCCGCCTCGTGCATCGCCGGGGACACGCTGTGCGCGACCGGATGCCCCAGCAGGCCCAGCCGAAAAGGCCCCGCCCCGCTCACTTCGAAACGACCAGCGTCCGCTTCGCCGTCTTCACGTCCTGGGCGATCTGCCGCACCAGGGCGTCGACGTCGGGGAAGCGCGCCTCGCCGCGGATGCGCTGCACCATGGCCAGAGACAGCTCCTGGCCGTAGAGGTCGCCGCGGTACCCGATGAGGTGGGCCTCGACCGTGACCGGCCCCGACTCGCCGAAGGTCGGCCGCACGCCGACGTTCACCACGGCCGGCACACGCCCCTCCGGGAGCATCGCCCACGCCGCGTACACGCCGTTCGGGGGGAGCAGGCCGCCATCGGTCTGGAGATTCGCCGTAGGCACGCCGATGGTGCGCCCACGCCCGTCTCCCGGCACCACCCTCCCCGTCACCTGATGATGCCGGCCGAGCAGCTGAGCCGCCTCGGACAGCTCGCTCTGCGCGATGGCCTCCCGGACGCGCGACGAGGACACGCGACCGCCCCCGACGAAGACCGGCTCGACCTCGCCCACGTCGTAGCCAAGCTGCCGCCCGATGGAAGCCAGCAAGCGCACGTCACCGCCGCGCGCCCGCCCAAACGATGTGTACGGGCCCACATACATCGCCCGCACGTGCAGCGCGTCCCACAGGATCTCCTGGACGAACTCCTCCGCGCTCATCTCGGCCATGGCGTGGTCGAAGGTCAGGACCAGCGTGTGGTCGACCCCCAGGTCGCTCAGCCGCTTCAACCGCGCCTCGAGCGACATGATCGCCCGGTGCGGCACCTCGGGCCTCAGCAGGGTCCCCGGATGCGGGTCGAAGGTGATGACCATCGACGGCACCTCGCGGCGGGACGCCTCCTCGCGCACACGCGCCAAGATCGACTGATGCCCTCGGTGCACCCCGTCGAAGTTCCCCAGCGTCGCCACAGGTTCTAGCGGCGGCCGGGGCAGCTCCGCCACATCGCGGAAAATCGCCATCGTGCTCAGGCCGACCGCTGCTGCTTAGCGAGAAGCAACTCCAGCTCGTCTTCCTGCCCCTCGTGGCACTTCTTGTACTTCTTCCCGCTGCCACACGGGCACGCGTCGTTGCGCCCCACCTTCGCGCCCTGTCGCTGGAAGGTGCCGCCCTGGTGGACGATGCGCTGCCGCTCCGCCGCCTCTTCGGCCGCCGCCTGCTTCGACGCCGCCGCGGTCGCCTGCGCCTGATGCAGCTTCTGCTCTTCCTGCATCCGTCGCTCGCGCATCGCGACGATCTCTTCCTCCGACGGCCCCTCCGCGCGGAAGAGCACCTCGGTCACGTTCTCTTTGATCTTGTCGAACATCAGCTCGAAGAGGTCGTAGCCCTCTTTCTTGTAGACCAGCTTCGGGTCCTTCTGCGCGTAGCCCTGCAGCCCGATCCCCTGCCGCAGCGAGTCCATCACCTTCAAGTGATGCGTCCACAGCACGTCGATGCCGCGCAGGTAGCGCTCGCGCTCGAAGAACCGCCACCGCTCGCGGATGACGTCGTCGTTGACCGAGCTGCCCTGCGCCGCCGCGGCCCGCCGCAGCCCATCCATGATCTGGCTCTCGTGCTTCTCGTAGGCCGCGCGCAGCAGCTTGGTCGCCTCGGCACGGAACCCCTCGAAGGTCGGCCGCGTGTCGCCCCCGGTGAAGCGCACCTCCGCGTTGAAGTGCGTCCGCAGCGCCTTCTCGACCGGCTCCGGGTCCCAGCCCTCGGCGATGCCGTCCTCCGGGAAGGTGTCGTCGCAGATGCGGAACACCGTGTCGTCGATGGCCTCCAGCACCTTCTCGTGGACCTTGTCGCCCGTGAGGATCTCATCGCGCAGCGCGTACAGCGCCTTGCGCTGCAGGTTCATCACGTCGTCGTACTCGAGGATGTTCTTGCGCTGGTCGTAGTTGCGGTTCTCGATCTGCTTCTGCGCGTTCTCGACAGCCCGGTTGATCCACGGATGCTCGATGGGCTCGCCCTCCGGCATCTTCAGCGTCTCCATCAGCTTCTTGATGCGGTCGCTCCCGAAGATGCGCATCAGCTCATCATCGAGGCTCAGGAAAAAGCGGCTGCGACCCGGGTCACCCTGCCGGCCCGCGCGCCCGCGCAACTGATTGTCCACGCGCCGGCTCTCGTGCCGCTCCGTGCCGATGATGAAAAGCCCGCCCGCCGCGAGCACCTCCTTGCGCTCGGCCGAGCAGGTGATCTCATGGCGCGCGACGGCCGCCTCGTAGTCCGGCCCCGAGTCCGCGCCGACCTCCGCCTCCGCCATCGCCTTCGCGTTTCCGCCCAGCACGATGTCGGTACCGCGGCCGGCCATGTTCGTCGCGATGGTCACCGAGCGCAGCCGCCCAGCCTGCGCGACGATCTCGGCCTCCATGGCGTGGTACTTCGCGTTCAAGACGTAGTGCGGCACGTCGCGCTTCGCCAGCAGCTGCGCCAGATACTCGGACTTCTCGACGCTGGTCGTGCCGACGAGCACGGGCTGGCCTTTCTCGTTCGCCGCGACGATCTCATCGATGACCGCGAACCACTTCTCGCGCTCGGTCTTGTAGACGAGATCGTTCTCGTCGTTGCGCAGGATGGGCCGATTGGTCGGGATGACGTTGCAGTCCAGGCTGTAGATCTCGCTGAACTCGGTCGCCTCGGTGTCGGCGGTGCCGGTCATGCCCGACAGCTTCGAGTACAGACGGAAGAAGTTCTGGAAGGTGATCGTCGCCAGGGTCTCGTTTTCCTGCTCGATCTTGAGGCCCTCCTTCGCCTCCACGGCCTGGTGCAGCCCGTCCGACCACCGGCGGCCGTGCATCTTGCGGCCGGTGAACTCGTCCACAATGATGACCTTGGAGCCCTCGACGACGTAGGTGACGTCCTTCTTGAAGAGGGTGTGGGCCTTCAGCGCCTGATGGACGTGATGGAGCACCTCGATGTGCTCGACATCATAGAGATTCGGGATCTTGAGCCGCGCCTCCACCTTGTCCACGCCCGAGTCGGTGAGCGTGACGCTGTGGCTCTTCTCGTCGACCAGGAAGTCCTGCTCGCGCTTGAGAAAAGGGATGATCGCGTTGATGCGGTAGTACCAGTCCGACGAGCGGTCGGCCGGCCCGCTGATGATGAGCGGCGTGCGCGCCTCATCGATGAGGATCGAGTCGACCTCGTCGACGATCGCGTAGTGCAGCCCCCGCTGAACCCGGCGCGCGAGCGAGAACTTCATGTTGTCGCGCAGGTAGTCGAAGCCGAACTCGTTGTTCGTCCCGTAGGTGATGTCGGCGGCGTAGGCGGCGCGCCGCTGCGCATCCGGCAGGTCGCTGACGATGATGCCGACGTCCATGCCCAGCCAGCGGTAGAGTTGCCCCATCCACTCGGCGTCGCGGCTCGCCAGGTAGTCGTTCACCGTGACGAGGTGCGCGCCCTTGCCGGCGAGCGCGTTGAGGTACATCGGCAGGGTCGCGACCAGGGTCTTGCCCTCGCCGGTCTTCATCTCGGCGATCTTGCCGTGATGCAAGACGATGCCGCCCACCATCTGCACGTCGTAGTGCCGCATCCCCAGCACGCGCTTCGACGCCTCGCGGACCGTCGCAAACGCGCTCGGCAGCAACTCATCGAGGCTGGCGCCGTTGGCGATCTTCTCGCGGAACTCGGCGGTCTTCCCGCGCAACTGGTCGTCGGTGTAGCGCTCCGTCTTCTCTTCCAGGTCGTGGATCTTCTGGACTAGAGGCTGGAGGCGCTTGATCTGCCGGTCATTGGCCGTGCCGACGACCGAGCGGATGAGTTTCTTGAACATGACATAACCTGCGAGCTGTGCGGCGGCGGCGGCGAGCGAGGGTGCGAAAGCATACCAGACGCTTAACCCGAAAGGCTAAGCACCATCCGCGCGTCCCCCAAGAGGTGGGCGGCGGGTATTGATGTGTGATCGGTCAGAAGCCGGCCTCGCCGAGGGCGTGGAGGGCCAGGGTGGCCGCGCAGAGGACCGCGGTGTCCGCCCGCAGGATGCGCGGGCCCAGGTGAGCGGCGCGCCATCCCAGGGCTTCGAGGTCGCGGACCTCGGCCGGATCGAGGCCGCCTTCGGGGCCGGTGAGCACGCGCAGGGGGGACGCGGTGGAGGCGGCGCTCAAGGCGTCGCGCGCGTCGCGTGCGCTGGGGCCACCGGCCTCGTAGAAGAACACGCCGGGGCCTACCTCGGGCAGGCCGCTGGCTTCGAGGATCTCGGGCGGCGCGGTCCTGCCGCACTGCTGGCACGCCTCCCGCGCGATGGAGCGCCAGCGCGCCAGCTTCTGGCTCGCCTTGGCCCCGTCCGCACGCGCGACGCTGCGGCGGCCGGTCCACGGGACGATGCGCGAGGCGCCGAGCTCGGTGAGCTGACGGATCAGGTCGTCTGAGCGCCCGCCTTTGAGCAGGGGGAGCCAGATCTCGAGCTGTGCTGCGGGGTCCGTCCCCGCGGGGCCGAGCGCTGAGAGCACCTCGATAGCGAACGGGGTCCCCGACGTCACCTGTGCGCTGAAGCGCTGGCCGCGGGCGTCGATGGCTTCCACCACCGTCCCGGCCGCCAGTCGCAGCACGACGCCGAGGTGGTGCGCGTCGGCCGCGGGCAGCGTGAAGCGCTGGCCCAGCTCGAGCGCGGCCGCGACGTGAACGCGGGTCACGCGGGCTCGCTCGGCCAGCGCAGATCCAACCGCACCCACTCGCCGGCCTGCGCGCGCGATGAAAGCTCCATGCCCACGGAGGCGTAGGCCGTGATGACGCCGGCGGCCTGCGAGGCGAGGATGCCGCTGAGCAGCAACACGCCGTCCGGCGCCGTGTGGCGAGCCAGCTCCGGGGCCATGCCCATCAGGACCGGCGCAAGAATGTTGGCCACCACCATGGGGAAGCGCCCGCGGACGCGTGAGAGCGCGGTCGTCGAGGCCTCGATTCGCGAGGCCACGCCGTTCACTTCTGCGTTCTCGACGGTGATCCGGACGGCGTCGGGGTCGTTGTCGACCGCGACGACCCGCGAGGCGCCCAGCAACGCGGCCGCGATCGCGAGGATCCCTGTCCCGGTGCCGACGTCGAGCACTTCGAAGGCGCCCGGCGCGGCGGGCGTCGCCGCGAACCCGGCGTCGATGGCCTCGAGGCAGAGCCTGGTCGTCTCGTGCTGGCCAGTCCCGAAGGCCATGCCGGGCTCGATGATGACGGTGACCACGGCGTCTTCGCCGCCAGCCTCGCCAACCGCCGCTTCCCAGGGCGGACGCACCCGCAAGCGCGTGGACACGTCGAAACCCACGAACCAGCGCTTCCAGCGCTCGCGCCACGCAGGATCCAGCGGCTCCGTTCGCACGATGGCGCCTTCAAAGGCCGCCGCGGTCGCCTCGGCGATTGCCCGCGACTCCTCGGTCGCCTGCTCATCGACGTAGAGCTTGTAGCGCTGTGTACCCGGCGGAGGGGGCTCGACGTCGCCCGGAGGCGAATCCGGCCCCTCGACGGCGTAGCCGCCCGGGCTCAGGCGCAGACAGACCGCGTCCACCGGCGCCAAGAAGGCCTCGATGGCGCCCTCCCCTCCCGCGGCGACCGCCGGAGGGATGGGTACAAGCAGCGTGAGCTCAGTCCACGCGGCGCTCATCGGCGACTCGCCTGAGCGAACGCCGCGCCCAAGTGGACGCGGCGCTGCTGCTCAGTCGGCGATCGGCGATTAGCGCCCACTACTAGTCAGCGACAACCCAGACCTTGATCTGCGCCTTGACGTCGCGATGCAGCTTGATATCGACCTCGTAGACGCCGAGCGCCTTGAGGGGCCCATCCATGAGGATGTGCCGGCGGTCGATCTGCACACCGTCGTCGGCCAGCGCGTCAGCGATGTCCTTCGAGGTGACCGAGCCGAAGATCTTGTCGTCTTCGCCGACCAGCCGCGTGAGCGTCACGCTCAGGCCGCTGAGTCGAGTCGCCAAGTCGCTGGCGGTGCGCTTCTGACGAACCACCGCCGCCTCGATGGCGCGGCGCGCGTGCTCGAGCTGCGACTTATTGCGTCGCGTCGCGAGCACCGCCAATCCCTGGGGGATCAGGTAGTTCGCGCCGAAGCCGCTCTTCACTTCGAGGAGCGTGCCGGCTTCGCCCAGATCGGGCACATCTTGCTTGAGGATGACCTGCATGACGATTCTCCTCGACCCTACTCGACCGACGCGTAGGGGATGAGCGCGATGGCACGCGCGCGCTTGATCTCGGTGGCGAGGCGGCGCTGAAAGAACGCGCTGACGCCCGAGATCCGGCGCGGCACGATGCGTCCGCGGTCGGTGATGAACCGCGAAAGCAGCTCAGGGTTCTTGTAGTCCAGGCTCTCGGCCAACTTCTTGTCGGCGAGGAAGGGGCAGACCTTGCGGCGTCCGGTGCGGCGTTTCATTAATCATCCTCCCCGTCGTCGTCGTCGTCATCGTCGTCGTCATCGTCGTCATCGGAATCATCGTCGAGGAGGTCCAGATCGGGCGCGTCCTCGTCGTAGTCGGGATTCTCGCGGGCAGCGGCCGCTCGACGCGCGAGGTTGGTGAGCTTGTCGCCCTCAGCCTCGAAGTCGAAGGTGTCGACGTCGACGCGGTCCTCGAGCATCACGCTCTGCCAGAG
Organism: Myxococcota bacterium; assembly: GCA_041389525.1. Classification (GTDB taxonomy): domain Bacteria; phylum Myxococcota_A; class UBA9042; order PHBI01; family JACKFB01; genus JACKFB01. The sequence continues at coordinate 19,483 of JAWKRR010000004.1, read as the reverse complement.
CATCGCCGGCTCGCTGATCTTCAGCAGACGCTCCAGCTCACGGACGGTGCCGCTGGTGCCGAGGTACTGCATGTACATGTACTGGGCCTTGAGCTTGCCCGTCCGCTGCAGCCGGTAGGCGGTCTTGCGCCGGCCCCAGTCTTCCAGTCGGATCTCGCGGCCGCCGGTCTTACCGAGCGCCTCGCGCATCTTTCCGACGACCTTGTCGATCGCCTCGGGCCCGCCATCGGGATTCACGAGGGTCACGGTCTCGTACTTTCGTAGCAACATGTGGATGCTCCTCTTGGTCATCGGCCCCGGTGTGCATCCAACCGGAGCGAGGAGTTGCAGGGGCCGGGAGGTTGCCCCGGGTTCATTGAAAGATCAAGCACGACGTGGAGCCCCGAGTACGAAGCCCCACATCGGGCGAAGGAAACTAGGGCTCGGCGCGCTCGGCGATGCGGATGTGGGCGTCCTGGCCCTCGGCCGGGGCGTCCTGGCCGTCGACCGCGGCGGTCGTCGGGGCCTGCACGGCCTCGGTCGGGGCGCTGGCGGCCTCCTTCTCGGGGGCGTGCCAGGTGACCAGCACCGGCGCGATGACGACCGCGACGACGCTGATGAGCTTGATGAGGATGTTCAGCGAGGGGCCCGCCGTGTCCTTGAAGGGGTCGCCGACCGTGTCGCCGGTGACGGCGGCCTTGTGGGCGTCAGAGCCCTTTCCGCCGTACAGACCACCCTCGATCATCTTCTTCGCGTTGTCCCAGGCGCCGCCAGCGTTGGACTGGTAGATGGCCATGAGCACGCCCGAGACCGTCACGCCGGCGAGCAAGCCGCCGAGCGCCTCGATGTTCCACAGGCCGACGAGGACCGGGATGATGAGCGCCAGCAGGCCGGGGAGCACCATCTCGCGGATGGCGGCCTGGGTGGAGATGTCGACGCAGCGCGCATAGTCCGCCTTGCCGGTGCCCTGGAGCAGGCCGGGGATCTCGCGGAACTGGCGGCGCACCTCCTCGATCATCGCGCCGGCCGCGCGGCCAACGGCGAGCATCGAGAGCGCGCTGAAGATGAAGGGCAGCGTCGCGCCGATGAAGACACCGGACATGATCTCCGGGTCCAGCAGGTCGAGGCCGTTGCCGCGGATGCCGGCCTTGGTGGTGAAGGCGCTGAAGAGGGCGAGGGCGGTCAGCGCGGCCGAGCCGATGGCGAAGCCCTTGCCGATGGCGGCGGTGGTGTTGCCGACGGCGTCAAGCTTGTCGGTGCGCTCGCGGACTTCCTTGGGAAGCTCGGACATCTCCGCGATGCCGCCCGCGTTGTCGGCGATGGGGCCGTAAGCGTCGACGGCGAGCTGGATGCCCGTGGTCGAGAGCATGCCCAGGGCCGAGATGCCGACGCCGTAGAGGCCGGCGAAGTAGTAGGCCACGAGGATGGCGACGATGATGAGCGCGATCGGGATGGCGGTGGAGATCATGCCGACCGCGGTGCCGGCGATGATGTTGGTCGCGGCGCCGGTCTTGGACTGCTCCGCGATGTACTTGACGGGCCGGTACTCGCCGGAGGTGAAGTACTCCGTGGCGAAACCGATGAGCGCGCCGGCGAGCAGGCCGAAGATCGTCGCGTAGAAGATGCCCATGCCGGCTTCGATCTTACGAACGCCAGCCATCTGGGTCAGGGTCGAGTCGTTGACGACCTGGACGCCACCCTCACCGAAGATGAAGTAGATGCCTTCGGGCACGAAGTTCTGGATGGTGAAGTAGGCGCCGCCGATCATCAGCAGGGACGCGACGATGGTGCCGATGTTGAGGGCGGTCTGCGGGTTGCCGCCTTCCTTCGTGCGGACGAAGAAGGTGCCGATGATCGAGGCGCCGATGCCGACGGCCGCGAGGTAGAGGGGCAGCCAGATGAGGCTCGGGATGCCGTCGCCGCCGATGTTCGAGTGGGTGTGGAGGCCCAGGCCGAGGATCATCGAGCCGATGATGGCGCCGACGTACGACTCGAAGAGATCCGCGCCCATGCCGGCGACGTCGCCGACGTTGTCACCGACGTTGTCGGCGATGGTGGCGGGGTTGCGCGGGCTGTCCTCGGGGATGCCGGCCTCGACCTTACCGACGAGGTCAGCGCCGACGTCTGCGGCCTTGGTGTAGATGCCGCCGCCGACGCGGGCGAAGAGCGCGATGGAGCTGGCGCCCAGCGAGAAGCCGGCCAGCACGTTGAGGACGCGCGTGTACTCCTGGCCGGTCAGGACGTCGCCGGTGCCGAAGATGCCCGACTGGAGGAAGAAGAGGAGCGTGCCGGTGAGGCCGACGAGGCCCAGACCGACCACCGCCATGCCCATCACGGAGCCGCCGGTGAAGGCGACGATGAGCGCGTGGGCCAGCCCGGTGCGCGCGGCGGCCGTGGTGCGGACGTTGGCCTGGGTCGCCACCTTCATACCGATGTAACCGGCGAGCCCGGAGCAGCCGGCGCCGATGACGAAGGCCAGCGCAATGAGCGCGTGGCTGTCATCCATGCCGGCGTTGCTGACGCCCAACAAGATGGCGACGGCGACGACGAAGACGCCGAGCACCTTGTATTCGCGGGCCAAGAAGGCCATGGCGCCTTCCTGAATATGCCCGGCGATGACTCGCATCTCGTCGGTTCCCGTGTCTTGCTTTGAGATCCACAGGGATCGCACGAAGGCGAAAATCAAAGCCACGACGCCTGCGGCGACGACGGCGTAAAGCTCGGTCATGTCAGTGTCCCTCCATCTCTGTGCCGCTCGTCGCGGTCACACCACGCTCGACGTACCGTTGTACGCGTTCATGACTGGCCCGGGCCCCTCCCGAACCACACGATCCACGGCGTCGGCCGCCGCATCGACGAAGCGAGGCACCACCGGCGCCTCATCCTTCCCGAAATCCGCCAGCACCCAGCCGGACACGTCACCGTGCGCTGGCCGGCCGATGCCAGCACGGACGCGCACGAACTCCCGCCCGAAATGGGCGAATATCGAGCGCAGCCCGTTGTGCCCTGCGTGCCCGCCGCCGGTCTTCACCCGCAGCTGACCGAAGGGGAGGTCCAGCTCGTCATGCACGACCACGGTCCGGTCCTGCGGCACCTTGAAGAAGGCGCCAGCGGCCCCCACGGAGATGCCGCTCCGGTTCATAAAGGTCATGGGTTCGAGCAGGATCACGTCCTCGTCTCCGAAGCGGGCCTTCGCGAAGCGCCCGTTGAACTTCTCGCGAAGCTCGGTACCAGAGCGGCGGGCCAACTCGTCCACGACCATGAAGCCGATGTTGTGGCGATTCCCTGCGTATTCCCGCCCGGGATTACCAAGCCCCACCACCAGCCATGTCACGAGTCGCTCCGCCGCCGTGGGTTACTTCTTCTTGGCCTTCTTGCCGGCGACCTCAGCACCACCCTCGGGCAGCACGACCGCGACCGGCATCTTGTGACGGAACATGTTGTAGTCGTGCTTGTAGACGGCCTCAACGCCCTCAGGCATCGGGACCTGCGAGACGGTGATATTCAGCGACTCCGACGGCAGCGACGTCATGTCGTACTCGATCGATGCGGGGATGTTCGCCGGCAGGCAGCGCACCTTCATCGAGAACACGGTCTGCGTCACCTTGGCGCCGACGCGCTCGCCAGCGGAACGGCCAGTGCGCACGAAGGGGACCTCGACGACCAGCGGGCGGTCCTCGGTGATCTGCCAGAAATCCAGGTGGATGAGCGTGCGGCGCCAGGGGTGAACCTGGTAGTCCCGCACGATGACGAGGCGGGGGCTGGCCTCACCCTCGACCTGGAGGTCGATGATGGTGTTGCGCCCGTACGCCCCTTTGAGGACGCGCGTCATCTCTTTGGGGACGATCGAGAGGCTCAGCGGCTCGCCGATGCCGTACACGACCGCGGGTACGGAGCCGTCGACGCGCAGGCGGCGATTGTGGCCTTTGCCCGTGGCGGTTCGGCTGACGGCCTGGATATTCGCGTGGTCCATGGTGACTTGCTCGCGCGATGGGCGGCGACCGGCCGCGTCACGACTGTCGTGGCCGCTAGATGGTCGCGCCGCCTACAGCGTTGATCGCTCCGGGGCGCCAACGCCTTCGGCTGGTAGGGCAGTTACTGACTGAGAGAGAGAGTTTGGGGCGGCAGGGATCGAACCTGCGAATGCGGGTACCAAAAACCCGTGTCTTACCACTTGACGACGCCCCAACAGTCGGCCGTTCAAGGTGCGCAGACGCTGGGGTCATGCTCCTCTTCGGGGTCCGAAGGGGCCGCGTAGCTAGCATGAGGTCCTAGCAGTGTCAACGCGTTACTGGGCTTGGCCGGGTGCCCCGTTACTCGCCGTTGTAGGGTGCCAGGAGGTCGGCCCCGAGCAGGTCGCGGATGCGCTTCCATGGCCGCTCGCGCTGGGCCGGCATGAGCGGGTCGGGCATGTCGAAGCTCGTCCCCGGCGTCAGCTCGCTGATTTCGATGCTCAGCTCCATCTTGAAGCTCGCGCTGACGCCCTCGACCGTCGCCTCGCCTGAGATCGTCGCCGATCCCATCACGATTTCACCGCCGTCGACGCGCCGCGCGATGTGGGCGCTCACCTCGGTCGGCCGGTGCGTCGCCGCGAGCCAGACTTTCCATTGGGCCTCGTGGTCGCGTAGCGCGTTCTGCTCGTCGGTGCTCATGGGACGAGGGCGCACTTGAGAGTCGAGGGTCGCGTCCTCCCAGCGAATCTCCATGCCGGCGACGGTGTTGACGGCTTCAGGCGGGGCGGGCTTCCAGATGAGGTAGGGCCCGAACGCGTCGAGCAGGGTCGGGGCGAGGTCGTAGGCGGTTCGCAACAGCCGCTCCTCGTGGCCGCCGAGGGTCTCGCGTTCCATCCAGGGGCCGCCGTTGCGCGAGACCGCCAAGCGCTTGCCGTCGAAGACCGAGGTCGCCTCGTCCTCCGCGGAGTCCGTGGCGATGCGCGTGTCCTGCCACACCCTGGAGTCGCGAATCTTGAAGCGCCCGCCCTCGCCGCGCTCGATGGTGCGTGCGATGACGAGGCGCATGCGCTCGCCGTTGGCCGGGTCGAGCCTCCAGCGCAGGGTGTGGCGCGCGAGGTGCGGGCCGGCGCCGGCCGCGGGCAGCGGGTCCGCGGTGGCGCGGGTGGTCGCCTCGGGGCCGCGCAGCTCGGCGAGGGCGGCAGCCAGGGTCTCGGGCGAGGTCTCCTGGTCGACTTCAGCGCAGCCGGCGGCCACCACCATGACGAGGGCCGAGACGAGGAGTCGGGTCACGCCGGCTCCCCCGAGAGGGCAAGGCGCGCACCGGGCGCGAGGGTGTGACCAGCGAGGAAGGACCCGACGTCCATGGCGCTGCGGCCCGGCGCCTGCAATCGCAGGAGCCTCAGCGCGCCCTCGCCGCACGCGACGTCGACGCCGTCGGCGCTCGCTGCGAGGACGGTCCCCGGCGGCTGGCCGGAGTGCAGGTCCAGCACCAGCGCGGGCGGCAGCACCTTCAGTGTCGTCTCGCCCCACTGGGTGCGTGTCCCGGGCCACGGATGCAGCGCGCGCACCCGTCGCTCCAGCTCCACCGCGGGGCGGCGCCAGTCCAGGTCCGCGTCCGCCTTGTGGACCAACGGCGCGTAGGTCATCGCCGCCTCGTCCTGCGGCTCGGCCGCCACGGGCCCCGCCTCCATGCGGTCGAGGGTCGCGACCAGCAGGCGCGCGCCGATGGCTGCCAGCGCGTCATGCAGGGTCTCGGCGGTGTCGTTGGGGCCTATCGCCACCGACTCGCGGGCGAGGACGGGGCCGGTGTCCAGCCCGCGCTCCATCTCCATGATGCAGACGCCGCTGTGGGAGTCCCCGGCCAGGATCGCCGCCTGAATCGGGCTGGCCCCGCGCCACCTCGGCAGCAGGCTCGCGTGGACGTTCACACACCCGAGCCGCGGCACGGCGAGCAGCTTGGGTCCCAGCACGTGCCCGTAGGCCGCCACGGCGGCGACGTCGGGTGAAAAGCCAGCTATCCACTCGCGAAACGCCTCGGTCCCCACGCGCTCGGGTTGCTGCAAGGGCAGCCCGTGGGCCCGCGCCAGTTCGGCGACCGGCGGCGAGCGCAGCCGATTGCCCCGCCCCGCGCGGCGGTCGGGCTGCGAGACCACGCAGACCACGGTGTGCCTCGACTCCAGCAGCGCCCCGAGCGAGGCGGCGGCCAGCTCCGGGGTGCCCATGAACGCGACCCTCAAGGCGCCTCGTGCACCGCGCGGATGGCGGCCACGGAGGCGTCCTCCTCGTCTTCCTCGCGCAGCTTCAGGTACTGCCGCAACACCAGCTTCTTCTTCACCGGGGTGAGCCGGTCGACGAAGGTGATGCCGTTGAGGTGGTCCAGCTCGTGCTGGATGCAGATGGAGAGCAGCCCGTCCGCCTCGAAGTCCAGCTCGGTGCCGCTGAGGTCGTAGGCCTGGACGTGGATCTGGTCCTTGCGTCGGACCTCGGCCGAGATCCCCGGGAAGGACAGGCAGCCCTCCTCGTAGACGGTGCGGCCGTGGCTGTCGACGATGACCGGATTGATCAGGTGCATCAAGGCGGTCTCGCCCTCGGCGCGCGCCACGTCCACGGTGATGAGGCGGATGTTGCGGGCGACCTGGGGCGCGGCGAGACCGATGCCGTTGGAGACGTACATCGTCTCAGCCATGGCGTGGCCGAACTCGACAAGCTCTTGATCGATATCGGTCACGTCGGCGCAGTTGGTGCGCAGGATCGTGTCCGGATAGATCACCAGGGGAAGTCGGGCCATGCTCATCTCCAGTGGCCTGCCGCGGGGCGGTGGGCGGCAGACTTGAGTGCTCGCTCATAACGCGCGCGAAGGTCGGGATCATCCAAGATCGTGAACGCGTCCTCAACGCCCCGAGCGATCTCGTCAAGTTGGGCAATATCGCCAGCGCCGAGCGGGCTGGGCCAGCCGGCCGGTGTGAAGAAGCGTGAGAGGCGTTCGTGCTGCTCGCGGATCAGGGCGGGCGACGCGCCCTCCGAGGTCTCGAGGATGGCATGGTAATCACCGAAGCGGACGTCGGCGAGCTTCGAGGCGATGCGCGCGTCGCCGGCGGGGCGCGCGAGCTCGGCTGACCGCGCGGGCGCCTGCGACTGCGAGACGGCCATGGGCGCCTCCGCGGCGTCATAGTCCGCGACCCGGGGGGCCGGCGGCGAGGCGAGGCGTGTCTCGCCCGCGCCCGCGGCGTCGGTCGGCGCAGAGGGTGCCAAGCTGGGCCGCGCGCTCCCCACCATGCGGACGACCTCTTCAGGGTCGGCGTCCGCGGGCAAGACGAAGGCGCGCAGGCCCGGCAGCAGGTCTGACACCCACGACGACGCGACCTCGCCCGCGGGCCCACCGGGCACGACCAGCGCGTCCGGGGTGGCGGCCCGCGCCAGCGTGCGCGCGGAGACTTGGCCCGTGGCCGCGAGCACCTGGTGACCGGCCGCACTCAGCGCGGCGCTCAAGCGCTCCTGGGCCGAACGGTCGAAGCCGACGGCCAGCAGCTTCACTCCGCCGACTCTTCGGGCGCTGACTCCTCGGCCAGCAAGAAGACCGGCCGCCACTCGGTGCTGTCGGCGCCGTCCATCAGCTGGATACCCGCCGCGAGCAGCTCGTCGCGGATGGCGTCCGCCGTCGCCCAATCCCGCGCATCCCGCGCCGCCACGCGCGCCGTGACGCGCTCGGCCACGCGCTCCTCGCTGAGGCCACGCCGCTTGAGCGCCCGCTGGCGCATCTCGGCCAGCACGCGCGCCGGCTCGCCGCGGCCCACACCCAGCACGTCGAGGATCGGCCGGATCTGCTCGCGAATCCGCGCCATCGTGCGGAGGCGCCCGGCGCGCTTGCGACCCTTCTTGGTGTGGAGCAGGTCGTTGACGAGCTTGAGCGGCTCCGACAGCACCGACACGAGCAGCGCCGTGTTGAAGTCGTCCTCCATCGCCGCCAAGCCGAGCTGCGCGATGGACTCGACCATCTCGGCCTCGACGATCTCGCCGTCCTTGGTCGACTTCACCTCGCCCAGCGCCACGTCCATGTCCTGCAGCGTCTGGTAGAGGTAGTAGACCCGCGCGGCGGCCTCTTCGATCGTGCGCTCAGTGTAGTTGATGGGCGCGCGGTAGTGGGTCGAGAGCAGGAACCACCGCACCGAGAGCGGGTGGTAGTGCTCCAGCACGTCGCGGATCGTGAAGAAATTACCCAGTGATTTCGACATCTTTTCGGCGTCGACGTTCACGAACCCGTTGTGCATCCAGTAGCGCACGTACTCGACGCCGCTGGCGGCCTCGGACTGGGCGATCTCGTTCTCGTGGTGCGGGAAGACGAGGTCCTTGCCGCCCGCGTGGATGTCGAAGGTCTCGCCGAGGTGGGTGCAGCTCATGGCGCTGCACTCGATGTGCCAGCCCGGCCGACCCGGACCCCACGGGCTCTCCCACGTAGGCTCGCCGGGCTTCGCCGACTTCCACAGCGCGAAATCGAAGGGGTTCTTCTTGCGTTCGTCGACCTGCACCCGCTCGCCGGCCCGCATGTCCTCGAGCGGCCGCTTGGAGAGCTTCCCGTAGCTCGGGTAGCTGTCGATCGAGAAGTAGACGTCGCCATCGACGACGTAGGCGTGCCCGCGCTCGATGATGCGCTCGATCATCGAGATGATCTGCGGCATGTGGGTGGAGACTCGCGGCTCCTCGGTGGGGCGTAAACACCCCAGCGCGTCCATGTCGCGGTGGTACTCGTCGATGAAGCGCGAAGACAGCGCGAGGGGGTCCTCGCCGCGCTCAGCCGCGCGGGTGATGATCTTGTCGTCCACGTCGGTGAAGTTGCGGACGTAGGTGACCTCGTAGCCCTGCTGCCGCAGGAAGCGGTACACCGCGTCGAAGGCGACATAGACGCGCGCGTGGCCGATGTGGCTGAAGTCGTAGACCGTCACGCCGCAGACGTAGAAGCCAATCTTGCCCGGAACCAACGGCTCGAACGGCTCTTTGCCGCGGGTCATCGTGTTGTAGATCGCCAGCGCCACGGGCCTGTCCCTCCGTCGATTTCCCCGTCGCTGCGCGCTCCGGGGGCCAGGGAACCTAGCCCAGACCGCGCGCCGGGACAAGGAGAGGCTCGCGGCGCCGGCTCGGGAGCGGGCGCCTGGTGATCAGCGGACGCGGATGCGGCGACTGAGAGAATATGGCGGTGATGACGCGCGTTGTCACCGGCGAGTCACGTGCCGATCGGAGGTCCGGATGACAGCCAGCGCACGCTCAAGATTGACCCGCCCCGCGCCGCGGACGCACGATGTGAGTGCCAGTCTCACTGGCATGAGCTTTGCAAATCTCCCCGGCGTTGCCGCCACTCCGGGGTCCTTGATGCAGATGACTATGCCAAAACAGCCCCCCGCGCCTTTGCTTCCGGACGAGCCGACGGACCCGGCTGCGCTCGTCGAGTGGCTGCGCGCCGAGAACGAAGCGCTGCGCGTCGAGGTCGACGCCCTGCAGGTGTATCGGAGCTTGGCCTACCGCGACCCCCTGACCGGGCTGTGGAATCGGCGCTACCTCGACGAGCGACTGCGTCACGAGATCGAGCGCGCGCGCCGCCATGACGCACGATTCTCGATCCTGGTGTTCGACATTAACGACTTCAAAGCCATCAACGACGAGCGCGGGCACGCGGCCGGGGACCAAGCGCTGGTGTGGACGGCGGACCTGCTCGAGGAGACCTTTCGCGACCACGACGTCTGCTGCCGGACCGGCGGCGACGAGTTCACGGTCATCTTGCCGGGGGCGACGGCCGCCGGCTGCGCGGTCCTCATCTCGCGGCTGCGGCGCAGGCTCGAGGACGCCAACCGCGAACGCCCGTGGGGTCTGGCTTTGAGCATCGGCGGCTCCACGTGGCCGGAGGACGGCACCAGCGGCGAGGAGCTGCTGCGGCACGCGGACGCCGCGATGTACGAAGACAAGCAGCGCCAGAAGCTTGGCGCCGACTCGAAGGCCGGCAAGGTGCGCGTCTCTCGTCCGTCGACGCTGCCGTGGTCGGGGCGCCCTGACTCGGGCAAGTGACGGGGGCTGGCGTCCTGAGCGCACCTCGCGTCGAGCCGGATCGCCTGGCTGCGGCCATCGCGTGGGCTGAGGCGCGCTACCGCCAGTGTGACGTGTGCGCGGTCGGGTGTGGCGTGGACCGCATGGCGGGCGAGCTAGGCTTCTGCGGGCTTGGCGAAGGCGGCCGCGTCTACAAGGAGTACCTGCACCTGGGTGAGGAGGCGCTGCTCGTCCCCTCGCACGCGATCTACCTGAGCGGCTGCAGTATGCGCTGCGCGTTCTGCAGCGACCTGGGACCTGTGACCGCCCCTGCGGCCCACGGCGCGCTCGTGTCGCCCGAGGCGTTGGCGGCGCGCATCGCCGAGCGGCGGCGGCAGGGCGCGCGCAACGTGAACTTCGTGGGCGGGACCCCCGACACCAGCGTGCTCTTCGTGCTGCGTACCCTCGCGCATTGCCCGGCCGACACCCACGTCGTCTGGAACTCGAACCTGTGGAGCACGCCGGCGGCCGTGGCCGCGCTGCGTGGCGTAGTCGGTACCTGGCTGGTGGACCACAAGTTCGGCAACGACCGCTGCGCGAGTCGGCTCGCGGGGGTCAAGGGATACCGCGGGCGGGTGGAGGGGCTGCTGCCGCTCGCGGCCGCGTCTGCGCCGACGATCGTGAGGCACCTGTTGATGCCTGGGCACCTGGACTGCTGCACGCGCCCGGTGCTCGCGTGGCTGGAGCGTCAGATTCCCGAGGCCACCGTCAATCTCATGACGGGCTATCATCCGTACCGGCTGGCGGGGCGGGCGGGCGCCATGGGATTCGCCGTGCCGTCCGAGGAGCGCGAAGCGGCCGTCGAGGCGCTCCGCAGCGCGCAGATTGGCGTTCGCCTGCTGGATGGCGTGGAATACCTGGGGACGCGATGAGGTTCGGCCGCCTGCCGGGCGCATTGGATTGGGACCGAGCAGGGAGCGCCGCATGACCCGCCGCAGTGAACGATTGGTCCGATTTGGGGTGGCGGTGCTGCTGCTGCTGGTGACCCCGGCCGCGCTGGCGCGACAGAAGCCAGCCCACAGCGCGCGCGTCGGCAAGCGGAGTCCTCCCGCGGCCAAGTCGGTCAAGGTGTTTCGGCTGGACGGCAGCGTGGGCGAGGCCGCGAACCCGTGGGATCCATTCGGTTTCGACGAGACGCTGATCCTCGGTGAGCTGATCGGGGCGCTGGACCGCGCGGCGCGGGATCCGGCGGTCGGGACGCTGCTGCTCAAGGTGCGCTCGCCGGAGTTGAGCCTGGCGCAAGCGCGCGAGGTCGCGGGCGCGGTGCGGCAGGCGCGAGCACGGGGGAAAGCCGTGGTGGCGCATGTCGTCGACCTCAGCGGCCCGACGCTGGTGGCCGTGGCCGGCGCGGACAGCGTGCTGGTGACGCCGGAGGGGCGCTTCATGGCCCCCGGCCTGCGCGCCGAGGTGACGTTTTTCAAGGATATGCTCGCGACGGTGGGGCTCGAGGCGGACATCGAGGCCGTCGGGCGCTACAAGTCCGCGGTGGAGCCGCTGACGCGCAGCGACATGAGCGACGCGGCCCGCGAGGCGTTGGACGCCGTGCTCGGGTCGATCTGGGACACCCTGCTCGACGACGTCGCCGAGGGCCGCAATCTCAAACGGGCCGCCGTGCAGTCCGCCTTTGACGAGGGGCTGCTGACCGCCGAACAGGCCAAGACGCGCGGCCTTATCGACGGGCTGGAGTACTGGTCGGACCTGCTCGACCGGATGCAGACCGAGACCGGCTCGCGCCCGACCCTGGCCTACCCGAAATCTCTCGATTTACCCGATATGAGCTCGCTCTTCGGGATGATCCAGCTGCTGACGCGGCGGCCGCAGCAGAGCAGCGAGGGCCGTGCGCGCATCGCCGTGCTGGTGGCCGACGGGCCGATCCAGATGGGGCGCGCCGCCGATGACCCGTTCGCGTCGCGCAGCGTCGTGGCGGCCGACGATATGCTCGAGGCCATCGAGGCCATCGCCGCCGACGACAGCGTGAAGGCGGTCGTGCTGCGCATCGACAGCCCGGGCGGGTCCGCGCTGGCCAGCGACGTGATCTGGCGAGCGCTGGTGAGGCTCGGCGAGACGCGCCCCGTGGTCGCGTCCCTGTCGTCCACCGCGGCATCCGGCGGCTACTACATCGCGAGCGCGGCGCGGCAGATCGTGGCCCAGCCCAACACCGTGACCGGCTCCATTGGGGTCTTCGGCGGAAAGCTCGTGACCGGCGGCCTCTACACCAAGCTCGGCGTCGGCACCGTGGTGCTGAGCCGCGGTAAGAACGCGGGCCTGTTCTCGTCGCACTCGCGCTTCTCCGACAGCGAGCGCGAGGTGATCCGCGCCACGATGCAGGCGACGTATGACACCTTCGTCAACCGCGTGGCGAAGGGGCGTCGGATGTCCTACGACGCGGTCGACCGCGTGGCGCAGGGCCGCATCTGGACCGGCCGCGACGCCCAGGCGCGCGGCTTGGTCGATGAGCTCGGCGGCTTCGACGTGGCCGTGGCACGCGCCGCGCATTTGGCTGGCGCCAACCCGGACGAGATCGAGCTCGCGCCCTTCCCTGTCCCCAAATCGCTCCTCGAGATGCTCCAGGCACGGACGGCGAGCCTGCGCTCCCCGACCTTGGACCTGCAGCAGCTGCTCGCGGTGATGCCCGGGCGACTCGCGGTGGACCTGCTTCGCGCGACCGCGCTGATACAGGGGTTGCTTGCCCAGGAACCGGTGCTCGCGATGGTCCCGTACCGGCTTGAGCTGCGCTGAGTTCCGCGCCCGGACCGCTCCGGCGCCGGTTACTTCAGCGCCGGTTACTTCAGCTTCGCGGGCGAGGTCCGGATGTGCAACGCGGCGCTGGCGGCGTCGAGCACGCCGTCGCCGTCGAGGTCGATGTCGTTGTCGATCGCGCCGTCGAGGACCAGGGCGAGCTGCTCCGGCGGCAAGGGCAGGACGTTCTCGTCCAAGGCCGCGATGGCGTCGATGAGCTGCTCTTTGGGCGCCGCGCCGCCGACCAGCGCGTCGACCATCACGATGCTGCTCTTGTCGGCTGAGAGGGTGACGGTCGCCTCGAGCCTCGCGTTGGCCAGGGTGAAGGCCAGCACCGAGCCCTGAAAAGGCAGCGCGATGGTCACCTTGGTGCCGGGCCCGCCCGCGCTCAGCTTGTCTCCCACGATGCGGGCGTCGTCGAAGGCGAAGAAGGCCCGGCAGGTCGCGTCGAAGCTCGACTGGTTGACCTCGTAGCTGCAGACCTGCGCCGGGCTCTGGCAGCTCAGGTTCGAGGACGCGAGCACGGCGTTGTACACCGGGAGCGCGAACGCCGAGCCGTCGAACGCCGCGTCGTTGAAGTCGGCGATGAGGTCGATGGCCCCGTCCTCGATGGCACTCCCGAAGGTGTCGTTGAAGAGCGACAGGAAGGCCAGGGCGTTGTCCACGCCGCCTGAGCACTCGCCGACCGGGGCGCAGGTCGCGGGGTCGCCGTCCACGTCGAGGCCATGGCCGGGCATCCCGTCGACGCCGACCGCCAGCTCGATGATGCGCCCCGCGTTCTCTGAGACCGGCGGGTCGCAGAACGGGCAGGAGCCCGTCTTGGCGCCGAAGCAGACTCCGGTCACGCAGGTGTCGACGCTGGTACACGCGACGCCGTCGTCGCACGGGGTGCTCAGGAAGAGGTGCCGGCAGCCCACCGTCGGCTCGCAGGAGTCGGCGGTGCACGGGTTCGCGTCGTCGCAATCGACCGGTTCCGCGCCCTCGCACGCGCCCCCGGAGCAGACCTCGCCCGAGGTGCAGAGATCGCCGTCCTCGCAGGGGCCGTCGAAGGGCGCGTGGGTGCAGGCGCCGGTGCCGCCGTCGCAACTGTCGACGGTGCAAGGGTCTTGGTCGTCGCAGGGCGCGGTCGCGTCGTGCTGGCAGCCCAGCGCCGGGTCGCAGAAGTCCTCGGTGCAGGGGTCGCCGTCGTCGCAGGTGTCGGCCGGCCCGCCAACGCACGCGCCGCCGCTGCACGTGTCGCCGACCGTGCAATCGTCGCCGTCGTCGCAGGCTGTGGCCAGCGCGGGCCCGACGCACTCCGTGTCAGCGCAGGCGTCGGGGCCCGTGCACGCGTTGCCGTCGTCGCAGGGTCCGGCCTTCGGCGACTCCACGCAGCCGCTCGCCGGCACGCAGGACGCCTCAGCGCACGGATTCGCCGTCGTGCAGGTCAGGCTGCCGGTCCCCTTGCACACGCCGATCTCGCAGAGGTCCTGCGTCGTGCATGCGTCTCCGTCGTCGCAGGGCGCGCCCTCGGCCTTGGATTTCCACGTCGCGGCCTGGCCGCCGCTCGCGTCGCAGATCTGGCAGCTGTTCTGGGGGTCATCGGCCAGATTGTTCACGCAGAGGCTCGCCGCGCCCTCGCTCAAGCAGAAGCCGGCCGACAGGGCGTGCTCGCACACCCCCGCGGCGCACTGGTCCTTGGTGCAGGCCACCCCGTCGTCGCAATCCATCGCGGTGCCCGCGCACCCGCCGCCCGCGCCGCACAGGTCGTTCTCCGTGCACGGGTCGCCGTCGTCGCACGCCGCTCCCACCGGGCAGCCCGTGGAGGGGCCGTCGGAGTCCGCGTCGGGACCGGCCTCGATCTCAGCCGCGGCGTCCGTCGCGACCTCGACCTCCACGCCGGAATCCGCCGCGACGTCCGTCTCGGCGCCGCCGACGCTGTCAGACTCGACCTCGGCCACCGTGGCGTCCTCAGCGCCACCGCCACCGCTGCCGCAGCCCCAGGCGAAGCTCAGGGCGACGCCGCAAATCGCGAGCAATTTCCTCACGATTTGCCCCCTCTCACTGACAGCCGAAGCCGGTGACACATTTCTTGGGCGCGACACAGGGAGCCGCCCCATCGCAGCGACACAGGGTCCCGGAGTTACAGCTATTTCCGAGATCCGCGCTGCAGCTCACCCCGAAGCATGTGCACTTGTCCAAGATCAGCCCGGACCCGCCCGTGCACTGGGTGCCCGGCGGACACTGCACGTCGTTCTGACAGGCCACCGCGCCGCCGACGCACGCCTTCGTGCCGGTCTTGCACAGATCCGTGTCGTTGCCGTCGCAGGCGAACCCAGTCTGCGAGAACGCCTCGTCGGTCTTGCCGTCGCAGTCGTTGTCGGCGCCGTCGCACTCGTCGGCCGCCATGGCCGGGTCGGGATTGGAGCCGTTGGGGTTGGTCGAGCAGGTCGGCCCGCCGCCGCCAACCGCGCACTGCACGATGCCGGCCCCGCACACGCCAAGCCCGTCGCAGGCCGCGCCCACCAGCTGCCCCTGATAGGTCAGCTCGTCGTCGGTCTGCCCGTCGCAGTCGTCGTCCAATCCGTTGCACACCTCAGTCGTGCCCTGTGGCGTCGTCCCGTTCGGGTTCGTCGAGCAGGTCGCCAGCTTCGAGACGGGGTCGCACACCACGAAGCCCTGGCCGCACTGCCCCGTGCCATCGCAGGGCAGATTCTTCTCGATCCCCGACCACAGCATCCCCTCGTCGATGCCACCGTCGCAGTCGTTGTCCTTGTCGTCGCAGATCTCCTGGATGTTCGTCACCGTCTCGTTGATGCACTCGACGTTGTTGCCGACGGCGTTGCACGTCCACGTGCCGCGCGCGCACTTGTCGGCGTCGCTGCCATCGCAGGGGAAGCCCTTCGCCGGCTGCTGCTCGTCGGTCTGGCCGTCGCAGTCGTTGTCCAGGTTGTCGCAGAGCACCTCGACGGACTGGTACTTCGGCACCGACGCGTAGTCGCACTCCCACTGCGACATCACGCACGCGATAGGCAGCGCGGGTGCAGTGCACACGCCGACCTGCTTGCAACCCGCCAGCGACGTGTCCAGATCCGCCAGCTCGTCGGTCTGGCCGTCGCAGTCGTCGTCCTTGCCGTTACAGTTCTCAGGCAGCCCCGGGTACTCCGACCCGCCCGGTCCCGTCGAGCACACCGCGCCCGTCGAGCCGACCGCGCACTCGACCACGCCCATGCCGCACACGCCGGGAGCCTGACAGACCTCGCCCACCACGATGCCGTCGGCCTTGAAGTCCTCGTCGGTCTTCCCGTCGCAGTCGTCGTCTTTGCCGTTGCAGGTCTCGATCTTCGTCTGGTCGTTCTTGCCACCCGACTCCGTCGAGCAGATCACCGTCTTCTTGAACCCGTGGCACTGCACCACACCCTGCGAGCAAGCCCCCTGCCCTTCGCAGGTCCCGCCGATCCCGCTGCCCTGTAGCGTCAGCTCCTCATCGGTGCCGCCGTCGCAGTCGTTGTCGACGCCGTCACAGAGGGTCTCGGTCGCTTCGTACCCGGCGATGCCCGTGTAGTCGCACACCAGCCCGCTCTCGGTGCAGTTGACCTTGATCCCGAAGGTCAGGGAGCACACGCCCGCGGTCTTGCAACCCGCGCCGCCCGGATCGGACTGGACCTCGTCGGTCTGGCCGTCGCAGTCGTCGTCGAGTCCGTTGCAGATCTCGGGGATGCTCTCGATGGTCTCGTTGACGCAGACCGAGTCCTGCTTCGATGGCGCGCAGGTCCACGTCCCGTTCGCGCACGAGTCGCTGTCGCTGCCGTCGCAGGGCTGCCCCAACGGCCAGATCTCGTCGGTCTTTCCGTCGCAGTCGTTGTCGAGGCCGTCGCAGAGCACCTCGCTGGCCTCGTAGTTCGGCACCTTCGTGAAGTCGCAGATCCACTTCGCGCCCTGGCACTTCGCCAACCCGGCCGCCCCGGCGCACACGCCCACGGACGGGCAGCTGCTGTCGGCCTGCGACAGCCCCTCGTCAATGTGGAAGTCGCAGTCGTCGTCCTCGCCGTTACAACCCTCGGGCGCCACCTCCGGCGCCGAGCCGTTCGGGTTCGTCGAGCAGGTCGTGCCGGACACCTCGGCGCACTCGACCACGCCCACGCCGCACTTGCCGATCCCGTCGCAGGGGCCGCCGACCGGCTCGCCCTCATACAGGAAGTCCTCGTCCGTCAGCCCGTCGCAGTCATCGTCGAGGGCGTTGCATTTCTCAGCTGTCGCCTGAGAGAACGGCCCATCCGGGTTGGTCGAGCACGTCGTCCCCGCCACGAAATTGCAGATCACGAACCCGGCGCCGCATTGCCCGGTGCCGTCGCACATCCCGCCGAGCGGAACACCCTCCCACTGCAACCCCTCATCGGTCAGGCCGTCGCAGTCGTTGTCGATGATGTCGCACTGCTCGACGACGTCGACGAGCGACTCCGGCCCGCACTTCAGCCCCCCGCCCGCGTCGTTGCAGACCAGCCCGCCGTTCTCGCACATGTCGCTGTCCGGGCCGTCGCAAGGCAGCCCGAGATCGAAGAAGGTCTCGTCCACCGCGCCATCGCAGTCGTCGTCAAGCTCGTTGCAGGCCTCGGGCGCCTGGAAGTTCTTCGTGACGCAGGTGACCTGGACCGTCGACGTCTTCGGGTCGTGGATGCACACCCACGCGCCCGGCTCGCACTCGGGCACGTCCGGTCCGCACGGGCCGATCTTCCCGGTGGGGTTGCCCTCGTCGATGGTGCCGTTGCAGTTGTCGTCGATGAAATTGCAGACCTCGTTGGCCCACGGGTTCACCTTGTTGTTGTTGTCGTTGCAGTCGATTCCGACGTGGAAGCCGTCGAAATCGTTGTCGGTGACCCCGGCGCACGGCAGGTCGCCGCCGACACAGTCCTGGTCCTTGCCGTCGCCGCACTTCTCGGGCGCGCCGGGGTAGGTCCGCTTGTCGTTGTCGTCGCAGTCGCCCTGGGCCACGGTGTAGCCGTCGGCGTCGGCGTCGAACTGGCAGGGGGCGACGATCTTGTCGCAGTTCCAGTCGCAGATGGTCGCTCCGGCCGCGCCCAGCCCGGGGTCGCAGCACGGCTCTTTGGCGCCGGGATGGACCTCGGCGCGGAAGTCGTCGCAATCGCCTTGAGCGACCGTGAATCCGTCGCCGTCCAGGTCCACCAGCGGACACGCGAACTCGTCGGTCGCGCCGTCGCAGTCGTCGTCCAGGTCGTTGCAGAGCTCGACCAGGTTCGTGATCGACTCCGGCCCACACACCGTGCTGAACCCGTCAGGCGAGCACTCCGCCACGCCGTTCTTGCACGAGTCGACGTCCGGCCCGTCGCAGGCTTTGCCCAACTCGGTGAAGATCTCGTCGGTCATGCCATTGCAGTTGTTGTCGATGCCGTCGCACAGCTCCTCCGAGCTGAGGATGGCGCCCTGGCATTGAATCGCCGCGCCCACGCCGTAGTGCGTGCAGACCATGATCCCGGACTGGCAGTACTCGCTGCCCGTACCGCAAGGCTGACCCGCCTGGGGGTTGCCCTCGTCGGTCTTGCCGTTGCAGTTGTTGTCGAGGTTGTCGCACAGCTCAGGCGCGCCCGGGTTGATCGCGGGGTTCGAGTCGTTGCAGTCGCCCGGCGGGATGTAGCCGTCCTTGTCGCCGTCCTGGGCGGGGTTGCAGAGCAGGTCGCCGCCCACGCAGTCCTGGTCGATGCCGTCGTTGCACTTGTCGGGCGCGCCCGGGTAGGCCTTCGGGTTGGTGTCGTCGCAGTCCTGCGGTGGGCAGAAGCCGTCGCCGTCGGCGTCGCAGCCCTGGCACGGCGTCGTGCTGCCGTCGCAGTTCTTGTCGCACTCCTTGATGTCCGCGCCCGGTAGACAACACCCCTCGGGGGCGCCGGCGTGGAACGCGCTGTCGTAAGGGCGGCAGTCGTCCTTGTTCAGCACGCCGTCGCCGTCGAAGTCCTTGGAGGCGCAGTCCTCGTTGACCTTGCCGTCACAGTCGTTGTCGATGTTGTCGGCGCAGGTCTCGGGGGTCGCGAGCAGGTTGGTCGAGCAGGTGCCGGTGCCGTTGGGCGCGCAGATGACTTCGCCGTTCTTGCAGGCGCCGACGCCACACGGGACGCCCACCTTCAGCAGCACGCCCTTCTCCAGGTAGAAGCCGATCTCGTCGGTGATGCCGTTACAGTCGTTGTCGATGTTGTCGCAGAGCTCGGTCGAGGGCGGCTTCGCGGAGCACATGGACCAGCCGTTGAGCTGGCACTGGATCGAGCCGCGGCAGAGGCCCTGGTCGTTCTGGTTGACGCAGCCCAGGCTGAACCCGACGAGCTCGGGGGTGCACTCGCAGCTCGCGGTGTCCGGGCGGCACTGGTTGCCGGTGCAGACGAAGCCGCTGAGGCAGTCGGTGTTGGAGCCGCACGGGCTGCCGCAGAACTTCCCGCCGGACGGGTAGCTCAGGCATTTCGCGTTGGCCACCGGGCAGTCCGCGTCGGTCGTGCAGACCTTGCACACGCCGCCGGGGAAGAGCTCGCACGTGGCCTTCCCGCCGGCCTTGGGGATGCAGACCAAGCCCACCGCGCACGAGCCGGTGCAGGGCTGGCCCAACTCGGGCGGACCGATGGGGCCCGCGTCGATCTCGACCTCGACCTCGGCGTCCTTCGCGTCGGGGAGCTCGGGCGCGACGTCGGGCGTGACCTCGATCTCGGGCGGGAGGTCCGGGGCGACCTCGGCGTCCGCGTCGACCTCGGCGTCGACTTCGG
>JAWKRR010000003.1:0-322246 GCA_041389525.1 Myxococcota bacterium | reverse complement strand
TGCGAGGTCGTCTGCGTGGCTGACTGCGCGTCGAAGGATTGCGGCGACGACGGCTGCGGCGGCTCATGCGGCGACTGCGAGCTGGGCGAGTTCTGCAACCTCGGCGTCTGCGGTCCGGGCTGCGTGCCGGACTGCAGCGCGGCCGAGTGTGGCGACGACGGCTGCGGCGGCTCGTGCGGCGACTGCGAGCTGGGCGAGATCTGCGACACCGGCGCCTGCGAGCCCGCGTGCACCGCGGACTGCAGCGCGGCCGAGTGCGGCGACGACGGCTGCGGCGGCTCGTGCGGCGGCTGCGAGCAGGGCGAGATCTGCGACACCGGCGTCTGCGGCCCCGCCTGCACCGCCGATTGTGCCGGCCTCGTGTGCGGTGACGACGGCTGCGGCGGGACCTGCGGCACCTGCGAGGACGGCGCGACCTGCGACGTCGACCAGATGGCCTGCGAGGTCCCATGCACCGGCGGCGGATCCGTCAACGTCGACGCCCTGTGCGACGGGATCGCCGACTGCGGCGACGCCTCCGACGAGAGCGCCTGTGCGCCCTGCAGCGCCGGCCCGGAGCTCGTCCGCACCTCCGAGCTGTGCGACGGGGTCAGCGACTGCGCCGACGGCTCCGATGAGGGTGTCGCGTGTCTGCCCTGCGTGGGCGGCGGCAGCTACCACGTCAGCGGCTTCTGCGACGGCGACTCCGACTGCGCCGACGGCACCGACGAGGCCGCCTGCGGGTTCACCTGCGCCGACGGCGGCGAGGTGCTCCTGACCGCGGTCTGCGACGGGCTGGGCGACTGCGCCGACGCCTCCGACGAGCTGGACTGCTTCTCCTGCGACGGGGGCGGCACCGTGCTGCCCCCCATCGACGTGTGCGACGGCTTCGCCCACTGCACCGACGGCACCGACGAGAGCGCCTGCTTCGTCTGCGACACCGACTTCATCCTGTCCCCGACCGCGGTCTGCGACGGCACCACCGACTGCCTGGACGGCTCCGACGAGCTGAACTGCGGGTGCACCCCAGACTGCGAGACCGCCACCCCGGGCTCTCCCAAGCAGTGCGGCGACGACGGCTGCGGCGGCTCCTGCGGGACCTGCAAGCCGGGTCAGACCTGCGACGTCGACAGCATGTGCGTCGGCGACGTGGACTGCTGCTCCGGCAATGATTGCTGCACCGCCCATGTCGGTGGCGCCTGCGGCAGCGAGGCGTTGTCGCTGTGCGTCTGCGGCCTCGACCCCTTCTGCTGCACGGACGCGTGGGACGGGACCTGCGCCGCGGTGGCCGGAAATCAGTGCGCCAACGCCTGCGCGTGCGACCCCGCGTGCGAGGCGCCCTTCGTGTGCGCCGCCGGTGGCGAGTGCGGGTGGGCCTGCCCCGGCGGCGGCGGGACGGTCTCCCTCGAGGTCATCTGCGATGGCACCCCCGACTGCCCCGCGGGAGAGGACGAGCAGTCCTGCTGGCAGTGCGAGGACGGCAGCCACGGCGTCCCAGGGGCGCTGCTCTGCAACGGCACGGCAGAATGCCCCGATTTCACCGACGAGACCTACTGCGCCGACTGCATCACCGGTGGCGGCGTCGCGCATCTCTCCCTGGTCTGCGACGGCACGGTCCAATGCTCCGACGGCAGCGACGAGGCCGTGTGCGCGTGCGACGGCGGCGCGACCCTCCTCGACGGGTTCGACCTGTGCAACGGCGTCGCCGACTGCGCAGACGGCTTCGACGAGAGCATCTGCGACTGATCTCGTAGCCGGCTCGGGTAGCCGGCTCGGGTAGCCGGCTCCGGTGGCCAGCTTTCGCGTACCGATCTCGGGCTGGCGTTCCGGCGTTTTCCGAACCGCCAGCCCGAGATCAGCGAATCCGCACCGACCCCAGCCGCTCCGCGTGCCACAGCGCGCGCTCGGCCATCTTGCGCTCCACCGCCAGGTCGCGCCGCACGCCACGCGCCGCCGCAAGCTGCTCGAGCTCAGGCTGCCCGGTCGGTCGCCCCAGCGAGCGCTCGAAGGCCTCCATGCTGAGGTCGACCACCGGCATCCTCGGCGCCTCGGGCCGCAGGTCGTCGAAACGCAAATCCAGCGACAGCGCGCCGCCCAGATCGCCCGCGAGCCGCGCCCGCTCGTTGAGGTGGGGTAAGCCGAAGACGTTGCAGATCAGCGACGGCACCGAGGCGTGGTCCACCACGTCGTGAAACGCAGCCCCGCGCTTGGTCAGGGGGCTTATCACCATCCCCGGCACGCGAAACCCAAGCTGGTCGAAGCCCTCCGCCGCCCGCGCCTCGCCCTGGACCTTCGGCGGCGCCACGTGGTCGAAGAACCCGCCGTGCTCGTCGTAGAGCACCACCATCATCGAGCGCTCCCAGTGCGGCGATTGGCGCAAGGCCTCGTACACGCTGCTGATGAAGATCTGCCCCTGCCGCGTATCCTCGGGCGGGTGGTCGCTGTTGAAGCCGAAAGCCGGCTCGACGATCGACACGTTGGGCAGCGCGCCCGCCGCGGCCGCCACGAAGTACTCGTCGAGCGGGGCCGCGTGGTTTTCCTCGAGCTCCATCGAGCTGATGGTCATCATGAAGTAGAGCAAATTCGCGTGGTAGCAGCCGTAGGTGAAGCCGGCCTCGGCCAGGCGCTTGTACGGCGTCGGCACGTCGATGAAGGTCTTGTTGGACCACAGCCCGTCCGAGGTCGCCGCGTGCGAGTAGAAGCGGTTGGGCCAGGTGGGGGCGAGCAGCGAGCAGAACCAGCGGTCGCACACGGTGAACCCGTCGGCCAGCGCGTAGGTCACGGGCAGGGTCTCGCGGGTGTGGTAGCCCATGACGTAGTCGCGCTTGGCCGCCAGCTCTGACGCCGAGAGCAGGGGCTCCCAGACGCGGACGAAGCCGTCGTTGGCGCCGTCGTTCCACTGCTGCAGCGCGCGTGTGTGCGAGTGCGGCGGGTCGGGGTCGATGATGTGCTCGGCCGTGAGTTTGCGGATGCCCACCGGCTTGCCGTCGAGCCCGGGGTTGAGCATCGCCGCGGTGAGGCCGTCGACATCGCTGCGGCCGTCGAGCAGCGAGAGCGCGCCGAGGTAATGGTCGAAGGACCGGTTCTCCATCTGCACGATGACGAGGGTGTCGATGTAGTGGAAGGGGTGGCTCCCGTCGCCGCGCAGAGGCTGTAGCCCCGGCCGCACCGGCGCCACGTCGGGGATCTCGACGCTCGCGTCCGCCGGGCCCACCGCGTCCGGGCCGACATCGCTCGCCGCGTCGCCGGCGCCCGCCCCGTCGCCGACCGCCGCGTCGGCCCGCGCGCCCTCGTCGTCACAGCCCGCCAAGGGCCCCAGCAGCGCCGCCCCGCCCACGCCCGCGCCCACCGTCTGCAGCCACTTTCGCCGCGTCACCTTTGAGTCTTCGCTCATCGTCGCCCCTCCGAGTCGACGGCATTCTACGTGCGAAGCGCGTCCAATGCGTCACGTTTCGGCGTGGCCGCCCACCTCACGCGAGCACCCCCCATTCGCGCCCGCGACACGCCGCATCCCCAACGCGCCCTTGCAGGCCGCGCCGCGCCTTGTATCCTCCGACTCCCTGCGGAGCCCCGACCCTCCGCTCGAGCGGCCAACCCGCCCCGCGACCACCGCGTCGCGCCCGTCTGGCGCGCCACTCCGCCTCCCCCCGGGTGACCCATGCCTCGCGCCATCCTGGCCCTCGCGCTCCTCATCCAGATCGCCGTCGGCCTCTACGGCATCAACCAGCCCGTCGTCTGGGGCCACCAAGGCTTCCACGTCGCCGAGCACGGCCTCGCCGCGCGCAACCTCATCCGCCACGGCACCTGGATCCCCACCCGCCACTCCGACCCCACACCCCCACCGGACTCGAGCCTCAGCTACCACCACCCCTTCCTGCTCCACCCCTACCTCGCGGCCACCCAATCCGCCCTCGGCGAAGCCCCCTGGACCGCCCGCGTCATCCCGCTCATCTTCTCCCTCGCCGCCATCCTCGGCCTCTTCGCCTTCACCCGGCGCGTCCGCGGCCCCACCACCGCCGCCCTCGCCGCCATCACCTTCGCCCTCACCCCGCTCAACCTCGTCTTCGCCCACCTCCTCGACCACCAGATCATCGCGCTCGCCTTCGTCATGGCCTCCCTCTGCGGCCTCCACGCCATGCTCACCCGCGCCTCCGTCGCCGGCGCCCGCGTCTGGCTGGTCTTCGCCCTCCTCACCGGCCTCACCGACTGGCCCTGGTACCCGACGGCCTTCCTCCTCTTCATCGGCCTCGCCCTCGCCACCCTCCGCGGCCACCTCGGCCCCGACCGCCGCCGCCTCGCCGCGTTCCTCGCCGTCTTCGCCGCCATCGTCCTCTTCTCCTTCTCCCAGCACTTCGTCGGCGTCTGGCTGCACGACGGCTTCGGCGATCTCCGCCACGCCTTCGGCAACCGCGGCACCGCCGACGACCCCGCCGAGTTCCTCCGCGTCGCCATCATCCGCATGCGCCAGCTCCACACCTGGCCGCTGGTCGCCGCCCTCGGCGTCTGGGTCCTCCTCGCCCTCTGGCGCACCTTCATCCAGCGCCGCTTCGACCTCGGCACCCTCGCCATCCTCAGCATCACCTTCGGCCAGACCATCCACCTGGCCCGCTTCCCCACCGAGTTCATGGTCCACGAGTACCGCTCCTACTGGTACGTGCTCCCGGCCGCCTTCGCCCTCGCCGACCTCGCCGTCACCGCCTCCACGTTCGCTGCCACCCGCATCCGCCGCCCCCAGCTCGCCGCCGCAATCGCCCTGGTCATCACCGCCGCCTCCCTCGGCCCGGCCATCGCCTACGACCGCGCGCTCATCCCCAAGAGCCGCGAGCGCGCCGGCTCCTTCCTCCACCCCAACTACGACGCCCGCCGCGACGTCCTCACCTGCGCCCGCCTCGTCAACCGCCTCACCTCCCAGGCCGACACCACCGTCGCCATCGGCGGCGGCATCGCCCCCCGCACCGAGTTCTACTGGCTGCTCGACCGCCGCTCGGTCATCTTCTGGCGCGCTGGCGACGTGCTGTCCGCCGAGCGCGACGGCAGCCGCGTCTGGATGGTAGAGTCCACCCTGGCGCTCGAGCGCAACCCCGCTTGGCAACCCCTGCTGCGTCGTTCCCGCGTCCTGATCGTCGGCCCCTACGCCGTCGTTGAGCTGCTCCCCCGCGGCAGCCTCGCCGGCCCCTCCGTCGAGTCCGTGGTCGTCACCGAGCCCGCCACCTACGGCGCCCTCGACCGCTGGCTGCACGCCCCCGCGCGCGGCCCGAGCATGCTCACCCCGACCATCACCCGCGGCGGCCGCCACTTCATCACCAAGGTCGGCCTCGGCGAGACCGTCCTACAGGCCTACGAGCGCGGCGAGCGCCCTCTGCTCGCCCACCTCCCCGCCGAGCTCGTCCTGCCCGCCGCCCCGGCCGAAGCGCCGGCCCCTGCCGCCGAGCCTGACCCCGACGCGGCGCCCGAACTCCCCACCGCGCCGCTGTGGAAGGTCCCGCCGCACCCCGGCGCGTCACCCCGTCGCGTCATCCCCCCAGGAGCCTCGCCATGACCGATCACCCCTTCTGGCACTCGATGTGGCAGGGCGAGCGCCTGGGCTTTCACCAGTCCACCATCAACGCGCACCTCGCCGCCGCCGAGTCCTTCCTCACCGACGCCGGCGCCCAGCGCGTCCTCGTGCCCCTGTGCGGCAAATCGCGTGATCTCCTCTGGCTAAAAGCGCGCTTCGACGAGGTGGTCGGCGTGGAGTTCGTCGAGACCGCGGTGGCCGCGTTCTTCGCCGAGCAGGGTCTGTCACCGTCGCACACCGCAGATCTCGGGCTGGCTCGCTACGAAGTGGACGGGCTCGCCCTGCTCGCCGCCGACATCTTCGACGTGACCGCGGCCGCCGTGGGCCCCCTGGACGCGGTGTACGACCGCGCCGCGCTGATCGCGCTGCCCGCCGAGGTCCGCCCCCGCTACGTCGAACACATCCTCAGCCTCTCGCGGCCCGGCACGCGCATCCTCTTGCTCACCATGCACGGCGACTACCCGTCTGGTCCTCCCTTCTCGGTCAGCGACGACGAGGTGCGCGCGCTCTACGGCGCCCGGTGCGGCCTCGAGCGCGACGACGCCGGGCAGGTCACCGACCTCCCAGAGTCCCTCGCGGACAAGGGCGTGCGCGCGACGGTGTGGCGGATTCAGGTCCGCTGACGCGAAAAAGTTCGAAGGCATAGAGATCCATCCGCGGCGTGGCGCGTCGTAGTCCCGTCCGTCGCCATCCCGGAGGCTCTATGCGCACCGCGTCGTCCATTCTCCTCACCGCCGCCCTCGCTTGCGCGGCTGTATTCCTCACCCCCGGCTGCGCCCACGCGCGGAGCAGCAACAACTACACCGTCGACCTCCTCTGCGAGGGGCGGGCCTGCCCCGAGACCCGCTCCGGGCGCACCCGCTGGGTCATGGGTGAGTTTGGCGAGCGCTACGTGATCCGCGTCACCAACCGCTCCGACCGCTGGACGGAGGCCGTGGTGACCGTCGACGGCCGCGACGTCGTCAACGGCACGTCGGGTTCCTACTCCAACCGCGGCTACCTCATCGCCCCCTGGGACTCGGTCGACATCGAAGGCTTCCGGGTCAGCACCAGCGAGGTGGCGGCCTTTCGCTTCACGACCGTCGGTGACTCCTACGCCGGCCGCGTGGACGGTGGGCGCAACGCTGGCGTCGTCGGCGTGGCCTTCTTCCCCGAGCGCGAGCGTCCCCGGCCGCGCCCGACCCCGCGCCCGCTCTACCAGGGTCGCCGCGACTACGAGGAGGACTACGACGACTACCGCTACGGCTCGGCAGGGGACGGCGCTGAGGCCCCGGCCGCGGCGCCCTCGGCCGAGAAGAGCGCCAGCTCGGGCCGCGCGGAGAGCCGCGGCGGCCTCTCGGACCGCGCGCGCCCCTCGCGCCGCCAGAACATGGGCACCCAGTACGGCGAGCGTCGAAGCTCGGTGGTCAACGAGGTCGAGTTCACCCGCGCCAGCGCCACGCGCCCCGCCAGCGTCGTGAGCATCCGCTACGACGACCGCAGCGGCCTCATCGCCGCCGGCATCGACCCGCCGCGGGTCTGGACCGCGCCGCCCCCGCGCGCCACCCGCTTCGTCCCGCCGCCGCCCGACCCCTTCCCGACGCGCTAGCCCAGCCCGCGGGCGCGGGATCTCGCCCCAAGGCGCCATTTATTTCCGGCCGGCCCCGATGACGTAGACTCTGTCGCGTCATCGGGGCCGGCCGCTTCGCGTTTGGTGAGCGCCAACCCCCAACTTCGCAGGAGAACGCGGTGGGAAAGACGATTCGAGCGGTGGTGTTGCTGGCGGTGTTCCTCATCCCACTCGGCGCGAGCTCGGCGAGCTGGGCCAAGCAACGGAGCGAGCGCCCGGCCACGCACAGCATCGGCGCGGACTTCCTCTTCGTGGTGCCCGTGGGCGACTACGCCGACATCACGAACGTCGGCTTCGGCCTGCTCGGCCGCTACGAGCTGCGCCTCATCCCCGAGTTCGCGCTCACGGGCCGCGTGGGATTCGTCGGACACGTCGCGAAGAAGGTGACCAACAACCTCAAGCTGCGCACCTGGGAGCTGCCGGTGCTCGTCGGCGGCCGCTACTACTCGAAGATCGGGATCTGGGCCGGCGCCGAGCTGGGGCTGGTCGTCATGGGCTTCCGCGCCAGCTTCCCCAACACCCAGTTCAGCAGCCTGTCGCGCACGGACACCGACGCGAAGTTCGGCATCATGCTGTCCGGAGGTTACCGGTGGCGGGACCTCGACTTCGGCGTGGCCCTCTTCGTGCCCGACATCGATGACTACCTCGGGATCACGTTCACCGTCGGCTACACCTTCGCGAAATTCGGCAAGTGAAGCCCGTGTCTCCGCGCGGCTTCTCGGCCGCTGTCGTCTGCGTCGCCGCGGCGTCGCTCCTGGTGTCGGCGGGCCTCACCGCCCACGCGGGGGCGCCGTCGAGCATGGTGCGCTCCCTCGACCACGTCGAGGGCGGCGACCTTGACGCGCTCTTTCGCGCCGAGCTCGCCGATGCGGCCAAGGAGAAGGCGCCGGTCGTCGTGATGTTCACCGCCGACTGGTGCACGCCCTGCCGCTCTCTGAAGACGCTCTTCGAGGGCAGCGCCGTCGTCAAACGGGCCGCCGGCAAGGGGCGCGTTCTGCTCATCGACGTGGACGACTGGCGGGGCCCGGCCCACCGCCTCATCCCGGGCGAAAACCCCGACAAGCTGCCGCTCTTGGTCAGCGTCGACGCTGACGGCCGCTCTCGGGTCAGCTGCTACGGCACGGAGCTGGGTCTCCTGACCGAGGAGGCCACCGCCCAAAACCTGGCCCGCCTCTTTCGCGGCGAGGCCCCCAAAGAGCCCGACTACATGAGCTCGCCCGACAAGGAGCGCGAGGCGATGCGCGAGTTCGCCGCCCGCGAGAAGGCCGCGTCGCCCGAAGGCCAGCCCGCCACCGCCCGGCTCGAGGACGGCGGCGCGACCGTCAGGCTGACCCTGCAAAACCACGACGCTCGCCGCCTCTGGTTCGTCGTCCCGCTCCTGCCAGGCGACCGAGTCCCCGACGCCCCCGCCATCACCGCCTTCGCCGAGATGAAATTCGACGAGCACGTCCGCGCCACCTGGCTACGCGCCGGCGGCGACCACCCCTTCATCGCCATCCCGGTCGCCGGCAACGGCTCCGTCGACATCAGCGGCGTCTGGCTCCCCGGCCTGGTCAGCGGCGCCCGAATCGCCATCCGCGCAGTCGACCGCCTCACCCTGGACGCCACCCCCCTGGAGTTCCAAAAGAAGCTCCCCTACGCCTTGCGAATCGAACGCGCCGCCTCCACCCCCCTGACCACCCGCACCGCCCCAGTCGAACTCCGCTTGGTGGGCGGCAAGGTCTTCGAGGCGGTCGTCTCCGCTCCGTAGCCCCTCCTGACACGAAGTTGTCAGGACGTTGTCAGGACGTTGTCAGGACGTTGTCAGGACGTTGTCAGGACGTTGTCAGAGAGAAGGGGATCCCTGGCGGTGTGCGGGCGGGAGGCTTGGGCGCCTGTCGGCTCTCCGTTCCCTCCAAGAGGCGCGCGACCGTGGCAGCCAGCGAATAGCGGCCCACAAGTTCGCGGGATGCGCGTCTTCGCCCAACACTGGGACGCGCACGCCTCGCCTCGACGTCTCCCCGGGTAGTCATGCGCCGCGCCGACCGACTCTTTCAGATTATCCAGCTCTTGCGGAGCCACACGGTCATCACGGCCGAGCGGCTCGCCTCCGAGCTGAGCGTCTCGGTCCGCACCATCTACCGAGACATCCGCGACCTCTCGCTCTCCGGCGTGCCGATCTCGGGCGAGGCCGGTGTCGGCTACGCGCTGCGAAAGGGCTTCGACCTGCCGCCGCTGATGTTTGACCACTCCGAGCTCGAGGCGCTGGTCCTCGGCGCGCGCATGGTCCAAGCCTGGAGCGACGACGCCCTCGCTCGCAGCGCGCGCTCGGTGCTGGAGAAGGTGACCGCGGTGCTGCCCGCGGGCTTGGCCGCGCGCCGCGGCGAAATCCCGCTGCACTCGCCGCATTTCGGGCTCGACGAGGACGAGCGCGAGACGTTCGCCTTGTGTCGGGCGGCGATCGAGGGGCAGACGCGGCTCATCCTGGACTATATGCGCGCCGACGGGGATCGCCGTCAGCGCATCGTGTGGCCGCTGGGGCTCTTCTTCTGGGGGCGGACCTGGACCTTGGGGGCGTGGTGCGAGATCCGCGAGGATTATCGGTCCTTTCGGATCGATCGAATCGTGAGCGCGGATGACGTGGGGACCGCGAAGACCCGCACCGGCGAGCTCCCGACGCTGGCGGGCTTCCTCAAGCACGCCAGCGAAGGTGAGTTCCGCGCGAGGACGGGCGCGTGACAGGCGCGCTGCCGCTGGTCTTGGCGATGCTCGGCTCGGCGGCGGCGTCGGGTGGCGCCAACCCCGAGCGCTGCCTCGCCGAGGACAAGCGGCCCGTCGCGCTGATCCTCGGCGACTCCAACATCTACGGGTCGCTCGGGACCGAACTCGAGCGCTCCTTGCAGGCGCTGGGCTACCGCACCGACCGCTTCGGCCGCTCCGGCAGCGGGTTGGCGCGCCCGGACTACTTCGACTGGTTCGCCGAGGCGCCGGCCCTCATCGAAGAGGCCGACCCCGACGTCGTCTTCTTCATGTGCGGTGGCAACGACGGCCAGGGCCTGATGCCGCGAACCCCTCAGCAGCGGCGCATCACCTATGACGACGATGAGGCGTGGGAGGCCGAGTACAGCGCACGGGTCATCGAGTTGGCGAGCTTGCTGGGCGACGTGATCCGGCCGGTCTATTTCCTGTCGCCGACCAACCGCCGGCCCAAGTCTGCGCGCGAGCGGATGGGCCGGGTGCGTCGCGTGCAGGCGGCGGCCCTCGATTACCTCGACACCGCCTGGTGGATCGACATGTTCCCGCTGACCACCGACGCCGCCGGCCGCTACCTCTGGCGCGAGCGTGACGACCAGGGACACATGCAGCAGCTACGCAGCGCCGACGGAGTTCACCTGACCAAGACCGGCGGCAAGGTGGTCGGCGCGCGCCTTGCCCGCGAGCTCGTCGCCGGGGGGCTGCCGATCTTCGGCACGGAGTGCCCGGCCGTCGCCAGATTGGGCGTGATGCCCTTGGCGGGTCGGCAGCACCCGGGTCGCGCGCCTCGGGCTGTGGTGCCGCCGCTGCCTCGACAGCGGCCGGCGAAGCTCAAGGCGCGACGCGAATAGCGTTGGTCTCGACCCAGCGGTACTCGCCCTCGGCGAGGTCGGATCGGTCCAGCAGCACGCCGGCCAGATGACGCGGCTTCAGCGTGACCTCCAGGTGATAGCTGCCCGACTCGGTCAGCGGCATCGAGTGCCATTTTCCGGGCCCGTCGAGGGTCACCACCGTCTCCGAGCCGTCCGCGGTGGTCCGGATGACGCTGGCGCGCAGCTCGCCGGCGCTGCCGTCGGTCCAGGTCGCGTTGCGTCCCGGCACCGGCGCGTCGGGGCTGCGAACCCACAGGGTCGACCCCGCGGGCACGGTGCTGCCCATCTCGCGGTAGGTGCCGTCCGCGAGCTCGGCGAGGATCTCGATGCCCTCGACATCGCCCAGCATCTCGAACACCACCACCACGCGCCCCGCGTCGATGCCGGCCTCGACCGCCTCGAGCGGGTCGGCGTCGCCGTCGATGAGCACGCGGTTCTGCACCCAGCGAAAGATGCGCTCGTAGGCGTCGATGCGCTCGCCGTCGCTGAGGATGAGCGGGCCTCCCACCTCGAGCGCCTTGGCGACGTTCGGTGCATCAAGCGCCAGCTCGTCCAAGATGATGCTGGGGCCCAAGGCCGGCAGAAGCACGTTCTCGTGGACGTCGCTGCCGGCGATGGCGGTGATCTCGCGCTCGACCGACACCCGCCGCCACTTCTCGAGCGCCGCCAGCGGGTAGTTTCCCAGCAGCGAGAGCCCGACGAGGTCGGCAGGCGGCGCGTCGGGGCCCTGGCCCAGGAAGGCGTCCACCGCGCTGAGCGCGCCGAAGAGATCGCCCTCGTAGAGCACTTGATTGAAGTTCGCGTGGAAGTTGTAGAGCTCCATCGCGGTCACGTCGTGGCGGGCGATGGTTTGCCAGGAGAGATCGGTCTCCTCGGAGTGGGCGATGGTCACGCGGCCGCCCACGGAGCGGACCTCAGAGGTGAGCGCGAGCAGGTCCTCGTCGCTGGTGCTGTCGCTGAACTTCGTGCCGTAGATGGACGGGTCGGCGAAGTGGCGCCGCAGGCCGATGGGCATGGAGTGCGGGCCCTCGAAGCCCACCACCAAGAAGACACGGCCGTCGAGGCCCTGGCCGTCCGGGCACGCGAACGAGACGCCCCAGGGGGTGCCGTTGCCGTCGGACAGCACGACGTCGCCGGCCTCCGGTTCGGCGTAGAGCAGGTCCTCGAAGGGCTGCTCGCGCATGTAGGAGGGGTGGTCGGTCATGAAGGCGACGGCGATCTTCTCGCGGCACAGCGCGGCCTTCATGCGGTGGACGCAGGTCCAAGGGATCTCGGTCTCGCCGCTCTTCTCGTAGGCCTCGTCGCAGGCGTCGTGGCTGAAGCCCGAGTGGAGGTGGATGATGGCCCGCGCCTCGGTGAACCCGCGCTCAGAGCGGGTCGGCGGGTGCGGCGCTTCGACGATGACCTCGGCCTCGGCCTTCGCGTCGTTTGGCAGCTCCGTCGCGACGTCGACAGCCACGTCCAGGGCGGTCTCTGGCCCCGCGTCGGCTTTGGAGTCGGACGAGGAGTCGCAGCTGTAGGCGAACAGCGCGAGGCAGACGAAGATGAGACGGCGCACAGGGTTCTCCACGGATGAGAGGGCTCCAAAGCCCGCGGAAGAGTACGCCATTCCGGATCTCGGTGCGACGGTCGAGGAGGAAGGGCGGGCGCGGACCGTGGAGGCGGGGGCGACGGGGCGTGCCGGAACCCGCGCGACGCTGTATAAAGCCGTCGCGCATGCCCCACGCGCGCGTGGCGTGTGGCTGGGAGGGCTGTGAGCGAGGGTGCGCCACAACAGCGATTTCGCCGCGTCGGGCTGGTCAACCGCGGTGAGGCCGCGGTGCGCTTCTTGCGGGCCGCCCGGGACGCGGTCGCCGAAGGCAGCGCCGAGCTGACGGTCGTCGCGTTCTTCACCGATCCCGACGCCGACGCGCCCTTTGTGGCGATGGCCGACGAGGCGGTCGCGCTGGGACCGGCCATCGTCGCCGGCCCCGACGGGCCGCGCAGCGCCTACCTGGATATCGACCGCATGGTCGCTGAGCTTCGCGGCGCGCGGTGCGACGCGGTGTGGCCGGGCTGGGGATTTCTGTCCGAGGACGCCGCCTTCGCCGAGCGCTTGGCCGCAGAGGGCATCGTGTTCCTCGGCCCGTCCGCGGAGGCCATGCGGCGCCTGGGCGACAAGATCGCCGCCAAGCGCCTGGCCGCGAAGGTGGACGTGCCGGTGGCGGCGTGGCGCCTGCTGGACGATGGGGCGGACGTCGGCGCGGCGGCGCGCGCGGAGCTCGCCGCGAGCATCGGCTTCCCCCTGATGATCAAGGCGTCGGCGGGCGGCGGCGGGCGCGGGATTCGGCGCGTCGACCAGCCCGAGCTCTTCGAGGCCGCGCTCATCTCCGCGCGGGACGAGGCGCGCAAAGCCTTCGGCGAGGGCTCGCTCTTCGTCGAGCGCCTCATCCCCTTCGCGCGGCACATCGAGGTGCAGATCGTCGCCAGCGACTCCGGCGTGTTCGCGCTGGGGCTGCGCGACTGCTCGATTCAGCGCCGCCACCAGAAGGTGCTCGAGGAGGCGCCGTCGCCGGTGGTCTCTGCCCCGGCGGGGGCCGCGATGGAGCGCGCCGCCGTCCGCCTCGCCACCGAGGCCGGCTACCTGGGCGTCGGCACCGCCGAGTTCCTCTATCTGCCAGACGCGGACTGCTACTTCTTCCTCGAGATGAACTCCCGGCTGCAGGTCGAGCACACGGTCACCGAGGCGGTCACGGGCTTCGACCTGGTGCGCGCTCAGATCGACATCGCGCTGGGCCGGCCGGTGGTCCCGCCCGACGGCCCGCCGCGCGGCCACGCCATCGAGGTGCGGGTCAACGCCGAGGACCCCGCGGACGGCTTTCGGCCTGCCCCCGGCATCGTGCGCCTGTTTTTGCCGCCGACCGGCCCCGGGATTCGCGTCGACAGCGGGATCCGCGAGGGCATGGCCCTGTCGAGCGCCTTCGACTCGATGCTCGCCAAGGTCATCGCCCACGGCGCCACGCGCCAGCAGGCCCTGGCGCGCCTGACGCGAGCGCTCCGAGAGATGGCCGTCGTGGTCGAAGACGGCGCCACGAACAAGGGCTTCCTGCTCGATCTGCTCGGCCGCGAGCCGGTCCGCGACGGCTCGGCCGACGTCGCCTGGCTCGATCGCCTCGGCGCGGCCGGCCAGCTCGCGCCCAGCGGCCGCCTCGTCGAGGCCGTCCTCGCCGCCGCCCTCATCGACCACGCCATCGAAGCCAGCGCCGAGCAGCAGCGCTTCTTTCGCGAGGTCCAAGATGGCATCCCCATCCGCCTGCCGCCCCCGACCGGCCTCGACTCGAGCCTCCGCATCGCCGGCCGCGCCGTCACCCTGCGCGTCCACAGCGCCGGCCCGCGCCGCTTCTTCGTCTCCCAAGGCGACAGCATCATCGCCCTGGAGCTCATCCCCGTCGGCCCCCACGCCGCGACCCTCAGCGTCGACGGTGTCCGCCACGACGTCCTCTTTTGCCAAGGCCGCGCCGGCATCTTCGTGGAGGTCGACGGCCGCGCCCACCAGGTCGAGCAGCTCTCCGGCGGCGTCGTCAAAGCCCCCGCCCCCGCGATGATCGTCCACGTCGCGGTCTCCGAGGGTGATTACGTCGAGGCCGGCGCCCACCTCGCCACCCTCGAAGCGATGAAGATGGAGATGCCGCTCCGCGCCCCCGAGGCCGGCGTCGTCCGCTCGCTCTTGTGCCAGCCCAATCAGCAGGTGGTGGCAGGCCAGCCCATCCTCATCCTCGAGCCCTCCGCCGGCTCAGGCGAGACCTCCGACATCGAAGCGCTCGAGATCCCCCGCAGCCCGCGCGCGCTGGAGCCGCTCTTCGACGGCGAGGTCGCCCGCCTCGGACGCCTCGACACGCTCCCCTCCGAGCAGGTCGACGCCGCCATCGCCAAGCTCATCGAGGTCTCGCGCGCGGTGCTCTCGGGCTACGAGGTCCCCGCGCTGATGATCCAGCGCGTCGAGGCCTTGCTTGGCGAGGACATCGACGTGACCTCGCTGCGCACCCCGGAGCGCCTGGTCCCGCTGGTCGAGACCCTGCAAGCCTTCGTCGACGTCGAGAGCCTCTTCGACCGCAACCTGCTGCCGGTCTCCGAAGACGCCGCGGTGAGCGCCGAGATCGCGTTCTACGACTTCTGCCGCCGCCACCCCGAGGGCGAGAAGGCCGCCAACGCCGAGCTGCGCCCCCTCTTGATGGCCGCGCTGCGCTGGCACGGCATCGGCAGCCTCGAGCCCACCGACGAGCTGCGCGAGGCGCTCTGGCGCTTGTCCATCGCCCACCGCCACGGCGACGTCCGCCACCGCATCTGCGCGCGCCTCACCCGCCTCGTCATGGCGCTCCACGACGCGCGCATCCCCTTCGGCCCCGACACCGATCGCCTGCTGGACCGGGTGGCGCAGCTCGCGTCGGCCGCCCACCCCCACGTCGCCGACACCGCGCGCCGCGCCCAGCACATCCTCTTTCACCTGCCGCGCTACGAGCGCCGCCGCGAGGCCGTCGAGCGGCTCACCCGCATCGTGCTCCGGACCATGAACGAGCTGTCCCGCGAGCAGCCCGAGTTCGAGCAGCGCATGGCCGGTCTGGCCAGCACGCCTCTGCCGATCCTGCGCCACGTCATCCTCTCCGCGGCCACGCCCGCGCACGCCGAGGCGCCTGACCGCATCAGCGTGCTGGCGGCCGAGGCGGCCCTGCGCCGGCTCTACGAAGACGCCGCGTTCACCCTGTACGAGGCCGCGCGCGTCGGGGCGATCCCGCTGCTGCACGCCCGCGTCACCCCGGTCTCGGACACGCGCCACGACGGCCAGCACGTGCTCGCGGTCTTCATCGCCGGCCAGCAGCTCGCCGAGGGCCTCGCCGCGCTCGCGGCCGCCGCTGAGCAGCGTGGCGGGCAGAGCTTCGTGGGCGAGCTTGTCATGGTCGACCCGGGCGAGGTCCCCGACCTGGCGGCGCTGCCCTGGCCCGACGACGCCGCGCGGTTCACGCGATTTACCCTGTCGCGGCCTACCGCGGGGACGCGGGTCAGCCACCGCACCTGGGCCCAGGAGGGCGGGCGTTTCCGCGAGCAACTGCTGCTCAGCGACATCCACCCCGAGGCCGCGCGTCGGGTCGAGCTGTGGCGCCTCGAGGCCTTCACGCTCAAGCGCCTGCCCAGCCACGAGCGGGTCTACGCCTTCCGCGCCAAGGCGAGAGACAACGCGGCGGACGAGCGTATCCTGGTGCTGGCCGAGGTGCGCGACATCCCCGCCGCCGTCCCGCCGGAGCCGGGCGAGGTGGGCCACGAGCACCTGCTCGAGTTCGAGCACGCCTTCTTCGAGGGGCTGCGCGTCCTGCGCACCGAGCAGGCGCGCCGGGCGTCCGGACGCCGCTACTTCTGGAACCGGATGACCTTCTTCTTCCGCTCGCCGCGCCCCTTCCCGGCCCGCGACATCTCGCGCATCGCCCGCCGCCTCGAACCCGCGACGCGCGCCCTGGGCCTCGACCGCATCTCGCTCCGCACGCGCACGCCCGACGACAGCGCCCCAGGCGGCACCCGCGACGTGGAGTTCGTCCTGACCAACTCAGCGCGCACGCGGCTGGAGATCGGCATGCGGGCGCCCGAGACGGGCCCCGTCGAGGCGCTGTCGCACTACGAGATGCGCGCCATCCGCGCCCGCCGCCTGGGCTTCGTCTACCCCTACGACCTCATCTCGGCCCTGACCGGCGACGAGGAGCCCCTCGCTGCAGTGCACCCAGATCTCCGCGGCGGCACCTTCGAGGAGCACGATCTCGCCGATTCGTCAGAGTCGCGACTGGTCTCGGTCGCGGGCCGCGCGCCGGGGAGCAACAGGGCCGCGGTGGTGGTCGGGATTATCTCGCATCGCACACGAAAGCACCCCGGCGGCATGCGCCGCGTGCTGATCGCGTCGGACTCCACCCACAGCATGGGCGCGCTGGCCGAGGCCGAGTGCCGCCGCGTCATCGGCGCCCTCGACCTCGCCGAGAGCCTGCGCCTGCCCGTCGAGTGGATCCCCATCTCCGCCGGCGCCCGCATCGCCATGGACAGCGGCACCGAGAACCTCGACTGGACCGCGCGCGTCCTCGCCCGGCTGGTCCACTTCACGCGCGCCGGTGGCGAGGTGAACGTCATCGTCGCGGGCGTCAACGTGGGCGCGCAGTCCTACTGGAACGCCGAAGCCACGATGCTGATGCACACGCGCGGCATCCTGGTGATGACGCCCCAGGGTTCGATGGTGCTCACCGGCAAGAAGGCCCTCGAATACTCAGGCAGCGTCTCGGCAGAAGACGAGCGCGGCATCGGCGGCTACGAGCGGGTCATGGGCCCCAACGGGCAGGCCCAGTATCACGCCGAGGACCTGCCGGGCGCCTACGCGCTGCTCTTTGAGCACTACCGCTTCGCCTACGTCGCCCCCCACGAGCACGGCCCGCGGCCTGAGCCCGGCTGGCGCGACCACGACCGCCGCGACCGCTCCGTGCTCACCGCGCCCTACACCGCGTCCGCCGACGAGCCCTACGCCACGGTCGGCGACGTCCTCGACAGCCGCGAGAACCCCGAGCGCAAGAAGCCCTTCGCCGTCCGCGCGGTGATGTCGGCGGTGGTCGACCTCTACGACCCGCCACTGGAGCGCTTTCGCACGATGTGGGGCGGCGAGACCTCGGTGGTCTGGGACGCCCACATCGGCGGCCACAGCGTGTGCCTGCTCGGCATCGAGTCGCGGCCGCTGCGGCGGCGCGGGCGCATCCCCCTCGACGGCCCGGACACCTGGTCGGGCGGCACGCTCTTCCCCATCAGCAGCAAGAAGGTCGCCCGCGCCATCTCGGCCGCCAGCGGCGTGCGGCCAGTGGTCGTGGTCGCCAATCTCTCAGGCTTTGACGGCTCGCCCGAGTCCCTGCGCAACCTCCAGCTCGAGTACGGCGCCGAGATCGGGCGCGCCGTGGTCGAGTTCAAGGGCCGCATGGTCTTCGTGGTCATCGGCCGCTACCACGGCGGCGCCTACGTCGTGTTCTCGAAGGCGCTGAACCCCGGGCTGCGGGCCCTGGCCGTCGAGGGCACCTTCGCCTCGGTCATCGGCGGCGGGCCAGCGGCCGCGGTGGTCTTCCCCCGCGAGGTCCAGCGCCGCGTCACCGAGGACCCGCGCATCGTCGCCGCGACCGCAGCCATCGCCGAGGCCGACCCCACCGACCAGGCCCGCCTCCGCGAGCGCCTGACCGAGCTCCGCCTCCAGGTCACCCTCGAGCACCAGGGCGAGCTGGCCAAGAGCTTCGACGCCATCCACTCCGTCGAGCGCGCCGTCCGCGTCGGCTCCCTCGACGCCGTGATCGCCGCCAAAGACCTGCGCCCCGCGATCATCGACGCGCTGGAAGGCTAGCGCCGCGACTAGCGCCTCTACTCGCCCGCCAGCGCCTTCATCGTGACCTTCAGGTTGGCCAGCGCCGTGTTGACGGTGCCCTTGCCCGAGTCGGCGAGCCCGTCTTTGTCGTCGTCCACCATGGTCGCCACGACCTCGTCGACGAGCACCTGCCCGAAGGGGCTCGAGACCAAAAACGGCTCGATGATCATGGTGTCGCCTACCAGAACGCCCTCGAGGTGGTCGGCGTCCACAAGCCCGCCGCCGTCCAGCACGACGCCCGAGAGGCGGCCGCCCTTGGACTGGATGAAGGCCATCTCCATCGTGCCGGAGACCGCGCCGGTCACCGTCCAGCGCCACCGCGCGGCCACCTCGAAGGCCGGCACCGCGCCGGTCGAGAACTCGATGCGGATGGGCTCGGCCAGGCGCTCGCCCAAGACGGCCTGTAGGCCCGCGTCGATGGTGATGACGTAGTCCGTCTCAAGGGCCAACTCACCGCCGTCGGGCACGAATCGCGCGCGGCGACCCGAGACCGCCCAGCTCCCAGCGACCGCCGCACCCGCCTCGGTGGCCATCCGCAGCTTCGACGCCTGGCCGTCCTTCAGCAGCGCCGAGAACACGAGCTCGACCGGCGTCTGGTTCCACACGCTGCGGGCGCCGTCCAGCGGGCGCGCCGAGGTGAGGTAGAGCAGGTCTGAGGGCAGCTGGCGCACGTAGGCGGTCAGGTCGGCGAGCTCGGCCGCGCTCAAGGTGGCCTCGGTGAAGGTCGCCGCGTACTCCACCATCGCCTCGAGGGTCGGCCACTGGGCGTGGCGCCCCCACGGACCTGTGTCGTAGGCGCCCAGCAGCGACGGCACGTCGGTGATGAAGCCCTCGGTCTTCCCCGGCACCTGCTCGCCGTTTGTGAAGAGCGGCCCGCTATGACACGCCGCGCAGCCGCCGCCGCCGTCCTCGGCGTCCGTGTGAAAGAGCGCCCGCCCGCGCAATCCCGCCTCGGTCAGTCGGCCGCCCGGCAGCGTGTACGGGTTCGGCGGCGCGGTGACCGACTGCATGTAGTTGGTCAGCAGCTCCATCTCGACCCCGGTCGCGTTCGCCCCCACCAGCCGCAGCACCTCGCGGCTGAAGTCGAAGAGGGTCGGCAGGAACCCGCCCCACAGAAAAGGCCCGGTGCCGCCTACGTTTCTGAAGGCCAGGGTGTTCACGTCGCCGTCCAGCAGGATGTTCCAGACCAGCCCGTCGGTGAGCCCGTCGATGTGGCAGTTGTTGCATGAGAAATCGCCGTTCGCGCTGAAGGCCGCGTCGTTGAACATGCGCTGGCCTTCGCGGACGTCGTCGGGCGTCGGGTCGCGGCCGATGCTGACCTTGGGCATGGTGGCGCCGCTGCCCACGGTCGGGCTCAGCGGCGCGCCTACGAGCAGGCCGTCCAGCCAGGGGCTGGTCCAGACGCGCTCGCCCGCGAGGACGAGGCCGCGGGGATCTGCGCCGACCATGACGCGCGCCTCTTCGGCGTAGGTCGTGGCGTTCAGGTAGAGCAGCGCGCGCCCAGCGGAGAGCGAGACGATGAGGCGGTCGCCGCTCGGGGTCAGCGCCATGGAGTAGGGGCTCGCCGCGGGGCCGCTCGACGAAGGCTGCGTGTCCAGGTCGACCCGCTTGACCACGCGCCACTGGGTCGGCGACCCGGGCTCGAGGTCGACGATCGCCAGCCCGTGCTCGTGGGGGCGCGAGCCGGCGGCGATGCCGTTCTTGTCGTTGCGGGCCTCGGTGTGCGCCACGACCATGCGCTTGGGTGTACCCGGCAGCAGCAGCATGTCGCGGATGATGGTCCCGACCGCGACGATCTGGCCGACCACCGCCGCGCTGTCGACGTCGATGACCGCGATGTCGTGCTGGTCCTCCTCGGGGATCAGCGTCTTCTGCAGCGGGCCGGAGGGCCGCGCGTTGCCGGAGATCAGCGAGGCCACGTAGAGGCGGCGCGTCGCGGGATCGAAGGTCACCGCGCGCGGCTCGTGGCCGACGGCGACGGTCGCGGTGACGGCGCGGGTGCCCAGATCCACGCGCACCACCGAGTCCTCGCCGCCCAACACGACCCAGGCCTGCGGGCCCGCGGCCGCGTCCAGGTCCAGGGCGATCCCCGCGGGCTCGTTGCCGACGGCGATGGCGTCGACGACCCGGCGCGCGTTCAGGTCGAGAAACCCGAGGCTGTCGCGGCCGGTCTGCGACACCAGCATCAGGTCGGTGCCCGGCCACACGGCGAGCGCGGTCGGCCACGAGCCGGTCGGGACCAGCTCCGCGGCGGTGGCGGTGTCCCCGTCCAGGGTCACGCGCTGCACGGTGTTCGAGGGCGGGTTCACCACCCAGATGGCGCCATCGGGGGCCTGAGCCAGCGGCTCGACGGGCGTGTAGTTGAAGTTGAGGAAGCTGTCGGCGGTGAGCGGCGCGTCGTCCACCGTCACGACCAGGGTCTCAGCGCCCACACTGAACCGCCATTCACCCGCCACGTCAGGCGTCACGCGCCGTCCGTCGGGTCCCAGGGTGGCCACGGCGCCATCGGGGGCCGCGGCGAGGGTGGGGGCGCAGCTCAGCTGTGTCGGCCAGAAGGACAGGTAGTCGTCGCGGTCGAAGAACAGGGTCTCGCCCAGGGGCAGGCGCACCGCGCGCTCGAGGGCCGCAGCGCCCGTCGCGCAAGGGTCCAGCAACGGAGGCGGAGGCGTGAGGTCGGGCTGAGGCGCGGCGTCCTCCGTGGCATCGGGCTTGGGCGGCACGTCCCTCGCCGCGTCGGGCGTGGTGTCCGGCGGTACCGAGGCGTCCGCGTCGCGGAGCGTGATGATGTCTGGCCCGATCTCGGGCGCCACGTCGGAGATCGCGTCCGCGTCGAGGGCGGCGTCCGCCTCGCCAGCCGGGTCGGTTCCGCAGCCGACCGCGGCAAATGACGCGGACGCGACCAGCGCGAGGGCGGCGGCGAAGAACGGGGATCTGCGAGCGCTCATGGGGCCTCCGTGAGGTCGACACGCAGCCCGAGATCCAGGGTCGGCGCGCTGCTGAGGTGAAGCTCGATGAGGTAGTCGCCATCGACGTCGACCGGCCCGAAGCTCGCCGCGTCCTCGTCGGCCCAGCCGAGATTGTCGGTGTCCAGCCGCGTGGGCTCCTCGTCGGCCTGGGGGCTCGCGATGTGAAAGCGCAGGGAGACGTTGCCGAAGGTGGGCTTGGGCGCGGTCGCCTGCAGCGTCACGGTCTGGCCCTTCGTCAGGCTCAGCGCGAGCCACTTGTCCGCCTCGTCGCACAGGTGCACGGCCAGCAGGCTGGGCAGCGCGCCCACCGCGGCCGGAGCGCTCCAAATGTAGGCGCCGTCCGTGTCGCCGGAGTCGTCGGCGCACCCCTCGACGATGACGTCCTCGCAGGCCCGCGTGTCGGGCGGGATGTCGGAGCAGGCCGCCGCCAGGACGTCCTGCCCGCAGGTCACCGCGAGCGCAGCGTTGACCACCGGGTGGTCGTAGTCGTCGCCGTAGCGCTTGACGCTCTGCTGCACGCACTGGGTCATGTTGGCGCCGCAGTCGTAGAAGATCTGCGAGCACAGGTAGTTACAGTCGCTGAAGAAGCGCGAGCAGCCCTTGGTGACCAGGTCCTCCAGGACCGCGTCGAAGAGCGCGCTGTCGTCGACGTAGGTGTTCACCGCGCTCGGCCCGCAGCCCGGCGTGTTGGAGCACTTGGTCGTCGAGACGACGTCCCCGGTGATGACCGCGCCGCCGTCGGGCCCGAACGTGATGCCGGCGCCCGAGCCGTCGCCGGGCGAGCAGGCCACGAGGACGGAACAGACAAGCAGGGTGAGGCGGGTTTGAGTGGCGTTGCGCATGGCGACCCAGGGCCGGGGGGGATGGCCGCGATCGTGGGCTTTCGCCACACCCCAGGTCAACCTTGCGCGTTCTCCGCCTTCTCCGCGTCTCCCGCGCCGTAGAGGGCCTGCCGCACCGAAGCCAGGATCTCGGGCTGCACGCGCGCCAGGTCGGCGATGACGCCCTTGACGTCGCGGCGCTTGGAGTCGGGGAAGGTGTCGCAGACCGGGCA
Organism: Myxococcota bacterium; assembly: GCA_041389525.1. Classification (GTDB taxonomy): domain Bacteria; phylum Myxococcota_A; class UBA9042; order PHBI01; family JACKFB01; genus JACKFB01. Next base: position 300,071 of record JAWKRR010000003.1, on the reverse strand, counting down.
GGGGATCGTCGGGATGCCGTGCTCGGCCACCCACGCCTCGATCTTCCGCTCCTCGACGAGGATCAGCGGGCGAATGGTGGTCACCGGGTACTCGCTGGCCGGCGTGGCCGCCTTGAGCGGGTCCAGCCGCCGCCCGAAGAGCAGGTTCAGCAGGAAGGTCTCGGCCGCGTCGTCCAGGTGATGGCCGAGGGCCAGCTTGTTGTAGCCGTTTTCGGCGCACCAGCGGTTGAGGATCCCCCGCCGCATCCGGCCGCACAGCGCGCACGGGATCTGCCCGGGGCGCAGCTTCTCGCTGACCACCGACCAGGTGTCCGCCGAGATGATCTCGCAGTCAGCGCCTAGTCGTTTGAGCGCTGCGTCGAAGCCGGCGCGGTCGAAACCGGGCTGGTGCTGGTCCAGATGAATCGGGCGCAGCTCGAAGGGCCGGTCGGCGCGGCGCGACAGCTCCGTCAGGGCCGCGAGCAGCAGCAGCGAGTCCTTGCCGCCCGAGATCCCGACCGCCACACGGTCGCCGGCCTCGATGAGCGCGAAGTCGCCGACCGCGCGCTCGATGAGGCGCATCACGGCGCGGGAGGGCAGGGCGGGCCCGGTCGCGGAGGCGATCTCGGGCTGGCCTGCGACCTCAGGCAGCGCAACGGCCTCAGGCTCAGCGCTCACGCGGCCTCCACGCTGGGTTTGGCGATGACGACGTCCACCGCCATCGCCGCCGCGGCCAGCCCAAAGGCGCCGGTCGCGAACGAGGCCGTCCCGTAGCCGCTCTGGCAGTCCAGCCGGAGCGCGGCGTCCTTCGGCCCCTCCAAGCAGACCTCGCCGTCGGCGGTCGGGTACCAGGCGGCCTCGGTGCTGTACACCGCGCCGATCCCGAAGGCGCCAGCACGGGAAAAGCCGTACTCATCGCGCAGCCGCCGGCGCACCCGGCGCAGCAGGCCGTCGTGGGTGGCGTCGGCGAGGTCCGCGGTCTCGATCTTGCTGGGGTTTCGCCGCCCGCCGGCCGCCCCCACCGTGATGATGGCCTGTCCCCGCTCGTGACAGCGCGCGAGCAGTAGGCACTTGTGCCGCGGGTTGTCGATGGCGTCGACGATGACGTCGTAGTGCGCGTCGAGCAGCGCGTCGGCGGTCTCCGCGGTGAAGAAGTCGGCGATGGCGCGCACCTCGCAGCCCGGGTGGATGCGGCGGATCCGCTCAGCCATCACCTCGACCTTCGCGCGCCCCACCTCGCCGTCCAGCGCGTGTAGCTGACGGTTGGCGTTGGAGATGCAGACGTCGTCGAGGTCGATGAGCGCCAGCGACGCCACGCCGGTCCGCGCCAGGGCCTCGGCCGTCCACGAGCCGACCCCGCCCACGCCGATGACGGCGACGCGCGCGCGCCGAATTCGCTCAGCCGCCGCCACGCCATACAGGCGCACGATGCCGCCGAACCGCTCGTTCCAACCCTGCTCTGCCTGCGCCAAGTCCGCCCTCCGCGCGAGCGTCATAGCCAACGCCCGCCCCCGAGTCGAGAGCGAGTCACCGAATCGGCTGCATTCGCGGGCGCTTGCCGTCCAGCCCCACCAAACGAAAGCGCTTCGGCGGGCTGTCGTACACGCCGACCTCCAAGATGTCGCCCTCCACCGCCAGCGTCTCGTGCGCCTTCTTGAGACGCCGCTTCGCCAGCACGCGCCCGTCCTTCCGCGAGACCAAGAAGACCCAGTCCGGCTCGTCGGTGAAGCCATAGCCCGAGATCAGCAGCTCGCCGTGTACCAAGAAGCGCCCGTTCGAGGTCAGGGGCTTGCTGCGCCACAGCACCTTCTGCGTGGCCGAGTCCCAGGCGATGAGCGACGAGCACTTCCCCTTGGCCTGCACCGAGTAGCTGGCGCACGCATCGTTGAAATAGAGGACCCCGTCGGCGTAGCGCAGGTCCTGAAGCTCCAGGTTCCGCGGCCCCGTCATCAAGGGCTCCAAGTCGACGCTCCAGCGAGGCGCCTCCTCGTCGTCCGCATAGAAGCGCGCGAGGAAGCGGCAGTTCTCCCGCCCGCCCAGGGTGCAGCTCTTGCCGCCGTAGGGGTCGCGGTAGAGCGCCACGTGGCCACCCTCGACCGGGTCCAGCAGGAAAAGCTCGCGCCCATCGACCTCGATCGCCACCGAGCGCGGCACCGGCGGCCCCACCCAGACCCGCTGGCCGTCAGCGGTCAGCGGCCCCTCCACGTGCGTGCGCATCCGAGGCACGAACGCGCGATCCGAAGGCTGCTGCGGCGGATCGGCGACCACCAACGACCCACCGCGCCGGACGCCCTCGGAAGGCTCCACCGTGGGCGCGTGCTGCGACGCGTTGTTGTCGCCGGCCATCGCGGCGGTCGAAAAAAGCGAGGCCGCGACGAGCGAAATCGTGGCGGCGGTCATGGGGCGGTGAGGGCGGGTGTTGCGATGCAGCATGGTTCCTCGTGGGATGGGGGTCAGCCCTCGGCGGGCGGATCCAGGATCTCGGGCGGGCTCGCGGTGACCTGCGGGGTGCCGGGGCGGAGCTGGCCGCGGCGGCCTCGGGTGCCCAGGGCTTGTTGGACGCGGGTCAGGAAGCCTCGGAGCATGCCCATGTCGTAGCGGTCCGGGTTCATGCGGGTGAACATTCGGCGGAAGCGGAGCTCGAGGTGGGGGCGGTTTTCCTGGTTTGGGATGAAGAAGCGGAGGTCGGTGAGCGCCGCGAAGAGGTGGGTGAGGAAGTGCTCCATCTCTTCGGCGGTGGCTGGGAGATCGGCGTGTTTGGTGGTCAGGGGGCGGGCCTCTTCGACGGCCATGCGTAACTCGTAGGTTACGAGTTGCACGGCCGAGGCGAGGTTGAGGGAGCGGAACTCCGGGTTGGTCGGGATGACCATGTGGTGGCGGCAGCGGGCGAGGTCTTCGTTGGTGAGGCCGATGCGCTCGGTGCCGAAGAGGATGGCGACCGAGGCGTCGCCGGGCTCGGCGGCGGCGATGGCGGCGAGCTGGCGGACGGGGAGGGCGTCTTCGCCGTTGCGGCGGCGGCGCGACGAGGTGCCGACGACCAGGGAGGCGCCGGCCAGGGCGTCCTCGACGGTGTCGAAGACCTTGGCGGCGTCGAGGATGTCGTCAGCGCCGACCGCGCGGGCGTAGGCCTCGCTGACGAGGTAGTCGACCGGGCGGACCAGGGCGAGGTCGGTGAGGCCCATGGTCTTCATCGCGCGGGCCGTGGCGCCGATGTTGCCGGGGTGGGTCGGGTCGACCAGGACGATCCGGAAGCTGTCGAGGGAGCGGGGCAACGCCACGGTGGGACTCGTTCTTGGGGGGCTGGGACGGGTTGGGAGGGGTGCAAAACCACGGAGACACGGAGGGCACGGAGACGGCACGGAGCCGAGCGTTCAACAATGCCCGTCTCCGTGCTCCTCCGTGTCTCCGTGGTAAAACACCGCCCCCTCAGGCCGCCCCGGCCCTCTTAGCGAGGGTAGGACGGGGTGACGATTTAGCCACGGAAGGCACGGAGTTCACGGAGGATACACGGAGGGGGGCAGAGGAGGGGGCAAAACCACGGGGGCGCGGAGGGGTTAGGAGCAGCACTAATCAGCGTTCTCTCCGCGTCTCGGTGCCTCCGTGGCAAATCCCGCCTCCGGCAGCTTCTGCTTGTGCGCGCCTCCGTCGCCTCCGGGAGCCCCGCGCGCGTTTCGAACGCCGCGACAGGGGGCGGCGGCTTGTGGTAGGCGATCGCGACCCCCCGGAAGTCTCGGAGCAGCCCATGCGCACTGCCCTCGCCCTCGCTTTGGCCCTGACGTCTCTTGCCGCGCCCACCGCTCGCGCCGACGAGCCGCTGGAGCAGCCGTTGACGTCGCAATCGACGGACTCGGCCGAGAAGAAGCGACGCGAGTTCGAGTTGGGTGTGCAGCTTTATGGCGGGCCCAACGGCAGCTTCCTCGACGAGCCGTCGGAGGAGAAGAAGCGGGTCCCCAAAGACGTCGGTCCCAGCGTCCCATACCCCGGGTTCGCGGGCGTGGGCGGCGGCGGCGGGCTGTCGGTGGTCGGCATGTGGCGGGGGATCGTGGGGCTGGACCTGGGCTTTCACGTCTCGCTGGACCAGGGCCACGGCAAGATCAACGGGTTCCGCTTCGATCTCAGCCAGACCGCGGTGCACATCCCGATCCTGCTGCGGGTCGCGGCGCCCTACGACAAGGTGCGGCCCTTCCTCTTCGTGGGGCCGGAGATCGTCGTCCCCACCAACCCCAAGGTGGAGGTCGAGCGGAACGCCCTGACCCTGGAGGGCGACGCGGACACCTATGTCGCCGTGGCCTTCGGCTTCGGCTTCGACATCCGCCTGCCCACCGACAAGATCGACATCCGCGTGCCGCTGATGCTGCGCGGCAGCTACACGCCCAGCGTGAGCGGCTACGTGGCGGACCGGGTCACCGTCACGGGCAACCAGTTCACCGCCCTCAGCACGACCTGGCAGTACCAAGCGATGGTCACCCTGGGTGTCGCGATCTACTTCCTGTAGCCGCCGCCGCCCTCGTCCGGGGCGAGTCGCCGCGGACGCGAAATCCCGTCTGGTCAAGCCGGCGCGCCTCTGCGATATACGGGCCCGTTGTAGCCGGCCCCTGCCAAGCTTCGTAGGCAGCCGCTGGCTCGGCGGTTGACGAGCAGGCTGCTCGGGAGTTCGGCATGATCGTGATGAAGTTTGGTGGCACCTCGGTGGGCAGCGCTGAGGCCATTCGGCGCTTGGTGGACATCGTGCGCGGGCGGCTGGATCGCAAGCCCGTGGTCGTCGTCTCTGCGGTCTCCGGCGTCACCAATCGCCTCATCGCTGCAGCGCAGTCGGCCCAGAAGCGCGGCACCGAGCCCGAGCGCGCCATGAAAGAGCTCGCCAGGATCCACCACGCGATCCTCGACGAGCTGCGCCTGCCGCACACGCTGATCCAGGAGCCCCTGACCCGCCTGGGCGAGGTGCTCAAGGGTATCTACTACCTGCGCGAGCTGACCCCGCGCTCCCTCGATTACGTCGTCAGCTTCGGCGAGATCATGTCCTCGCGCATCGTCGCGGCCTACCTGACCGCCGAGCACCTGACCGCCAAGGCCTACACCGGCTGGGACGTCGGCATCGTGACCGACGATCGCTACGGCGAGGCCGAGATCCTGCCCGAGACCTACCCGCGCATCCGCAAGCGCTTCTTGCCCGAGGCCGAGCAGACCATCGCGGTCGTCACCGGCTTCATCGCCCGCAACAAGGCCGGCGAGCGCACGACGCTCGGCCGCGGCGGCAGCGACTACACGGCGGCGATCATCGGTCGCGGCGTGGGGGCCGAGGAGATCCAGATCTGGACCGACGTGTCCGGCATCCTCAGCGCCGACCCCCGCGTGGTGCCCGAGGCCTTCACCCTGCGCGCCCTGACCTTCGACGAGGCCAGCGAGCTGGCTTATTTCGGAGCGAAGGTCCTGCACCCGAAGACCATCGAGCCGGCCGTTCAGGCCGACATCCCCGTGCGCATCCTCAACAGCTTCAAGCCCGACGACCCGGGCACCGTGGTCACCCGCGAGAGCGACGACCGGGCCGAGCGCGTCGTGGAGGGCTTGGCGTGCAAGCGCGGCAACAGCCTCGTGAACTTCACGTCCACGCGGATGCTCGAGGCCGGCGGCTACATGGCCCAGCTCTTCGACATCTTCCGCCGCCACAACATCTCCATCGACGTCATCGCGACCAGCGAGGTCAGCGTGTCGGTGACGGTCGACGGCTCGTGCATGGGGCGCCTCGAGCAGGCGATGCCTGAGCTGCGCAAGTTCTCGCGCGTCCGCATCGATCCCAACCGCGCCATCGTCTGCGTGGTGGGCGAGGGCATGCAGGTCGTGCCAGGTATCGCCGGGCGCATCTTCAGCTGCATGGGCAACGCTAAGATCAACATCGAGATGATCTCGCAGGGGAGCTCCGAGCTGAACGTGACCTTCGTGGTCACCGATGAGGACGCCAACCGCGCGATGCAGGCCCTGCACACCGAGTTCCTGACGGGTCAGGAGCGCGCCGCGTCGTGACCGGCGAGGCCGAGGCCGTCGACCCCGCGCTGAGGGACCGGACGCTCAAGCGCTCGGTGGTCGAGGGCGGCCTCTACGCGGTGATGGCCGGGCTGGGCGAGCTGTACTTCGTCGCCGACGCGATCCGCCTGGGCGCGTCGGCCCTCGAGATCGTGCTGGTCGCGACCCTGCCGGTCTTCATTGGCTCCCTGGGCGCCCTCGGCAGCCTGAAGCTGCTCCAGCGCGCGGTCGGTCGCCGAACCCTCACCGTCGGCGCCGTCATCGCCCAGATCCTGGTGCTGGCCGCCCTGTCGGTCACCGACGGCCTGCGCGTCGCGACCCCGACCTCGCTGCTCGCGCTGGCGGCACTCTATCAAGCCTTCGGGCAGGCCGCCGGCACCGCGTGGTCTTCGTGGTTCGGCGACGTCGTCCCGGCCGAGATCCGCGGGAACTACTTCGCCCGCCGAAATCGCTGGGTGCACCTGCTCACCTTCGTCGGCCTCCTGACAGGCGGGCTCTTGCTGCAGGCCATCGAGGGCTCGCCCTTGTCGCGCCACGCCGGCGGCGGCGGCTTCGCCGTGATCTTCGGCCTCGCGGCGGTCTTCCGCACCGCCACCGCCTGGCTGCTCGCGACCTCCTGGGAGCCCCGCTTCGCCGGTCTGGGCCGCGCCGATCGCCTCGGCGACTACCTCAAGAGCCCCGACGGCCGCGCCGCCCGCCGCATCCTGCCCCTGGCGGGCCTCTTCCTCTTCACGGTCTCCATGTCCTCGCCCTTCTTCGCCCCCTTCATGCTCAAAGAGCTGGCCTTCGACTACCGCACCTACATGATCGCCCAGGCCTGCATCGTGGCCGCCAAGCTCCTCACGCTGCCGGCCTGGGGCCGCTCGGTCGACCGCCACGGCCCGCGCCAGGTCTACGTGCTGGCCGCCGTGCTGGTCGCCATCGTGCCCTTGCCCTGGATCTTCGTGAACGGCCTGCCGCTGGTCCTCGCCGCCCAGGCGCTCTCCGGCGCCGCCTGGGGCGCCTACGAGGTCTCGCTCTTCACCCTGATGCTGGACACCACCGAGCCGCGCCACCGGCCCTTCATCTTCGCCGCCCACAGCGTGTCAAATGGCACAGGTCAGCTGCTGGGCGGCCTCGCCGGCACCGCGCTCTTCACCCTGGTGGCCGAGGAATACCGCTGGATCTTCCTGGCCAGCTTCGCCCTGCGCCTGTCCGTCGCGCTCGCCGCCCCGCGTCTGCTCGGCGAGCTGGGCTCTCACCCGCCGCTGCGCCGCCGCACCCTCTTCCTGTCCCTGATCGGCCTGCGCCCCAATGGCGGCGCCACCATGCGCCCGGTCGCCGAGTCGGGCCCGCCGCCCGACACCCCCTGAGCGGCGGCGGCATCGCTCCCACACGCCCGCCCGAGATCGGCCGCTATCGGGTGGCTGGTGATTGCCAAGCTGGTGCGGCCGCGGGTCAGGCTCCCAGCCGGTCAAGCTGCGCGACCACCGCGTCCAACCCCTCGCCACTTCGCAGGTTCGTGAAGACATAGGGGCGCTCGCCGCGCATCTTCTTGGCGTCGCGGTCCATGATCTCAAGAGACGCCCCGACCATCGGCGCGAGATCGATCTTGTTGATGACCAAGAGATCGCTCTTCACGATGCCCGGGCCGCCCTTGCGCGGGATCTTGTCCCCGGCGGCGACGTCGATGACGTAGATGGTGAAGTCGGACAGCTCCGGGGAGAAGGTCGCCGCGAGGTTGTCGCCGCCACTCTCGACGAAGACCAGCTCGAGAGCGGGGTGGCGGTGGCACAGCTCGTCCACGGCCTGCAGGTTGATGCTCGCGTCCTCGCGGATGGCCGTGTGGGGGCAGCCGCCGGTCTCGACTCCCAGGATGCGCTCGGGGGGCAGCGCGCCGTGGTCGACAAGGAACTGCGCATCCTCGCGGGTGTAGATGTCGTTGGTGACGACGGCGAGGCTGAAGCGATCACGCAGGCGCAGGCAGAGCGCCAGCAACAGCGCGGTCTTGCCGGAGCCGACGGGGCCGCCGACGCCGACGCGGATGGGGTCGGCGGGCTTGGATGGCTGGAGCGCGACGGTCATGGGTGCCTCGGGGGTCGGGGGTCGGGGGCTGCGGCTAGGAGCGAAAGAGCCGCGAGTACTGGGTCTCGTGACCGCTGCTGAGGATCGCGAGGCCCGGGAGCATCGAGCTCATCGCGTCGTCGGGCAGCGTCTGGGCCAGCGCCTGAGCCTGGGCGAGGTCCGGCAGGCACGCGGAGAGCAGGCGCTGCGACGCCACCTGGCCCAGCGGCAGCGTCTTCATCAGGACGGCGAGCTGGTTCTCGAACCACGCGAAGATCCATGCGGAGAGCGCCGGCTCAGGCTCGATGTGCCACGCGCGTGCCGCCTGGGCCCACGCCCACGGCAGGGTCGCGCCCTCCTCTGGGAGTGAGGCGCCGTCGGTCTCTTCGAGGGCTTGGAGCACCCGCCACAGCCCCATCCCCGTCTGCAGCGTCTCGGCCCGCAGCTCGCTGGTCTCGCGCGACGCCAGATAGAGCGCGTTGTAGTCCTCGGCCGACTCCGCTGTCAGCAGACGCCACAGGATCGGCCCCTCCCAGCGCGCCACCGACAGCGCCAACGCGTCTCGCAGCCAGACGCCCGCGCTGGCCTCGTCGTGCACCACGCTGGTCTCGATCGCCGACTCAAGCCCCGACGACCACGCGTAGGCGCCGATCGGCAGCGCCGGGCTCGCCAGCCGCAGCAGCCGCGTCACCGCCAGAGAGCCGTCGGCGCCTCCCGCCATCACGGCTTGCGGACGAAGTCGTGGATGCGCGCCACGCCGTGGCCGTGCTGGTGTACGTGGTCGCCCTGGTGCGCGTAGGCGCCCACCTCCGGGTCGAAAGGCGCGTCCACCGCCGTCACCGTCGCGCCAAGCTGCTCCAGCATCGCCCGCATGACCGGGTCCGCCGGCGTGCGGACGCAGTCTCCGGCCACCTCGACCTGCGCGTGGCGGTTTCCCAGGTGGTACGCGCAGCGCGCCAGGCTCACCGCGTCGTCAGCCCGCACCTCCCACAGCGCCTCGGCCTGCGCGCGCACCCGCACGACCACGCCGTCCCCGCCGCCCAAGCCCTCGCCGTCACGCAGCACCGAGTGCTGCCCTGCCGCCGGCCGCTCAAGCTGCACCCAGGCGCGCCGCCCGTCGCTCAAGCTCACCGCCATCCGCGTGCGGCGCCGGGAGTCCCAGTCCAAAAACACCTCGGCCGCCACCTCGCGCCCAGCCTCCAAGGCGCCAAGCCGTTGGTCTAGCACCAGCCCGCCCTTGCCGCTCGCCTCGCCCGATTCGCCCGTCGCGGACTCGCTCATCGTCGCTCCCTCAAAAAAGGAAATACCGCTGCGCCATGGGCAGGACCGCCGCCGGCTCGCAGGTCAGCAGCACGCCGTCGGCCCGCACCTCGTAGGTCTGCGAGTCCACCTCGATGTGTGGCGTGAGGTCGTTGAGCCGCATGGCCGACTTGCCGATGTTCCGCGTCCCGCGCACCGCCGACAGCGCTTTACGCAGCCCCAGCCTCCCCCCGATATCCGCCGCCAGCGCCGCCTGGGACACGAAGCTCAGCGAGGTCGCGTGCCTAGCACCCCCGAAGGCCCCGAACATCGGCCGGCCGTGCACCGGCTGCGGCGTCGGGATCGACGCGTTCGGGTCGCCCATGGCCGCCCAAGCGATGGCCCCGCCCTTGAGCACCAGCGACGGCTTCACGCCGAAGAAGGCTGGCCGCCAAAGCACCAGATCCGCCAGCTTGCCGACCTCGACCGAGCCCACCTCGTGGGCGATCCCGTGAGCGATCGCCGGGTTAATCCCGATCTTCGCGGCGTAGCGCTTCACCCGCAGGTTGTCGGCGCCCGTCCCCGCGTCGGTCTCGAGCGGCCCGCGCTGAACGCGCATCTTGTGGGCGGTCTGCCACGTCCGAATCACGACCTCGCCCACCCGCCCCATGGCCTGCGAGTCCGACGCGATCATCGAGAACGCCCCGAGATCGTGAAGGATATCCTCGGCGGCGATCGTCTCGCGGCGGATGCGGCTCTCGGCGAACGCGACGTCCTCGGGGATGGCCGGGTCCAGATGGTGGCAGACCATCAGCATGTCGAGGTGTTCGTCGACCGTGTTGACCGTGTAGGGCCGCGTCGGGTTGGTCGACGAGGGCAGGACGTTGTCGAGGCCGGCGAGGCGGATGATGTCCGGCGCGTGCCCGCCGCCGGCGCCCTCGGTGTGGTAGGTGTGAATGGTGCGCCCGGCGAAGGCCGCGACCGTCGTCTCGACAAAGCCCGCCTCGTTGAGGGTGTCGGTGTGGATGGCGACCTGGACGTCGTGGTCGTCGGCGACGGCGAGGCAGGTGTCGATGGCCGCCGGGGTGGTGCCCCAGTCCTCGTGCAGCTTCAGGCCCATGGCGCCCGCCTCAAGCTGCTCGACCGCCGGGCCGGGCGTCGACACGTTGCCCTTGCCGAGGAAGCCCAGGTTCATCGGGAACGCGTCGGCCGCCTGCAGCATCCGCGCGATGTGCCACGCCCCCGGGGTGCAGGTCGTCGCGTTGGTGCCGGTCGCGGGGCCGGTGCCGCCGCCCAGCATCGTCGTCACGCCGGACGAGAGCGCCTCGTCGATCTGCTGCGGGCAGATGAAGTGAATGTGCGAGTCGACTGCACCCGCGGTGACGATCATCCCTTCGCCCGCGATGATCTCGGTGGCGGCCCCGATCGCGACGGTCACACCCGGCTGAATGTCCGGGTTCCCGGCCTTCCCGATGGCGGCGATCCGCCCGTCGCGCAGCCCGATGTCGGCCTTGACGATCCCCCACCAGTCCACGATGAGCGCGTTGGTGATGACGGTGTCCATGACGTCCGCGCGCAGGCGCTGGGACTGGCCCATGCCGTCGCGGATGACCTTGCCGCCACCGAACGTGACCTCCTCGCCCGGGATGGCGAAGTCGCGCTCGACGCGGATCCAGAGTTCGGTGTCGGCGAGGCGCACGCGGTCGCCGGTGGTGGGGCCGTAGAGCTCGGCGTAGGCGCGGCGAGATAGCTCGGTCACGGTTCGAGAGCTCCTTGGACGCGGGCTTGAAAGCCCACGACGCGGCGGGCGCCGGCGAGCGCGACGAGGGTGACGGTGCGCTCCTGGCCCGGCTCGAAGCGCACCGCGGTGCCTGCGGCGATGTCCAGGCGCATGCCGCGGGCGACAGGGCGGTCGAAGTCGAGGGCGTCGTTGACCTCGAAGAAGTGAAAGTGTGAGCCGACCTGGACGGGCCGGTCGCCGGTGTTGCGCACGCCCACGGTGGCGCGGTCGCGGCCGGCGTTGAGCGCGATCGGCGCGGCGCGGTCGTCGACGAGGATTTCGCCAGGGATCATCAGGCTCTCCGAGGGGTCGCGCGGGTCAAACGATGGGCTGGTGCACGGTCACCAGCTTGGTGCCGTCGGGGAAGGTGGCCTCGACTTGGATGTCGGGGATCAGCTCGGGGACGCCTTCCATGACCTCGTCGCGGGTCAGCAGCGTGGTGCCGAAGTGCATGAGCTCGGCGACGGTGCGGCCGTCGCGCGCGCCTTCGAGGAGCGCTGCGGAGATGAAGGCGACCGCCTCGGGGTAGTTGAGCTTGAGGCCGCGGGCGCGGCGGCGCTCGGCGAGGAGGCCGGCGGTGAAGATGAGCAGCTTGTCTTTCTCGCGGGGAGTGAGGTCCACGTCAGGTGCTCCAGATGCGTGGGGGGACGGCCGGGCGGCCGAGGACGGCGGGGCGCGTGATGTGCCAGAGGCGGCGGAGCCACGCCTGGGCGCGCTCGGTGGATGTGCCCACGTAGCGGGCGACGAGGAGGCCGGGCAGCAGGGTGAGGGCGGCGCGGTCGCCGGGCGGTGCGGGCTCTACGCGGCAGGCGGTCAGAGTGTGTTCCTGGAGGTCGGGCGCGGCGACGATGAAGGTGCCGAACACGTCGGCGCCGCCGAGGCCCAGCGCTGAGTCGCGCCAGCGGTCGACGGCGTCGAGGACGAGGCGCTCGGCGTGGAGGAGGCGGCCAGCGCGCCGGACCTGGGTGTCGTAGCGCAGCGAGCCGAGGCGGAATGGCAGGTCCCCGGCGCGGCGGCCCAGCGCCACGAGGTCCCAGGCCAGCAGGCGCGCGCCGTCGGCGAGGTCAAAGCGCGCTTTTAGACGCGCGCGGGCGCCGTCGAAGAGGATGGTCGGCTGGGGCAGCCACTCGAGGGTCGCGTCAGGCGCGAGGGTCGCGCGGATCTCCTGAAGCGCGTCGGCGGCCGTCGGCGGATCGGCGATCGCCGAGCGGGCACGGTACCACGAGGTCGCGCCGGGCGTAGTCAGCTGGACCTGGGCGCCCTCCGCGAGGTCCAGCCGGACCTGCAGCTGGTCCCCGGTCGCCACACCGCCGGGCGGATGCACCACGACATGCTGTAGCAGCCCGTCCCCCTCTGGGTAGAAGTGACGCAGCACCCGCAGCGGCCCGACGTGCCGTCGCTCGGTCGGGATCGTGCGCTCCCCCCGACGGCCATAGCCTAGCGAGAGCTCACCCACCCACGTCGCCGACGACGAAACCGGCCTCTGCGCTGCGCCAACCACCCGGCCACCCTATGGAGCGCGTGGCGTCGTCGTCAAGGCCGCTCGCGCATGTTACGCGTTGGAAACATTGGGGGTTTGGGGTGTTTCGGCGCGCGGGGTGTCCCGTGGGAGCGATGACCAGCCGCCACATCGCACATCGCAGCTTAGGCAGCGATGGCGTCGGCCTCTTCGTCGGGGGCATCGATCTCGGGGGCGCGGTCAGCACCGCCGATCTCGCCGGCGCGGGACAGGGCCCACTGGAACGCGGGGGGGCCGACCAGCTCGTGGATGGCGATCATCGAGATGATGAGGATCTCGAGCGAGGCTCCCCAGGTGGGGAAGGTGCGGCTGACCAGCGCCGCGAGGGCGAGGGTGACGCCCGCTTGGCTGATGAAACCGACCCAGGCGTAGCGGCGGACCGTGGGCTCGGCGTCGGCGATGTGGGTACCGACGCGCGTGCCGGCGTAGACGAAGCCCGCGCGGATGATGACGAAGGCGATCGCCGGGAGCCAGAGGTCGCCGAGCACGTCCAGGCGGACCTTGGCGCCCGCGCCGGCGAAGAAGATGGCGTAGACGGGCAGCGAGACGCGCTCGATGGCGGCGACGAGGCGGTGGCCGTGGCCGCCGGGGTAGTTGGCGACCAGGAAGCCGGCGGCGACGGCGGCGAGGAGGACCTCGAGGTGGAAGGCGCGGCAGGTCTGGGCGAGGGCGAGGCAGAAGACCAGGAGGAAGACGGGCAGCTCGCGGCCGACCGTGCGCAGGTAGAGGATGATGAGGCCGCCGAACGCGAAGCCGACCAGGGTGGAGCCGAGCAGCTCGCGGGTGAGCGTCCACCAGAGCGGCTCGTCGCCGGCGCCGCCCAGGGTGTTGCGGGCGAGCGCCAGGGTGAAGGCGAAGAGCACGATGACGACGATGTCTTTGAGGATGGTGACGCCGAGCACCGTGCGGGTCACCGGGCCTTCGGAGCGGGTCTCGTTGATGACGGCGATGGCGACCGAGGGCGAGTTGGCGACGGCGATGGCGGAGAAGACGAGGGCGACGATGAAGAGGGCGCCGGGTTGAGCGGGCATGAGCTCGGGCGGGATGACCTCGAGGAAGTGCTGGACGAGCAGGAAGGCGCCGAAGACGCCGACGAGGACGAAGCCGAGCTCGCCGAAGGTGATGGTGGCGACGCGGCGAAATGCGCGGCGTAGCCAGGCGATCTCGAGCTCGCCGCCGGCGGTCAGCGCGATGAGGGCGACGGCCACGCCATCGACCACCGTGCGGGCGGCGAGCATCTCGGAGCTGAGGATGCCGGTGCCGTAGGGGCCCAGGGCGATGCCGGCGAGGAGGTAGCCGGTGATGCGGGGGAGGCCGGCGCGGGCGGCGGCTTTGCCTGCGACGAAGCCGGCGAGGAGGAGGAAGCCCACGGCCACGGCGGTGCCGCGGTGATCGGTGGGCTCGAAGGGCAGCGAGAGGCGGCGGGCGACGGAGAGGATGGCGACGCAGCCGGCGAGGGGCAGCAGGCGGAAGAGGAGGCCGCGGCGCAGGAGGGTGATGCTGGGGCTGGCGGGGGCGCTCATGTGGGGACCGCGGTCGGCGGCGCGGGATCGGCGGAGCCGGCTGCGGGGGTGAGGGCGGGGAGCAAGACGTGAGGCGCGGCGAGCTCGTTGAGGAGGCTGGCGATGGCGATGGCGGCCAGGGCCCATTCGGCGGGGTCGCCGGGCCAGACTTGGCGAAACACCAAGGCGCAGACGAGGCCGAGGCTGCCCTGGGGGATGAGGCCCTTGCCCCAGTCGGGGCGGGCGGCGAGGCCGGTGGCGGGGGCGAGGGAGCCGGAGACGCGGCGGGCGATGCTGGTGGCCGCCGCGCCGCGCACCAGGGTGAGCAGCCCCACCAGCGCGAGGATGACGAGGTGGAGGTCCTGGACGGCGTAGACGCCGGCGAGGGTCATCAGGATGACGACCGCGGGGCGCTCGAGGCGGCGGATGGCTTGGGCCATGGACGCCATGCGATCGCCGGGGAGGTTGACGAGGGCGCCGCCCGCGGTGGCGCAGAGCGCGGCGGGGGAGAGGCCGAACCACTCGGCGAGGCCGGCGGTGAAGGCGATCATGCCGACGCCGAGGAGGAGGCGTTCGTCGCGGCGGGCGCGGCCGCCGAGGAAGAGCCAGGTCAGGACGCCGGTGATGAGGCCGAGGGCGACGTTGAGCAGCACCCAGCCGAGGGCGGCGGCGCTGAAATCACCAGCGCGCATCAGGCCAAACGCGAAGACGGCGGCGCCGAGGGTGATCATGTTGGATAGGCCGGCGGAGAGCTCGACGAGGCGGAGGGAGGCGAGGGCGGCGGGCGAGCGGCCGCCCCGGCGGCGGCGGATGGCGGCGGCGAGGGTCGGGGCGCTGGCGGCGGCGGCCGCGGCCGTGATGAGCGCGGCGGCGACGGATTCGACGGGACCCAGGCCGGCGCTGATGAGGATGCCGGCGGAGGCGACGCCGGCGATCAGCGCGACGCCGAGGGCCGGGAGCAGGGCGACGCCGGCGGCCCGGAAGGGCATCACGCGGAGCACGCGCCAGTGAAAGCGCATGCCGATGGAGAAGCCGAGGGTGCCGGCCACCAGCGCGACCATGGGCGTGAGCAGCGGCGACATGGCGTCGAGTTGGGGGTCGGTGACCGCGAGGCCGACCACCGCCCCCACGACCAGGAAGGCGTGACCGGTGACGACCAGATGCGCGAGGCCCAGAGCCTGTCGAAAACGCCGAAAGCGCCGCGCGCTCGCCAAGAACGCCGCGCCCAAGAGGACGGCCACCAGCGCTGGTCCGGTCATCAGTGGCCGCCGCCGCTCGAGCCGGCCTCAGGCTCCCATCGCCAGGTCTGCCGAATCGGAATGACCGAGACACGCCCGGACTGCGCCCCCGCCTCGCGGCAGGCGCGCCTCACGAGGCGCATCAGGACGTCGGCCCGCGCGGGATCGGTGGTGACCATGATCAGGCGCCGGCCGCCCGGGTCTCCGAAGAGATCGCGGAAGCTGGTGAAGAGCGGCAGCTCGCGGGACGCCACCTCACTGAGCGTGAAGCCGTCGACCACCAACGCGTCCTCGAAGTCGTGGCCAGCGAGGTCGAGCAGCAGCCGGTCCACGGCCGCCTCGCCCTCGATCTCGATGAGCACAAGCTCGCGCGCGCCGGACATGGGGCGCGACTCTGGACCGCTGACCGCCGCCTCGCCGTCGTCGGGCGCGGCGAGCAGGCGCCCGATCTGCTCAGTGTCTTTGGAGGTCCGCAGCGTCTCGAGGGCCCCCGTCACCCGGGCCAGCCGCGCGACGGTCGCGACCGCGACCAGGTGCTGCGTGTCCTCGTCGGGCGGCCCCAGCACCACGAACCACAGCCCCACCGGCTGGCCGTCCGGCGCGTCGGCGACCGCGAGGGGCGTGCTCACCCGGATGAGCCCGATTCGCACCTCGCGGAGCCCAGCGACCATGGCGTGCGGGATCGCGATGCCGTCGCCGATCGCGATGTGGCCGTCGGCGGCGCGCGCCAAGAGCGCCGCCTCGATCCGCGAGGCGTCGACCCCGTCGGTTCCGCCAGCCATCGCACCCGCAGCGCGAATGACGTCAGCGACCGAGGCGGCGTCTACATCAAGCCGCACCCAGTTCGCCGCAAACCCGCCAACCATCAGTCCCTCCGCATCACCAGTGGATCAAGGGTATCCGATCAGGCGGCCGGCGCCGAGGGGAGATGCGCGGAGTCCGCGCGCGCCGGGCCTTTCCGCGCGCGGGCACCACCGTCGCCCCTCCCGCGCGGGTCTCTGCCCGCCTCGCCGCGAGTCATCCGTGCGCGCCCTTCTTCGGTCGCAGCGCTGCGCCCCGCTCGACGTGGTCGTTCCAGGTCGCGCTCTGGTAGCCGTTGTCGACCTCGACCATCTCGATGCAGCCGGGCACTGGGCAGACGATCTGGCACAGGTTGCACCCGACGCACTCGGACTCGTCGATGCGCGGGACGCGGGTGCCGTCGGTCGCCGGGAAGATGCACTGGTGCGCCCCGTCCTGACACGCCACCACGCAGTCGTAGCAGCCGATGCAGGTCTTCGGGTCGATCTTGGCGATGGTCTCGTAGTTGAGATCCAGCGAACCCCACTCGGAGTAGCTCGGCACGGCTCGCCCGACGATGTCGTCGAGGGTCTTCATGCCGTGCGAGTCCATGTAGTCGTTCAGCCCCTCGATCATGTCCTCGACCACGCGGTATCCGCGCAGCATCACCTCGGTGCAGACCTGAACCGAGGTCGCGCCCAAGAGCAGGAACTCGACCGCGTCACGCCAGCTCGAGATCCCTCCGATCCCGCTGATGGGGATTCGGAAATCCTCGTGTCGGGCCAGCCCCGCGGTCATGTGCAGCGCGATGGGTTTGACCGCCGCCCCGCAGTAACCGCCGTTGGTCGACAGCCCGCCCACCCGCGGCTCCAGCACCATGCGGTCGATGTCGACGCCGATGATGCTCTTGATGGTGTTGATGAGGCTGACGCCGTGCGCGCCACCGCGCTGCGCCGCCATGCCGTGGGGGATGATGTCGGACACGTTCGGCGTCAGCTTCACCAAGACGGGCACCGTGGAGTACTCGACCGCCCAGCCGGTGATGCGCTCGTTGACCGCTGGCTCCTGGCCGACCGCCGAGCCCATGCCGCGCTCGCACATGCCGTGCGGACAGCCGAAGTTCAGCTCGAGGCCGTCAGCCCCCGCGTCGATGGACCGCTTGATGATGTCCTGCCACTCGTCGCGCGTCTCGACCATCAGGCTGACGATGACCGCGTGCTTCGGATAGCGCCGCTTCACCTCGGCGATCTCCTTCAGGTTCACCTCGATGGAGCGGTCGGTGATCAGCTCGATATTGTTGAAGCCGATGGCCTTGGTGCCCTTGTAGTGCAGCCCGCCGAAGCGGCTCGACACGTTCTGAATCGGCGTGCCCAGGGTCTTCCAGACCGCGCCGCCCCAGCCGTGGTCGAAGGCGCGCATCACCTGGTCGCCGGAGTTCGCCGGCGGCGCGCTGGCCAGCCAGAAGGGGTTCGGCGAGACGATGCCCGCGCAGTTCGTGGTCAGGTCGGCCATGTCAGTTGCCTCCGAGGCTGATGTGTATCGCCTGGGCCGCGGCCTTGCCCTCGGCCGCCGCGTTGACGACCTCTTTGCCGCCATTTGAGCAGTCGCCGCCTGCGAAAAAGCGAGGTCGGCCGGTGGCGCCCGCCTCGTCGACGACCACCCGCCCGCGCTCGACCGCGATGCCGTCCAGGCCAGCCACGAGCTCGCCGAGCTTGCCCTGGCCGATGGCCAGCAGCACCAGGTCGACGGGGATCGTCGCCTCGCTGCCGGTCACGGGCTTGCGGTCTTCGCCCAACGTGACGCAGCGCACGCCGGTGACCTGGGTCGCGCCCTCAAAGCCCAGGGGCTGGCGCTGCCAGATGACCCGCACGTCCTCGAGCTTCGCGGCCTTCCACTCGTGGGCGTAGCCGCTCATGCGCTCCTCGGTGCCGCGGTAGACCATGGTGACCTCGGGGATGCCGAGGCGCACCAGCTCGCGCACCGCGTCCAGCGCTGTGTTTCCGCCGCCGATGACCACCGCCCGCGACACGCCGCTCATGTTCGGGCTGCCGAGCTTCATCCGCTCGATGAACTCGACGGCGCCCTCGACCCCCTCGAGGTCGGCGCCGGCCGCCTCGAGCCACGAGTCCGGGCCCAGGCCGAAGCCCAGAAACACCGCGTCAAACCGGGTCTCCAGGTCGGCGAAGCTCAGATCTCGGCCGATCTCGACGCCGGTCTTCACCTCGATGCCGCCGATGCCGAGGATCCAGTCGACCTCCTCGAGCGAGCGGTCCGAGCGCATCTTGTAGGGGGCGACGCCGGTGCTGTTGAGGCCACCGACCACGTCGCGCTTCTCGAAGATCGTGCAGGCGTGGCCGAGGCGGCGTAGCTCGTGGGCGCAGGCGAGGCTGGCCGGTCCGGCGCCGATGAGCGCCACCTTGCGCCCGGTGTCCGCGCCGGCCTCGAAGAAGCGCCAGCCCTCGGCGAACGCCACATCGGTGGCATATCGCTGCAGCTTGCCGATCTGGATCGGCGGCTGGTCCATGTTGTTGTAGACGCAGTCGCCGACGCAGAGCACCTCGACCGGGCAGACCCGCGCGCAGCTCATCCCGAGGATGTTCGAGCTGAAGATCGTCTTCGCCGACCCGCGGATATTGCCAGTGGCAATCTTGCGGATGAAGGTCGGGATGTCGATGCTGGTGGGACACGCGGTGATGCAGGGCGCGTCCTCGCAGTACAGACAGCGGTTGGCCTCGACGACCGCGGCGCCCGGTGACAGCGGCGGCTTGTAGTCGTCAAACGCCGCGGCGGCCTCGGCGCGGTCAGGCGATAGGGTCGTGCTCATGGTTGGTCCTCTCTGAGTCCCTTACATCCGAAATCCTGGTCGATTCTGGCAGGACTTGTCTCACGTTTGCGGAGTCACTTTGGTTCGCGCCAAGGCGCCAAGTCGCCAAGGACGCGCGTTCTTGGCGACTTGGCGCGAACCCCTTGCCGCGAAGACGACGGGTTTATTTTGGGCCAATTCCTTAGGAACTGGCCCAGAATAAATGCGGCAACTACGCACAACGCGTTCGCGAAACGAGGTGTATGAAGTTTCGAGGACGCGTTGATGGGGATGGATCCGCCGCGAAGATGTCGAGTTTATTTTGGGCCAATTCCTTAGCCCTCGAAGACGGCGTCGGTGTGCTCGAGTGCGCGGTCGATGATGGCAAATCCGTGCTTCAGCTCGGCCTCGGTGATGCAGAGCGGCGGGTTGCACATGAAGCTGCCCCAGCGCACGAAGGTGAAGAGGCCCGCGTCCAGCAGCGCGCGGTTGAACTTCGCCATCGCGGGGTGCGTGCTGTTGTAAGGCGTCAGCGCGTCGCCCTTGGAGTTCTTCTGCAGATCCACCATCCCGAAGAGGCCCAGGGCGCGGCCCTCCTTCACCGACGGGTGGTTGTCGCGCAGGCGGTCCATCTCGGCCTTCATGACCGGGCCGAGGCGGGCGGCGTTCTCGACAAGCTTCTCCTCGGCCATCACGTTCATGACCGCCTCCGCGGTCGCCAGGGCCAGGGCGTGGGAGTTGTAGGTCAGGCCGCCCCAGAAGACGTTGGACCTGAAGTGCTCGGCGATGCGGTCCGACACGCCCATGGCGCCCAGCGGCAGATACGCGCTGGTCAGCCCCTTCGCCATGGTCACGATGTCGGGGACGATGCCCCAGTGCTCGAAGGCGAACATCTTGCCGGTGCGGCCGAAGCCGGCCATGACCTCGTCGCAGACCAGCAGGATGCCGTGGCGGTCCAGCAGCTTTCGCAGGCCCTGCAGATACCCGTCGGGCGGCGGCAAGACGCCGTTGGACCCCGTGACGGTCTCGACGAACATCGCGGCGATGGTCTGGGGCCCCTCGCACATGATGACTTCTTCGAGGTACGCGAGGTTTTGCTCGACGATCTCGGCGTCGGTGGTGCCGAAGGTGAAGTCGTAGGGCGAGGGGTCCAGGACGTGGACGACGCCCGGCATGCCCGGCTCGCTGGGCCAGCGGCGCGGGTCGCCGGTCAGCATGCTCGTGGCGTTGGTCCCGCCGTGATAGCTGCGGTAGCGCGAGAGGATCTTGTGGCGCCCGGTGAAGAGCCGCGCGGCCTTGATGGCGTTCTCGTTGGCCTCCGCCCCGCCCAGGGTGAAGAAGAACGTATTGATGTCGCCCGGCACGAGCTCAGCCAGCATCTTGCCGACCCGCGCGCGCACGGCGGTCGCCGTCCCCGGGTAGACGTAGGTCAGCTTGGCGGCCTGCTCGGCGATGGCCGCGACCACCTTCGGGTGGCCGTGGCCGATGTTGACGCACATGAGCTGGCTATTGAAATCGAGGATCTTCTTGCCGTCGGGCGTGTAGAGCCAGACCCCCTCGGCGCGGTCGATGGGCAGCGGATCCACCGCGTCGTTCTTGGCCCACGCGTACATCGTGTGGGCTTTGCACAGGCGGATCATCTCTTCGGAGGTCATGGATTCGTCTTTCATGGCGTGTTTCCTAGCTCATCCACGTTTGGTCGTTCTGCACGGTCCAGCGCGTCGTGACTTTGCGGGGCTGCGTCCAGAAGCGGTAGCCGTCGTAGCCGGTCATGTCGCCGGCGCCGAAGCGGCTGTCGTTCCAGCCGCCGAACGCGAAGGGCTCGCGCGGGACGGGGACGCCGATGTTCACGCCGCACATGCCGGCCTGAAAGCGCTCGATGGCGTAGCGGGCCACGCCGCCGTTGGTGGTGAAGATGGACGCCGCGTTGCCGTAGGGGCTGGAGTTCTCGAGCGCGATGGCCTCATCGACCGTCTTCACATGGACGATGGACATGACCGGCCCGAAGATCTCGTCGGTCCACGCGGGCATGTCGGGGGTCACGCCGTCGATGACGGTGGGGCCGACCCAGTTGCCGGGCGCGCCCTCGACCGAGGCCTTGCGGCCGTCCAGCAGGATCTTGGCGCCGCGGCGCTCGGCGTCGTCGATGTAGCCGCGGATGCGAGCGGCGGCCTCGGGGTTGATGATGGCGCCCATCTCATCGCCCAGGCTGAGCTTCCTCCCCGCCTCGACCATGCCGGCGATGATGTGGTCGACGTCGCCGACCGCCACGGTCACCGAGGCCGCCATGCAGCGCTGACCGGCGCAGCCAAAGGCCGACGCGGCGAGGGTCTGCGCCGTCATCTCCGGGTCGGCGTCCGGCACCACGATCAGGTGGTTCTTCGCACCGCCGAGTGCCAGCACGCGCTTTCCGTGGGCGCTGCCACGCTCGTAGACGATGCGCGCGACCTTGGTCGAGCCGACGAAGCCGATGGCGCGGATGTCGGGGTGGTCGCAGACGGCCTCCACACTCTCGCGAGCACCATTGACCACGTTCAGCACGCCGTCGGGCAGCCCAGCCTCATGCAGAAGCTGAGCGATGCGCATCGAGCCATAGGGCACCTGCTCGGAAGGCTTCAGCACGAAGGTGTTCCCCGACACCAGCGCCTGCGGCAGCATCCACAGCGGGACCATGACCGGGAAGTTGAAGGGCGAGATGCCGGCACACACGCCCAGCGGCTCGTAAGTGACCTGGCAGTTGATGCCGCGGCTGACGTCAAGCTGCTGGCCGGCGGCCATGTTGGGCAGCGAGATGCCGAACTCGAGGCACTCGATGCCCTTGAGCACGCTGCCCTGGGCCTCCGAGAAGATCTTGCCGTTCTCGTGGCTGAGCAGCCACGACATCTCGTCGAGCTGCTCCTCCATCAGCGTCTTCAGGCGATACAGGATCTGTACGCGCTCCTTGAGCGGCACGGCGCGCCACGCGGGGAAGGCGGCGCTCGCGGCGGCGACGGCGCGGGCGACGTCCTCGGCGTCGCTGACCGGCACAGTGCCCATCACCTTGCCGTGGCGCGGGTTGGTCACCTCCATGGTGCGGCCGGTGGGAGTCGACCCACTGGCCCCCGATGAAGTTCTTGCAGTCGACGTAAGGCGTGAAGTCGTAGCTGCGGCCTGGGAACGCTTGAGATTGGGGTGCGGTGGTCATGGTGTTGCCTCGGAGATGGATGCGGCGGGCGATGAGGTCAGCCTCATGCCTACCAGGTAGAGCGCGGCGGCCAGGCCGAAGCCCAGAAACCACGCGTAGGTGTAAAGGGTGTCCCAGATGGGCGCGACGGACTCCAGCGCGCCGGCGGCGTGCAAGAAGCCTGGGATGTTGGGCAGCACGGCCAGGACGAAGGCGCCGAGGGCCACCGGGTTGATGCCGCGCAGGTAGGTGTAGGGCCCTCGGTGGCGATACAGCCCCTCGAGGTCGAGCTCGGTCTTTCGGATGATGAAGTAGTCCGCGATGAGGATGCCGCCGATAGGGCCGAGCAGCGCCGAGTACCCGATGAGCCAGGTGAAGATGTAGCCGCCGGTGGACTCGAGCAGCTTCCACGGGAAGATCGCGACCCCGATCCCGGCGGTGATAAGCCCGCCCGTACGAAACGAGATGCGCTGGGGCGCCAGGTTGATGAAGGCGTTGGCCGGTGAGACCACGTTGGCGGCGATGTTGGTCGACAGCGTCGCCACCGACAGGGCGAAGAGCGAGAGCATCACCGTGAAGCCGCCGCCCATCTTGCCGAGCAGCACCGTCGGGTCCCAGACCGCCTCGCCGTAGATGCTGATGGTGGCGCTGGTGACGGCCACGCCGATGAAGGCGAAGAGCGTCATCGTGGTCGGCAGCCCGATGGCCTGGCCGAGGATCTGGTCCCGCTGGCTCTTCGCGTAGCGGGTGAAGTCGGGGATGTTCAGCGACAGCGTGGCCCAGAAGCCCACCATGGCGGTCAGCGACGGGAAGAAGACCTGCCAGAACTGGCCCTCGCGGGGCCCGCCGGCGGCGAACTGGCTCTTCGCCTCGAGCATCGTCCCGAAGCCGCCGGCCTTTATGTAGGCCCAGCCAAGCAGTGCCAGCCCCATCACGATGAGAAAGGGCGCGGCCAGGGTCTCCAGCACGCGGATGGACTCGACGCCCCGCCAGACGATGAGGATCTGCAAGGCCCAGAAGCCCAGAAGCAGATCAGCTCGGTCAGGTTGATGCCCATCACCGGCAGGTCGGCGCCCTCGAAGGTCCCGGGCGAGAGTGCCGCCAGAAGCTGATAGATCGCGGCGCCGCCCACCCAGGTCTGGATGCCGAACCAGCCGCAGGCCACCAGCGCGCGCAGAAGCGACGGCAAGTGCGCGCCCTGGATGCCAAAGCTCGCGCGCGCCAGCACCGGGAAGGGGATGCCGTACTTGGTGCCCGGGTGGCCGTTCAGCACCATCGGGATGAGCACCACGACGTTGCCCAGCATCACCGTCAGCACGGCCTCCGACCAGCTCATCCCTTGCTCGATGAGGCCGGCCGCCAGCATGTAGGTCGGCACGCACACGACCATGCCCACCCAGAGGCTGGCCATGCTGAGGATCGACCAGTGCCGCTCGTCCGCGCGCACCGGCCGGATGTCCTCGTTAATCAGCGAGGGGTCTGGCGAGAAAGCCATTTACCCTCAACGCAGAAGCGAGCCGCAGAGCGCCCGCTTGATGAAGTTGCCGCCGCCCTCGGTGGTCATCGTGCCGCGGTCGATGACGACGCGCCCACGCGACAGCACGGTCTCGGTGAAGCCCTGCACGGTGTGGCCCTCCCACGCGCTGTAGTCGACGCGCATGTGGTGGGTGCAGGCGTTGTCTTTGCCGATGGTCTCGGTGCGGTCGGGGTCGAAGATGACGATGTCGGCGTCCGAGCCCACCGCGATGGTCCCCTTCTTCGGGAAGAGGCCGAAGGTCTTGGCCGCCGCGGTGCTGGTCAGCTCGACGAAGCGGTTCAGGGTCAGGCGCCCCTCGACCACGCCGGCCTGAAAGATCAGGCTCATGCGGTTCTCGACGCCGGGCGCGCCGTTGGGGATCTTCGTGAAGCTGTCGCGGCCGAGCTCTTTCTGCTCCTTGAAGCAGAAGGGGCAGTGGTCGGTGGCGATCGTCGCGAGGTGCCCGAAGCGCAGGCCCTCCCAGAGCACCTCCTGGTTCCACTTCTCGCGCAGCGCGGGCGTCATCACCCACTTGGCGCCCTCGAAGTTCGGGCGGTCGTAGATGGTCTCGTCCAGCAGCAGATACTGCGGGCAGGTCTCGGCCATCACGTCGATGCCGCGCGCCCGCGCCCGCTTCACCTCGTCCAGGGCGTCCGACGACGACAGGTGCACGATGTAGAGCGGGACCTTGGCGACCTCGGCGATGGCGATGGCGCGGTGAACGCCCTCGGCCTCCATCCGGGTCGGGCGCGTCTTGGCGTGCCAGCGCGGCTCGGTGTGCCCGTCGGCCACGGCCCGCTTGATGATCTCGTCGATGACGATGCCGTTTTCGGCGTGCATGCAGATGCGCGTGCCGTTCTCGCCCGCCTGCCGAAACGCGCGGTACAAGGTCCCGTCGTCGACGTACAGGACGCCCGGGTACGCCATGAAGAGCTTGTAGCTGGTCACGCCCTCGTCGGCGAGGCGGCGCATCTCCGGCAGCCGCTCGTCGGGCATGTCGGTGACGATCATATGGAAGGCGTAGTCGATGGTCGCCTTGCCGGCGGCCTTCTCATGCCACGTGTCCAGGCCCTGCAGCGTCGACTGCCCCTTGGTCTGAATGGCGAAGTCGATGATGGTCGTCGTGCCCCCGAAGGCCGCCGCTTTCGTCCCGGACTCGAAGTCGTCGGCCGAGGTTGTCCCGCCAAAGGGCATGTCCATGTGCGTGTGCGGGTCGATTCCACCAGGGATCACCAGCTTCCCGGTCGCGTCGATGACCCGGTCGGCGTCCACCTGCAGGTCGCGCCCGATGAGCGCAATCTGCTCGCCCTCGACAAAGACGTCGGCGAAATAGTCGTCGACCGCTGTGACGATGCGGCCGTTCTTGATGAGCGTGCTCATGTGCTGTCCCCCGATTGCCTGTCCTTTCCCGCGCGACCGCTCAGTAGTCGACCAGCTCGTCGTAGGCCTCGGGCCGCCGGTCGCGGTAGAACTGCCAGAGGTTCCGCA
Source organism: Myxococcota bacterium (assembly GCA_041389525.1). Lineage (GTDB taxonomy): Bacteria > Myxococcota_A > UBA9042 > PHBI01 > JACKFB01 > JACKFB01. The sequence continues at coordinate 275,000 of JAWKRR010000003.1, read as the reverse complement.
CCTCATCGATCATCGACAGGTCCAGGTCGGCCACGACCAGCTCGTCGTTGTCCTCGCTGGCCTCGGCGATGATCTGCCCGCGCGGGTTCACGAAGTAGCTGGTGCCGTAGAACTTGCCGATATTCCACGGCGCCTCGGTGCCGACGCGGTTGATGGCGCCGACGTAGTAGCCGTTCGCGACCGCGTGGGCCGGCTGCTCCAGCTTCCACAGGTACTGGCTCAGCCCCGCGACCGTCGCGCTCGGGTTGAAGACGATGTCCGCGCCGTTGAGGCCCAGGCAGCGCGCGCCCTCGGGGAAGTGCCGGTCGTAGCAGATGTAGACGCCCACGTTGGCGTAGCGCGTCTCGAAGACCGGGTACCCGCCGTCGCCGGGCTTGAAGTAGTACTTCTCCCAAAACCCGGAGGTCTGCGGGATGTGCTGCTTTCGGTACTTGCCCAGGTAGGTCCCGTCGGCGTCGATGACCGCGGCGCTATTGTAATAGACCCCGCGCATCGCCTTCTCGTAGAGCGGCACGACGATGACCATCTCGTGCTTCTTCGCTATCTCTTGCATCAGCGAGGTGGTCGGGCCGGGGATGGTCTCCGCGGCGTCGTACCAGCGCGTGTTCTGGGCCGGGCAGAAGTACGGACCGTTGAAGATCTCCTGCAAACACAGGATCTGCACGCCCTTCTTCGCGGCGTCCTCGATCATGGGCAGGTGCTTGTCCAACATGGCCTGCTGGATCTCGGCCACCGACTTCGACTCGTCGTTGAGCGGGTTGGCGCACTGAATCAGCCCGCAACGGACGTTCTGCGGTCTGGCGTGGGAAGGGCCCTGGCTCATGGAGAACTCCTGATTTCGCAGCAAATATCGAGGTAAACGCGCCACGCCTGCGCGGCTCCATGACGAAGCCGGCCGGTCAGAGGACGATCCGCGACGCGCGACGAGGGGGCGACCTCGCGGTCACCCGCGCGGCCAAGACCGGCTCACCTACGCGTGCGGAGGAATAAGCATATAACCCAGGCGCTGGCCGACCGGCAAGGCGGCCCCAGGCGCCTCAGAACGCGACGGCCGCGCCTGCTTGGAAGCCGTCGTTCTCGGCGATGACCCGCGTCGCGGCGACGTCGGGGTCGTGCTCGTAGACCAGGATCCAGTCGTTGGCGGCCGCTCGGGTCAGGAGGTCGCGCTTCTCGTCCATGGTCTGGAGCGGGCGGATGTCGTAGCCCATCACCCACGGGATCGGGACGTGGGCCCGGGTGGGGATGAGGTCGCCGCCGTAGGCCACGGTGCGCTCGCCGTCGGTCAGGATGGGGAGCTGCTGGGCCTCGGTGTGGCCGTCGCTGATGAAGAGCTCGAGGCCCTCGATGCCCAGGTCGTCGGGGCCGTCGAGCAGCACAAGCTGGCCGGCCTCGGCGATGGGGTGGAAGTCGCGGGCGAGGTAGCTCGCTTGGTCTTTCTCGGTCGGGTGCTCGGCCCAGGCGAGGTTTCGGCGCTGCAGGGTGTAGGTGGCCTTCGGGAAGGTCGGGCGCAGCACCCCGTCGTCGCCGAGCCGCGTCGCGCCGCCCGCGTGGTCGAAGTGCAGGTGGGTCAGCAGCACGTCGGTCACGTCCTCGGGCGCCACGCCTTGCGCGGCCAGCGCCCGGGTCAGCTCGTGGGTGCTGTGGTCGATGGCGTAGCGCGCGATCTCTCGCTCGCTCCACTTCGTCGAGCCGATGCCCGTGTCGACCAGCATCACCCGGCCGTCACCGCGAATGAGCAGCGATCGCAGGGCCATCGGGATGCGGTGCAGCGAATCCGCCGGGGCCTTCCGCTCCCAGAGCACCCGCGGCACCACGCCGAACATCGCGCCGCCATCGAGGGCGAAGGCTCCTGTCTGAATCGTGGTCACTTCGTACCGTCCGATGCGCATCGCGGGCTCCCTGATGGCTCAACCCCTTGCCACGGGCCGCCACGCTACTGCTATAACCCGGCTACGCTTCGGGGAACGAAAGGAGAACTTTGTGATCGATCAGCACGTTAAATCCAACCCTTTGCTGCGTCGCGGGACGGTCGTCTTGGCGGCCGTGCTCTCGGTCGGCCTCTTCACTTCCTGCGCGGCGCTCTCGGGCATCTTCAAGAAGCCCACCCTCAAGTACGACAAGACCCAGTTCATCGCCGCCGACTTCGACAGCCTCAAGCTGAACATCGGCTTCAAGCTGCACAACCCGAACGCCATCGGCCTCAAGCTGGACGGCTACGCCCTCAAGTTCGCCGTGGACGGGCTGACCCTGGTCGACGGCGTCGTGGCGCAGGCCCTCGACATGCGCGCGGGCGCCTCGACCCAGCTGATCATCCCGGTCACGCTGCGCTGGGCCGAGATCATCAGCAAGATCAAGGGCGGCTTCAATGACGACCTGCCCTGGAAGCTGGCGGGCGACGTGCGGATGAACTCGCCCCTGGGCCAGCTCAAGCTGCCCTACAACGTCGACGGCAAGCTGCCGGTCATCAAGATCCCGAACATCTTCCCCTCGGGCATCAAGATCGCGAAGGCCAGCCTCTCCGGCGTGGATCTGGACATCGAGGTCGGCATGCAGAACCCGAACAAGCGCGCCATCGGCATCGCCGGGTTCAGCAACGCCGTCACCCTGGGCGGCGCGCCGATCACCACCATGCGGCTCAACGACACGATGAAGGTGGGCGGCTCCGGTCAGCAGACCAAGAGCGTCCGCGTCAGCCTGTCGACCGCGCAGATCGGCATCGGCCTCATCCAGACGCTGATGGCCGGCAAGGGCGTCCAGGTCGGCTTCGCGGGCGGCGCCAGCATCGACACCGGGTTCGGCGCGATCCCGCTGAGCTTCAACAAGACCGCGTCGCTCACTCCGAGGAAGTGACGCGCGTCATCGGTGCGTCATTGGCGCGTTAGGCGCGCGTCAATGACGCGTCATCCGTGCGCTCTCGGCACGTCAGAAGGTCAGGTTCACCATGACGTGCCGGACCACGGTGTAGTCCTCGTAGCCGAACACCGACATCTCCTTGCCGTGGCCGGACATCTTCAGGCCGCCGTGAGGCATCTCGGTGGGCCACACCAGGTGGTCGTTGATCCAGACGGTGCCGTAGCGGAGGCGCCGGGCCGCGTCCATCGCGCGCCCGACGTCTCGCGACCACACCGACGCGGCCAACCCGTACGGGCTGTCGTTGCTCCACGCGACCACGTCGTCGTCGGAGCCGAAGCGGGTCAGGGACACGACCGGGCCGAACACCTCGCGCTGGACGATCTCGTCGCGCGGGCGGGCGTCGGCGATCAGCGTGGGCGGCACGAAGAAGCCCGGCCCCGGGTCCACATGGCCCGCGTGCAGCGTGAGGTGCGGCGTGTTCGCGGCGCGCTCCAAGAACCCTTGGACTCGCTCGCGCTGCCGAGCGCTGATGAGCGGGCCCATCTCGGTGTCTCGGGCGTTCGGAGCGCCGGTGCGCAGCCGCGACACCACCCCGCGCAGTCGCTCGTACAGCGCGTCGTAGACCGACGTGTGCGCGTAGACGCGGCAGGCCGCCGTGCAGTCCTGGCCTGCGTTGTAGAAGGCGCCGACCTGGATGGCGTCGGCCACCCGGTCGAGGTCGGCGTCGGCGTACACGATGACCGGCGCCTTGCCGCCCAGCTCCAAGTGCAGGCGCTTCAAGGTCGGCGCGGCGGCCGCCATGACGCGCTGGCCCGTCGTCACGTCGCCGGTCAGCGAGACCAACGCCACGCGCGGGTCGGCGACGATGGCCTCACCGACCTCGGCACCACCCGGCACGATGTTGAGCACGCCCGCGGGCAGGTGCTCCGCGGCCAGCTCGGCGAGGCGCAGCGCGGTCAGCGGCGTCTCGGGTGCTGGCTTCAGGACCACGGTGTTTCCGGCGGCGAGCGCTGGGGCCAGCTTCCAGCACGCCATCATCAGCGGGTAGTTCCACGGCACGATGAGCCCGCAGACGCCGACGGGATCGCGGCGGGTCATGCTGGTGCGGCCCTCGACGTACTCGGCGGCCGCCAGCCCCGACGGGCTCCGCGCGAGGCCCGCGAAGAACCGGATCGGGTCGACCACCGGGCCCAGCTCGTCGGCCTGCACCGTGCGCAGCGGCTTGCCGGTGTTCTGAGACTCCAGCTCACCCAGCTGCGGAAAGACGGTCTCGACCGCGTCGGCGAAGGCGAAGAGCAAGCGGGCGCGGTCGCCGGGCGAGGTGCGCGACCAGGGCTCGAACGCGCGCTGGGCGGCGGCGATGGCGCGGTGGACCTGAGCCTCGGAGGCGTCAGGGACCTCGGCGAGGGTGCGCTCGGTCGCCGGGTCGACGATGGCGCGAGCCGGGCCCGCCCCCAACTGGAAGGCGCCATCGATGAAGGCGCGTGTTTCGACGGACATCGGAAGCTGCTCCGGGGAGTCGGCGGGCGCTGCGACTCGGCGCCATTGTAGCGCTGGCGGTGCGATCCGCCCAGGGGCGGCTTGCGGTCGCGGGCGGCGGTCGCCCCCGGCGAGGTCAGTCCGCGCCCAGCACCTCGGTCATGGCCAGGCGCGCCAGCGCGAACATCTGGTCCAGCTCGGCCGCGCTCACGGTGAGCGGCGGCATGAAGTAGAGGACGTCGCCCAGCGGCCTCAGGATCAGGCCCAGCTCCAGGGCGCGCAGGTGAATGCGCCACGCCACCTGGGCCTCCGGCGGGAACGGGGTCTTTGTCCGTCGGTCATGCACCAGCTCGAGGGCCCCTACCAAGCCGAGCTGCCGTATGTCGCCGACCGCCTCGATCTCCGAAAACCCCTGCAATTCCCTGGCGAAATGCTCGGTGATGGGGCCCAGGGACGCGGGGATGTCGAGCTCCTCGAGGACGTCGAGGGTCGCGCAAGCGGCGGCGGCGGCCAGCGGGTTCCCGGTGAAGGTGTGGCCGTGGTGCAGGATGCGCCCGGAGCCGCGGCTGCCGCGAAATGGGGCGTAGATGTGCTCTTGGACGGCGGTGACGGCCAGGGGCAGAAAGCCCGCGGTGAGACCCTTGGCGAGGCAGGCGATGTCTGGGACCCGGCCGGCGTGCTCGGTGGCCAAGAAGCGCCCCGTGCGGCCCATGCCCATGGCGACCTCGTCGGCGATGGTCAGCACCCCGTGTTCGGCGCACAGGTCCATCGCGCGCTGGAGCACTTTGGCCGGATAGACCCGCATCCCAGAGACGCCCTGGACCATCGGCTCGAAGATGAAGGCGGCGACCTGGCCGCGGTGGGTCTCGAGGAGACGCTCGAGGCTGTCCATGCACTCGGCGTGGCAACTCGCGGGGAGCTGCGCCGCCGGGCATCGGTAGCAGGACGGCGGGTCGGTGAAGAGCCCGCCCTTCCACAGGCGATGGAAGGTCGTGTGGTAGGCCGGGATGTCGCCCACGCTCATCGCGCCCAGGGTGTCCCCGTGATACGCGCCGCCCAGCGCGATGACGTGGGGGCGCTCTTCGCCGCGCAGCGACCAGTATTGCAGCGCCATCTTCAGCGCGACCTCGACCGCGGTCGACCCGTTATCGCTGAGGAAATACCTGCCTAGTTCGGGCGGCAGGTGGCGCGACAGGCGCTCGGCGAGGCCCAGGACGGGCTCGGTGACGAAGCCGGCCATCATCACGTGCTCGAGGCGGCTGAGCTGCGCTTCGATGGCGGCGACCACCTCGGGGCGGCGGTGGCCGAGGAGGCTGGTCCACCACGAGCCGACCGCGTCCATGTAGGCGCGACCGTCGGCGGCGTAGAGCCAGACGCCCTCACCGCGCTCGATGACCACCGGGGGGCTGGTCGCGAGATCGTCGTGGTAGGTGAAGGGGAACCACAGGTGGGGGTGGGGATCTCGGGCGTCGTCGGTCACGTCGGGCTCCGGCGCGTGGGGGCAGGGCGGCGGTCAGGTCAGCGGGCGGGCGCTCAGCTCGGTCGCGAGGGCGCGCAGCTCAGAGTCCAGCGCGTGGCCGCGGCGCCACACTAGGCGGAAGGCGTCGATGACCGGTTCGAAATCGGGCAGCAGGTGGCACAGCCGGCCGCTGTCGAGGTCGGGGGCGACGAAGTAGCGAGGCAGCACGGCGACGCCCGCGGACTCGAGCGCGCGATGACGGACGGCGCCGATGGTGCCGAGGAACTCCGTGTCGCGGAAGACCCAGGATTCGTCGCGGGGGCGGGCGTCGAGGAAGTAGCGAAAGAGCGGCAGGTCGCCGTGGATATCGAGCAGGCGGTGGGCGCTTGCGTCGTCGGGGGCGGACAGGGGCTGGCGGCTGAGGAGCTCGGGGCTGGCGACGAAGCAGTAGCGCTCTTCGTGGAGGCGGGCGTAGGTGAGGCCGGCGTCGGTCAGGCGCACCGAGGAGACCATGCCGTCGAGCTGGTCGCGGCTGAGGCGGCGGAGGAGGTCGGCGCTGTCGCCGAAGAAGAGGTCGATGCGGCGCTGGGGTTGGGTGGCGCGGAGGGCGGCCAGGGCGGGGACGATCCAGCTCATGCCCAGCTCGTAGCGGGTGCCGAGGACCAGGGTGTAGGGGAGGGCGCTCTGGGTGTCGTGGACGACCTCGGCGCAGCGGGCGGCCTCGGCGAGGGCGGCGCGCGCTTGGGGGATGAGGCGGCGGCCGGCGTCGGTGAGGGTGACGCGGCGGGTGGTGCGCTCGAAGAGCTGGGCGTCGAGGTCGGACTCCAGGCGCTGGATTCGCGAGCCGAAGGCGGCCGGGGAGAGGTGGACGCGCTCGGCGGCGGCGCGGAAGTTCAGCAGCGCGGCCGCGGCGTCGAAGCAGCGGAGGGAGTCGAGATCGGGCAGCATTGTACGTCCCGGCCGAATGGTGGGCGGCGAGTGTAGCGAAAGGGGCGGCAAAGAGGGATGGGATTTGAGGAGGGCGGGCTGGCTTGAGGACGGGGGCGGGTGAATTGGGCGCGTGGCGGGGTAGTATCGGGCGCGGAGGTGGCGGATGAGGGCGACGAGGGGTTGGTTGGCAGCGGCGGCCGCGGTCTGGCTCTTGGCGTGCGGGACCTCCGGCGCGGGGCCGGTGGCCGACGTCGCCGACGCGGTCGGGGCGGACGCGGCGGCGGTCGCTGACGTCATCGCTGCGGAGGTCACCCCCGACGGCAGCGCGCTGGACCTGCCCGTCAGCGGGCCCGACCTCGCCGCGGATCTCCCGAACAGCGAGGTGGATTCAGCGCAATCGGAGGTCGACGCCGAGCCGCAGCTCGTGGAGCCGCCCGCGGGGTTCGACGCCGCCCTCTACGATCCCAACCGGCTCTTCGAGGTCGACGTCACGCTGCCGAGCGCGGATTGGGAGACCTTGCGCTACCAGACGCGCACGCTCTTCGACGTGCTGGGGCCGGGCTGCCTCGACGGCGTCGCCCACGACCCCTTCACGTGGTTCTCGGCGACGGTGGCGATCGACGGCTACTCGCGCGAGCAGGCCGGCGTGCGGAAGAAGGGATTCCTCGGCTCCATGAGCACGGAGAAGCCGTCGCTGAAGGTGGACTTCGACACCTTCGTGGCCAAGCAGCAGCTCGGCGACGTCGAGCGGCTCACCCTCAATAACTCCGTGCAGGACCCGGCCTACATCCGGCAGTGCTTGGCGTTCCAGGTGTTCGAGGCGGCCGGTGTGCCGTCGCCGCGCTGCAATTTCGCGTCGGTGCGAGTCAACGGGGGGCCGCGGCGCGTGTACGTGCACGTCGAGCCGGTGAAGAAGGATTTCCTGCGCCGTCACTACGCGAGCGATGAGGGGCTGCTCTACGAGGGCGCGCTGTCGGACTTTCGGCCGGGGTGGATGGCGACCTTCGAGCAGAAGACCCAGGAGGACGCGCAGACTCAGGCGCCGCTCCAGGCGTTGACCGCGGCGCTCGAGGTGCCCGACGACGGGCTGCTCGACGCGCTGGACGCGGTCATCAACCTGGACGCGTTCATCACCTTCTGGGCCGCGGAGGTGCTGGTCGGGCACTGGGACGGCTACGTCGGGAACACCAACAACTTCTACGTGTACGTGAACCCGGACGACGGCGACCGCCTGCACTTTATCCCGTGGGGCGTAGACGGGACCTTCCCGACCGGCGAGCAGGACCAGGGGCCGGCCCTGTCGCGCACCACGGGCGAGCTGGCGCGGCGGATCTTCGTGTTGCCGGCTGGCCGCGCGCTCATCGGGGCGCGGCTGGGCGAGCTCTTGGCGACGGCGTGGGATCCGCAGGCGCTCGCGGCCGAGATCACCCGCATGGACAAATTGATTCGGCCCCACCTGGGTCCGGGCGAGCTGCAGCCCTATGTGGCGATGCGGGAGGGGGTCTCGGCCTTCGTCAAGGGCCGCCGCGCGAGGCTTCAGGGGGAGCTGGAGTCGCTGAGCGCGTTGGAGGCGGGGCCGCAGCGGACGGCGCCGTGCCTCAGCCCCGGCGGGACGCTGACCGCCACGCTGCACACCCGCTGGGACACCCTGGGCAAGGCGGACCCCTTCGTCGCGGGCAAGGGCACGGCCAAGGTCACCTTCGCCGGCGCCGGGATCCCCGTGGTCAAGGTCGGCGCCCTCGCGGGCCTCGAGCCCGCAGTCACCGATGGCTCCCTGGGCTACCTCCAGGTCTTCGTCCAGCCGGCGGGCGACCGCATCTGGGTCGCCAACGTCCCGGTCTCGACCTGGGCGCTCCTTCCAGGCGCCGTCCTGCCTGTCGACGGCACCGGGACCGTCGCCTACCTGTTCACCATCGACGCCGTCACCTGGGACGATCCCCAGCTGATCGGCGCCCTCGGCAACGGCACGCTGACCATCCAGAACGCCGCGCCCTTGGCAGGCTCCGACTTCGACGCGACCCTCGAGGCGACCATATACGCCCTGGGTTTTTGACCGAGGCGCGGGGCCGCGAGGGTCGCGGGAGGCGGCGGCCCTACTGCGCGGGCGGCGACCCTACTGGATGACGAGCAGGGTCCCGTTGAAGTCGATGATGATGGGGAACCCGACGCTGCTGAGGTCGGCGCTGCCCGAGAACGCCCCGTCCAGGTCGAAGGGGCCCGCCGGCTGCGGCCCGCTGAAGCTGCCGGTCCAGGTGCCGACCGACGCGGGCGACAGCAGCGGCACGAAGATGTCCCCCATGCCTTGGTCGCCGATGACGTCACCGGTGAAGAGGACCGTGATCGTGTTGTCGGTCACGCCGGGCAGCGGGATGGGTGTCGTGGTGATGCAGTCCGCTTGCATGCTGACCTCGGGCGTCGCGAGGTGGTCGACGTCGGCGAACATCGGGCCGTTGCAGGCCACGACGAGCCCCAGGCTCGGCGCGCTCACGCTGCCGAAGATGTCGCCCTCGTAGAAGCCGTCGAAGATGCCGTTGACGAGGCACTGGCCGTTGGCGTCGCAGGAGGAACCGGCCTCGCACACGCCGCACACACCGCCGCAGCCGTCGTCGCCGCACTCGAGCCCGGAACACTGCGGCACGCACTCGCAGAGCCCGTCGAGGCTGCACGTCTCCGCCGCGCCGCAGCCGCCGCAGCTTCCGCCGCAGCCGTCGTCACCGCAGTCTTTGCCGAGGCAGTCGGGGGTGCAGGACCCGCACTCGCCCGGGGCTTCCGATGAGCAGAAGTCGCACACGTCGCTGCAGCAGTCGCCGAAGCCGAAGCACTCGTCGTCGCAGTAGCAGTCACCGGCGGACTGGCCGCCGCACGCGCCCTGGCAGCAGGGGCCGGGCGAGACGTGGACCGGGAAGGTGAGCTTGGCGGTGCGATCGTGGCCGTCGTCGACGGTGACCTGGATCTCGTACATGCCGCCGCGGTCGGGGCGGAACTGGATGGAGGCGCCGCTACCCACCAAGCTGCCCTGCTGGCCGGGCGGGTTCGTCACGATCTCCCAGGAGTAGGTCAGCGCGTCGCCGTTGGGGTCCGACGCCACCACGGTGATCGTCTCGAACTCGCACATGGTGATGAACTTCGAGGTCTCGAAGACGAGGTCGTCGATGCGCGGCGGATCGTTGAGCACGACCACCACGTCGAGGCCGCCAGCCGGCTCACCTTCGCACTGCGAGATCAGCACGATCTCGGTCGTTTGCTCGGCGATGACCGTGGCCGTCCCAGAGACGGGCGCGCAATCCGGGGAGGGGGTCTCGGGGTCCAGCATCGGGGTCGCGCAGACGAGATAGTCCCCGGGCGGCAGGATGAAGAGCGCGTCGCCGAAGGGGTGCATGTCGCCGCCCGAGGTCGCCACCTCGATGTGAGCCGGGAGCATCTCGGTCTCCACCGGCACGATCTTGGAGGCCACGGGGACGTCGGCGCAGGTGCCGCCGGCCTCGACGACCACGTAGGAGATCATCGTCACGCCGTGATCGGGCCCGGGAAAGACGAGCGGAGCGCGCAAGGTGCCGCGGCTGTCGGGAGCCGAGGACCCGCTGTCGGAGCAGGCCAGCGGGCCGAGTAGGAGCGATGCGATGGCGACGACGTGCGCGAGCTTCATAGGACCTCCGGTGGGCTCCAAACGGGACAGGACAAGGCAACGCAGCCTCGACGGACCATGGCTGGTCTGCAGAGGTGCCGCGCGATGCGGGATGGTGATTCGGAGTCCGCACAGTATCCGCGCCCGGGTCCGCGGGTGTCAATGACCGGTCTCTCGGCGGGGGTCCGCGGCCGGGAGAGTGGCGCGCGATGCTGCGGCGCACACGGCGGCGGTAGCAAATGCGGGCGCGAATGCGGTTTGCAGGGTGCCGCGCGGTGATATAGCGGGAGGCGGCAACCAGCGACGAGGCCCCACGATGCCGACCCCCTTCCGCGCGGACGCTGAACTCTGCGACCACGCGCTCGATCTCTGCCAGCGCCTGATCCAGATCGACACCACCAACCCGCCGGGCAACGAGCGGCCCGCGGCCGACCTGCTGGCTGACGAGCTGCGCGCTGCGGGGCTCTCTCCCGTCGTGCTGGAGAGCGCGCCGGGGCGGTCGAACGTGGTCGCGCGACTCAAGGGGACTGGCGCGAAGGAGCCGCTGCTGCTGACCGCGCACCTCGACGTGGTCGAGGCCGACGCCTCGCGCTGGCGGCACCCGCCCTTCTCCGGCGAGATCGCTGACGGGTGCGTGTGGGGACGCGGCGCCATCGACATGAAGAACATGGCGGCGATGAGCGTGGCGCTGATCTGCCGGCTGGCCCGCGACGGGGTGCAGCTCGAGCGCGACCTGATCTTCGCCGGCGTCGCCGACGAGGAGGCCGGCTGCCAGCAAGGCTCGCTGTGGCTGTGCGAGCATCACCCGGAGCTCGTGCGCGCCGAGTTCGCGATCGGCGAGGGCGGCGGCTTCAACATCTTTATCGGCTCGCGGCCCTTCTTCACGGTGCAGATCGCCGAGAAGGGCGTCTGCTGGGTCCGCGCGCGCTTTCGCGGCGAGCCCGGCCACGGGTCGATGCCGCGCGAGGACTCGGCGGTCATCAAGCTCGCCGAGGCCGTCGCCCGCCTGGGCGAGCGCGGGCTGCCGCGCCGCATGACCGCGGTGGTCAAAGACTTCATCGACGCGATCGCCAAGGAGCAGCCTGCGCTCGCGCGCCCGATCATCAAGCGCCTGCTCTCGCCGACACTGGCGTCGGTGGTGCTCAATCGGCTGCCCGACCGTTCGGTGGCGCGCGGGCTCGCCGCGATGCTCGGCAACACCGCGTCGCCCACCGTGCTGCGCGCGGGCGACAAGACCAACGTCATCCCCGGCGTGGCCGAGGTGCAGATCGACGGCCGCACGCTCCCGGGGCAGACGACCGAGGATTTCCTCGCCGAGCTGCGCGCCGTGCTGGGGCCCGAGGTCGAGCTCGAGGTCATGCGCGAGCTGCCGCCGGTGGTCACCGAGCCCCGCGAGTCGGGCCTCTGGGACACGATCCACGAGGTGCTGCGCGAGCGCGAGCCGGGCGCGGCCATCGTCCCGTACCTGCTGCCCGGGTTCACCGACGCCAAGGCATTTACCCAGCTGGGAGCACGCTGGTACGGGTTCGCGCCGGTCAAGATGCCGCAGGGAATGCGCTTCGCCGACCTCTTTCACGGCCACGACGAGCGCATCCCGGTGGACGGTCTGCGCTGGGGCACCGAGGTCCTGGCCGAGGTCGTCACCCGCTTCGCCGCCGTGAGCGCGCGGTGATCATCGACGCCCACGCGCACCTGGACCCGCGGATGCTGGATCTGGGGCCGATGCTCGCCAAGATGGACGCGGCGGGCGTCGACCGCGTGGCGCTCATCCCCGCGATGAACGACCCGATCCCCGAGACGCCCAAAGGCCTGCTCACGCTGGTGCGCCACGCGATGTGCCACCGCCCCACGCGCCCGCTGGCGCACCTCGTCCACCGCGCGCTGATGACCCGCGACGGCAATCTGCGCCTCAGCGGCCAGGACATCCGCATCTACCCGCAGCCCGACAACGCCCCGGTGGCCGCGGCCGTCGCCGCACACCCCGACCGCTTCTGGGGCTGGATCTTCCTCAACCCGGCGCGCGACCCCGACGTGCTCGACACCCTGGAGCGCTGGCGCGCCATCCCGGGGATGATCGGCATCAAGCTCCACCCGCACTGGCACGACTACAAGACCGAGATCCTGGGCCCCGTGCTGGCCCGCGCCCAGGAGCTGGGCCTCCCGGTGCTGATCCACCTGGGCTTTGGCGCCCGCGGCGACGTCCGCGCGATGGCGACGGACTTCCCGCGGCTGAACATCATCTGCGCCCACGCCGGCTTTCCCTTCTACGGCGACCTCTGGCGCATCGCTCAGGGCCACCCGCGGGTGCACGTGGATCTCTCGAGCCCCTACATCGACGAGCGCCTCGCCAGGGCCGCCGTCGCCGCGCTGGGCCCCCGGCGCTGCATCTACGGCACCGACAGCCCCTACGGATTTGCCGACGCCGATCACTCCTATGACTACGGTCACATTCTCGGCTGGATCGAGCGCATGCCCCTCAATGAATCCGAGCGGGATTGGGTGCTTGGCGGTACCATGCGGTCGATCCTCGACACATAGAGAGTGACCGACGCCGTGTCCCGGCTGCCGCCGTGTGCGCGGTCGTCGAATATCCGTGCGCCCTCGCCGTCGGTCCCCCCAGTGGCCCCCCCCCCCAAACCCCCCCCGGGGCACAAATGTCCGCATCGACGCGTCTCGCCGTGTTCGCCGCCTTATCCGTCCTCGCGCTGGCCACCCCAGCCCTCGCCAAACCCGGCTCTGCCAGCATCACCCTCCACGATCCCTTCACCGAGCAGGGCCGCTTCACCGTGCGCGGATTGGCGCTGCAAGGGGAGGGCAACGTCCTCAACCTCGAGCGTGGCGGCCAGATCAGCGGTCAGCTCGACTTCGTGCACCACTGCCCGGGCTGTGGCGGCTCGATCAACCAGATCATCGTCGGCGTCGCCGGCGAGGACCGCGCGCAAGCGTGCATTTACAACGGCGGGGGCCAGAGCGGCGGGTGGCAGCGCGCCAACTTCACGCTCAGCATCCCTGACGCGCCGGGCGTCTACGAGATCCGCGCCCGCTACGCCCAGGCCCATCACTGCGGCGCGGCGATGGGGTGGTGGCGGGTGGACCGGCCCCACGGTCCCGGGGGTGAGTCCACGATCGGCTTGGTCTTCGTCGCCGGCCCCGCGCCGGTCGAGCGCACCCGCGACGACGTCCGCCGGGACATCGACGACACGCTGCAGCACCTCGACGAGGTGACGGACACGCTGGTGAAGATCACCCGCAAGAAGATGCCGCCGCCGCGGCAGATTCAGGCGGCGCAGCTCTCGGGAGAGGCCCGAGATCTGACGCGCACCCTGATGGTGCTCCAGGCCGAGCTCCGGGACTTCGGCAAGGGCGGTGACCAGGGACCGAAGCACTCGCACGTGCGCCCGCGCCCGCAGATCGTGGTGCACGCGGACCCGCTGCCGCAGCACATCGTCGTCGTCCAGGCCCCCGCGCATCACCCGCCGCCGCCGCCGGCCCCCGTGGTCGAGGCGATGGGCGACGCGGACTTCCAGGCACTGGTGAAGACGGTCAAGAAGCAGGCCTTCGAGGAGACTCAGCTCAACTACCTGCGCGACGTCATGCGCACCAACCCCTGGTTCACGACCGGGCAGGCTGTCGCGATGATGAAGGTGTTCGCGTTCAGCTCAGGGCAGGTCGAGGCCGGCGCGCTGATGTGCAAGCGCATCATCGAGCCCAACGCCTTCTTGCGCATGGTCGAGCTGCTGACCTGGGACAGCGACCGCGACGCGCTGCGCACCCGCACCGGCGGCGTCTGCGGCCCCGTAAATCCCTAGCTGTTTCCTAGCCGCCGCGGCGCTCAGCTCGCCACGCTGTGCACGATCTGCGGGCGGCGTGGCGGGCTGCTGCGCATGGCCATGACCGCGCGGAACTCCTCGGACGCCATCCAGTCGTTGGGGCCGAGCAGGCGGGAGACCACCTGCTCAGGCTCCATCGGCTTGGCGAATCCGTAGCCCTGGCCGTAGCCGCACTGCAGCTCACGCAGCGTCATGAGCTGCTCGACGGTCTCCACACCCTCGGCGACGACCTCCATGCCCAGGCCCTCCGCGAGGCTGACGATGGCGCCGAGCACCGAGTTGTTGGTCTGCCCGCCGATGCCCTCGACGAAGGAGCGGTCCACCTTCAGCACGTCGAAGGGCAGCGAGTGGAGGTTGCTCAGCGACGAGTAGCCCGTCCCGAAGTCGTCCATGGAGATGCGCAGGCCGCGCTGGCGCAGCTGACGCAGCATCTCGGCGGCCGAGATCGGGTCGCGCATAACCGCGCTCTCGGTGAGCTCGAGGCGAATGGACTCGGGCTTGACCCGGGTCTCGGCCAAGATGCGGTCGATCTGGCTGATGAGGTTGGGCTGGCTGAACTGTCGCGCCGAGAGGTTGACCGAGATCGTGACGTCCTCGGGCACGCCATAGCGCTGCTGCCAGATGCGCACTTGGCGGCAGGCGGCGCGCAGCACCCAGTAGCCGATGGGGACGATGAGGCCTGACTCTTCGGCGATCGGGATGAAGTCGCTGGGGCTGGTGACCACGCCGTCACGCTCCCAGCGGACCAGGGCCTCGAAGCCGGTCAGGCGCCCCGTGCGCAGGTTGACGATGGGCTGGTAGTAGACGCGGAACTCGTCGCGCTCCAGGGCGCGGCGCAGGGCGGTCTCCGTGCGCACCTGGTGCACCAACTCCGAGCGCATGTGCTCGTCGAAGACCGAGTAGCGGCTGCCACCGCCGGTCTTGGCGCGGTACATCGCGGTGTCGGCGTCGCGCATGACCTCGTGGCCCGAGCGGTGTGACGCGGCGCAGAAGGCGATGCCGACGCTGACGTTGTTGTAGATCTCGTGGCCGCGGATGACGAGGGGCTCGGAGAAGGCGCTGAGCACGCGGTCGGCCAGGGTCGTCGCCACGCTGGTCTCGTGGATATCGGTGACCAACACGGCGAACTCGTCGCCGCCGAGGCGCGCGACCGTGTCGCCGGGGCGAGTGCAGGCCTCGAGGCGGCGCGCCATCCCGATGAGCAGCTGATCGCCCACGTCGTGGCCGAGGCTGTCGTTGACCAGCTTGAAGCGGTCGGCGTCGAGGAAGAGCAGCGCGAAGGTGGGCGCGTCCGCCTTGCGCGAGCGCTGGTGCGCCTGCTCGAGGCGGCTGAGGAAGAGCGCGCGGTTGGCCAGGCCCGTGAGATCGTCGTGGAAGGCGGCGCGGTAGAGGTGATCCTGGCCCTCTTTCCACGGCGCGGCGTCGGTCTGGGTGGCGGCCATGCGGCGCGGCAGGCCGGCGACGTCGACCTCGGCTGCTCCCCGCCACAGCACCCAGCGGTAGGTGCCATCGGGGCGCCGGACGCGCAGCTCGGCCGCGAACATCGAGGTGGTGCCGTCGAAGTGCGCGCGGATCTGGTGGCGCAGCGGCTCGAGATCGTCAGCGTGCACCAGCCCGAGGAAGGTCTCGCGGTCGATGCGGGTCTCGACGGCGTCGTAGCCATTTGCCGAGGCCAGCGCGGGTGAGAGCGTCACCATGTTCGCGCGGATGTCCCAGTCCCACACGCCCTCATCGCCCGTCGCCGCCGCGAGGATCTGCCCGTCGGGGTTGCTGGATTGGACGATCATCGAGGGGCGCAGCGAGGTCTCGGGGAGCTCGGAGCGCTGGCAGAGGAAGCCCGTGACGCGGCCGGCGTCGTCGAGGAGGGGCGAGACCGCGGCGCGGGTACGCCAGACCGAGCCGTCGGAGCGCACGACGTCGAGGGGGCCGCGCCAGGAGCGGCCTTCCAGCAGCCACTGCCAGCGCTGGGCGCGGCCGTGGACGATGTCGCCGGGGCGGTCGACCAGTCCCCGCACCGGGCCGCCGACGGCCTCGTGAAAGGAGAGGGCGGTGGCCTGAAGGTAGGCCGGGTTGACGTAGGTGACGACGCCGTCGCGGCGCAGGATCTCGCTGGGCTGTGGGGCGTGCTGCAGGGCGGCTACGAGGGATGCGCCGACGACCGACTGCGCGTCGGAGGTCGCGGGGAGGGCGAGGGGGGAGGTGCGGACCTCGGGTGCGGGTTCGGGCTCGAGTGCGGGTTCGGGGGCTTTGGCTGGCACGAGTGACAGGGGGGGCGCGCTGGCGACCGGGATCGCGGGCGCCACGGCGGCACCGGGGACGGGCGGCGGCGCGGAGCCGGGGACGGGCGGCGGGAGCGCTCCAGGCAGCGGCGGTGGGCCGGGCGGCCCGTGGAGGCCTTCGTCGGGTCCGACGAGCCGCAAGGGCGGCGGACAGGCGGCCGAGGTCTCCTTGGCGGCGGCCGGCTCGACGAGGAGGATGTCCTTGTCGTCGATGATGATCGCTGTGGGGGAAACGCTCACCGGAGTGTCCTGGTGAAAGACTTGGGAGGGCTGGTCGCGGTGGACCCGGCCCAGAACTAGAGCGACACTTGGCGGGCGAACCTTGAGCGTTCTTTGGGGCGCTCGCGATGGTCGGGGAGAGGGCGAGGCGGCTTAGGCGGCAGCGCCGCGGGAGATTTCGGACAGCGAGGATGGTGCAATGCGGAAGGGAGCAGTCGATGGGCGCGGGGCGCGGGCGAGGGGGCGGTTTCGCGCGGAGCGGATGGGGTGGCGCCGGGGGGCGATGGCGCTGGGGGTCGCGCTGGCCGTGATGGCCTGTGGGGGCGAGGAGGAGGCTCCGGAGGACGCGATCTCCGACGCGACCTCGGAGGTGACGCCGGACGCCGCGATCGACGCAGGTGACGACGTGGCGGCGGATGCGCAGGGCCCGGACGCGGACGCGGTGGGCCCTGACCTCGCCGACGCCCCGGCGGACGGCCAGGCGAACATCGACGTCACGTTCTCCGACGTGCGCGCCGAGGAGATCACCGAGACCGGTGCCGTCATTCGCTTCGTGACCAGCGCCCCGGTGCTCGGGTCCGTCGAGTACGGCGAGAGCGGGGCGAGCCTGGACAACGTCGCGGTGGATCCCTCGGCCGACCCATCGGTGGGCCGGACCAGCCACGCCGTCGCGCTCAGCTCGCTGAGTCCCGAGACCGACTGGGCGGTGCGCGCGCGCGGCGTCGACACGCGGGGCGTGTTGCACGTCTCGACGGCGCTGAACTTCACGACCTTGGCCCCCGCCGCGCCGCCCGTGACGGGGAACGTCGCGTTGGCCACCCACGGCACCACGATCTTCGACGTGAGCAGCAACTTCGGCGGCCTGCCGAACAGCTCGTCGCGCGGCGCGAACAAGGCGATCGACGGCGATCTCGAGACCCAGTGGGCGTCCAACGCCGACGGTGACGCCGCCTTCATCGAGCTGGATCTCGGGGCGCTGCGCACCGTCGCCCGGGTCGGCATCCGCGCCTACGCGCAGCCGCCCGAGCTGATCACGGGACACATCAAGACCGCGCGGGTGCTCTTCGACGGCAAAGACCCCGGCTTGGGTATCGTGTCCCTCGAGGATCCAGACGAGGTCTACTCGTTTGACCTGCCGACCCCAGTCGCGGTGCGGCGGGTCCGCGTCGAGGCGGTCACCAGCAGCGGTGGGAACACGGGGCTACGCGAGGTGCAGCTCTTCACGCCCTGAACGGCGCGGTGAGGGCGCCTTGGAGCGCCGTGATGCGCGTGCTATGCCACCGCCAGCGCGAACGCGGAGGTGGGTCATCGAGGCCTCAGAGCACGTCGCCGTCTTGCGAGACGGCGCGAAGACCTACTGGATCATCGGCACCGCCCACGTCTCCTCGGACAGCGTCCGCGAGGTGCGCGAGGTCATCGAGACGGTGCGGCCCGACACGGTCTGCGTCGAGCTTTGCAAGACGCGCTACGAGTCGCTGACCGACGAATCGCGCTGGAAGAAGCTGGACATCTTCCAGGTGCTTCGCCAGGGCAAGGGCCTGCTGCTGCTCGCGAATCTCGCGATGGGCGCCTACCAGCGGAAGCTCGGCGCGGAGCTGGGCGTCGAGCCGGGCGCCGAGCTGCTGGAGGGTGCCCGCGCGGCCGCCGACGTGGGCGCTGAGCTGCGCCTTGTCGACCGTGAGATCCAGGTCACCCTGCGCCGCACCTGGGCGAACGTCGGCTTCCTCAAGAAGGCCGAGCTGGTCGGCGCGATCCTCACCGCGACGGTGTCCAACGAGAAGATCGACTCGACCGCCATCGAGGATCTCAAGGCCCGCGCGCAGCTCTCCGAGATGCTCGAGGAGTTCGCGCGCATCCTGCCCGAGGTCAAAGCCCCGCTCATCGACGAGCGCGACCGCTACATGATCAGCGGCGTCGAAGAGGCGCCCGGCGAGCGCGTGGTCGCCGTGGTCGGCGCGGCCCACGTCCCCGGCATGCGCGAGGCCTTCGGCAGCACGGTCGACCGGGCAGCGCTCGACGAGCTTCCGGCCCCGTCGCGCTGGGGCAAAGTGCTCAAGTGGCTGATCCCCGGCTTGGTGCTGGCCGCCTTCGCGGTCGGCGCCTCGCGCCAGGGCGGGCAGACCCTGGAGGCCATGCTCTACGCGTGGATCCTGCCGAACTCGATCGCGTGCGCCGTGCTGACGGCGCTGGCCGGCGGCAAACCGCTGTCGATCATCACCGGCTTCATCGCGTCGCCCATCACCTCGCTGAACCCCATGCTGGGCGCGGGGATGGTCGTCGGCCTCGTCGAGGCGTGGTCGCGCCGGCCCACGGTCCAAGACGCCGAGAACATCAACCGCGACGTCCAGAGCCTGCGCGGGTTCTACCGGAACCCATTCACCCGAGTGCTGCTGGTCGTCTTCGCGTCGACCTTGGGTTCGGCGCTGGGCGCGTGGGTCGGCGCGACGTGGGTGATCACCCTGCTGAGGTGAGAGGAGGTCTGCATGAGCGCACCCGAAGGCCAGCCCGAGATCGATCCCCAGATGCGCGTCGAGCTGGAGGCCGCGGCCTTTCGGCGCCTGGTCGACCTGCTCCGCGAGCGCACCGACGTACAGAACATCGACCTGATGAATCTCGCCGGATTCTGCAGGAACTGCCTGTCTAAATGGTACTCGGCGGCCGCGGTCGAGCGGGGCCTGGACCTGGACTACGACGCCGCGCGGACGATTGTGTACGGCATGCCCTACGACGAGTGGAAGGCGCGCCACCAGACGGAGGCCTCGCCCGAGGCGAAGGCGCGCTTCGACAAGAGGTCCTGAGCCGTGCTGCACCACCGAACCTGCTGTCTGTGCGAAGCGCTCTGCGGCCTTGAGATCGAGCACGACGGCAGTCGCGTCACCGCGATCCGCGGCCACGAGGCGGACGTGCTCTCCCGAGGGCACATCTGCCCGAAAGCCACCGCGCTCAAGGAGATCCACGAGGACTCGGACCGGCTGCGGCAGCCGATGCGGCGTCAGGGCGAGCGCTTCGTCCCGGTGAGCTGGGACGCCGCCCTCGACGAGGCGGCGGACCGCATCCAGGCGATTCAGGCGCGCCACGGTCGCGACGCCTTCGCGGTCTACTCGGGCAACCCCACCGCGCACAACTACGCGACGCTGCTCAGCGGCCTCGCGTTCGCCGAGGTCACGCGCACCAAGAGCCGCTTCTCTGCGACCTCGGTGGATCAGCTCCCACACATGCTGGCGGGCCTTGAGATGTTCGGGCACCAGCTCTTGCTGCCGGTGCCGGACATCGATCACACCGATCTCCTGATCGTGATGGGCGGCAACCCGCTGATCTCCAACGGTAGCCTGATGACCGCGCCCGGCGTCGGCAAGCGGCTGCGCGCCATTCGCGAGCGGGGCGGTCGCGTCGTGGTGCTGGACCCGCGGCGCACCGAGACCGCCGACGTCGCGGACGCGCACCACGCCGTGCGGCCTGGGACCGACGGGATGCTGCTGATGGCGATGCTGCAGACCGTCTTCGCCGAAGGGTTGGTGGCCGACGGGCCATGGCGGGCCATGAGCACCGGGCTGGATGCGCTGGACACCGCCGCGCAGCCCTTCACGCCCGAGCGCGTCGCCGGACCCACGGGCGTGCCGGCCGAGGTGACCCGCGAGCTGGCCCGGTCCCTGGCGACCACCAAGCGCGCGGTGATCTACGGGCGCCTGGGCACCTGCACCCAGGCCTTCGGCGGGCTGAACTCGTGGCTGCTGGTGGCGCTGAACACCGTGACCGGGCACCTGGACAGCCGCGGCGGCGCCATGTTCACCGAGCCGGCCGTGGACCTGATGAAGCTGGCGGCGAAGTCGGGGCAGGGCGGCCACTTCGGCGTCTGGAAGAGCCGGGTGCGCGGGCTGCCCGAGTTCGGCGGCGAGCTGCCCGCCGTGACCATGGCTGAGGAGATCGAGACCGAGGGGCCGGGCCAGATCCGCGCGCTGATGACGGTCGCGGGCAACCCCGTGCTGTCGACGCCCAACGGCGCGAAGCTGGCGGGGGCGCTGGCTGGGCTCGAGTTCATGGTCTCGCTGGACCCGTGGATCACCGCCACCAGCCGCCACGCGCACCTCATCCTCCCACCCTTGTCGCCGCTGGAGCGCGATCACTTCGGGCTGGCTTTTCATGCCCTGGCCGTCCGCAACACGGTGGCTTACTCGCCGCCGCTCTTTGAGCCCCCGGCCGGCAGCTACGACGACTGGCAGACCATCCTGACGCTGGCCGAGCGGATCGCTGACCGACAGCCGAAGGCGGAGCGTCGCCTCGGGCCGACGAAGCTGCGCTGGATGCGCGGCGTCGGGCCTCGCCGGCTGCTGGACATGCTGATCCGCGGCGGGCGCGCGGGCGGGCTGCTGAACCTTCGCGGGCCGCGGCTGACCCTCGACAAGCTGATCCGCACGCCGGGTGGCGTGGATCTCGGCCCCCTCGAGCCCTGCCTGGCCGACCGGATCGCCACCCCCGATCGCAAGATCCGCTTGGCGCCTTCGGTGTTTTTGGCCGATGTGCCGCGGCTGGAGCGGGCGGTCGCAGACGCCGAGCTCACCCCGGGCGCGCTGGTCCTCATCGGTAGGCGGCAGCTCCGCAACAACAACTCGTGGCTGCACAA
Source organism: Myxococcota bacterium (assembly GCA_041389525.1). Taxonomy (GTDB): domain Bacteria; phylum Myxococcota_A; class UBA9042; order PHBI01; family JACKFB01; genus JACKFB01. Next base: position 253,705 of record JAWKRR010000003.1, on the reverse strand, counting down.
CGCGCCGAAGATGGTGTCGGGCAAGCCGCGCTGCACGCTGCTGATGCACCCGGAGGACGCCACGCGCCTCGGCCTCGGCGACGGGCAGTCGGTGCGGGTGCAGTCGCGCGTGGGGGCCGTGGTGGTCCCCCTGGCGACGGATCTCGGCATGATGCCGGGCGTCGTCAGCTTGCCCCACGGCTTCGGTCACTCGCAGAAGGGCGCCCAGATGGCGACGGCCAACGAAGTGCCGGGGGCGAGCATCAACGATCTCACCGACGAGACCTTCATCGATCCGCTGACCGGCACCGCCGCGCTCAGCGGCGTCCCCGTCGCGGTCGAGGCCGCCTGATCGCGAGCTTCGATCCGGGGGCCGGAAATCCTAGGGCGGCCGCGCTGCGAGCGGGTCTCGGCTTTGGGTTGCCGCCGTGGTGCAGTGGCCGAATCGCGCGCTCATCGCTATGCTTCTGCCCCCCCGAGCATCCCGCGAAAGGCGAACACGGCGAGCGCATAGGTTGAGCCACCTACGGCGAACAAGCGTTTTGATGCGCGGTCGCGCGGTCGTCGCGGCCAGCAGCGTTCGACCCACGATGGGTTCGGGCCGCCGTCGTGCGTCCGCGTGGCCAAGCGGGCGCGACGGGCGCTCCGTTGATCGGCTCTCCAGGGCGCGCCCATGAGCGAGCCGGCGCCCGAATTCCTCGCGGAGGAGCTCTCCGAGGAGCGCGTCGCGGCCATCCTAGAAGCAGGCGGCATCGATCTGGACGCGGTCCTGACGAGCCTCTTGTGGGACGGCCGCACATGGATGCGCCGCAACGCCGGACTCGCGCTGAAGCTCGCCGGCAAGGTCGTCCACGAGAAGCTCGAGGCGCTGCCGGTCGCCGCGAAGGACAGCGACGCGCCGGTTCGGGCTTGCGTCGTCGCGGCCCTGGCGACCATCGGCCTCGAGCCGGAGAAGGCCACGCCGCCGCTGCTGCGCTCGCTCACGGATTCCGCCGAGGAGGTGCGCGAGAACGCGCTGAGTTCCCTGGCGCGGCTGATCCTCGACCACCCCGACGTCATGGTGCGCCTGCTGATCGAGGCGATCTCCGACCCGCGCCCCATCGTCGAGCTGACCGTCCGCGATCTGTTGCTGCAGGCAGGCGAGCCGGCGGTGGTTCCGCTGGTTGAGGCCCTCGGTCACGACAACGCGAACGTGCGCTACGGGGTGTTCGCGGTGCTCGAGCAGCTCGGCGCGGCGGCCACGGACGCGCTGGTGCCCGCGCTGCTGGACCCGCGCCGCCGCCCGCGCGTCATCCGCCTGCTCGAGAAGGCGCCCGCGCCGACGGACGCGCAGCGCGAGAGCCTGAGCGCCGTGGCGGGTCAGGACGACGCGGAGGCGGCCCAGGCGGCCCTGCGCATCCTCGCCGCCACGGGCCGCGCGAGCGCCGCGTCCTTTGGCCCGATCGTCTTTCCCCACAACGACTTCGCCGACCGCTTCCTGACCGCGGACGAGCTGAAGGGCGCGGCCATCAACGGCGCGAAGGCCGACGGCTTCGTCCGCGCGCTGTCGGACGGCCGCCCCGAGGTCCGGGCGAACTCCGCGCGCCTCATGGCGGTCGCCGGCGACGCCCTCTCCGTCGTGCCGGTCCTGGTGCCCCTGGTCCGCGACACCCACGTCCAGGTGATTCGGGTCGCCGTGGAGCTCTTGGCCGAGCTCGGCGGCGAGGCGGCCGTGGCGCCTCTGGTGGCCGCCGCGGCGCACTCGGACCCGACCGTCGCCAGCACCGCGTGGAAGGCCCTGCTCGTCCTGGGCCGCGACCTCCCCGAAGCGCTGATCGTCGCCAGCGAAGGGGCCCGCGCCGACGCGTCGCAGGCCGCCGTGCTGGCCGCGCTCTCCGGCGGCGGGAAGGCCGCTGTGGCCGCGCTCGCGAAGGCGCTGGCCGCGTCGTCGCGGCCTCCGACGCGCCGCCTCTGCGCGGTGGCGCTGGGTCGCATCGGCGCCGAGGCGACCGCCGGGTCGTCAGCGCTCATCTCCGCGTTGTCCGACGCGGACTCGGAGGTGCGCGCGGCGGCCGCGGTCGCCCTGGGCGAGCTCGGAGACGCTGGAACCGCGACGCTGAGCGCGTTGCAGGGCGCCCAGGCCGACTCGGTGCTCGCCGTGCGCCGCGCGGCGTCCATCGCCATCGCGCGCCTCACCGGCGAGCCCTACCTGGACAACACGCCGCCCCGCGACGCCCGCGAGATGCCGATCCAGGGGTTCGCCGACGACCTGCTCGATCGCCTCGTCATCGAGAAGCACCAGAAGGACCTGGACGCCGACCAGCTCGCCGAGCTGCTGTCCGACGGCCGCCCGGTGGTGCGCGCCAACGCCGCCCGCGCGCTCGCGGTGCTGGGTGGCCGCGCGGCTGGGGCGCTGCGGCCGCTGCTGGTCGTGCTCAAGGACTCCAACCCCGAGGTGCGGCTCGCCGCGGTCGAGGCCTTCGCCGCCTTGGGCCCCGCGGCGGCGGACGCTGGGGCGGCCGCGCTGGTCTCGCGTCTTGGGGACCGTCACCCCGACGTGGTCGCCGCGACCGGTGAGGCCCTGCGCGCCATGGGCGACGACGCGCTGCCCGCGATGATCGAGGGGCTAGGCGGGACCGCTCGCTTTGTGTCGCTGCGCCTTGTCCCGGCGCTCTCTCTCCACGGGGCAGGGGCCGCCGAGGCCCTCGCCGGTGCGCTCGCGCTCCCCTCGCCGCGAGTCCGCACTCGGGCCTTGGAGAGTCTCGTCGCGCTCGGGCGACCGCTGGCGACCGGGGTCCGCGCGGCCGTCGAGCCGGCCCTCGATGACGCTTCCAATGAGGTGCGCAACGCGGCGCGCAACACGCTGGACTTCATCGACGGCAAGGAGAGCGCGGCGACAGCCCGCGAGTCGGGCCCGCTCCCCCTCGATGGCTTCGATCGCCAGCCCCTGGAGGCCGCCGATTTCGCGAAAGCGAAGCCGCCGATCGAGTCCGAATGGCTTATCGCAGCGCTGCGAGATGGTCGGTCCATGGTGCGTCGCAATGCCGCCGCGGCCCTCGGGAGCCTCGGCCAGGGGCGCGAGGCGGTCGCCGGCCTCGCGCTCTCGCTCAAAGACGGCGCGCCCGAGGTGCGGCTCGCCGCCGCGGAGTCCCTGGGCCACTTGGGCGCCAAGGACGCCGCCGCCGCGCTCTCCTTGGTGACCGCGCTGTCCGACAACGTCCCGCGGGTGGCCCAGGCGGCCCGCGACGCCTTCGAGAGCCTCGGCAAGCGCGGCATCCCGGCCCTCATCGCGGCCCTGGACAGCGGCCGCGCGGCGACGGTGGACGCGGCGCTGGCGGCCCTGGCGACCCAGGGGAAAGACGCGCTCCCCGCCCTGGTCGAGCTGCTCAATGAGGGCTCGGTGGCCGCGCGCTTTCAGGCGCTCCGCGGCTTGGACGCGCTGGGCACCGAGCTGGCGGCCAGCGCCCGACCCGAGATCGAGGCGGCCCTCACCCACCCCTCCCGCGACGTCCGCGTCGGCGCCCGCTCGCTCATCGACCGCCTCGATGGCCGAGGCGCGGGGCCCGCGGTCTACGAAGCCGCGCTCATGCCCGTCGAGGGCTTCGACGTCGGCCCGCTGGACGCGGATCTCCTCAAGAAGTCCGCCAAGAACCTCGACGCCGACTGGCTGTATCGCGCGCTCCGCGACGGGCGCCCCGCGGTCCGCCTGAACGCGGCCCGGGCGCTGCCGCTGTGCGCCTCGGGCGCAGAGCCCCGCGACGCGCTCGTCATGGCGCTCAAGGACGGCCGCGCCGAGGTGCGCATCGCCGCGGCCGAATCCCTGGGCGCGCTGGGCGCCAAAGACGACGCCGCGGTCGCCGCCCTGGTCCCGGCCATCTTCGACTCGGCTCCCGAGGTGGGCCGCGTCGCTCGCGAGGCCCTCGAGTCCCTCGGCGACGGCGCCGTCAACGGCCTCGTACGCGCCCTGGGCTCGCAGCAATCCCAGGCCATCCTCGGCGCCCTCGAGCTGCTCCGCACCCGCGGGGCCGTGGCCGCCGCCGCGCTGGCCTCCGCCCTGGGGGACAGCAGCGAGATCATGCGCCTCAACGCCGTCCGCGGCCTCGGGCTGCTCGGCGCCGAGGCAGGCGCCCCCGTCGCCGACCAGCTCGGCGCCGTCGCCGAGTCCGACACCAGCGCCCGCGTCCGGCGCGCTGCCACCGCGGCCCGCGCCCGCGTGACCACCCTCGGCCCCTCGGCGCTCACCCGCGAGCCCGAGGCCTACGGAGTCGAAGGCTTCGAGTCGGGTCTGCTCGACCTCGCCGTCCTCACCAAGGCCGCCAAGTCCCTCGACCTCGACCGCCTGGTCCGCGCGCTCTCCGACGGCCGCGCGGTGGTCCGGGCCAACGCCGCCCTGGGCCTCAGCGTGCTCGGGAAGTCCGCCCACAGCGCCGTCCGGGCCATCGCCGTGCTGATGCGCGACGGCGAGGCGACCGTGCGTCAGGCGGCCGCGACCGCGCTCGGCGCCCTGGCTCACGACCCCGAGGTCGCGGTGCCCGCGCTGACCCGCGCGCTGCGGCAAGGTCCCGACTCCCTGCGCCCGATTCTGCTAGGCGCCATCGATGGGTTCGGCAAGGCGTCCGTGCCGCCGCTGCTGCTCCTCCTCGACGACGCCGAGGACACCGTGATGGCCACCGTGGGCCGCGTCTGCCAGCACGCGCCCAAGCTCCTGGTCGAGCCGCTGACTCAGGCGGTGGCCGGGTCCACCTCGCCCCGCGCCCGCGAGAACGCCATCGAGCTGCTGGCCTCCCTCGGCAGCGCGGCCGCGGAGGCCGAGAGCGTGCTGCTCACCGCCATGGCCGACACCGACACCTCGCTTCGCTGCAAGGCCATCCGCGCCCTCGGCCGCACCGCGAAGCCCTCGAAGGCCCTGCTGGCCTCGCTGGAAGAGCTGGGCCGCCGCGACGACTCGATGTTCGTGCAGTCGGCGCTGGAGACCGCCTTGGGCGAGCTGCGGAGGCGTGGATGAGCGCGTCCGGCCCACCGCCCAAAGGCCCGCCCGCCGGTGCGACCCCAAACCCCATCGACGCGCCCGACGTGCGCCGGCTCCTCTCCGAGCTCTGCGCGCTGACCCGCGAGCGCCCCGGCGACGCCCTCCGCCGAGCCCTCGCCGAGCGGGTCGAGCGCGTGCGCAGCCAAGAGCTGAAGCGCGGCGACGCCGAGCGCCGGCTCGCGGTCCTCGCACGCGACGTGTGGCCCCACCTCCGTAAGGACGCCGCCCAGCGCCGCTTGGTCGGGCCGGCTGAGCTGGACGATCCGCTCGACACCGACTGAGCGGGGCTCGGAGCCGCGCCCGGGGCGCCAATGAGCGATCTGGCCTCTCTCTTCGCGCGATCATCGGCGCGGCGTGGCGTGGATCTTGCTCTGAATCTGGCGTGCGGTTCGCCCCAGGACCGTACACCGGAGCCCCCTGCGGCTCTGAGGAGGCCCCATGCTCGACGAGATCCGCCAACGGGTGCTCGACGACCACGCGTCGCTGCGTCAAGCGATGGAGACCCTCAATCACCTGATTCGCCAGTCCTCGACTGGTCGTTCGGGCCCCACCGCCGAGCTGGTCGCCGCCGCGCGCGCCTTCGTGCGTCACGTCGCCGCGCACCTGGACTACGAGGACGACGTGTTGATTCCGGCACTACTGGAGTCCACGAACTGGGGCAAAGTGAACACCCGCGACGTGGTCCGCTTTCACAGCGAGCAGCACGCCCGGTTGGCCCGCCTCGACCCGCTGCTGGACGAGCAAGACGTGGGGCTACCGCAGTTCCTCGCCGCGCTCCGCAGCGTCATGGAGCTGGTCAGCGAGGACATGGCCCACGAGGAGCGCGACATCCTCGTCCCGCGCATGCTGCGCGACGACCCGGTGGGGATCGACGTCACCGACGGCTGAGCGACCACGCGGCCCTCGCTATGCTGCAGACCAGCCGCCGTCGGCGGTCGCCGCGAAGGTGCGCACGCGCTCGAGCGGGCCGTCGACGGCGACGGCGAGCCGGTGATCCGGCCCCCACGCCGCCGAGTAGAAGCGCCAGAGCTCGGGCGTCGGGTCCGCAGCAGCGGGCGTGACCTCGACCCGGAGCGCGCCATCGCCACCGGGCAGCACCGCGTAGCTCGTCGTGGGCAGGTGAAGCCCCAGCCCTCGCGCCTTGCAGTAGGCCTCTTTGAGCGTCCAGATCTCGAAGAAGCGCCCGCGGCGGTCGGCACCCTCGAGGCCCTCCATGGTGGCGAGCTCGCCCGGCGTGAAGAAGCGCTTGGCGATGGCGTCGAGGCGCCCGCGGCGGCCCGTGTGCTCGACGTCGCAGCCCACCTCGCCCCGGCTGGCCACGGCGACCGCGGCGAGGCCCTCGGTGTGCGAGAGGTTGAAGCTAACGCCCGAGATCGGCTGGCTCACGAAGGGTTTGCCGTGCTCGCCCTGGCTGAACCGCCATTCAGCCGCCGGGACCTCCGAATACCGCGACAGGGTCTGGCGCAGAAAGGCCCGCGCGCCTCGGTATACCGTCTTGGCGCGCCGGTGGGTGAAGCGCTCGGCGCGGGCGTGCTCGTCGGGCGCGAGGACCTCGCCGGCGAGCGCGGCGAACCCTGGCGACGCCGGGTCGCACAGCCACAGGTCGACTACACCGGCGCTTGGCGGGTTTACCGCTTCATCTCCCGCCGAATCTCCGCCAAGGTCTCGGCGACCCGCTCGGCCGTGTGGCTGAGCTGGGCCTCGGTGTGGAGCGCTGTGACGAAGAAGCGCAGGCGCGCCGCGTCGTTGGCGACCGCCGGGAAGATGATGGGCTTGGCGTTGATGTTCTGATTGAGCAGGCGCTGCGACAGGTGGAGCGCCTGCATGGAGTCGCCGGTGATGGCCGGGACCACCGGGGACAGGCCGGTCGCCAGCCCCGTGTCCACGCCGCGCTTGTGAAGCTCCTGCTGGAAGTAGCGAGCGTTCGACTGGAGGCGCTGCACCCGCCAGGGCTCCTCGCGCATGTAGCGCAGCGACGAGAGCGCCGCCTGGCCCAGGGTCGGCGTCATGCCGGCGGCGAAGACGAAGCCCGGCGTCGTGTAGCGCATGTAGTCGATGAGCGCGCGGCTGCCGGCGATCCAGCCGCCCATGGACGCCAGCGACTTCGACATCGTGCCCATCCAGATGTCGACCTCGGTCGGGTCGATGCCGTAGTGCTCGCCGACGCCGCGGCCGGTCGCGCCCACGGTGCCGAAGCTGTGCGCCTCGTCCACCATCAGCATGCAGCCGTACTGGCGCCGCAGCTCGATCAGCGCGGGCATGTTGGCGAGGTCGCCGTCCATGGAGTAGGCGCCCTCGACCAGGATGAGCACCTTCTCGTAGTGGCGGCGGAGCTTCTTGAGGATGGAGCGCGCGTGGTCGGGGTCGTCGTGGGAGAAGCCCTGACGCGCCGACCCGGCCAGCTTGATGCCCTGGATGCACGAGTCGTGGATCAGCTCGTCGTGGATGACGAGGTCGTTGGGCCCGAAGAGGTGGCCGATGGTCGAGACGTTGGTGGCGTGGCCGGAGGGGAAGGCCAGGGCGGCTTCTACGCCTTGGGCTTGGGCGAGGCCGTCTTCAAGCTCGCGGTGAAAGGGCCGCTCGCCGCTGGCCACGCGCGAGGCGCTGACCGAGGTGCCGTAGCGGTCCATGGCCTCGACCACCTCGGCGCGCACCCGCGGGTCGCCCGACAGGCCGAGGTAGTTGTAGGACGAGAAGTTGATGACCTCGCGCCCGCCGATGATCGACGTGTTCTTCGCCGTGCCCTCGTGGACGTCGAAGTAGGGGTTGTCGAGGCCCAGCATCTTCACGCCCTGCAGGCGGAACATGAGGTCCTTGTAGCCGGGCCACTGGGTGAGATCGACCCACTCGCGCTTGACCTGGAAGCCGGCGAGGCCGTCGTCGTCTTGGGCGGCGGCGTCTGACGAATCGGAGGCCTCGACCTGGCGCATTTGACCGGTCACGCCCTCGGCGAGCGCGAGCAGCTGCCCAGCGTCGTCGCGCAGCATCACCGTGGCCGTAAAGCGATCCTCGTCGCCGTCGTCGAACCAGACCTCGGCCGAGACCTCGCCGGCTGGCAGGGGGGCGAGCTGGGTGTAGCGGCGGATGCCGACCGGGGTGCCGGCGCGGCCGTGGCGCACCCACGCGACGTAGCCGGCGAGCTGCAGCGCGCTGTCCAGGGTCAGCGGGTCGATGGCCCAGGCCTCGCGGTCGCTGGCCGGGATCCAGTCGGCGGGGCGGCTGGTGCGCACGCGGCCGCGGATGAAGTCGTCGCCCACGGTCTCGATGGAGGTGATGCCTTGGAGCAGCGGGCCGTGGAAGGTGATGCCGCTATAGAAGGACTGAAGCGTCAGGCTGGGCGGGGCGCCGCCCTCACGCGGGGTGCGGGTCGACGGGATCTCGGGCTGGCTTACCACCTTGGCGCTGTAGCTCAGGGTGTCGCGGGCGCCGGCGCGTAGCTCGGCGCGGTCGCCTCGCACGCTGGCCTTCACGCCGACCGGGTCGCTGACCGCGATCCCGGAAAAAAGCGTGAGATCTTCGATGGAAAAGGGAGGGCGGAGCTGTGCGGCGTCGGCCAGCATGGTCGCGGCGGAGGCCAGCGGCAGGACCGGGACGCCCTCGATGGCGTGGTCGCGCAGGAAGGGGTGGGTGGTGACGTCGAGGTGGTGGCGTTCGTCGACGCGCAGGGTGCTCTGAGGCACGCGGCGGCCCATGACCACGGGGCCCAGCGGCTGACCCCAGACGCCACGGAGGGCGCCCATGCCGGCGACGTCGCCGGTGAAGTCGACGCCCTCGGCGCGCATGGCCGACTGGATGGCCTTGGGGATGGTGGCGACCATCTCCGAGGAGGTCCAGGGGCCGAACTCGGCGCTGGTGGCGCGGATGCGGTCGGGGAGGGCGGCGGTGAGCGCTGAGGCCAGGGCGTTGCCGGCGGCGTAGCTGACCTGGTGGCGGCTGCCGAAGCGGCCCGCCCAGGAGCCGATGACCAGGACCGAGCGAAGCTGGGGGCCGCTGGCGGCGATGGCGTTGAGCAGGCCGGTGGCTTTGACGGCGCGGGCCTGTCGCCCTCGGGCGGCGTCGACCTGCTCCACCGGACCGTCGGCGAGGGCGCCGGCGCCGTGGACGAGCGCGGTGACGGCGCGCCCGTCCACGGCGTCGCGCAGGCTGTCCCGGTCGGTGACGTCGACGGCGATGACGTCGACGCGACCGGGGAACTCGGCGGCGAGGGCCTGGGTCTCGGCGGACTCGCCGCTGCGGCTGGCCAGCAGGCAGCGGGCGCCGGCTTGGAGCACCTCGCGGGCGAAGGCCAGGCCGATGCCGCGGGTGCCGCCGGTGATGAGGACGAGGTCGGTGGCGTCGACGAAATCGGTCGCTGCCGCCTGGGTGATCTCGGCGGTGCCGGCCACCTGGCGGCGGCCGTCGACGAGGCGGACGTCGACGCTGCGGTCGCTGGAGGTCAGGGCGGCGGGCAGGGCCGCGGCGAGGGCGGCGGGGTCGTCGGTGCGCAGCGAGAGCACGCGGGACTCGGTCCACTCGCGGGCCAGGGCGCGGACCGCGCCGGTGAGGGCCTCGGCGAACACGTCGTCGTCGCGGCGCAGGAGTGCGACGTCGGGGCTGTTCTTCTGGGCCGCCAGCAGCGCGATCAGCTCGGCGGCGGGGTCGGGCGCGTCGGCCTCACCGGCCAGCACCGCGGAGACAGGCAGGGGGGCGTCGAAGGAGGCGGCGTAGAGGAGCAGGTCGATGCTGGGGGCGTCGGCGTCGGCGCGGACGTAGCCCTGGGCGTCGAGGGCGGCGGCGGTCTGGGCGCAGGCGAGGGCGCCCGGGCCGGCGAGGAGGTAGCGGCGCCCGGCGGCGGCGGGGGTGATGCCCGCGGTGGGAAGGGGAGCGTCCAGCCAGACCGGCGTGTAGCGGCGAAGCGGGGCGTCGTCGTCGGCGGCCGCCACGGCGGCGGTGGGCGACTCAGCGAAGTCGATGATGTCCTGAATCGTGGGGCTGTTGATGAGGATCTCGCGCGGGATCCCTTGGACGCCGGGGATGACCTTGGTCAGCTCTTCGGCGAGGTCGGCGACCATCATCGAGTCGAAGCCCAGATCGTCGCCGAGCTTCATCTCGGGGCGCAGGGCGTGCAGCGGATAGGAGCTCGCCTTGGCGACGGCGGCCAGGACGCGGTCGGCGCGGGACTGGCCCGAGGCGGCAGGGATCTCCTGGTCAGCCGAGGGGGTGGCGACCGCCGTAGCCGGGGCCGCGGCGTCGCGCGAACCGGCCGTTAGCGTCGGGCGCTGCGCCGTGTCGCGGATGATCCAGTACTCCTCGCGGGGGAGCACCGTCGGCGGCGCGCTGGCGACCGGCGCTTGGGCCGTGAAGGCCGACACGTCGACCGGGACGCCTCGGACGTAGAGCTGAGCCAGCCCCTCGAGCAGCGAGGCGCCGCCGTCGTGATCCTCGCTGGACGCGAGGCTGAGGATGCCGAGCTGGCCGGCGGGCAGGGTGCCGCGGGCGAAGCTGCGCAGGGGGCCGCCGGCGCCGACCTGGAGGTAGAGGTTCGCGCCCAAGGCCTGGCACTGCTCGAGGCCGCGGGTGAAGAGCACCGGCGAGGTCGCGTGGTCGCGGAAGACCTGGCGGGCATCGTCGGCGCTGGCGTAGGGCGAGCCCTGGATGCATGACGCGACGGGCAGCGACGGGGCCTTCAGGTCCAGCGCGTCGATGGTGGCGCTGAGGTCGAGGCCCTCGAAGATCGGCGAGTGAAAGCCGTGGGAGACGTTGAGGCGGACCACCTCAACCCCGGCGCGGGCGGCGTTGTCGGCGACCGCGTCGATGGCCGCGCTGGTGCCGGAGATGACGACCTGGCGCGGGTGGTTGACGTTGGCGACGACCGCGCCCTCGGCGAGCAGGGTCTCGGCGGTGGCCGCGTCGCAGACGACCGCGAGCATCGCGCCGGGATCGCCGGAGAGCTTCGCCATGGCCGCGCCGCGTGCGCTGACCAGCCGGGCGCCGTCGGCGGGGTTGAGCACGCCGCCGGCGACCGCGGCGGAGAACTCGCCGACGGAGTGGCCGAGCACGACGTCCGGGCGGACGTTGGCGCGCTCGAGGACGCGGGTGAGGCCGACGGCGACCGCCAGCAGCGCGGGCTGGGCGTGCTCGGTGGCGGTAAGCTCGGCCGCGGCGGTCTCGGCGTCGACGGGCTGGGCGCGGCGCTCGGGGTAGATGAGGTGGCTGAGCGGGAGGCGCAGCGAGGAGGCGAGGGTGGTCTCGATTTCGCTGATGGCAGCAGCGAAATCGGGGAATCGCTGGAGCGCGTCCGCCAGCATGCCCGGGCGCTGGGCCCCCTGGCCGGGGTAGAGGAAGGCCAGCTTCGGCGGGGTCTCTGGCGCTTCGCCGACCACCGTGCCGGCGGCCGGGCGCCCCTCGGCGACGGCGCGGAGGCCGGCGATGAGCTCGGCGCGGTCGCGGGCGATGATGCCGGCGCGGGCGGGCTGGGCGCGGCGGATGGCCCAGGCGCGGGCGAGCCCGGCGACGCGGATCGAGGCGTCGGCCTCCACGGCGTCCGCGGTGCGGGCCGCGAGATCGCGCAACCGCCCGAGATCGGGGGCGGACATCAAGAGCAGCTCGGCCTGCTCGGCCTGCGCGGCGTTCGGGGCGGTGTGGTCGCCCAGGACCACGTGGCCGTTGGTGCCGCCGAACCCGAAGGAGCTCACCGCGGCGACGCGGCGGGCGCGGGTCCAGGGCGCGGGGGCGGTGGGGATGTAGTAGGGGCGGCCCTCGAGGCCCATCTCGGGCTTGGCCGACTCGAAGCCAGCCATGGGCGGCAGGGTCTTGTGGTGCACGGCGAGGGCGGCGCGGATGATGCCGGCGATGCCCGCGGCGGACATGGTGTGGCCGACGTTGGCCTTCGACGAGCCGAGCGCTACGGACTCGACGCCGTCGCCAAGGGCCTCGCAGAGCGCGTCGAACTCGATCTGGTCGCCGACCGAGGTGCCGGTGCCGTGGGTCTCGATGTAGCCGGCGAGGCTGGTGTCCAGCGCGGCGTTCTGCCAGGCGGCGCGCACGACCTCGACCTGGCCTGAGCGCACCGGGGCCATGGGGCCCTCGCCGCCGCCGTCGTTGTTAGTCGCGATGCCGTGGATGACGGCGTAGATGCGGTCGCCGTCGCGCTCGGCGTCGGCGAGTCGGCGCAGCAGCACCATGCCGGCGCCGTCGCCTTGGACGAAGCCGTCGGCGCGGGCGTCGAAGGGCAGGCAGCGGCCGGACTTCGAGATGGCGCCGATGCGCGAGAAGGCGATGTGGTGTTCGGGCGTGAGGCAGAGGTAGACGCCGCCGGCGAGCGCGGCGTCGACGGCGCCGGTGCGCAGCGACATCACGGCGTCGTTGAGCGCGACCAGGGCCGAGGCGCAGGCGGCGTCGGTGGTGTAGGCGGGGCCGTGGAGGCGCAGCTCTTGGGCGACCGTCGCCGCGACCATGTTGGCGAGCAGGCCGGGGGCGGTGAAGGGGCGCGGCGGGGCCATGCGCTCGACCGCGCGGGCGAAGACCTCGGCGTCCTCGGGGGCCTCGCCCAGGGCGCCGCTGGCCATAAGCTGGGCGCCGATCCGCATGGCCGAGAGGGTGCGGTACTCCACAGCGGTCACGCCGACGAAGACGCCGGTGCGGGCTGGCAGATCGGCGGGCGTGCGGCCGCTGTCCTCGACCGCCTCGAGCGCGGTCTCGAGCGTGAACCGCTGCTGCGGGTCCATGACCTCGACACGGCGCGGCGGCACCTGGAGCGCGACGGCCGGGAAGCTGCGCACGTCCGCGATGAAGCCGCCCGTGGGGGCGTAGCTCTTGTCGGCTTGTCGGGCGTTGGCGTCGAAGAACGCGGCCTGGTCCCAGCGGTCAGCCGGGACCGGGCCAAAGGCGTCACGGCCCTCGACGATCATCCGCCAGTAGGCTTGGAGGTCGGCCGCGCCTGCGAAGCGGCAGCCCATGCCCACGATGGCGATGGCGTCCGTCGCGCTGTGCTGCCCTGTTCGCGCGGCGCCGCCGCCATCGTGTTTGGCTGCCATGACCGGGACCTACTTCCGCGCCTCGCGGATCAAAGTGGCCAAGTCGCCGATCTTGTTGACCTTGGCGAGGTCCTCGTCGGGGAAGGTCACGCCGATCTCTTCCTCGACGAAGCCGACCATCTCCATGGTGGCGACCGAGTCGATGGACAGGTCACGCATCTTGAGGTCCATGCGCAGCTCTTTGACCTCTTTGGACCAGCCCGGGGCGACGGAGTTGAGGGCCTGGGTCAAGAGCGTAATGATTTCGGAATCGTTCAACGGATCTCTCCTGAGATGAGACGGATGGGGTGGGGGCGCGGCGTCGGGACTGGGTTCAGTCGACGCGCTTGAGGGCGTACTGCGCCAGCGACTGGTAGTGCTGGTCGAAGGCGCGCACGCAGGTGCGGAGGTAGCGGTCGTAGTCGTCGAAGACCTGACTGCCGAAGCGGTCGCGGATGTGAGCCTCGTGGCTGCGCATGCGGGCGAGCCACTCCGCGCACGTCTTCTGGTAGTCGACGCGGCGGGTCTGGACCTCCATGACCTCCCAGTAAGGGGTCACGGACTGGATGACGTCCTCGAGGCGCAGCGAGAGGCCGCCGGGGAAGATCGCGTAGGTCACGAAGCCGAGATCCTGAAGATCGGCGCGGTTTCGCGGCACGCGGTTGCGCAGGATGGTCTGGAGGCCGAACCAGGCGCCCGGGTTCGTCCAGGAGTGCGCCTTCTTGAAGTAGTCGCGATAGAGGGACAGGTGGTTGCCCTCACGCGCCTCTTCCGGCGTCGAGATGTGCTCCATCATGCAGATGGAGATGATGGCGTCGTAGCGCTCGGTGGGCTCGAAGTCGCGGTAGTCGCAGAGCAACGCCTCGACGTTCGGCAGGTTGCGCGCCTTGACCTCGGCGAGCTGCTCGCGGCTGAGCGTGATGCCCGTCGCGTGGCGGACGCCCTCGACCTTCGACAGGTGCTCGAGGTTCGCGCCCCAGCCGCAGCCGATGTCCAGCACGCGCGACTGAGGCGTCACCCGGGCGGCGCGCGACAGCCAGTCGAGCTTTCGGTTCTGCGCCTCTTCGAGGGTGATGTCCTCGTCGCCGTAGAGGGCGCAGGTGTAGTTCATCTTCTCATCCAGCCACAGCCGGAAGAAATCGTTCGAGACGTCGTACGAGACCTCGACCTCGTCTTGGGTGGACACGGCGGCACTCCGTCGGGACTCGGCTACTGCCGAGGCAGGTGGGGACAGGGGAAACTGACGAAAACGGGGGAGGAGGCTCAGGCGCGCGAGCGCGGCCCGGTGACCTGGCGGATGGTCTCGACGAGGCCGGAGGCCCGGTCGCGCACGGTGTGGCGGACGCGGCTGACCATGGATCGTGCGACGTGCTTGGCCACGGTGAGCTTGGCGCCGCGCTCGCCCATGGTGCGGACGCCCTCGGTGCCCAGGGTGCCGGCGACGTACTGCTGCGACGCGCGGGCGCGCTGGAGCTTGCCGCTGGTGGTCTTGGGCAGGGTGCCGGGCGGGCAGAGCAGGACGTCGGCGGGGTTGAGGGCGAGCTCTTCGCGGAGGCGGCGGCGCACCTCGGTGGTCACGGCCTCGATGTCGGCGCCGGCGCTGACCTCGGCGACGACGATGAGCTCTTCGGTGTTGGCGGCGGCGCGCGAGAAGGCCACGACGTTGCCGCGGCGGACGCCCTGCACCTCGGCGGCGACCCACTCGATGCTCTGGGGGTCGTAGTTGCGGCCGTTCAGGATGATGAGGTCCTTCTTGCGCCCGGTGACGAAGATCTCGCCGCCCGCGATGTAGCCGAGGTCGCCGGTGCGCAGGCCGTCACGACGAAAAGCGCTAGCTGTCGCCTCGCTGTTCTCGAAGTAGCCGGCGGCGAGGCTGGGGCCGCGGAAGACGATCTCGCCGACCGTGCGCTCGCCGAGCTCGCGGCCGTCCTCGTCCATGATCACGAGGTCGTGGTCGGGGAAGACGAAGCCGCAGGAGACGTGCTCGAGGCGGCCGTTGGGGCCGGCCACGCGGCGGGCGTCGGGCTCGATGTCGCCGCCGGCCACAGGGATGGCGCGCCCGTCGTCCTGGTAGGTGCCGGCGTCGATGACGTCGACGCGCAGGGGCTGGTCGAGGCGGCTGAAGGCCATCGCGAGGGTGGCCTCGGCCATGCCGTAGACCGGCATCATCGCCTCAGCCTTCAGCCCGGCGGGCGCGAAGTGGTCGACGAAGGCGCGCAGGGTGCCGGGGTGATTCGGCTCCGCTCCGGCGCCGAGGACACGCACTTGGCTGAGGTCCAGCTTGGCGGCCTTGTCGGCCGAGGTGCGGCGGGTGGCGAGGCCATAGGCGAAGTTCGGCGCGAAGGTGATGGTGCCGCGGTACTTGCTCAGGGCCTCGACCCAGCGCGACGGGTGCTTGATGAAGCTCATGGTCGGCATGAAGACCGACGAGATGGGGATGGCCAGCGGCGCGATGACGAATCCGATGAGCCCCATGTCGTGGTAGAGCGGCAGCCAGCTCAGCGCGACGTCGGTGCGGATGTCGGTCTGGAGGCCCGCGACCATGATGGCCCAGGCGTTGGCGCCCAGGCTGCGGTGAGTGACGACCACGCCCTTGGGCGCCGCGGTGCTGCCCGAGGTGAACTGGAGGAACGCGGTGTCGTCGGGGGCGACCTCGGGGACCGGCTTGGTCAGCGCGGGCGGGGGGCCGACGATGGCCTCGGTGCAGACGATGTTCTCGAGGGTGGGGACGCTGTCGATGAGCGACCAGAGGATGGGCTGCACCTTCTTCTGGGTGAGCAGCATGCGGGCGCCCGCGATCTTGAGGGTGCGGGCGGTGTCGCGGACGTAGCTGTCGATCTTGCCCATGCCCAGCGGCGGGTAGAGCGGCACGGGGATCAATCCGACGCTGGTGGCGCCGAGGAAGGTCAGCACGAACTCCATGGGGTCGGGGACGATGAAGCCGACGCGGTCGCCCTTGTCGAGGCCGAGGGCCAGGAGGTGGCGGCCGCGGCGCTGGGTCTCCGCGAGCACCTCGGCGAAGCGCAGCCGGGTCTCGCCGCCGTCGTCGGCCAAAAACGTCATGCCCGCGTCGGGGTCCGGGTTGACGCCGCTGGCCGCGCGCACCAAGGCGTTGGCGATGGTCCAGTTCGGGTCGTAGGTCACCGGGGTCGGCGTGTGGGCCTGGGCGCTCTCGGCGGTGCGGGCTCCGGAAGGCGTTCGTTCGCTGGCGCTTCGCATTCGTTCGTTCTCCGGTCCCAGGCAATTACGAGAGGTGACGGTGGCGCGTGATATGCGTCAGGGCTGGCGACGTGTCAACTGGCGTGCATTTGCCGCAACTTCGCGAGGACACAACAGAACTTGTTCACCTCATCCGAGCGAACGCCCGGTTTGCTGAATCGATGTTGCCAAATGCCACACTTAGCCAGCCGCGCACTATGTGCAGCGCACAGAAAAGCCACGCAAAGCCCTGAGTTTACACCGGGACGAGCGCTCGGATTGCGGGTGAACCCGCGGTGAGTCTGCTCCCAGGCACCCAGCCGCCCAAAGGCAAGGCGAGCGCTCGCTCGGCGGCTTTCCAAGGTGTCAAAACGGGCGCTCGGTATGTGTCGCCACTTCCGCTTCATGGATCAGGGCGCTCGTCGGGCGCCTTTCAAGGTAGCGCCGCCTGTGCCAGTCTGCGCCGCAAATGGTCCGGGACAGCTGACGCAGGTGGGAGAGATGGAGCAGTATTACCGGGGTAAGCGCGTCTTCGTGACGGGCGGTTCCAGTGGGATTGGGCTCTCGTTGGCGCGACTGCTGACGGGCTACGGCGCCCACGTCTGGATCGCCGCGCGCGGCCAGGAGCGCTTGGACGCTGCCCTCGCCGAGCTGCGCAGCATCGCGCGACCCGAGCAGAAGCTTGGCGCGACGGCGATGGACATCGCGGACCGCGCTGAGGTCGAAGCCGCCGCGAAGGAGGTGCTCGCCGGCATGGGCGGGCTGGACATCCTCATCAATAACGCGGGCATCGCCCACCCCGCGACCGCCCTCGAGACCACGGGCGAGGTCTACGACTCGATGATGCGGGTCAACTACTTCGGCGCCGTGAACGTGACGAGCGCGTTTTTGCCGCACTTCCGCGCCCAGCGCAGCGGCCACGTGGCGATGGTCTCGTCGATGCTGGGCTTCATGGGCATCTACGGCTACACGGCCTACGCCGCCAGCAAGTACGCCCTGACGGGCTACTCCGACTGCCTGCGCCAAGAGCTGCTCGACATGAACGTCGGCATCACGGTCATCTTCCCGCCCGACACCGACACGCCGCAGCTCGAAGAAGAGAACCGCATCAAGCCGCCGGAGACCAAAGCGATCGCCGGCGAAGTGAAGACCCTGAGCGCCGACGAGGTCGCCCACAGCCTGCTGAACGCCATCCGCCGCGGCAAGTACCACGTCGTCCCCGGCGCCATGGGAAGTTTCACCTACTTCATGGTCCGCCACGCCCCCTGGGCCGTCCGCTGGATCATCGACGGCGAGCTGAAGAAGTTCCGCAAGAAGCAAGCCGCGGCCTGAGAGGGCTGTGGTGGGTGCCGGGTGGGCTTGGCCGCGGAGACGCGGAGGGGTTGAATTCCCCGGGGTTGAGAGCGTGTCGGTGCGCGCCGGGTGGGTTTTTTAGCCACGGAGGCGCGGAGGCACGGGAGGAGTTGGATTCCCCCGGGGTGAGAGCGTGTCGGTGCGTGCTGGGTGGGTCATTGATCACGGAGGGGCACGGAGGGACACGGAGGACACGGAGCCGCCGGCAGAGGGATCTCCGGCTTCGTTCACCCCCCTCCGCATGCCTGCTCATGTCTCCGTGCTCCTCCGTGCCTCCGTGTCTCCGTGGTAAAGCACCGCCCCGACTCGCCGCCTCCGCCCTCTCTCGCCCGGCGAGGACGGGGATGTGAACTCGTCACGGAGGGGCACGGAGCCGCGGGTTGAGGCGATCTATCCCCTTCGTTCATGCCTCCGTGCTCCTCCGTGTCTCCGTGTCTCCGTGGTAAAACACCGCCCCGGCTCGCCGCCTCCGCCCTCTCTCGCGAGGGGAGGACGGGGTTGTGAATTCATCACGGAGGGGCACGGAGGGGCACGGAGCCGCGGGTTTGGGGGATCACCTCGCGTTCCTTCATCCCTCCGTGTCTCGGTGCCTCCGTGGTGGACCGAAGACACGACTCCGTCACCTCACAACACAGCCCGAGATCGGGCGGCTTCAGGTGGACGCGACGGGCTCGGCGGCGCGGCTCTCGACTTCGGCGTAGGTGAGCATGCGGTTCTGCTCTGGGTCCCACAGGGCGAGGCGTAGGCAGGCGAGGACGTCGGCGGGCTTCCAGGAGGTGATGCCGGGGCTCTGCAGCTCGGGGAGGGCGGCCATGGCTTCGGGGAGGCGGTAGAAGGGGATCCGGTGGTTGAGGTGGTGCACGTGGTGGTAGCCGATGTTGCCGGTGAACCAGTGCATGAGCGGGCTCATCTCGAACATGCTCGACGAGCTCAGCGCCGCGAAGGTGTAGTCCCAGTTGCGGCGGTCGCGTAGCTGCATGTCGGGGAAGTTGTGTTGGGCGAAGAAGAGGTAGCTGCCGGCGCCGTGGGCGACGACCAGGGGTAGGACGACGAGGCAGAGGCCGGTGAGCCAGCCGAGGAAGTGGACCGCGAGGGTCGCGGCGGCGAGGTGGATGACCAGGGCGACCGGGGCCATCCAGTGGCTCTTCGGGTCGCGGCGGAAAGGCGCGATGGTCATGCCGAGCAGGAAGACCGGGACGTAGCCCAGGGCGATGGTGACCGGGTGGCGGACGGCGCGGTAGGCGAGCTTCTGGGCCGGCGTCAGCGCCTTCCACATGCCGACCGTGAGCACCGGGAAGGAGCCGATGGACGAGCCGATGAGCTTGGCGTTGTGCTTGTGGTGGTAGTTGTGGGTCTCGCGCCAGACCGAGCGGACGGTCAGCAGCCACACGCCGAGGACGGTCATGATGGCCTTGCCGGCGCGCGAATCGTGCAGCAGCGCCCCGTGCACGTGGTCGTGGTAGAAGATGAAGGCGCGCACCAGGACGAGGCCGGCGAGGACGCTGGCGGCGAGCTTGGCGGGCCACCAGGGCAGGAGCACGACGCCGGTGAGGGCCGCGCCAAGGAGGCCCAGGGTGACCGCGAGCAGTCGCCACGTGCGAGGGCGATCCTCGGCCATGAAGGGGCGGGTCGCCTGATTGAGTTCTGAGCCTGTGCGCATAGCCCGGACGGCCTCACTGCGAGTGAACGAAGCGGTGTGCGGCTGCGAGGGGCCGGTTGGGTACCGCTATGGGGCGCCGGATTATCACGCAGCGCGGTGGACGACAACGATAGGATCTGCCGAGCACTTGCTCGGCACATCGGTGGCACTTCCAGCGCCTTTGACGCCGGCCCTCAATGTGATAGCGCTACGCGGGTTCACCCTTTGGGGCGCCCGGAGTGGCCACTATGAGATTCCGCGAAGACCGCCGCACCATCGGTTTCGTACTGACATACTTCGCGCTGGTGGCGTGCGCCTGGGTGCTGAATCCGCCGCTGTGGCTCGCGATTCCCCTGTGGATGGCCGTGGCCTCGTTCTCGTTTTTCTGCGCCGTCATCACGCACAACACGATCCACTGCCCGGTTTTTCACAGCAAGCCGCTCAACCGCGCGTTCCAGGTCGTCCTGACCCTGACCTACGGCCACCCGGTCTCGACCTTCGTCCCCGGGCACAACCTCAGCCACCACAAGTTCACCGAGGGCGCGCGCGACGTGATGCGCACGACCAAGGCGCGGTTTCGCTGGCACCCGCTCAACGGCATCGCGTTCTTCCTGATGGTCGCGCCGGGCATCGTCAGCGGCGAGCGGGCCTTCGTCCGGGCCATGCGCAAGCAGCGGCCGCGGTGGTTCAGGCAGCTGCTCATCGAGGCCGGCGTGCTCATCGGGGTCTCGGTGGTGCTGCTGGTGCTCGATTGGCAGAAGTTCCTGATCTGGTGGTACCTGCCGCACCTGTGGGCCGCGTTCGGCATCGTCACGATGAACCTGCTGCAGCACGACGGCTGCGACCCGGACAGCCAGTTCAACCACTCGCGGAACTTCGTCAGCCCGTTCTTCGCTTGGTGGAGCTTCAACAACGGCTGGCACACGATCCACCACGAGATCCCCGGGCTGCACTGGAGCCTCGCCCCGGCCGCCCACGCCGAGCGCATCGCGCCGCACATCCACCCGGCCCTCGATCAGAAGTCCATGGCGGTCTACCTCTGGCGGACCTTCGTCTGGCCGGCCAAGCGCATCCGCTACGACGGCACGCCCTACGTGCTGCCGCCGAAGATGGCCGACGAGCCTTGGGCGCCGGCGCCCGGGCAGCACATCCCCGACCTGTCACTGGGCGCGGAGAGCTATGACCCGGCGTGAGCCTGAGCGCGGGCTCGGCGACGAGGTACACACATGAGAGCTGTAGGCTGCGCCGTGGTCATCATCATCGGCGTCATCCTGGCGTACGCGCTGGGCTTCGGACAGGGCGAGAAGGCCTGCATCTCGGACTGCAAGCGCGAGTGGTGCCAGCCCGCGGAGCTGGACCCCAAGGAGACCTGCGACCGCGAGAACTTCTCGGCCTGCCGAGACCTCTGCACGGGCGCGGCGGCGGACAAGAAGTAGGCGCCGACGGCCGCGGCGACTCGCTCAGCCGCCCGCGCCCAGCACCATGTCGCCGAAGAGCCAGATGAGCTGCGCGACGCCGGCCACCAGCCCCAGCGCGGCGCCGGCGAGGATGAGCTTCCACTCGTCCTGCTTGAAGGCGGGGCGCAGGACGTCCTCGAAGGCCTCGGACTCCATCACCGACATGCGGGCGATGAGGGTCTCGCGGATGGTGTCGGACTTGTCGGCGAAGTCGTGGACCAGGCCGCCGTCGGTGAACATCTCGAGCTCGATGGCCTCGAGGATCTCGGCCTCCAGCTCAGCGCCCGCGGGGCCGGCCACGAGCATCGCCAGCATCGGGTTCTTCTTGAGATCCTCGAGGGTCTGGTGGACGCGTGTCCGCACGTAGCCGAGCAGCGTCTCACGCGAATCGCCAGTCGCCAGCTCGCGAAACAGGTTCTCGGCGTTGAGCACGCGGGCCGTCATGATCTGGGCGAACTCGACCGCGATCTGCTTCTGGCGCTGGTGGAAGAGGCCCTGAAAGGTGAAGGGGCCGACCTTCATCGGCTCCTTCGGGTCGAAGATGAGGCGCAGGGCGACAAGGTTGGTGGCGTAGCCGACCAGAAACCCGAAGAAGGGCAGGATCCACCACGCCGGATAGATGAGCCAGATGAGGAGCTGGACCAGCCCGAAGAGGCCGCCGAACCAGAAGCCGGAGCGCTCGATGAACTTGAACTCGGCGGCGCCCACGCTCTGAAAGATGTGGTTCATCAGCGCTTTGTCTTCGACCACCGCGACCGAGACGATGCGCTGGACGTGGAGCAGCTCGCTGATGTTGGCGGCGGCGTCGCCCAGCACCTCGCCGGAGAGGCGCATCACCTCGTCGGTGGCCTTGGCGACGACCTGATCGCGGATGTTGGGCGCCAGGGCGTTCCACATGGCGGGGAAGCGCTGGGGCGCCTTCTCCTCGATGAGGCGGCGGGTCATGGCCTCGATGTGGCCGCGGCGGCCCTCGAGCAGCTCGCGCGAGGCCTCGGGTGTGAAGAGCTCGCGGATATCGAGCAGCTTCTCCGTCACCAGCTTCAGCCCGGTGTTGGCGAGGCGCAGCGCGTTGGCGGGGATGATGCCCTGCCAGCCCAACAGCGGCTTGATGCCGATGAAGGTCAGCGGGCGGAACATCATCTGGATGGCGACGACGTTGGTCCACCAGCCGATGACGGCGCTGATGAGCGGGATGGCGAGTTGTACCGGGCTATCCCACAGGCTCTGGAGGAAGCTCATGCGCGGGCTCGTGGTGTGGAGAGGGGGGCGGGCGCGGCTACGGGCGTGATCTCAGGGACCGAACGCGGCGCGGATGGCGTGGATCAGCTCAGCCTCTTTGGCGGCCCCGGTGGCGGCGAGGTCGGCGCAGATGGCCATGTCTTTGACGGTGATACGCGACTCGGGCGCCTCGCGGAAGGGGACCGGGCCACCCTTGAACTCCACCTCGCCGGCCCAGGGGCGCAGCGTCGAATCGGAGCGTCCGGGCGGGCTCAGCGTGACCACGACAGCGCAGCCGGTGCCCACGGAGGCGAGCACGGCGCCCATGGCTGGCACGGTGCAGCCCGACTGCGGGCAGGCGCGCTCGGGGAAGGGGCGCAGGTCGATCTTGCGGCCGGGCAGCGCCTTGAGGACCAAGTCGGAGAGGCGCTGCTGCACGCCCACAGCGACCGGGCGCAGCTCGTCTTCGCGCGTGACCGGGACGACGCGGGGATAGAGGACGACGATGGCGCCCGGGAAGCCGGCGGAGCGGCTGATGTGCGGGTCGGCGTCGGCCGGGGTCGGCTCGAGGACGACGCGCGGAGACTCGTGCCCGGCGGCCGGCGGGGTGTAGTCGCGCGGGTCGCGCTCTTTCTTGGGCTCGGGCTGGCTGGCGCAGGCCACGATGAGCAGGCAGGGGAGGGCGACGCGTGCGGCGAGGGAGGGGCGCATAGGGCGGCTCCGGGACAAGGGGGAGTGCCGAGGCGGCTGGCCGGCGGCACGCTATCACAGGTCGCGAGCGCTGCGGTCGCTCGCCGCGGTCACAGGATCTGGAAGTCCCAACGCAGCCCGACGAAGAGGCGGTCGTGCCGCTCCAACCCGGTCAGGGGGCCGAAGTCGTCGCCCGGGTGGTAGGTGATGACGCCCGCCTGAAGCTGCAGGGCGTCCCGGACCGCCCAGGTGGCTTGGGCGCGGATGAGCCAGCCCAGCTCGGCCTTCCAGCCGATCATCGAGAAGGCCGCGTCCAGGCGCAGGCGCTCGCGCAGCGTGGTGTAGGAGGCTCGGAGCGCGATGAAGGGCGCGGAGGCGTCGATGAGCAGGTCGTCGATGTCGCCAAGCAGCCAGGGCTTCGAGATCTCGAGGGCCAAGGTGAGGTCGGTGACGCCGGAGTAGGTCAGGCCGAGCATCGTGTTCAGCAGGTCGCCCGCGGCGTGGCCGAGCGAGCTGAGCGCGGCCGCCGAGGCGAGCGGGTTGTCGGGGTCGAAGTCGTCGAGGCGGCCGGTGGTGAAGGGGCGGCGCAGCTCGACGCCGGCCTCCCACTTGAGCAGGAAGTCGCCGAAGGAGCGCGCGCCCGAGTGGCCGAAGACCGTGTAGCGGCGGTGGTCCAAGCCGATGGGGACGCGCTTTTCGTCGGCGAGGTCGGCGGTGTCGATGGAGACGACGCCCTGATCGTCCAGCACGCTGGCGAGGTAGAGGCCGGCGTCGAGGCCCGCCCCCTTCATCACCCAGCGCAGCAAGCCCTCCTGCTGGGCCAGGGCGAAGCGGCGCTGCTTGTGCTCCCAGGTGACCTCGCGGTCGCCGATGAGGTCGCGGGCGATGGGGTTGTCGTCGATGACGGCGCGGAAGGGGCTGTAGTCGGACAGCGGGGCCGGGCGGTAGCCGAAGTCGGACTCGTGGATGATCATCGCCTCGAGGCGGTGGGCGCCGCGAAACCAGCCGACGCGGGTCGCGAGGACGGCGAGGCGCAGGTCGTCGAGGTCGGCGAGGCCGGGCTCGCGCATGTCGCGGGGGTTGACCACGTCCAGCGGGCTGAGCGCGTCGCCTTCGCCCCAGGCGACGATCTGGCGGCCCGCGGTGAGCTCGACCCGGCCCAGCGACAGCGCGACGAAGGCCTCGCGGGTCGTGACCTGCCACTCGTAGGCGCGCAGGGTCGGCTTGTCGTAGCTGTCGCGCTGGGCGAGGTAGGCGAGGTCGTACTCGCCGTGGCCGGTGAGCAGCAGCCGGATGATCCCCTTCTTGTAGGACAGGGCGAGGTCGAGGCTCTGCCGGGCCTTTGCGAGCGGGTTGTCCTTGAAGCGCTCGAGCCACACCGCCTCGTCGCTGCGAAGAAACCCGGTGAAGGCCCACGGCGACGGCTCGGCCGGCACCAGGACGTGCACCTGGGGCGTCTCGCCGAAGTCGAAGCCGTCATCTTCCGAATCGTCAGCTCGCGCCTGCGAAATCGGAGGCGCGGTGAGGGCGATGACCAGCAGCGAGAGCAGCGCTATGGGGCGGCGGAGCAAGAGCCGGCGCCGCGCTTAGAGGCCCTGCTCGAGCCGCCGCTGCGTGAAGTCGGAGTCGCTGACCGTGGAGTCGCCGAAGCGCAGGTCCGAGAACGTGATGACGGTGGTGGACAGCGCGGTCTTGCCGCTGACCGTGCGGGCGCTGATCTTGTGGGCGACGAGGATGCCGCCGACGGAGCGAATCTCTTCGAACTTCATGTACTTGAGCTTCTTGCCCTCGCGCACCCAGTGCTTGGACTGGACCGGCATGACCTTGGACTTCGAGACCCAGACCTGGGACTTCACGTAGCCGCTCTCTTCCTTGGCGCGGTCGGTGCGCGGGCGCGCCTCGATGAGCCAGCAGTCCTCGCCGGAGACCTTCGCGGACTGCTCGACCATCGTGTAGTCGTAGTCGGCGACTGAGCGCGAGGCCATGTCGGAGAAGCTGAAGTCCGAGCCCATGAAGGCGCCAGAGCGCTCGGACGACGAGATGCGCGTGGATTTGCGCAGGCTCGGCAAGTAGAGCCACTGGTCGTCCACCTTGGCGCCGTCGTCGTAGTCCACGGTGAGCAGGCCGGTGTTTCGGACGTCGGCGGGGGTCTCGAAGAGGATCAGCTGCTTGGTGCCCTCGGGGAACTCCATCATCCGGGTCTGGACGGTGCGGACGCGCTGGCTGCCGCCCTGGTCGATGATGACCATCTGCATGCGGCCGACGCTCTTGTCGCCGGTGGGGCGGTCCTCGACGGCCTGCATGATGGCGCGTGGGTCGGTGGAGTCGGCGGAGATCGCGAGCGCGGCGGGGGCGCTCGCGGCGAGCAGGACGAAGGCGAGGAGGGCGGCGGCTTTAGGCGGGAGTTGCAGCATTGGGAGGGTTCTCCTGGTCGAGGGTCGAGGGTCGCGGTTTGCGTGCGTAGACCGAGCGGAGCAGGGCCGGGCCGAAGATGAGGTCGAGCACCAGCGCGAGGAGGGCGGTGAGGCCGATGAGGTAGCCGAAGCGTTGCAGCGAGATGAGGCTGGCGCCCATGTAAGTGAAGAAGCCGACCGCCAGGATGAGGCTGGTCGAGGTCATCGCGCGGCCCGAGTGGTGCAGGGCCTCGTTGATGGCGTCCTCGACGTTCCCGTGGGCCTCGAGATTCACTTTGTAGCGGTGCAGCAGGTGGATGGTGTCGTCGACGGCGAGCCCGATGGCGATGGACGCGATGAGCAGGTTGGACATGTCGATGGGGACGTTGGCGTAGCCCATGAAGCCCATGATGTAGATGATGGGGAGCAGGTTCGGGACCATGGCGACGAGGCCCAGCCGGATGTCGCGCAGCAGGACGATCATCAAGAGCGTGATGACCACGAAGGCGACCGCGAAGCTGCGCAGCAGGTCGGTGATGAGGGCGGAGACCGTGGCGAAGAGGGTGTAGGCGGCGCCGGTGGTCTTGATCTCGGCGCGGTCGCCGATGGTGTCGACGATGGCCGCGTCGATGTCTTTGGTGAAGGGGCCGTACGAGGTCGCCTCGAGCCAGCGGACGCGCAAGCTCATCTGAGAGGTCTTCAGGTCGGCGCTGGCGAGGCGGTGGAGCTCGCTCGGGCTGGCGTTCTCGAAGAGGAAGAGGGTGTCGGCGAGCTCGGCCTGGGTGTCGGGGAGGCGGTAGTAGGCTTGGTCGCCGCCGT
Source organism: Myxococcota bacterium (assembly GCA_041389525.1). Taxonomy (GTDB): domain Bacteria; phylum Myxococcota_A; class UBA9042; order PHBI01; family JACKFB01; genus JACKFB01. The sequence goes on along the minus strand of JAWKRR010000003.1, from coordinate 227,957 downwards.
GCAGCGCGCGGTTGGTCTCTTTGACCACGTCGAGCAGGCTGATCGACGCGCCCACAAGGTCCGGCACCAAGGGGTCCTGGTACGCGCGGATGCGCTTCTCGAGGGCCTCGAGGCCGCGCAACAGCTCGAGATCTTTCATGCCGAGATCGGTCTTGGTGCGGATGAGGAGCTGCACGCTGGCGGCGCCGCCCAGGCGCTCGTCGGTGGTCTCGAACGCGACCTTGGTGGGGTCGCCCGCCGGGATCCACGAGAGGGGGTTGTGCCAGACGCGGAGCTGGCTCACCCCGTAGCCGGCGACCGCGGTCAGCGCGAAGGCGACGACGAGGACGAGGCGGCGACGGCGCGGATCGACCGGCGTGCCGGCGGGGGATGTGATGGGGCGGCCCGAGATGCTGCCGCAGACGTCGAGGAACCTGTCGATGAGGTCGTGGTGACCCTTCGGCGGCGCGCCGAGGAGGCCCTTTCGGTTCCAGGACAGCATCACGGGCAGGATGGTGACCGTGTTGACCAGGGCAAAGACGACGCCGATGGCGCCCGCGGTGCCCATCTCGTTGACCGCCTTCATCGAGGCGTAGTTGAGGCTGAGCAGACCGAACATGGTCGTCAGCGTCGTGAAGAGGACGGGCTTTCCGGTCGCCGCCACCGCGCTGACGATGGCTTCGTGGTTGGGCAGGCCGCGGCGCCGCGCGTCACGGTAGACCGATTGCACGTGGACGGAGTCGCCGATGCCGACGGCGATGATGAAGGCCGGCAGGACGTTGGACAGCATCGTCACGGGGGTCCCGACGAAGGCCATGAACCCGAAGGTCCATGCGGCCGCCAGCCCGACGACGGCCAGGGGGCCGAAGATGCCGACGGGGTGCCGGAAGAGGAAGAACATCATCAGGATCTGCGCGGCGAAGGCGAGGACGAAGAGGTTGCGGATCTCGCGCTGCATCATGCGGTTGAGCGAGGCGGCCAGCTCGGGGAGGCCGGAGAGGCTGAGCTTGAAGCCCGGGACGCTGTGGCGCGCGAGCACGGTGTGTAGCTCGTCGGCGACCCGCTCGAGGTCCTCGGGGCTCATGAACTCGGTGCGGAGGACGATGGCCGAGATGGTGCCGTCGTGGGAGACGACCTGATCGACCATCTTGGGGTCGTTGAGCGCCGCGTCCCGAAGCGCTGCGCGGGCTGCGTCGTCTGCGGGCCACGGGTCGAGGAACTTCCCCACCTTGAGCTGGACGATGTCGCGGCCGCTCGGGTCCGTGACCGTCTTGCCGCTGGTCCTGCGGAAGTTCACCAGCGAGATGATCTGGTCGACCACGCTGCCGCCGGACTCATCGGCCCACGCGCTGTTGGCGTCTTCGAGCGTCGCGTCGTCGCCTGAGCCGGTGTCCTCGAAGTCGCCGAACGCGTCGTCGGCAGAGGGGGTGTCCTCCGCTGCTGGGGCGTCGGGGGCGGCGACTGCTGGGGGCGGTGGCTCGTCGGACGGCGCCGCGCCGCCGCGGTCGGTCATCCGCTGGCCGAGGCTGGGGATCTCCATGTCGAGGGTGGCGAGCTCTTCATGCAGCTTGCGCAGGCGCTCGAGATAGTCGGCTGAGAAGACGTCGCCCTCGGCCTGCACGATGAACGCGTCGTCACGCCCGAACTGATCGCGATACTCCTCAAGCGTGAGGAGCGCCGAGGACTTGTTGTCCATGAACGACTCGATGGTCATGTCCATGGTCAGGCGCGTGGCGATACCCCACGCCGCGGCGGCACACATCAGGAAGGTCGCGCCCAGCACGACCCACGGGTGACGCAGCACCAGCTCGGCCCAGCGCCGAAAGAGCGGGCTCTCGGGCCCCCTTGGCGGTTTGGCCGCGGGCTTGCGCGGCGGCGTGGCGGATGTGGGCTTCACGGGCGCGGAGCCTACACGTCGGCGCGTGGGCCGGAAAGTCGTATCTCCGCGGGCGGTTCAGCCCGCCGCGCGCCGCGTCTTCTTAGAAGTTGGTCGCCTTGTGCACGCCGGTCGCGCCGCTGGGACCGGGCACGCCGAAGCTGGGCCCGCCGCCTCCGCCGCCGCCCGCCTGGCCGCTGGTCGGGTAGGCGTTGTTTTGAACTGGCCCGAGCGACGGGCTGGCGCCGCCCAGGTTCAAGAAGAGCCCGAAACTCGCGCCGCCGCAGCCGCCCGCGCCGCCCGCGCCGTGGCCGCCCGCGCCGCCGTTGCCGCCGAAACCGCCGCCCGAACCGCAGAAGTTCAGCGGGAAGCTGCCTGTGCCCTGGTTCGAGCCGCCGCCGGGCGCGCCGAAGCCGCCCGCGCCGCCGATCCCCGCGACGCCCCCGGCTCCGCCGACGCCGCCGCGCCCGCGGAAGATCTCGTTGTCGGCGATCTCGGGCAGCGCGCCCGGGTTCGCGCTCCACGTCGCGAAGATGCCGAAGCTGCCGCCGCCGCCGCCGCCGCCCTGGCCGCCCGTGCCCTGGCAGCCGCCGGCCCCGCCGCCGCCGCCGGAGCCGCCCAGCACGAAGTTGGTGTTGGCGTCGGTGCACGAGGCCTTCTCATCGACGCCGCCGCCGGCACCGCCGCCGCCACCGCCCGCGCCCGCCTTGCCGTCTCCGCCCGCGCCTCCGGACTCCGCGACCCACAGCCCGCCGCTGACCGAGCCGTCCGAATCCGTGCAAGGCGCCGCGCCCACGCCGCTCGCGCCGCTGCCGCCGTTCGCGCCGTCCGCGCCGTCGCTGGCGTGCGTCTTGCTCGAGCTGCAGACCCCGCAGCTCGACGCGCCCACGAGCTGATGCCAGCCCGCCTCGCCGCCCAGCGCCGCCGTGGCCCCTCCCTTCGCGCCGTCGGCACCGAACTCCACGGCCGTGGGGGTCTGGGCTACGTTCTGCACGTCGTCGGGCGCGTCGGGGCACACCCGAGTGCCGCCTTTGCCGCCCGAGGTCGAGGTGCCGCCGCAGCTGTGGACGCCGCCCGCGCCGCCCGCGCCGATGTCGCTCGAGTCGCACAGGACGCCGGTGCTCTTTGCCGCGACGCCGGGGGAGCCCTGAGTGCCCCCGATGCCTGTGGAGCCGTTGGTCCCGGGGGCGCCGAAGCCGCCGTCGCCGGCGACGACCACGTTCTGGATGATGTGCAGGGCCGAGCCGACGTCGCGCAGATAGATGGCGTAGGACGATCCGCCGCTGGCGTCGTTGTCCTCGCCGAAGACCGTGAAGCCGGCGAAGGTCGTGTCGTTCGCTGGCGCCTGCCCGACGCCGATGCCGTTGACCGCGCCGGGCCGCTGCGCCGTGGGGGCCAAGCCCAGCAGGGCGGTCTGGTAGGCGGTCGCGTCTCGCACGGTGAAGGTCGCGCTGTAGCCGCCGTAGACCGAGACGCCGTCGGCGAGCAGCAGCGACTCCACGTAGAGGCCAGTGGCTACGAATACGCTGGTTTTTCCTTGGGATTTCGCCGCGTCGATCGCCGCCTGGATGCTGCGCTTCGGCGACTCCAAGCTGCCGGGGCCGGCGTCGTCGCCCGCTTTGGACACGAAGAGGCCCGACGCGCGATCGCCGTCGATGCCGTCGCAGTTCGAGTCGATGCCGAGCGGGTCGGGGAAGTCGACGCCGGGCTTGGGCTGGCACTCGCACCCGTTGGCGGCCGCGCCGTCCACGTCGACGAAACCTGGGGCGCAGCCGTAGTCGCAGAGCGGGATCGCGCCCGACGTGTCGCAGACGGGCTGGGCGTTGGGGAAGGAGAGGGCCAGGCACGAGATGTCGCAGCCGCCGCAGTGGGTCACCTGGCCGTACTTGCCGGCGCCGTCGCGGAACTCCTCGTCGATGCCGCCGTCGCAGTCGTTGTCCACGCCGTCGCAGAGCTCCGACGGCAGCTCGCAGCCACCCCAGCCGCCGGCGCCGCAGATCTCCTGGCCGCTGCAGGTGTAGGCGGGCTGCCCTGGGTCGGCGGGCGTCCACGACTGCAGGCAGGGGCGGGCGAGGCCGGCGTTGGCGGCGCTGCAGGTGCAGGATCCCGTGGCCGGGACGCACTGCTTCGACGCCACGCCCGCGACCGCGTCGCACACGAAGCCGGAGGGGCAGTCGCCCGCGGAGTTGCAGGACTGCGCACAGAATGAGCCGTCATCGAGCGGGACGCAGGCCGCGCCTTCGCCCAGGCACGACGCGTCCGAGACGCAGGCCTGGCAGAGGCTGGCGCCCTCGGGGATGCACTGGAACGCGCCCAGCTTCACGAAGCCGGGCGCGCAGCCGACCACCTCGCATTGGGGGGTCGGGCCGGTGGTCGCGCAGGTCGTCTCGGCCGCGTTGGCGAAGCCCAGCCCGCAGTTCACGTAGCAGGCGCCGCAGTGCTCGAAGCTGGTGTAGAGGTCGCCGGTTTTGAAGTCCTCGTCGAACGTGCCATCGCAGTCGTTGTCCTTGAAATCGCAGGACTCGATCTCGGGCTGTGGGCCCTGACACGCCACGCCGCCAAGCCCCGTGCAGACCGTGAAGCCGGCGCAACTGCCCACACCCTCGACCGTGTTCTCGCAGGCCCCGCCGCCCAGCGACCCGTCGTCGACCAGCCCGTTGCAGTCGTTGTCCTGGCCGTCGCAGGTCTCGGCCGTCGCCGCGTTGGCCGTGCAGTCGCTCCAGCCGCTGTTCGGCTCGCAGGTCGCGATCCCCAAGCAGGTGCCGACGTCGTTGCTGACGCTGCACGTGCGCAGCCCGCCGTCGGAGGTGGGGTTGCAGGTGCAGCTTCCCGTGGTCGGTTGGCAGAAGGTGCCGGCGTGCTCGCCGGTCGCGTCAGGCTGGCACAGGTAGCCCGCGACGCAGTCGGAGCCGACGTTGCACGCCGGCGCGCAGCGGTCGGAGCCGTCGAGCTCCAGGCAGGCGCCGCCGCCGCACTGGGTGTCATCTTGGCAGGGGGTGCAGCGCCGCTCGAGGCTGGGCAGGCAGATGAAGGTCACGTCCTGGTTGGCGTTCTGGATGCCCTTGCACAGGAAGCCGTCCGGGCAGCTCTGGGCGCAGAGGCTGGTGCAGATGTCGCCGTCAGGGCCCTCGACGCAGAACCCGCTGAAGCAGTCGAGGTTCTGAGTGCAGGGGGCGCCGAACTCGCCAGAGGCCGGCGGCGTGTCCGAGGTCTGGTCAGGCGTGACCGCGACGTCCTGGATGACCTCCACGTCGGGAAGCGCGCTGACGTCGGCGTCGGGCTGGACGGGGAGGTCGACGGCGGTCGAGACGTCGATGTCGGCGGCGGTGCCGCCCGCGTCTTGAGTGTCGCCACAGCCGAGGGAGAGGATGAGGGCGGCCAGCAGGGCCGGGATGAAGAGCGGTCTCATGGGGGCTCCAGCGGCCCGCGTGGGTTCGAGGGCCGACCCGCGACTGTAGGGATGCCGACGTCTGGAGTCCAGGACGACTCTCGGGCAAGGTACGGGCGGAGCCGCCGTGGAGAGAGCGCCGTGAACGATCCGCTGAACATCACCGAAGCCGTCGTCATCCCGGCGGCCGACATGTCGTGGGAGTTCATGCGGGCGTCGGGGCCGGGCGGACAGCACGTCAACAAGAGCGACACCGCCGTGCGCCTGCGCTTCGAGCTCGACCGCACCGAGGCCATCGGCGACGACGTGAAGGCGCGCATTCGATCCGCGAGGCGGGGGCTGATCAATCTGGACGGGACCCTGACCGTCGCGTGCGAGAGTCACCGCTCGCGCCAGCGGAACATCGACTCGGCGCGCGAGCGGCTGGCGGCGTTGATCCTGGCCCACCTGGAGCCGCCCCCGCCGCGGCGCGCGACCCGGCCGACGCGGGCGAGCAAGGAGCGGCGGATCGACGCCAAGAAGAAGCGCGGTGAGGCGAAGGCCGGCCGGCGGCCGGTGACGCGGGACCGCGACGGCTGATCGGCGCGCGCGTCGCCCCGGCTCAGCCCTCGTCGTCCGTCCGCAGCCCCAAGGTCTTCATGGTGCGCGAGAGGTTCGACTCCGCCACGCCGAGCAGCGCCGCCGCCTTCCGCTGGTTGCCGCCCGTGCGGTCGAGGGCGGCCAGGATCCGCAGCCGCTTGAACTCGCGCACGGCGTCCGCCAGCGGCAGATCATCCTCGACGCCGCAGGGATGGCTCGCGCTCGACGCGCCCGTGGGTGGACGATCGGGTGCCAGCACCAGCTCCCGCGGCAGGTCCGCGTTGCCGATCTCGGTGCCCTGGGCCAAGACGACGGCGCGCTCGATGACGTTGGAGAGCTCGCGCGCGTTGCCCGGCCACGGGTGGCGCTGCAGGTGCGCCATCGCGTCGTCGTCGATGCGCAGCTCCGGGCGGCCCACGTCGCGCGACGAGCGGCGGACGAAGTGCCGGGCCAGCTCCGGGATGTCCTCACGCCGCTCGGTCAAGGACGGCAGGCTCACCGTGACCACCGCGAGGCGGTAGTACAGGTCCTCGCGGAAGCGCCCAGCCTCCATGTCGCGGCGCAGATCGCGGTTGGTGGCCGCGATGACGCGCACGTCTGCGCGCAGGTCCCGCGTGCCGCCGACGCGCTGGAACTCGCGCTCCTGCAGCACACGCAAGAGCCGAGTCTGCAGGGAGGGGGGCAGGTCGCCGATCTCGTCGAGGAAGATGGTGCCGCCCTCGGCCAACTCGAACCGCCCCGGCTTCATGCTCGTGGCGCCGGTGAACGCCCCCCGCTCGTGCCCGAAGAGTTCGCTCTCCAGCAAGGTCGGCGACAGCGCCACGCAGTTCACCGCGACGAAGGGGGCTTGGGCGCGCGCGCTCCAGCGGTGGATGGCCCGGGCCAGCACCTCCTTGCCCGTCCCGCTCTCGCCCAGCAGCAGTACCGTCGAGCGCGTCCGTGCGACCCGCCGCGAGATGGCCAGCGCGTCCCGCATCCCCGGGCTGCGGCCGGTCACCAGGTGGAAACGGTCGTGAAGATCCTCGCGGTACGCGGTCTCGGCGTTTCGCACGGTGCGCTCGCTGCGCACGCGATCCATCGCGGTCGCCGCCAGCCCGCCCAAGGCACCCAACAGCTCGAGATCGGTGGTTCGAAAGCCCTGGGGCATCGAGCAGTTCAACGCCTCGATGACCCCGATGATCGAGCCCTGATGGACGACCGGCGCGGCCGCGATGCGCCGGGTGCGGTAGCCCGTGCGCAGGTCGACCTCGGCCAGGAAGCGCGGGTCCGACGGGGCGTCGTTGGAGATGACCCCCTTCCCGTTCGCCAGCACCCAGCCCGCGAACCCACGGTCTGCGGGGATGCGGAACTCGTCGAGGTTGGAGCTCCCCGCCATGGCGAAGAAGACCAGGGTGCCGCGCTCGGGCTCAAGCAGGGCCATGGAGCAGTCTTCGGCGGAGAGCAGCCGGCGGCCGGCCTCGAGGATGCGCTCGAGGACCTCGTCGCGATCGGCGGCGGCCATCAGCGCGTGGCAGACCTCGACCAGGGATTGCAGACGCTGCATTGGACTCGGGGGCAGGGGCGAGCGAGCGCCGCGAGTGTAGCGAGGGCGGGGCGGGCTGGCGAGGTGCGGTGCCGCGGGCCGCGGGTTCTGGATGGTGCGCCGCGGCGGCTGTTTGCGCGGGTGGGCGCGCGGTGTTCTCTTGGGATGACGGACCGGGGACGGCTTGTGGCGCTGACTGCGACGATTTTGAAGTTTCGGATCGAGCTGAGCGACGTGGACCGTGGCGTCTACGAGACGCTCGAGTTGCGCGTCGCGCAGCACCCCTCGGAGACCGACGCGTTCCTGGTGACGCGGGTGCTCGCGTTCGCGCTGGAGTCCGGGCCCGAGGGGCTCGAGATGGGGCGCGGCGTGTCGACGCCCGAGGACCCCGCGTTCTGGCGTCGCAGCCTGACCGGGACCGTCGAGCTGTGGGTCGATATCGGAAACCCCAGCCCGGAGCGGCTTCATCGGGCCAGCAAGGCGGCGCAGGCGGTCGCGGTCTACACGCACAAGGACGCCGAGATGCTGCAGCGGCGCGTGGCCTCGACGCGGGTGCATCGCGCCGAGGAGATCGCGCTTTTCGCAGTCAGCGCCGAGCTGATCGAGCCGCTTGCCGAGTTGCTGGGCCGTCAGAACGACTGGAGCGTGGTGCGCACCGGCCCCGAGGTCTACGTCACCGCGGGCGGCCAGAGCATCGTCGGGCAGGTCACGCGCCTGCCGCTGGTGTCGGGATAGGCCCCGAGGGCCAAGGTTTGCCCCGACCCTCGGGATGCCGATACTTTGAGCCGAGGCGCGCGCGGGTGCGACGCGCGACCGGGGAGAGGCTCCGTGGGGGCGGGATGAAGGTCGGGCGAGCACTTGTGGTGTGGAGCGCGATCCTGCTCGGGGTGTCGGCCGTCGCGTGCGGCGGCGAGACCGCGGGTGAGGACGACGCTGGCGCGGATGCCGCCGTGCACGCCGACGCCGGCGCGGACGCCGAGCTGGGCGGACCCGCGTCCTGCGAGGGGGTGGACCAGCCGGGGCGCCTGACCATCCACCGGCTCAACCGCGTGGAGTACGACGAGACGGTGGCGACGCTGACCGGGACGACGACGCGGCCGGCGGACGACTTCCCCATCGACGATCTCGGGCGGGGCTTCGACAACCTGGCGACCTTGTTGAGCGTGTCGCCCCTGCTCGTCGAGAAGCACGAGCGCGCGGTGCTGGCCCTCGTCGACGAGGCGCTGCACCTCGAGATCCAGCGGCCCGCGGAGAGCTTCTTCGAGGCGGAGCTCCTGCCCACCGAGTCGGGAGCGCAGCAGGGGCAAGTGATGAACCTGTGGACCAACGACGCCATCGGTGCGGAGTTCGTGGCGTCGGGCGCCGGGACCTACCTCGTCGAGGTGCGCGCCCTGGCCACGCAAGCTGGCGACGCCCTCGCCGCGATGGGCCTCCGCATCGACGACGCCGAGGCCGTCGTGCCGGTCGCCGCGACCTTCGACGCGCCCGGGCGCTACCACGCGGCGTTTCACGCGGAGGCCGGCCCTCACACGGTCTCGGCCGCGTTCCTCAACGATCTCTTCGTGGCGACGGGCCACGACCGCAACCTGCTCATCGACTACATCCGGGTCGAGGGGCCCTTTCGCGCGGAGCTGCGCGTCACCGACCTCGAGGGGGAGGACTTCGCCCCGCCGGTGAGTGAGCCGCTTGGCATCCCGTGGGCCGGGGACGGCAGCGGCGGGGCGACCGCGACGCTGACGGGGCTGGTCGCGGGGCGCTACCGTGTGCTGGTGCAGGGCCAGGGGGCGGCGCTGCTGAGCGTCGACGGCACACCGGCAGGCGCCCTGGATTTCGCGGCGTCGGCGACCGATCCCGGCGTCGCAGAGCTGCACGTGCTGCTCGGCGCGGGCGACCACACGCTGGGCTTCGCGATGACGGGCGACCGGCTGCTGCTCGACCGCGTCTCGGTGATCGGCCCGCTCGGGGTCGCGCCGCCCATCCCGAGCGCGTCGCGGCTGTCCCTGCTCACCTGCGACCCCGTCGCGCTGGGCGAGGCCGCCTGCCTGCGCGAGACGTGGCGCCGCTTCGCCGATCGCGCTTGGCGGCGCCCGACCACCGAGGAGGAGCTGGACCGCTTGGCGACCCTGGCTCCGATGGTCCCCGACGCGGCGGACGCGGGCGACTTCGACGTCGATCTCGGCTTCGAAGGCCGCCTCCGCCTGGGTTTTCGGGCCATCCTCCTCTCGCCCCACTTCATCTTCCGGCCCGAACCCGACCCGGAGCCGACGTCTGAGACCGCGCGCGCGCTCGACGGCTACGAGCTGGCGACGCGCTTGTCCTACGCGGTGTGGCGCACGATGCCGGACGCCGAGCTCTTCGCGGCCGCGGCCGCCGGGACGCTCCAGCAGGACGCGAGCCTGGAAGCGCAGGTGCGGCGGCTGTTGGCCGACCCGCGCGCCGACATCATCGTCGATCAGTTCGCCGGCCAGTGGCTTGAGCTGCGCAACCTCGACGGCCTCTTCCGCGACTCGGTGAAGTATCCGCTCTTCAACGCCGAGCTGGGCGAGTCCATGCGGCGCGAGACCGAGCTGCTCTTCAAGGAATACGCAGACAGCGACGGCAGCTTCCTCGACATCCTCGACGCGCCGGCGACCTGGCTCGACGGCCGCCTCGCCGAGTTCTACGCCATCCCCGGGCCGGCCCCCGAAGACCTCGCGTTCGTGCGCGTGGCGACCGAGGGCACCCAGCGCCGCGGTCTGCTGAGTCAGGCCGCCATCCTCACCGTCACCTCCCACACCTTTCGGACCTCCCCGGTGCGCCGAGGCCGCTGGGTGCTGGCGAAGCTGCTCTGCGACGAGCCGCCACCGCCGCCCCCCGGCGTGGACTCGCTGCCCGTCTCAGGCCCCGACGGCGTCGAGCTGGACATCCGCGCCCTGATGGAGCTTCACCGGACCGACCCCTACTGCGCGAGCTGTCACGAGTCGATGGACCCGCTGGGCTTCGCGCTCGAGCACTTCGACGCCATCGGCGCGTGGCGCGAGTCCGCCGACGGCTTCCCGGTGGACTCCTCGGGCGTGCTGCCCGACGGGCGCAGCTTCGACGGCGCCTTGGAGCTCTCCGCGCTCATCAAGGCGGACCCCGCGACCGCCCGCTGCATCACGACCCACATGTTCACCTACCTGCTCGGGCGCAACGAGATCCCAGATGACGCCTGCGCGATCGACGAGATCACGGCGGCCTGGGCGGCCCGCGGCTACGTCTTCCGCGAGCTGGTCGTCCTCATCGCGATGAGCCCGCTCTTCCGCCAACGAACCCCCGCAGAGCCGCCCCCGCTAGCCGAGGTGTCGCCGTGAACCGCACTCTCTCACGACGCACCCTGCTGCGTGGCGCCGGCGCCGCGGTCGCGCTCCCCTTCCTCGAGGCGATGCTGCCCCGCACCCGCCGGGCCCGCGCCGCCGACGCCCTCGCGCCCCCCAAACGCTTCGTCGCCTTCTACGTGCCCAACGGCGTGCGCCTGAGCGCGTGGACCCCAACGACCGAGGGCGCCGGTTACGCCTTGCCGCCCATACTCCAGCCCTTGCAGTCGGTGCGCGACGACCTGCTGGTGCTCACCGGCCTCACCAACGTCAACGCGGTGGCGCCCCTCGCTGGCGACCACGCGCGCGGCACCGCGGCCTTTCTGACCTGCGAGCCGCCGCTCAAGGGCATCGACGAGAACATCAACAACGGCATCTCCCTGGACCAGCGGCTGGCTCAGGCCCTGGGCGGGGCGACGCGCTTTCCGTCGCTGGAGCTCGGCGTCGACGCGGGCGGGACGGCCGGGGACTGCGACGCCGGCTATAGCTGCGCATACCTGCGCACCATCGCCTGGGCCGGGCCGAAGACGCCGCTGCCCAAGGAGACCAGCCCCCCGAGCGTGTTCGACCGCCTCTTCGGTGGCGTGGACCTGACCCTGACGCAGGAGCAGGTCGCGCGGCGGCGCGCTCAGCGAAAGAGCGTGCTCGACTGGGTCATGGACGACACGACGCGGCTGCAGGCGCGCCTCGGCGCCAGCGACACGGCGAAGCTCGAGGAGTACCTGACCGGCATCCGCGAGCTCGAGATCGGCATCGAGAAGGAAGCCACGCTGACGCAGTGCTTCCCAGGGGCCAGGCCCACGGTCGGCATCGACCACGCCACGCGCGTCACCCAGCTTCTCGAGCTCATCGTGCTGGCGTTTCAGTGCGATCTGACCCGGATCGCGACCTTCATGATCGGCAACGGGGGCGACGGTCGGGTCTATGATTTCCTTGGGATATCCGACGGGCACCACTACCTGAGCCACCACCAGGGCGACCCGCAGAAGCTGGACTTCATCCAGACCATCAACACCTGGGAGGTCACTCAGTTTGCGGGGCTGCTGCAGCGGCTCAGCTAGGTCCAAGAGGGCGAAACCAGGCTCATCGACAGCACCATCGCGTTCCTCTCGAGCGAGGTGGACGACGGCGACTCGCACGCCCACACCAACATGCCTGTGCTCATCGGCGGCAGCGGCGGCGGCGTCGTGAAGACGGGGCGGCACATGCGCGTGCCGACCGCCGAGCCGGTCGCGAACCTCTTCCTCTCCATCCTGCAGGGGATGGGGGTGGAGGCGACCAGCTTTGGCGCGGACGGGACGCGGCCGCTGGCGGGGCTGGCGGGCTGAGGGCGGGCTGGCTTTACAAGCCCGGGGTGACCGCCAGCGCTTCGAGGGTGGCGACGGGCAGGTTGGCCAGGGCGAGGTGGACCGGCGGCGCGCGGAAGCCTCGGAAGTAGGCTGACAGCACCTCCCGCGGGCGCCGGGGCGCCTCTTCGTGACGATCCACGGCCGCCACCAGCAGGCGAATCACGCCGATGCCGGCCAGCGCGGTCGCGAACTGCAGCGGGTACGAGCCCTCGAGCGCGTGAATCACCGCGGGCTTCGGGCAGGTGCTGGGGATGGGCCCGCCTGGGCCGCCGCCGACCGCGCCGAGGGCCCGCGCGAAGGCTTCGCCGTGCAGCTGGCCCAGCATCGGCGCCAGCGTTCCCGTCAGGCGCTCCAGGTGGTCGGGGTCCAGGGGCTGAGCGGCCTCCGGCGCCCGGGACGCGATGGCGGCGCCTAGCTCGCGGAGGCCCGCCGCGACGTCGTCGGCGGTCGCGACACCTTGGCACCCTGCGCGCTCGATCTCGGCGTACTCGCCCCAGGGCACCGACACGCCCGCGCAAAGCTCCACGACGCTGGGCGCGCACGGGACGATCAGCTCACCGCGCAGGTCGGCGGCCTCGGCGAGCAGGGCCGCGAAGGTCGCCACGGCCTCGGCTGATGTGTCGGGCGTCGCGTGCGGACAGCCCGGGCGCAGCGAGGTGCGCGGGCCGTCGGGCGTCAGCATCGGGCGCATCGGGAAGAGGCGGCAGACCACCGGCTTGGCGCTGAGGCCGCCTCGGCGCTGCACTTGGCAGCGGCTGTCTTCCTGGAGGAACACGCAGCCGCCCAGGCCGCCGTCGGCTTGCTCCTGGCGCGAGATCCGGAAGAGTCGCTTGGTCCCGGTCCGCTCGCTGCCATCGAAGAATCCCCGCCTCCAACGCCCGTCGTCGGCGACCGCTGCGACGATCCGGTCGGCCTCGACCTCCCCGACGCTGACCGAGTAGGCGCAGCAGGTCAGCTCGCACGCCCCGCAATCCGTCGCCGCCGCCGGCAGATCCACCAGCAAGTGCACGACCTGGCTCAGCGGTACCGCGCGCAGCTGCCCCCAGAAGGTCCCCTCTTGCGAGCGGGCGGCCTGGGAGCTCGCCACCTGCGCCTCGAGGGGCGTGTCGGCGGCCTCCAGCAGCCCGGCGCTGCCAAACCCCGCGATCAGCGCACGAATCGCGGCCTCGCCTCCCTCCGCGTTCGCCCCCAGCCGCGCCGCCAGCAGGTCGACGCTGCTGTGCCCGTCCAGCGCCCGCAGCACCTCGATCTCGTCGCGCCCGAACCAGTACCTGGTGGCGTCCGCCGGCACGCGCACCACCCACGCGGCGCCCGCGGGGTGCTGGCGCTCTTCGATGCGCAGGTCGCGGCGGGCGGTGGGGCGGACGGTCATCGACGCACGGTAGCGAGCGGCGCGCGCCTGGGCAAACCGGGCCGGAGACCGAGCGCGGCGAGGCTTGCGGCACCGGCGGCATGGCCGTATGAGTCCACCATGCGCATGACTCGGCTGGAACGTCGCTGGCTGCTCAGGATCTTCGCCGCGATGGTGCCGGGCCCCGCGTCCGGTGGCTTCGCGGTGGCGGGTGACGACGTGGGGGTAGCCCGCTTCCTGGACGATCTCGAGGCCCGCTCGCCCCTGGAGCCGCTTCTGGGGCTGCGAATCGCCGTGTGGATGGTCACCCTGGGGCCGCTCGTGTGGCGCTTGAAGCTGCGCACCTTCGGGCGCCTCGCCCCAGACGACCAGGTCGCCTTCCTCGACGCCCTGTCGGCGAGCCGCGTCTATGTGCTGCGGGAGCTTCCCGTGCTGCTGAAGACCTTCCTGTGCATGGGCCTCTTCGCGCTGCCGGCGGCTCAGCGGGCGATCGGGTTGCCGGTGAGCGACGAGGCAATGCCGCGCTGGGCGAGGCCCTCGTGAGCGGCGGCATCGTGGAGGGCGCGCACGTCTCGGGGCGCGCGCTGGTCGAGGACGCCTGCGACGTGGTCATCGTCGGCACGGGCCCAGGTGGAGCCGCGGCGGCGCGGGTGCTCAGCCAGGCTGGCCTCGACGTCGTGATGGTCGAGGAGGGGCCGCTGGTCCCCGTCTCCGAACGCCCCCGCGACATGTGGTCGGCCTTCGCGCGCTCGTGGCGGTCCATGGGCTTTCAGGTCGCCCGCGGCAAGGGATTCACGCCGATCTTGCAAGGCCGCTGCGTCGGCGGTGGCTCGCCGATCAACGGCGCCATCATCCACCGGATGCCCGAGGAGATTCACGCGACCTGGACCCGCGAGCACGGCGTGGACGAGCGGCTGTCCTACGCGCGGCTGACCGCGGCCTTCGACGCCATGGACGCCGAGCTTCGGGTCGCGCCCACGCCGGAGTCGGCCTGGGGCGGCAACAACCGCCTGATGGCCGAGGGGCTGGCCGCGCTCGGCTGGTCGGGGGCGCCGACGAATCGGGCGGTGGATGGCTGCGAGTCGACCGCGCGCTGCGCCCAGGGCTGCCCCGGAGCGCGCAAGCAGAGCCTCGACCTCAACTGGATCCCCGGCGCCGTCGCTCGCGGCGCGCGGGTCTACGCCGACTGCCGGGTCGAGCGGGTCACCCGCGAGGGCGGCCGGGCGGGCGGCGTGGTCGGGCGCTTTCGCGGCGCCGACGGCCGAAAAGGCCCGCGCCTCGTCGTCAAAGCGCGCCGCGCGGTGGTGCTGGCGGCCAGCGCGATACAGACGCCGCTGCTGCTGATGGCCAGCGGCGTGGGCGGGCGCTCTGGCTTGGTAGGCCGGCGCTTTCAGGGCCACCCCGGCTCCGGCGTGCTGGCGGTCTTCGACGAGCCGGTCGCCATCTGGGACGGCGCGACCCAAGGCTACGAGACCAAGCACTTCTGGCACGAGCGGATGAAGTTCGAGACCGTCGGCCTGCCGCCCGAGATCATGGCCAGCCGGGTGCCAGGCTTCGGCAAGGCCTTCGTCTCCCGCATCGCCGAGGGCAAGCACATGGCGAGCTGGGGGACGCAGGTGCGAGCTGAAGCGCACGGCCGCGTGCGACGCAGCATCCTCGGCGGGCCCTCGATCCGCTTCTCCATGACGCCCGCCGACATCCGGGTGCTCAAGCTTGGGCTCGAGCGCGTCGTCGAGATCGCGTTCGCGGCCGGCGCGCGCGAGGTGCTGCCGGGCATTCACGGGATGCCCGACGCCATCACCACCATGGAGCAAATGCGCGCGGTCCACGGGCTGCCGGACGACCCGCGCCTCTTCCACGGTATCTGCGCCCACCTCTTCGGGACCGCCACCATCGGCAGGGACGACAAGACCGGGGTCATCGCCGCCGACGGGCAGAGCTACGAGCTCCCGGGCCTCTACGTGATGGACGCCTCGGTATTTCCGACCAACATGGGCGTCAACCCCCAGCACACGATCGCCGCCATCGCGTGGGTGATGGCCGAAAACCTCGCCGGCTAAGGAGTTGGCCCAGAATAAATGCGGCATCGGCGCAAGGAGACGCCCCATCAACGCGTTCGCGAACCCGAAGGTGTATCTGGATACTCCGAGGTTTCGAGGACGCGTTGATGGGGATGGATCCGCCGCGAAGATGACGTGTTTATTTTGGGCCAACTCCTAACCGGCCGGTCGCGAGGAGCGCGATGTTCGGCAAGCGCACGCTGCGCCTCAACAAGTACATCAGCGAGAGCGGCATCTGCTCGCGCCGCGAGGCCGACCGCTTCATCGAGGACGGGGCCGTGCTGATCAACGGCCGCCGCGCCCGCATCGGCGACCAGGTCGGCGCCGGCGACCTCGTCCGGGTCAACGGGCAGACCATCGAGCCGCGCCACGCCGACGAGATCGTGCTCATCGCGCTGAACAAGCCCGTCGGCATCGTCAGCACCACCGAGCAGAGCGAGCGCGACAACATCGTCCGCTACGTGAACCACCCGGTGCGGCTCTTCCCGGTCGGGCGCCTCGACAAGGACTCGCAGGGGCTGATCTTCCTGACCAACGACGGGGACATCGTCAACCGCATCCTGCGCGCCGGGAACGAACACGAGAAAGAGTACGTGGTCACGGTGGACCGGCCGATCACCGAGGCCTTCATCGCCGGGATGGCGGCGGGCGTGCCGATGCTGGGCACGCGCACCAAGCGGTGCCTCGTCGAGGCGCTGAGCGAGTTTGTGTTCCGCATCGTGCTGGTGCAGGGCCTGAACCGGCAGATCCGGCGCATGTGCGAGCATTTCGGTTACGGCGTCGTGAGGCTCGAGCGCACCCGCATCATGAACATCACGCTGGCCGGATTGCCCGATGGCGACTGGCGAAATCTCACCGAGGCCGAGCTTGATGCGCTCGGCCGGCTCATCGCGCACTCGACCGGCGAGGCCGAGACCAGCGGCCGGAGCGCGACCCGGCGCGCGCCCAAGGCCAAGCGAGGGGGGCCGGCCCGCGCGGACGCGTCGGCCTCGACCAGCGGCCGACCGGCCAAGGGAGGCCCCAGCAAGCCCCGCGGCGGCGCAGGTTCGCGGCAGCGGCCTCCCAAGAAGCCGGGCCGCCGCAAGAGGCGGTAGGGCCAGTCCGTGAGTCCCCTACGTCTAAGATCCTGCTCGATTCTGGCAGGACTTGTCTCATGGTTGCGGGGGCCTTCTGGTTCGCGCCAAGACGCCAAGGCGCCAAGATCGCGAGTGGATCTGACGGGCCAGCTCGTCATTGCGCCGCTGGCGATGCGAGCTGAGGAATGACGACCACCTCGGTGAGCTTGACGCTCGTCCTGATGACGCGCCGGCCGAGCCGCGAGTCCACGACCAAGGCGAGAATGACCCGCTCGTCATTGGCCTCGAAGCGTAGAGCCACCAGTGCCAATCATCTTGCGATCTTTGCGGCTTGGCGTCTTTGCGCGAGGCCCAGACCAGCGGCCGGAGCGCGACCTGGCGCGCGCCCGTCCCCTACGTCCAAGATCCTGCTCGATTCTGGCAGGACTTGTCTCATGGTTGCGGGGGCCTTCTGGTTCGCGCCAAGACGCCAAGGCGCCAAGAAGGCGAGTGGAGCTGACGGGCCAGATCGCCATTGCGCCGCTGGCGATGCGGCTGAGGAATGACGACCACCTGGTGACTCGACGCTCGTCCTGAGGATGCGCCGGCCGAGCCGCGGTCCACGACCAAGGCGAGAGCCCGCTCGTCATTGGCCTCGAGCGTAGAGCCACCAGTGCCAATCATCTGCGATCTTGCGGCTTGGCGTCTTTGCGCGAGGCCCAGACCAGCGGCCGGAGCGCGACTGGCGCGCGCCCGTCCCTACGTCAAGATCCTGCTCGATTCGGCAGGACGCTCAGTTGCGGGGCCTTCTGGTTCGCGCCAAGACGCCAAGGCGCCAAGAAGGCGAGTGGAGCTGACGGCCAGATCGCCATTGCGCCCATGGCGATGCGGCGAGGATGACGACCTGCTCGGTGAGCTTGACGCTCGTCTGAGGATGCGCCGGCCGAGCCGCGAGTCCACGACCAAGGCGAGAATGACCCGGCTCGTCATGCGAGCTGAGGAATGACGACCACCTCGGTGAGCTTGACGCCTTGGCGTCTTTGCGCGAGCCCATTGGTTCGGGCTCTACTAGGCTAGGGCCAATCCTCGGGCTCGGGCGGGATGGTGACGACCACGGCGTCGCCGTCCACCACGCAGGGCAGCGCCTCCAGCGCCTTGCCGACCGCCGGCCCCCAGAAACACTCGCCGCTCTCGGGCAGAAACATCGCTCCGTGGGAGTGGCAGAGCAGGAACTTCCGCGACTTGTCCATCACGTCGCCGTCGCCCATGTCCAGCGAGTAGGTGACGTGGGGGCAGCGGTTGACGTAGGCGCGAGGCTCGCCGCTCGAGTTCAGCAAGATGCCGGTGAGGTGCTCGCCGTCCCGCTCGAACTCGAACAGGCGCGTGCGGCCCGGGCCCAGCCCTGAGAGGGGCACCCGGACCGCCCGGTTGGTGCGGTCCCGCTCGTCAGTGGGCACCGGACTCGATCCCCTGCTCCTCGAGCCACTTCTCGGCGTCCATGGCGGCCTGACAGCCCGTCCCCGCCGCCGTGATCGCCTGCCGGTAGCGCGTGTCCGCCACGTCGCCGCACGCGAACACGCCCTCGACGTTGGTCCCCGTCGGCCCCTCCAGCAGCACGTAGCCGTGGTCGTCGAGGCGGATCTGGCCGCCGAGGAAGGCCGTGTTCGGGATGTGCCCGATGGCGACGAAGATGCCGTCGATAGGCATGTCCACGCGCTCGCCGGTGACGGTGTTCTCGACGGTCGCTCCGGTGATCGTCTCGTCGCCCAGGTAGCCGACGATGTGGCTGTTCCAGAGGACCGAGATCTTGGGGTTGTCCAAGACCCGCTGCTGCATGATCTTCGAGGCGCGGAAGCTGTCGCGGCGGTGCACCAGCGTCACCTTCGAGGCGAAGCGCGTGAGGAAGTGCGCCTCCTCCATGGCCGAGTCGCCGCCGCCGACCACGAAGATCTCCTTGCCGCGGTAGAAGAACCCGTCGCAGGTGGCGCAGGTCGACACGCCGCGGCCCTGGTAGCGGGCCTCCTCGGGCAGGTTCAGCCAGCGCGCCGACGCGCCCGTGGCGATGACCAGCGCGTGGCTTCGGTGCTCGACGCCGTCAACCCAGACGCGGAAGGGCCGCTGGCTCAGGTCGACCTTGTCCACAAGCTCGAAGAGGTGCGTGCTGCCGAAGCGCTGGGCCTGCTTGCGCATGGTCTCCATCAGCTCGGGCCCCATGATCCCCTCGGGAAATCCTGGGAAATTCTCGACCTCGGTCGTGATGGTCAGCTGGCCGCCCGGCTGGATGCCCTCGAAGACCAGCGGCGCCAAGTTGGCCCGCGCGGCGTAGATGGCGGCGGTCAGACCCGCAGGCCCCGAGCCGATGATGATGATCGGGTGAATGGTCGACTCGCCGGATGTCTCGGGCATCGGTCTCTCCAAGGTTGCGCCGGCGCCACGCCGGGCGCTCGTTGTAGTCACCGAACCTTGGCGTGACAAGGGCGGACCGCCAGCGCGGGCGGTCGCCTCAGCGCGCGGAGTGGGTCGACTCGAAGATGCGGTCGGCGCTGCCCTCGACGAAGCCGTCGAAGGGCTGGCCGGTCTGGGAGTCGACGTAGCGCATGGCGAACTCGTAGTAGCAGCTCGGGATGGTGCGGGTCTCGCCGCCGGCGAAGGTCCAGTCGACGCGATCGGCCCAGGTGGAGCTCTGCGAGAGCAGCACGTGGGGGCCGCCCTTGACCACGCCGCCCGCGTCGTTGAGCGCGAAGCCCTCGTCGAGCAGCCAGGTGTTGAGCGCCGAGAGGTCGGCGAAGGTGGTGAGGGCGTTGACCGAGAGGGTGAAGTGGTTCGCGCGGATGCCGAAGGCGGCGAGCCAGCCGGCGTACTCGGATTCGGCGAGCAGGGCGTCGTAGAGCGAGGCGGTGACGGGCTTCCAGGTGGGGGCGGCGACCAGCAGGCCGCGCAGATCCGCGGCCGGGTCGACCTGGGCGGCGAGGGCGCGGGCGGCGTCTTGGAGCGGGCGCGAGAACTCGGCGGTGATGAGCTCGGAGATGAAGACCCGCGGCCAGTTCCCCGACGGGTGGCTGTAGGAGCGCGCCCGCAGCTTCTTCTCGGCGAAACGGTAGGCGCCGGTCTGGGTGTAGCCCATGGCGAGGAAGGGGGCGGCGATGCGCTCGAGGCCGATGGGGGCGAGGTCGAAGGTGCGCAGGGCGATGTGGTCGTTGACGACGGACTCGCCGCGCTCGGCGAGGCGCTGGTGGATGCGGCCGGCCTGGGGCGTGATGTCGGTGTAGGCGTTCCAGAGCGCGTGGAAGAGCGAGGCGATGAGGTCGGTCATGGGGGCTCCGGCGGCCTAGGTGAGCGGGGCCAGCGCGGCGCGCACCGGCGAGGCGTCGGCGCCGGTGAGCGCCAGGGGGAGGGCGATGAGGGTGTAGAGGCCGGGGCTCACGTGCGCGAGGCGCAGGCCCTCGAGGTTGGCCATGTCGTGGCGGGCCAGGGCGTGGTGGCTGTGGAGGACCTTGTCGTCGAAGGGGTCGACCGAGGGCGTGTCGATGCCCACGAGTATAACGCCCGCGGCCGCCAGGGCCTCGACTAGGGCCACAGACAGGCTGGCGAAGTCGGTGGGGAAGGCGTCGGCGTCGGGTTGGGTGCCGGTGTGCAGCAGCACGCGCGGGGCGGTGACGGGGGAGGGCAGGTCGGCGGGCTGGATGCGGGCGCCCGGCGGGACGGCGACGCGCATGACCTGGCAGAGGCCGTAGTAGGTGTCCAGCGGGCGCTCGCCGATGCCCTGGCCGCCGCGGGCGTAGTGGTTGGGCGCGTCGGCGTGGGCGCCCAGGTGCAGGGTGGTCGTGATGGCCGAGAGCGTCAGGTGGGCGCCCGCGTCGAGGTCGAGGGCGACCTGACGGCTGAAGGGCACATCACCCGGCCAGACGGCGATGCCGGGGCCGATCTGCGGGGAGATATCGATCAGTTTTGGCGGAGTCACGGCGCCTTCCCGGCCAGGGCGGTGACCTTGAACTCGACGGCGATCGGCGTGGGGAGGGCTGAGACGGCGACCGTGGTGCGGGTGGCGCCGACGGTCGTGAAGTGGCGGGCGTAGACGGCGTTGTAGCCCGCGAAGTCGCGGTCCATGTCGACGAGGAAGGCGGTGACGTCGACCACGCGGTCGAGGCTGGAGCCGGCGGCCTCGAGCACGCGGCGGACGTTGGCGATGACGGCCTCGGTCTGGGCCTCGATGTCGTAGTCGCGCGGCGCGCCGCTGGCGTCGCGGATCGGTCCGCCGGGGATGCTGTCGTCGGCGGGGTCGCGGGGGCCGATGCCGGACAGGTAGAGCATGTCGCCAACCCGGCGCGCGTGGGGGTAGGCGCCGACGGGGCGCGGCGCGGTGGCGGCGTGGATGGCCGTCTCGGGCGTAGGCAGCGGCAGGATCTCGGCCTGGCTTGTCGCCACCGCTGCCGTCACGGGCGCCGACGCCAGCACCTCGCGGTCGCCGCCGAAGCGCTCGACGTCGTCCTCGTCGAACTCCTTGATCCCGACGCCATCTTCCGACGGCACCAAGCTCACCACCGCGGCCCCAGCACCGTGCACGGGCGCGTAGGCCAGCACCTCGCCCCGGTAGCGGTTGTGAGCCCCCATCAGGGCCGACAGAAACCAGAATGGCTTGAAGCTGACGACCTTCTTGACCCGGATCTGCCTGTGGATCTCGCGCGAGCTGCGCCGCGTCCTCCAGGCGCCCGTCGCCCAGAAGCTCGAGCAGCTTGCGGTTGTACTCGTCGTCTTTGGCCGAGTGGATGCGGTCGTCTTTTGGGTCGATGAAGTCGGTGAAGAGGCGGTTGGACAGGGTCATGACCATCACGGCCACGGCCCGCTTTCCCTGAGCCCGCAGCGCGTCCGCGGCGGACTTGGCCAAGACGACCGTCTCCGCGCGGTCGGCGTAGACGTTGGAGGAGACGATGCAGGCCGGCACGCGCCGCTCCGGGTCGAGGAGGCTCAGCGCCACGACCGACCCGGTGTCGATGGGGAAGCCGTGGTAGTCGACGGTCCGCGCGTGCAGGCCGCGGGCGAGGGCCGCGTCGCGGAAGGCTGCAGCGTAGGGCGCGTCCATCTCGAAGCGGTAGGGGATCGAGCCCAGGTCGTGGAAGAGCTCGTCGGTGTGCGTCCACTCGGCCACCGGCCGCGCCTGGATCTGGTGGCCGATGACGCTGGGCCACTGGGTCGCGTAGACCAGCAAGAGATCAGGGGCGAGCTGGGCGATTTGGGCAGCCGCCCGCTCGTAGGCGTCGCGCAGGGCCTGGTAGCCCGGGCTCTTGTCGGGGCAGAGCAGCGGGTGCGGCACGCCCGGCACGATGAGGCCCAGGACGACGTTCGAGGCGGTCGGCGCGCTCACGGTGCGGCTCCGGGCCGGGGATCTAGCCAAGCGGCCACCGCGTTGCCGGTGCCGATGACCGTCCCGTACGCGTAGATCTCGCAGGCGGCGTCAGGGAATTCGGTGGCCGCCAAGAGCCAGCTCAGCGCGCCCGCGTCGGCCTCGGCGACGGCCTGCTCGACCAGCTCGCGCATCTGCGACCACAGCTCGCGCGTCCGCCCGCGCCGGATCAGGTCCAGCACGTGCATGTCCCACAGGTACTGCGCGTGGCTGGTGATCCGCTCCTGGCTCATGTCCTCGGGGATGGCCGGCTCGGTGGTGAAGTGCCGGTGGCTCAGGGAGTTCGACGCCAGCAGCACGCAGCGCTTGCCCGACGCCTCGATGGCCTCCCGCGTCGCCCGCCCCAGCGCCAGCGCCTGCTCCTGCATGACGTCGGCGCCGTAGTAGGCGTTGGAGCGGCACGACGAGATGCCGACGATGGGCAGGTCCCAGCCCGGCCGCGTCATGTGGCACGACACGATGGTCCCATAATCCACGCGGAAATCTGGGTTGCGCATCATCTTGGTGACCAGGCCGGCGCCGGCCGCGCGCTCGCAGATGGCCTCGGCCAGCGCGACGTCCACGTCCAGGGCGTACCGATAGCGAAAGAGGTTCGGGAAGACCGGGTCTACCGACAGGGACTCGAAGTGCTCTACGCCGAGAAAGTGCGTGCCGATATAGGTCTGCCAGTGCGGCGAGAGCACCACCAGCACCTCGGGCTGTAGCGGCTCGAGGTCCCTGCGCAGCCGCTCGTAGCCCATGCGCAGCGCTTCCCAGCCGCACTCCGCCCGCGGCTCGTTCTGCGGGGGGTTCTCCGCGTAGACCAGATGGGGCGGGTGCGGTGCCAGGACCGCCGCGACGATGCGCCCGCCGCTCACGACGGCTCCCCGAGATGGATGCACACGTTGACGGCCTCGCTGTAGAAATCGAGGGACCAGCGCCCGCCCTCGCGCCCGACGCCGCTGTCTTTGACGCCGCCGAAGGGCACCCGCAGGTCGCGGTGTAGCCACGTGTTCACCCAGACCATGCCGACGTCCAGGCGCTGGGCGACCCGGTGCGCGCGGGCCAGATCGCGAGTCCACACCGAGGCGGACAGCCCGTAGCGCACCCCGTTGGCGATGGCGAGCGCCTCGGCCTCGTCGGTGAAGGGGTGGACGGTGGCCACGGGGCCGAAGATCTCCTCGGTGGCGGTGCGGCAGCCGGGGGCGAGGCCGGTGATCAGCGCCGGCCGCAAGAACGCGCCGCCGTCACAGGGCGCGGGGAGGGCAGGGCGGTCGCCCCCGCCGCGTACAGTACCGCCCTCTTCGGCGGCGAGCCGCAGGTAGCCCTCGACCTTGTCGCGGTGGGCCAACGAGATCAGCGCGCCCAGGTCGCTGTCAGCCGCGTGCGGGTCGCCGACCTTCAGGCGGGCGACCCGCTGCTCGAGGGCGTCGACAAACGCGTCGTAGATCTCGGCCTGCACGAGGATGCGCGAGCCGCAGAGGCAGATCTGGCCTTGGTTCGCGAAGGCTGCGCGCATCGCACCCGCGGCGGCGGCCTCGAGATCGGCGTCGGCGAAGACCAGGGTGGCGTTCTTGCCGCCTAGCTCCAGGCTGAGCTTCTTGAAGCCCGGGGCGGCCACCGCGGCGACGCGCGCGCCGGTCTGCGTCCCGCCCGTGAACGACACGCCGCGCACGCCCGGGTGCGCGCAGAGCGGCTCGCCGACTTCGGGCCCGAAGCCGTGGACGACGTTGAAGGCGCCGTCGGGAAGCCCAGCCTCGCTGAGGATCTCGGCCAAAAGCGACGCGGTCCGGGGCGTCAGCTCGCTGGGCTTGGCGACCACGGCGTTGCCCATGGCCAGCGCGGGCGCGGCCTTCCAGCTCAGCAGGTAGAGGGGCAGGTTCCACGGCGTGATCAGCGCCGTGACGCCCAGGGGCTTGCGCACCGTGTAGTTGATGGCGTCGGCCATCGCGGAGGAGCCGGACTCGAGCTGGCGCACCGCGTCGGCGAAGAAGCGCAGGTTGGCGACGGCGCGAGGGACGTCCAGCCGGCGCGCCAGCGCGACAGGCTTGCCGCTGTCCTCGCTCTCCAGCAGCGCGGCCTCGTCTGCGCGCGCTTCGAGCAGCCCCGCCGCGCGGTCGAGGATCGCGGCGCGCGCTTCGGCCGGCATGCGCCCCCACTCACCGTCCAGCGCCGCCCGCGCCGCGACGACCGCGTGGTCCACGTCGGCCGCGTCGCCGCGCGCGACCTCGGCCAGCAGCGCGCCCGTGGCCGGGTCGCGATCCTCGAAGCGCCCGCCCGAGATCGCGGGCGTCGTGCGCCCCCCGATGAAGTGCCCGATGAAGCGATCGGCGAGAGGCGCGCTCATGGCTCGCGCTCCGCGTGCGCGCCGGGCGGCGGGTACCAGCGGTCGGTGTCCGGGTCCCACTCGTCCCAGCTCGGCAAATCGCCAAGCGCCGCCTGATAGATCGCGGGCACGATGCCCGGCACGACGAAGGGCTTCTGCCGATGGGTCGGCGTCGGGTTTCTCAGCTCGATCCCCAGCACGCCCAGGACGGCGCGCGCCACCACCCAGGTCGCCGCGGGGTTATAGCCGTGGGCGATCTTCACGACGATCCCGAGGCCGTCGGGGTAGCGCGCGTCGACGATGGCGAGGCCCAGCAGGCCGTCCGCGCCCTCTTTGGCGAGCACGCGGCCCTCGCCGGCCTTGAGGATGGTGGAGTCCAGGCGCCCGAAGCCGCCGATGAGGTCGGGGTGGGCGACCATGGCGTCCCAGATCCAGTCGTCCTGGCGCGTGCGGGCCAGCCACGCGTAGAGGCGCGCGAGCTCGGCCACGGTGTTGGAGACCGTGGGCAGGCCGCAGCCGTCGCGGGCGACCCTCAGCGGGGCCCAGCCGTCGCCGAGGGCGGCGCGCAGGACCTCCAAATAGCCAGCAAAGAACGGGTGATTCGGCAGGGTGTAGCCCACCCGCGGCCACCCCTTCAGGCGCGCGCCGCGCACGATGGCCGCGTGCTCGCCCGAGCAGGTGTGATACCAGCGGCGCGGGCGGCGCACCTGGCGGCCGAACTGCACCAGGGGCAGGTCCAGCGGCGTCTGCATCAGCGGCCACTCCGACGGATCCAGCAGGGACTGGGCCGCCAGCACGTGCTCGGTGTCGCCGTTGTGGCTGGAGCAGGCGATGGCGCGCTGGCGCGAGTCGAGCACGGGGCCCAGGACGTCGGCGAAGACGCGCATCGCGAAGGGCTTCATCATGCTGCGGCCGTAGCAGAGCACGTTGCCGCCGAAGCTGTGGACGACCTCGCCGCCGCTGGCCCAGGCCACCGCGCCGTGGATGGTGGTCTCGCTGACGCCGTTTCGCCGGTAATCGACAAGGGGCTCCCACTCGACGTCGCGGCCGGTGGGGATGCCGGCGACGCGCTCGCCCAGGGGGCTGGTGGGATAGATCGCGCTGCCGGGGCGGCCCGGGGCGACGGCCGAGGGGGTGGGGCCGCGGCTCACGGCTGGCCCGGCTTGCTGGAACGGGCGCGATCTCGGGCGAGCTCACCTTCGATGAGCGGCTGCACGCGCTCCATGAAGGCCGTCATGTTGCGGACCACGCGGGCCGAGTCGTGCTGGAAGAAGTCGAACCACAGCATCAGGCGGTCGTCGGGGTGAAAGCGCGCCAGGGCCTGGGCGGCGACCTCTTCGGCGTCTCCGACCAGGGCGTTGTCGGCGGCGGAGGCGACCTTCTGCGGGTCGATGGTGCCTTCCAGGGCGTTCCAGTAGGCCGTCATGGCGTCGCGGGCTTCGACGCGGGCGGCGCTGCGGCGCTCGGCCGGGGAGAGGCCGGGCTCCTCGTTGAGAAAGACGAAGACGGTGCGCGGCATGTGCGAGCGCTGCCACGGGCCGCCGGCGGGGTGGTAGCAGCGCGCCATCCGCTCGTGGGTGGCCTCGATGATCTCGGGGCGCGTGATGGAGAGGTTGAAGACCTGGACAGGCAGGAACTGGTTGACCATCTCCTGGATGCGCGGGTCGTGGGTGCCGACCACCAGCTGGAGCAGGTCGCGCCGGGGCTCGGCCGGGATGATGCGCAGGGGCTCGAACTCGAAGCGGCGGCCCAGGGTGACGTGGTCCGCCGTGACGCCGGCGGCGGCTTGGACCCGCGCCCAGTCCGCGTCGCTGCGGAAGTCGCCGCGGGTCAGCCGGCGTGAGGCGACCTCGTCGGAGGCCAGGGTGTCGCCGCGCATGAGGCGACAGAAGATCTCGGCCGCCTCGTCGAAGATGGCGTTCTTCAGCGCGGGGCCGGCGGCCTCTTCAAGGGCATCGCGAGGGACGATGCCCGAGGCGCGGTTCATGAAGTCGAAGCGGCCCGCGGCGAACCCCACGTGCAGGCGGCGCGACTCGGCCGGGTCCATGCCGTGCAGGGTGAGGAAGTAGCTGAGCCGCTCGGCCGCCGCGATCGGCCCGCCCATGCACAGGATGTTCATCACGGCCGAGCCGCACTCGATGCGGCGGGTGCGGCGGAAGATGGTCTGGGCGAGCTGAAGGATGTCGACGTTGAGGCCGATCTCGCCTCGCCAGTGCGGGATGACCGGGGCGCGGTGGGTCTTCTGGACCTCGCTCGACAGGTGGGTCTCAGCGACCCAGGCGACCCCGAACCCGAGGGCGTCGGCCGCCTCGACCTGCTCGAAGAAGTTCCGGAACATCTCCGCCTCGGTGGGCAGGCGTCCGGCGGCGGGCGTCTGCGCTAGCGAGAAGAAGATGTCGTACTTCACGAGCGCCTCGCTTGGTCACCTGGCCCGTTACGGCGTGACGTGGATGGAGATCGTGCTCTGTCCGGGCGCGCCCAGGCCGCCCGCGCGGTCCATGCCGTAGTGGAAGACGCGGGCGGAGCCGGCCGAGGCCGCGGCGGAGGGGGCGAGCTGCGCGCTGCCGACCCGAACGCCGGGGCGGGCGGCGGGGGCGCCCTCGCGCATGTGCAGCTCAAGCTCGATGGGCTCGCCCTCGACGACCGGCCCGGCCGGGCCATAGGCGAACCCGCTCTGGGGGTCGATGCTGGCGAGGGTTGAGTCGGCGTCGGCGCTGAGGCCGACGGCGAGGTCGGTCGCGATGGAGAGCGCGAGGTCGGCCGCCTCGGCGACGGGCAGGTGCAGGACCGCGCGCAGGCTGCGTTCGGCGACCGGGCGCAGGGCCGAGGTGGCGCCCTCGCCGGCGCTCAGCAGCGCCTGGACGTGACCGCGAAAGCCGCGCGACTTCCCGTTGCCGGCGGCGGCCAAGCGGCTGGCCACGAGCGTCAGGGTGTCCGCGGCGGCGCGGGCGCGGGCGTCGGCTTTGACGCCCTTGCTCGAATCGTGGCCTGCCTGGGCGGCCAGCAGCGGCGCCTCCGAGCGCAGCGCGAGCACGCCCATCGCGTCGGGCGCCGAGCGCGCGAACTCGGCGTAGCGCGCGGCCATCGCTTGGCCGCGCACGGCGACCAGATCGTCTCCCACCACCTCGCCGATGCCCAGGCTGCGCGCCGAGTCCCCCAGAGTCGCGCCGTCCCACGGGCCATCCCCGAGCCGCAGCTCGGCCCGGACGCCTTCGAGCGCCTCGTCGGTGGTGTCGGCGTCGATAGAACGAGTGAGCTCCTCGAGCTTTCGAAGCAGCTCGATGGCGCCTGTCAGATCGCCCTGCATTCGGTAGACATCCGAGGGCCCCATCCGCCGCCGGTCCAGCACCGTCGCCGCGTTCGCTCGCAGCACGACGCGCTCCACTTGAGGCGCGCGCTCGGCGACGCTCAGCGCGTGGCCGAGCCGGGCCACGGTCGCTTCGGCGTCGTGCAGCGCGCGTTTGACCAAGGATTCACGGATCTTTCGGCGCGCCTTCGCCATCTTCGCCCGCCCCATGGCCGCCGCGAGCCGGCCGCGGTCATGGGTGGCGAGGCGCTCAGCCCGCTCGCTGCGGCGGGCGCGCTTCCACGACGCCAGCCCGGCGTCGGACAGCTTCTTCTTCAGATCGGCCTGAACCCCAGGCAACTCCTTGCGAATCGAGATGACCTGCTCAGCGAGGCGCTCGGCCTCGTCGCGGCCGCCGGGGCTGTCGAGGGGGATCTCGGCGATGCGCGCGCGGCTGGACTCGAGGCGCGCGGTGAGCTCGGCGGCCTTGGCCATGAGCTCGCGGACCTCCTCGAGGTCGCTCGGCCGCTGCACTCGCTCGATCTCCGCGCCGAGCGCTGTCGCCTCTTCGCCCGCGGTGCGTGCGGCCGCCTCTTCGCGCTGCACGTCGGCGCGCAGCGTGGCGATCGCGGCCCAGCCGGCGGCCTCTGAGAGGGCGAAGCCGGCCCGCGTGCCGGGGCGGGCGACGGCGGGCGCGGCCTTGGGTGCGTCGGCCCCCTCGAGGCTGACCCCGGCGACCTCAAAGCGCACACGATTGGCCTGGGGCACCAGGATGCCCACGAGCTGGCGCTGCGAGTCGGCGCGCACCGCGTCGGCCAGGTAGGCCGCGGTCGCGCCCATGGCATAGGCCTGCGCGCGCTTCTCCTCCATGGCGTTCTCGACCGCGGCGAGCTGCTCGGCACCCCCGCCGAGCTGCTCGATGAAGCGCTTGTTCTCGCCCATCCCGGCCTTCATCTCGGCAAGCTTCACCGCGGCCTGCGCCTGGCCCACCTCGAGCGCGACCATCTCCGCGAAGGGGGCCTCCACAGCCACGGTCGCCGTGCGCAACCGCTCCAGCGAGCGGTCCAGCCACTGAAGATCGGCCGCGGTCACACCCTTCTGTGCGGTCGCGACGGCGCCGATGGCCGCCAGGGACTGCCGGTGACGCTCGTAAAAGGGCTTCGCGTCGCGCCAGGTCAAGTAGAGCGCGCTGCTGGCCGCCGAGGCTCGCGACAGCACCGGACCCTGGAGCCCGGCCTGCTGGAAGGCTTCGAGCAGCGTCGCCTTTGCGCCTTCGTAGCTGTAGGCGGCGTCCATGGCCGCCTCGCTGCTGTTGAGGGCCGCCCGCGCCTTGTCGAGCCGCGAGGTGACCTCGCTGGCGCGAACCGCAGCGTCGGCCGCGCGAGCCGGAGTCGAGGCCCCCATGAGGCCAGCGAACATCCAGGGGGTGAAGCAGACCAGTGCGGTCCGAACGAGGCGGGTCTTGGGCAGGTGCATGGGCGCATCATGCCAAAGCCCGCGCCGTCATGCACCGCCCTTTGGGAAAGCCGCGGCGTTCAGCCCTTCAGCGCCTTCCCCATCACCGAGAGCAGGCGTTTTGCGAACCCGGCCGGGTCCTCGACCGGGCTCCCCTCGGCCAGCAGCGCCTGGTCGTAGAGCAGCCGGATCGACTCGTCGAGGGACTCGGTGGTGCCGGCGTCGGCCAGGTCTTGGAGGCGCGTGACCAGGGGGTGGGTCGGGTTGACCTCGAGGATGCGCTTGGTCGCGGGCATGCCCATGCCGCGGTCCTGCTGGCGCAGCAGGCGCTCGACGTGGGCGTGCATCGCGTGCTCGGGGACCACGAGGCAGACCGGCGAGTCGGTGAGGCGGCTTGAGGCGCGCACCTCGCCGACGCTGTCGCCGAGGACCGATCGGAAGCGCTCCAGCACACCGGAGACCGCCTCTTTGGCCGCCTCGCGCTCTTTTTGTTCGGTCTCATCTGCGGGTTTGAGGTCCATGCCCGCCTTCATGGCGCTGACCAGGGGCTTCTCGGCCCACTGCGACAACCCCATGACCACCCACTCGTCGATGGGGTCGGTCAGGTAGAGGACCTCGAAGCCGCGCTGGCGCAGCGCCTCCAAGTGCGGGCTGGACTTCGCGGCGTCCAGGCTCTGGGCCATGACGTAGTAGATCGAGGTCTGGCCCTCGGGCATCCGCTCGACGTAGGCGTCCAGCGAGGTCAGGTCGTCGCCGGCGGAGGACTGGAAGCGCAAGAGCTTGCCGACGCGATCTTTGTGCTCGGGCGAGAGGTGGATGCCCTCTTTGAGCACCAGCCCGAACTCCTTGTAGAGGGCGGCGTACTTGTCGGCGTCGGTGGCGACCTCGTCCAGCATGTCGAGGACCTTGCGGGTGACCTGCTTCTGGATGAAGCGCACCACGGCCGAGTCTTGCAGCGTCTCGCGCGAGACGTTCAGCGGCAGGTCGTCGGAGTCCACGACGCCGCGGATGAAGCGCAGCCAGCGCGGCAGGAGCGCGTCGCACTCGTCCATGATGAACACGCGCTTCACGTAGAGGCGCACGCCGTGGGACGGGTCCTGGGAGAAGAGGTCGTAGGGCGCTCGCGGCGGCACGAAGAGCAGGCCCGTGAACATGCGCGTGCCTTCCACCGTGAAGTGGGTGCGCGCGAGGGGGTCGGCGAAGTCGTGGGTCACGTGCTTGTAGAAGCTGGCGTAGTCCTCGTCGGAGATCGTGTCTTTGGCGCGCTTCCACAGGGCGCCGCCGGTGTTGATCTGGCGGTCGGCTTCCTCGGTCGTGCCCTCCTCGTCCTCGCCGTCCTCGCCGTCCTCGTCCGCCGCGCTCGGGAGCGTGACGAGGGTGATCGGGTGGTCGATGTAGTCCGAGTAGCGCCGGACCAGCTCCTGGATGCGCCAGGGGTCGGCGAAGCTCTTCTCCTCGTCCCGCAGGTGCAGGGTGACCGTGGTGCCGTGGGTCGCGCGCTCGGCCGGCTCGAGGGTGTACTGCTCGCGGGCGTCCGAGGACCAACGCCACGCCTGGGCGTCGGGGCCGGCGGCGCGCGAGATGACGTCGACGCGGTCGGCGACCAGGTACGAGCTGTAGAAACCGACACCGAACTGGCCGATCAGCGAGACGTCGGCGGAGGGGGCGGCGTCGTCGGCGGCGGGCGCGGTCTGGAAGTCGCGGGTGCCGGAGCGCGCGACGGTGCCGAGGTACTCGACGAGCTCGTCGTGGGACATGCCGATGCCGGTGTCCTCGATGGTGATGGTGCCGGCGGCGGCGTCGGGCGTGATGCGGATCCCGCGCGGGACGTCGTCCTGAGCGAGGTCGTGGTCGGTCAGCGAGCGATACCGGAGCTTGTCCAGGGCGTCGGACGCGTTGGAGATCAGCTCGCGCAGGAAGATCTCGCGCTGGCTGTAGAGCGAGTGAATGACGAGGTCCAAGACCTTGCCGACGTCGGCCTGGAAGGCGTGGGTCTCGGTTCCGCTTGTGTGCGTGGCGGTGGCGCTCATGGGGCGTCCTCCTGTGTGGGTGATCCGCGGGTCTCTGAGAGGGGGCGCGCGCGGCGCGGAACCCGGGGCGGCACAGGGGTAGGCACGCTCCTGGCGGCGTCAATGCGTCGGTGTGTCGACCTGATCATCGGCGTGGGGATCAGGCGGCGCCTCGGGCTCTGGATCGGGGTCGAGGTCCGGGTCTTGAGGCGTCTCACCCGTGCCGGCGCAGAGCAGGCATGGCGTGCGCCCCGCGCTGTGGCAGAGGCGGCACGGCACGCGCCCGTCCGCGCACTCGCAGGGCTCGCTGACGACGCCGCGGCCGCGACAGGTCTTGCACGCGCGGCTGCCGATGGCGCGGGTCTGGTCGCGGGCGTTGCAGTCTTCCTCGGGGCAGGGCCGCTCGAAGGCGCCTTCCCCATCGCAGCTCGGGCACTCGAGGTCGCCGTCGCCCTCGCAGGCCGCGCAACGGACCGCGCCTCGCCCCGCGCACAGGCGACACGAGCGGTCGTCCAGCTGGCGCAGCGCGTCGGCAGCCGCGAGTCGCAGCCCGATGTGATCGTGGCCCACACCCTCGGCGGCCCGGTCGACAAGCTGGCGTAGCGCGCGCACCCGCAAGGCGGCGATGACCCCGATGCGGCCGATCGCGTCATCCGGCGAGGATCCATCAAGCTGTTCGCGGAGCACGGCGACCGCCGCGGGGTCGCGTAGCCGGCCGTGAGCGTCGGTCCCGAGCCAGACCTCGACCCCGGGGACGGTCAGGGTCTGCGCGACCGACAGGGCGTGCCGAATCGCCGCGGCGCGCGGACGCAACCCGTGGCGGGCCAAGGCGTTGCGCGCGACCTCGGCGACTCGGTACTCGGGGTCCAGGGCCAGCGGCAGGGCCAAGTCGGCGGCCTCTTGGAGGTCGTCGCGCCAGTCGTGCAGTGCGAGCGCCGCGACGCGGCGGGCCTCCCACCACGAGGACGCGGACATGGCGACCAGCGCGGGGACGGCGGCGCGGCCGATGGCGGCGAGGCCCTGGGCGACGGCGTCGGCGTCTTCCTGAAAGGGGCTCTCAGCGCCGCGGGCGAGACCCAGCGCGGCGTCGCGGGTGCCGATGCGGACGAGGGACTCGACCGCGGCCGCGCGCACGTCGGCGTCGGCGTCCTGCAGGTAGGTCACGAGGGGCTCGATGGCGCCGCCGTCACCGGGGCGACCCAGGGCGTGGCAGACCGCCTCGCGCGCGCGCCAGCCGTGGCCGCCGGGCGACGAGAGCGCCTCGGCGAGCTCGCTGGGCGGGACGGAGAAGAGGGCGGCGCTCATGGTGGCGCGGTGCGGGTGGAGCTGCCAGGTGCGGTCGATCATCGTCAACAGGACGCGCAGCCCGTCCGGCTCGGTCAGCGCGCGCCGAGGCTGTAGGCGCGTGCCCGCGACCGCCGCGGCGATCTGGGGGTGCGGATTCCATGCCCGCACGCTGGCCAAAGCCTCCAGCGCCGCGAGCACCTCGGTGCGGAAGACGTGCCCACCCATGGTCAGCCCGGCCTCCAGCGTGGGCAGGTCGGCGAGGCTGGGCTCGCGCGTCAGCGGCTCCAGCGCCCGCTCGGCCATCGCGCCGAGGGTGATCTGCCGGGCGCCCTCGGGCTGAAATCCCCGCTCCTGCAGCGCCGCCCACGCGGCCGCGCGCACGTCCTCGTCGGGGTCCAGCAGCGTGTCTTCCAAGACGCGGCCGGCCTCCTCGACCGCCAAATGCGCGAGGATGGAGCAGGCGGCGACGCGGCGACGCCAGCTCCCCTTCGACAGCGTCGTCCGAATCCCGGGCAGCGCGGCGGCACCTGCTTGGCGGCAGCGCTCCACGGTCTGGTCCAGGTCGTCGACGGGCGTAAACATCAGCGCGTAGCCGGAGGTCTCGGCCATCGTCGGTTGGGAGCCCGCGAGCGCCCGCAGCGACTTCATCGCGGCCGAGCGCGCGTCCTCATTGGGGTCGGTCAGCGCGCGGTTGCGGAGCGCGAAGATCGCCTCTTTCAGCTCGATGCGGGCGACCGCCCGTGCAGCGCCAGCCCGCGCCGGAGGATAGAACCGGGTCTGAAGGGCCAGGGAGATCTCGTGGGCGGCGTCCCCGCCAGCCAGCGCCACGAAATCGTCGATGGCGTCGTCGTCTGCCCACTTCAGGCGGCGATGAAAGAGCTCGGCCGTCTCGCGGATGGCGCCGTGGGCCTCGAACTGCCGGAGCGCTGCCGCCACCAGCCCCTCGAGCCCGCGAAATCGGCGCGCCGCCTCCAGCAGCGGCGCCGCGTCCTCGGGGGTCCCGATGTGGCCCAGGGCCTCGACGGCGGCGCGCCGGATCGCCACGTCAGCCAGCGCCAGCGACGCCACAAGGGTCTGGCGGGCCGCGAGGCGCTCGTCCTCGCCGACCGCGAGCGCCAGGGCGACCACGGCCTCCGACTCGTCGCCGGCGAGCGCGCCGCGCAGCCGGTCCAGCGGCGTGCGCCCGAGCGAGCTGCTTGGAAGCGAGACGACCTCACCGCGCTGCCGTGGCGGGCTGGGGTGGGGGACCATCTTCAATCCGCGAGGCCCCATCAGGCGTTTCGTCGCGACAGCGCGCACGCTCCGCTCGGGATGGGTGAGCAGCGCGTGCAGGTCCTGGGCGTCGACACTTTCGCCCGCGGGCAGGGCGTCCAGGGCGGCGAGGAGCACCTCGGCGGCCGCGTCGCGCTGCCACTCCACGGAATCCAGCACGCCGAGCTGCGCGGCCAGCGTCACCAGGCGCGCGCGCACCGCCGGGGGCCAGCGCGTCCTCTCGGCGGCGAGCTGCTCGACGAGGCGGCGATCGTGGTCTCGGTGCGCCGCAGGGCTGTCGGGGTGCTCATCCAGCGGCGGCAGCAGGGCCAGCGCCTCGCGTGGGTCGGCCGCGCCCGCGACGATGTGGCGGAGCAGGGCGCGCGACGCCGGGAGCTTGCGCTCGAAGGCCCACGGCAAGACGCGGGTGCCGGCGAGCAACCACTCGACGCGGTCGTCGAGCGCGTGGCCGGCCCGCTCGGCGAGCCAGCCGATGCCAGCGTCCGCGAGGCCCCCGCCCAGGCCTTTGATCGCGGCCGAGGTCATCGAAGGCTCGAGATCCGCCTCGCAGAGCAGCCGCCGGATCACCCCCTCGGCCGTTCGGTGGCCGGCGATGCTGAGGCTGGCCAAGCCCATCGTGAGCACCTCGCGGGCCCGGGCGTGGCGGATCTGGCGCACGTCCGCGACGTCGCCCACGGCCATCGGGTAGACCGCGCCCATGGCGAACGCCGCCGCGGCCAACGCGGCCTCCAGCGCGTCGTCCGGATCATCGGAGATCAGCACGCTCCACGTCAGGTGGTGCGCCACCTCGCCGTCGGCCAGCTCGCGCGGGAGCACCTCGGCCGGATCGAGGCGGGCGATCTGGTCCCACAGGGCGTCATCGTCTGCGGTGAGGCGCTCGCCGGGACCCGCCAGGATGAGCGCGGCGATGCGCTGTCCGGGCGACAGCGATTGGAGCAGCGCGCTCTCATCGCGGAGGAGCTGCTCGAGCTCCTCGGGGCGCGGCGCGTCGGTCACACGACGGCACTCCGCGAGCTGCGCGGCCATGTCGAGCCCGCCAGCCAGCGTCGCGCTGCCCGCCTCGTCGTGCCGTCCCGCTCGCATCGCTCCAGAGACCACGGAGCGACCGGCATCGTCAACTCGGCGCCGGACGCCCAGCCCTCACCCATGGCGCGCGCCGCGGGCTCACGGGCTGGGCCCCGGCGGTGGCCGCTATGCGCCCTCTAGGACTCCGTGGCGGCCTTGGCCTTGGCCTTCGGCTTCGCCGCACTCTTCGGCTCGGCGCCCGCGGCAGCCTTCGCCTTCTTCGGCTTGGCCTCGGCCTCGCCTGCCTCGGCGCCCGGATCGCCCTCCGCAGCCGCGGGCGCAGCCGTCGTGGCCTCACCGCGCGGCTCGCCACGCTCCAAGCGCGACGCGATGAGCTCCTCAGAGAAGCGCACGCCATTGAGCCGCACGCACAGCAGGACATCAGGCAGCTCGTGGCGCAGCACCAGGTCGTCGATGATCGAGTGCGCCTTGTCGTCGTCGATGCTCTCGATGGCCTCGACGTCCTCGTTGATGGTCTTCACGTGCGTGACCATCTCGCGATACAGCGGCGCGTGCTGCTCGTTCCAATGGATGATGAGCAGGTTCGCGAAGAGCTCGTTGCCCGGGTCCTGAAAGACCTCGCGCATGGCGATCTGCTTGATGCGACCGCGGCCGATCGCCTCGGGTCGGTAGCCCTTGAAGTACTTGAAGTGAAAGCCCTTGTCGCCGACCTTCAGCTCGGCCGCGAGTCGCTTGGGCATGACGTGGCGCATGATGCGGTCGAAGTGGGCTTCGACCGAGCGCAGGGCCGCGATGGGCATGAGGACCTCTCGTATCTGCAGGGGCCCGCGCTCCGTTTCTGTCGGTGCGGGCGGGCGATTCTAGGTTTAGACGGTGCCGTCGAAGGCGGCGATGAAGAGCCCGCGCAGGTCATCCCGAGTGCAGGTCCGCGGGTTGGAGCCGTGGCAGCCGTCGGCGATGGCTTGGTCGCTGAGCGCCTCGAGGAGATCGCGCGAGACGCCGGCCTCGCCGAGGGTGTGGGGGATGCCGATCTCGCGGCGCAGCGCGAGCAGCCAGTCCAGCAGGCTGCCGTCCAGATTGAGCCGGCGCTCGACCAGCGCGTAGCCCTCAGCGGCCGCCTCGCGGTTGAACGCGACGACGTAGGGCAGCACGATCGCGTTGGCGAGGCCGTGGTGGACACCGGCGAGGCTCCCCAGCGGATGCGCGAGGCTGTGCGCGGCGCCCAGGCCCTTCTGAAAGGCCGTCGCGCCCATCATCGCGGCCATGGCCATCCCGCCACGGGCCGTGAGGTCGGCCGGCTTGCGACAGGCCGTCCCCAGGTGGGCGTGCACCAGGGCGATGCCCTCCAGCGCGATGCCGTCGGCCATCGGGTGGAAACCCTTGGCGACCAGGGCTTCGAGGTTGTGCGTCAGCGCGTCGAAGCCCGTCGCGGCCGTCAGCCACGCCGGCATGCCGACCATCAGCTCCGGGTCGGCGATCGCGACCTTCGGCATCAGGTAGGGCGAGAAGACCACCACCTTTGTATGGGTGTCCTCGTCGATGACGACCGTGGACCGGCCGACCTCGGAGCCCGTGCCGGCGGTCGTGGCGATGCAGATCACCGGCGGCACGTCGGCGCGGATGAGCTTGTCGCCACCCTTGGCGTCGTCATAGTCGACGATGCGCCCGCCGTGGGTCGCCATCAGCGCGATGCCCTTGGCGGCGTCGAGCGCTGAGCCACCGCCCAGCCCGATCACCACGTCGGCGCCTGAGTTCTTGAGCGCCAGCCCGCCCGCCTCGCACTCGCGCGCCAGGGGGTTCGGCGAGACCGCGTCGGTCGCGGTGGCCTCGATGCCGGCGTCGGCCAGGACGGCCATGACCTTGCCGAAGAGCGGCAGCCCACGCACGCCCGGGTCGGTGACCACGAAGGCCTTGCTGCCGAGGGCGCGCACGTGGCCGGGCAGGCTCTGCAGGGCGCCGGCGCCGAATTCTACGATGGTCGGGTATGAAAATCGGGTACGCACGCTGGCCTCCGCTGCCGACGAGCCGAGTTCGGGAAGCCGTGTTGTGCCCCGTGCGCGCGTGCGATGCAACTGTGCACGCACTCGCGCGAGCACGGACGGGGGCTTGGGCCTTGCCGGGGTGCGGGCGAAGCGTTTGGATGGGGCGGCTCGCGGTGGGCGCTGGAGGGTGAGGGGTCGATGGAGCTCGCGGTGACAGACCCTTGGGACCGGCTGCAGGCGCAGGTCGTCGCGTGCCGGCGCTGTAGTCGGCTGGTCGCGTGGCGCGAGCGGGTCGGGCGCGAGCGCAAGGCCGCGCATCGCGACGAGACGTACTGGGCGCGTCCGGTGCCGGCGCTGGGCGATGCCGGCGCGCGGGTGCTGGTCTTGGGGCTGGCGCCGGGGGCGCACGGGGCGAACCGGACGGGGCGCATGTTCACCGGCGACGCGTGCAGCGACTGGCTGATGGCGTCGCTCCACCGCACCGGGTTCGCGTCCCACGGGACCAGCCAGCGCCCAGACGACGGCCTCGAGCTCACCGACCTCGCGGTGACGGGCGCGGTCCGGTGCGCTCCACCCGGAAATAAGCCCACACCGAGCGAGATCGCCGCCTGCGCACCCTACTTTCACCGCGAGCTGGCTTTGTTGCCTCGGCTGGCGGTCGTCGTCGCGTTGGGCGGCGTCGCGTGGCTGGCGTACCTGCGCTGGGCGGCGGGGCAGGGCGTGACGCTTCGGCCCCGCCCGCGCTTCGGGCACGGGGTCGTGGTCGGCGCGGGGCTGCCGCATACGCTGATCGGCAGCTACCACCCGTCTCAACTCAACACGCGCACCGGGCGGCTGACCGAGGCCATGACCGACGCGGTCTTTCGCGACGCGGCGCGGCTGGCCGGCGGCGGCGCGGGTGGATGAGGCCTCGTCCAGCGGCGTCGCGTGGCCGCCACCGGGCGCCTGGTACGCGGTGGTCCGCGGCGAGCCCCTCGAGGTCGCGGCGCGGTTGCTCGCCCAGGCCCACGCCGACCCGCTGGCCCCGGGCGGCCCGCGGCTGCTGGTCCCCGACGTGCGCGCCGCCGAGAGCGTGCGCGCTTGGTCCCGCGCGCTCTCCGCGCGCGCCGCCATCCGCGCCGATCGCGTCGTCGCCGCCTCACTATTCGCGGATCTGGTGCTGCCTCCCGAGTCGTCGCACCCGCCCGCCGGCGAGCTGGTCCTCGACGAGCTCGCCCGCGCCATCGACCACGCGATCCGCCGCAGCCCCGACGCCTTCCCGCGCCTCGCCGCCTTCGCCCCCGGCGCGGGCCTCCCTACCGCGCTGGGCCGCCTCTTCGCTGACCTGCGCCAGGCCGGCCTCGAGAGCCGCGACGCCGGCGCCGTGGCTACGCTCGAGCGCGTGGACCCGCCCGGGCTAGGCCAGGAGCTGCTGCGCGCCATGGGCATGTTCGAGGGCCGCCTCGACGCGCTGGGCTGGTGGGATCTCCCCACCCGCCAACGGGCCGCCGCCCGCCACGTCGGCAGCCTCGCCCCCGGCCCCTGGCTGGTCGCCGGCTTCGGCCACGTGTCGGGGCCGCTCTTGGACATCCTGGCGGCCCTTGCCGCAAGCCAGCCCGTGCTCTGGCTGCTCGCCGCGTCGGACGAGACCCCCGACCGCCAGGCCATGGCCCCCGATCGCCGCTCGGTCGCCTTCGGAGGGGCCGCGGCGTGGCACGGCTTCGACGCCCTCGCGCCGTCCCTCGATCCGCCAGTCGGCGGCTCGCTCTCCGGGATCGAACGCTTCCCAGACCCCGCCACGACGGCCGCCCGCGCCGTCGCCCTCGCCTCGGAAGACGACGCCACCGTGCTCCTCGCGAGCGCCCCCGAACGCTGGCTCGCCCCACTGTCGGAGGCCGCACGGCGTGCAGGCGCCACCCTGGTCGGCGAACACGGCCCGGCCCAGCCCGCCCCGGTGATGCGCCTCATCACCGCCCTCGTCGACGCCTTCGCCGGCGACCTCTCCGCGCCCCGCGCCGTGGATCTGCTGAACCTCGGCGCCCGCTCGGGGCTCCCCGGCTACTCGGCCGACCCCTTCACAGGCGACCGCGCCGACCTCGCCCTGCGCCGCGCCGGCGTCGTCCGCGGCCAGAGCGCGGTCCTCGGCGCCCTCGGCCCCCTCGGCCGCCCGCTCTCCCGCGCCCTCGAGCGCCTCGCCGCCGCCCCCGACGCCTCCACCCAGCTGCGCGTGGTCGCCGCTCTCATCGCCGACGCCGACCTCCACCGCCTCGCCGGCGCCGGCCCCGCCGTGACCGCCCGCACCGACGCCGATCAGCTCGCCCAGCTACGCGCCCTCCTCGAGGATCTCGCGGCCCGCCTGCCGCTGCTCTGGCCCGGCTCCGAACCCCAGTCGTCGCCCGAGCTTCTGGCCGCCCGCGTCCGCGCCGCCGTCAAGGCCAGCCTCCCCGGTCGCCAGCACGCGATCCCCCCAAACGCCCAGCCCGCGCCTGCCTCCGTGCACCTCCAATCCCTCGACGCCCCGCTCCCGCCCTGGGCCCGCCGCGCCGTCGTCCTCGCCCTCGCCGAGAGCGATCTCGTCCCCCGCGGCGCCGCCACCCACCTCATCCCCGACCGCGTCCGCGCCAGCCCCACCGTGGCCACCCAGGCCCACTGGCCGTGGCACGCCGATCGCGTGACTCTGCGCCGGCGCCGCCTCGAGGCCCTGCTCGCGGGCCACCTCGTGGCGTCAGTGGTCTCCCTGGAACCCGAACGCGACCTCCGCGGCGCCGAGCACGTCCGCTGGTCCGGCCTCCCCGAACCCACAGTCCACGGCGCCGCCCTCCCGCGCTCCCCGCGCCTCATCCCGCCCGAGGTCCCCGCCGGCGCCGTGACCGAGCCCCTGCTCCAGCGCGTGGGCGTCGCCGGCCCGCGCGGCCTCGCCGCCACCCGCATCGACGCCTTCCGCGACTGCCCGCGCCGCTTCTACTACGACGGCCTCCTGCGCCTCACCGACCGCGAGCCGCTCACCTTCGACATCGACCCCCGCCAGCGCGGCACCTGGCTGCACTCCGTCCTCCGACGCCTCTTCGCCGAGCACCCCGGCTGGTGGGCCGCTGCGCCAGCCCCCGACGCCGTCCGCGCCCTGCTCCAGTCCGCCTTCGACCCGGTGCGTGAGGCCCTCACCGCGGGCGCTGGCGCCGCGTTCTTGGCGCTCCAAGCCGACCGCTACCTCGACGCGGTGTCCCACGCCCTGTCCGCACACGCCACCGTCCTCGCCGACAGCGCGGGCGTTCATCCCGCCGGCTTTGAGCTTGCCGTCCGCGCCACCTGGCACGGCGACGGCGGCCCGCCCTTGCTGCTCCGCGGCACCCTGGACCGCCTCGACCTCGTCATCGACCCCGACGGCCTCGCCCGTGGCTTCGTCGTCATCGACTACAAGACAGGCCCCGTCTCCGACTACGGCGCCGCCGCCCAACCCGACGCCCGCCGCGCCCAGCTCTTCCTCTACGCCTGGCTCGCCCGCGAGACCCTGGGCATCCCCTGCCGCGGCGTCTACGCAGTCCCCGTCCTCGAGGTCGCCAAGCCCCGCGGCGCGCTGCTCGCCAGCCCCCACGGCCTCGCCGGCTGGGCCGCGGTCACCCACCGAAACGAGTCCCTCGAGTCCGAAGACTTCGAGGCCACCATCGCCTGGGCCCTCGAGACCGCCCGCGCCGCCGCCACCGCCATCGCCGCCGGCCACTTCCCCGCCGAACCCGCCCGCGGCGACCTCTGCGCCCGCTGCCCCCACAGCCTCTACTGCCCCCGCGAGCGCCGCTAGTGCTAGCCCGAGATCCCGCCGCCCTCATCGCCCGCTACGGCCTCACCGCCGAGCAAGCCGAGTCCGTCGCCCGCCGCGGCCACCTCGTCGTCGTCGCGGCGGGCGCAGGCACCGGCAAGACCACCACCATGGCCAGCCGCTACGTCGACACGGCCCTCGCTCTCGCCGAGCACGCCCTCGCCGAACGCCCCCACGCGAATCTGGCCCCCCGCCGCCTGCTCGAGCGCCTCGCCGCGGTCACGTTTACCGAGCTAGCGGCTGGCGAACTGCGCGCCCGCATCGCGTCGGTCTTTCGCCGGGTCGTCCCCCACCTCGCCGGCCACCCGCGCCTCGCCGCCTTCGCCGAAGAGGCCTCGCGGCTCGAGGGCGACCTCGCCATCGGTACCCTGCACAGCCTGTGCGCGCGGCTGCTGCGGCGGATGGCCTTCACCGGCGCCGTCCCGCCCGACTTCAGCGTGCTCGACGAGCTTGAGCGCGGGCTGCTCTGGGAGGCCGCCCTCGACGACGCCTTCGATGGCGCGGCCGAGTCCGAACCCGCGCTGATGGAGCGTTTGCTGGCGGGACGGCGCCAGGTCGCGCCCATCCGGGACACGGTGCGCAGCCTGTGCCGGAATTTGGAGCGCGCAGATCTCGAGCGGTTGTCTCTGCAATCCCTCGCCGAGCACCGCGCCGAGGCCACGGCGCGGGCCGTGGACTTGCTCCACGCCGTCGCCCGGGAACCGGCGGTCGCTGAGGCGGTCGAAGAGGCCGTCCTCCACCGGGCGATCTTGGCAGCGGCTGGCCCGAAGCCCTTCGAGGCGGCGCTCGAGACGGCCGTCCGCTGGGTGCGCGGCGAGGGCTCCGCCCTGCTGGCCGGCGAGGGCCTGAGCGCCTTCGGCGCCACCGAGACCCGCCTCGCCAAGCTGAGCCCCGAAGACGGCGAGCGGCTGCTGCGCTTCTCGGCCGCCATCGAGCGCCTGCGCAGCGTCGCCGCGCCCCTGGGCAAGGCGCTCGACGACGAGGTGCTGTCGGCGGAGCACGCGTGGACCCGCGACATGGCGCGCCTCTCCCTGGACGCCGCCGAGCGCTTCGGGCGCGCCAAGCAGTCGCGCGGTGTGCTGGACTTCGACGATCTCGAGTCGGCCGCCATTGAGGCCCTCGAATCCGCCGCAGAGCACGACGGCGACTGGCTATTTGACGAGGTCTTGGTCGACGAGTTCCAGGACACCTCGGCGCGGCAGGTCACGATCCTGCGCGGCGTCGCGGGCGCCGATCTCGAGCGGGTCTTCGCCGTGGGGGACGCCAAGCAGTCGATCTACCGCTTTCGGGGCGCGGACGTGGCGGTCTTCAACGCCGTCGGCGCCTCGGTGCCGGGCGGGGTCAGCGCCCTGACCGTCAACCGGCGCAGCACCGCCCACGTCATGGGCTTCGTCAACGCGCTCTTCGATCGCCTCTTCCCCGCCCAGACCTCGCCCGACGCGCCCTGGGAGGCGCCGATGCAGCGCC
Source organism: Myxococcota bacterium (assembly GCA_041389525.1). Taxonomy (GTDB): domain Bacteria; phylum Myxococcota_A; class UBA9042; order PHBI01; family JACKFB01; genus JACKFB01. The sequence goes on along the minus strand of JAWKRR010000003.1, from coordinate 186,180 downwards.
TGGTGCCGATGCGGCCCGACGACCCGCAGGCCGCGCTGCCGCCGCTGATCCTCGTGCCCTGGCAAGCGACGGACGACGCGGGCGAGCCGCTGTCCGCGGGCGCTCAGCGCCGGGCCGACGCCGCCGTGACCTCGGAGGCGGTCGCCCGCGTGATGGCGCGGCTCAGCGAGCGCCGCGTCGAGGTGGGCGTCCTGCTGCGCGCGGTCCGCGGCGAGCGCCGGGCCTACGCCGACGCCATCTCCGCCCGCGACATCCCGGTCGCGGTCGAGGCCGGCGGGACCTTCACCACCGACGCGGCCACCGCCGCGGGCTTGGCGCTGCTGAGAGCGCTGGCGCTGCCGAGCCACGAGGGCGCGCTGGCGGCGGTGCTGCGCGGACCGCTCGTCGACATGCCGGCGCCCGAGCTCGCGAGCCTCGCCCTACAACCCGACGGGCTGCTCGCAGCCCTCGCCCGCGCCGCGGACTCCGGGGCGCCAAAAGCGGCCGCCGCCGCCACGCGCTCCCTGCTGTCCGGCGCCCGGAGTGCCGCGCCGCTGTCGACCCGCGCCCGCCAGGTCATCGAGGCCGCCGGCGTCGCCTCGCGCCAGTTCGACAAACTGCTAGATATCACCAGCGATCTCGAGACCCGCGGCCTGGGCCCGGCCGAGATCATCGCCTGGTTCGAGGCCCTGACCGCGTCCGACCGCGACCGCCGCGTGCCCGACCCGCCCGGCCGCGGCGTCGTCGTCCGCGCCCTGACCGTCCACGCGTCCAAGGGCCTCGAGTTCCCGGTCGTCGTGGTGCCCCAGCTCGCCGAGGCCTTCGTGTCCCCGCGCCGCACGGCCGAGGTGATTCAGGTCTCCGGCCGCCCCGTGGTCGGTCTGTCGGTGCCCGACCTGCCCCGAAGCGCCGACACGGTGGCCAAGACCTTCATCAAGACCCTGGAGCGCGCCCGCGAGCGCGCAGAGCAGCTGCGCCTGCTCTACGTGGCGCTGACCCGCGCCGAGGATCACCTCGTGCTCCCCCTGCCGCTTGGAGGGGACGAGGGGGCCGACGACGCGACCCGCGCCATCATGCCGCTCTTGGCCGGCCTCGATCTCGGGCGTTCCGGTCCCGCGACCCTCGATTTACCAGACGGGAGCTCACTCCCCGTCGAGGTGTGGCCCATGAACCCGGCGCTGCTCGAGACGCCGGACCCCGGCGCCGAGCCCCTTGCGCGCCAGCCGATCCCGCCCGAGGCGTCGCTGCTGGGCCCGGCGACCTGGTCGGTCACCCGCCTCGCCAGCCTCGCCTTCTGCCCGGCCTACTACGCCCAGGCCCCGGTGGCGCCTTGGCCGCGCCCCATCCGCCCCGACGTCTACCCCGACCCGCCGCCCACGCCCCAGTCGGCCGCCGGCCCCTCCTCGAGCGACCGCGGGACGGCGATCCACCGCTGGTTCGAGCTGGTGGCCAGCGCGGCGGACCCCCGCGAGGTCGCGCTGCCGCCGTCGCTGTCCGACGAGGGGGAGCCCCTGCGCGCCCGCCTGCTCGGGCTGATGCGTCATCCCGCGCTCGCAGCGGCCTTCGCGCCCGGCGCTCGCGCCTTGGTTGAGCTGCCGCTCGAGGGTGTACGCGAGGGCGTGGTGCTCACGGGCTCCATCGACCGCGTGACCCTGACGCCGCGTGCCGACGGGCGGCTGGACGCGCTGGTCGTCGACTTCAAGACGGGCCTGACCGGCTATCCCGGGCCGGGTGGCCGCCACGCCGGCTATCTGGAGGCCTACCGCTTTCAGATCGCCGCCTACGCCTGGCTGCTGGGCGAGGCCCTGGGGCCGCGGCTGCACCCGCTGGTGCGCGGGCGCCTGGCCTTCGTGGACCCCGGCGAGGTGGTGGTCGCCGACTACGAACTCGACACCGCGACCCGCACTGTGGACCGTGTGCTGGCTGAGCTGCACCGGCCCGGCGTCCTGCCGCCCAACCACGCGGCCTGCGACGGCTGCCGCATGCAGCCCTTCTGCCCCGTGGCGCGGAGCCCGACATCGTGACCCGAACACTCAGGTTTTTCCTGGTCGCCAGCGCCTTGGCGCTCGCCTCGCCGCCGGCGTCTGCGGCCCTGACCCCGCGGGCGCTCCTGGTGGACTTAGACCCGGTCCCCGCGGCGTTGCTCTTGCCATACGGCCTCTTGACCCGCGGCGACGGGGGCGCGCCCTGGCTCACCTGCTGGCAGCGCTTCGACACCGCGACATACGCCCTGGCGACCGCGGGTCGACGCCTGTTGGTCGGCGGGCCGGCGGGGCCTTGGAACACCAACGACGAGGGCTGCCGCTTCGAGTCCACCGACGGCGCGGCCGAGAAGCGTGCCGTCACCGGCCTGTACGCGCCGGTGGCCGGCGCCCTCGACGTCCTGATCGCCACCGACGACGGCGTCTCGCCTTCCAGCGTCGCCCTGAGCACGGACGGCGGCATCACGACCACCCAAGCTGGCGAGCTCTCCTTCGCCGACGCCGGCGTCCTCGCGCTGCTGGGCGAAGGCGACGTGGTCTGGGCGGTGACCCGCGACCGACAAGGCGGCGACCTGGGCGTGTGGCGCAGTGAAGACCGCGGCCTGAAGGCGGCGGCGGTCAGTCTCGGCGGCGGACCCGCGGGCGGCACCGCGGGCTTGGAGGCGGCGGCTGCGTCCGCGGACCGGCTGTGGTTCTGGCAAGGCGACGCCCTGGTGCGGCTCGCTGTCGATGGGACCTGGGCCACGACCGGCCTGGTGGTCCCGGGAGCGCCCAAGGCCGCGCTGGCGACCTCGGACGGCGCGCTCTGGGTGGCGTCACCAGAGGCCGGCCTGGTCCGCCTGGCGCCGGACGGCGCCACGCGGGAGGTCACGCCGCTGCCCACCTCCGCGCTGGCCGCCCGCGGCCCCCGCCTCTGGGCCGCCCACGTCGCGTCAGCGCCGGGTGATCCGCTGGTCAGTAGCTCCGGTGATCTCGGCGAGACGTGGTCCGTCAGCATGGTGGCACCGGCGGAGGTCGGCCACCCGCCGCTCTGCACCACCCTGGTCTCGCAGCGCTGCGCCGCCGAGGTCGCCACCTTCCGCGAGTCCCTCGGCCTGTACGCGCCGGTCCCTGACGCCGCAGCCGAGGACGCCCCCACCCCGAGCGGCGGCAGCGGCTGCGTCGCCGCCTCCTCCCCGGTCGGCTTGCTGGCGGCCCTGCTGGGCTTGCTGCTCTACGCCAGCGCGTCGAGACGCTGCCGAATCCGGGCGGCCGAGTCTTGCAGCCCGAGATCGGTCGCTACGTCCAGCGCTGTGACCAGGGCCTGACGCCCCGCATCAGAGCTCTCCACGCTGCGCTGGCGCTCGGCCAGCCGGACCCGTGAGCGGGAGACCCAGGCGAGCGAGGCCGCCGCCGGGGCCCCGGAGGCCCGTCGTCACGGATGGCCGGCACCCACCGTGGCTTGGAGCTTCAAGAAGACGTCGATGAGCGGCTGTATCCAGTCTTTGTCGGCGACCGGATTCGGCACGACGATGCAGACCTGCCAGTCACGGCCGACCTCCGCGTCGAGGACCGGGCGCAGGCGCGTGCCGGGTTGAGCCGGTGGCGGCAGCGTCTCGTCCGGGAGCAGCACGAGCCCGTGGCCGTCTTCGGCGCACTGGCGCAAGTACGCGATGTCGTTGGACGCCAGGACCGGGCGGACCTCGCGGGTGGTGCCGTCGGCGAGTGGTAAGCCGATCGGGAGCGCCCCCGGGGGCTTCCAGCAGAGCAGCGCGTGAGAATCGAGGTCTTGGACCGTCGTCGGCTCGCCGTGGCGCGACAGGTAGGCGTCGGAGGCGAGGAGGCGCTCCCGCAGCGTGCGGACCCGCCAGGCGCGCCACGGGCCCTCGGGCAGCGCCGGCGCCAAGCAGGCGACGCAGTCGAGGCTGTCCAGGACCTGGGCGAGGGGGTCCTCGGCGCTGCGGACGTGGAGGGCGAGATCGGGGAAGGTCGCCCGCATCAGGCGCGCCAAACCCGAGAAGACGTAGGGCGAGAGCCCCGCCGGCATCAGCACGCGGACGGCCCCGTCCGGACGCGCCTCGAGCCCGCGTACCCCGCTCATCATGGCGTTGACGTTCTCGAGAATGCCGCGGCTTCGCTCGGCCACGATCTTTCCCGCCGGCGTCACCGTGGCGCCGTCGCGCCCGCGCACGAGCAGCGACGTGTTCGTGCGGGCCTCCAGCTCGTCGATCCGCCGCCGCACCGTCGAGCGCGGCCAATTGAGCATCCGGGCTCCCGCGACGAATGAACCGCCCTCGACCACCGCGACGAACGCGCGTAACTCGTCGAGATTCATCCGCCCCCCCATGGCCAGAACCGCGCAGCCGATGGTCGACCGCGGTCAACACACGCTTCCGATCGCAGCCTAGTTTGCAGATCCGACCGCCACGCCGCCGCGCGCCCGTTCGGGCCGTGGCATCGCGCGTCAGCGAGCGCGGCGGAACTCACTGCACGGAGATTATTCCATGAGAACTCTATTTTCATCCGCTGTCGTCGGAGTGTTCTTGATGGCCGCTGGCGCGACGGGGTGTGACAGTTCGCCCGAAGACGCGTGTGACAACGTCGAAGCGGTGTGTGCGGGCAACGCGAATTTCCAGCAGGCGCGCGACGCCTGTGAGGCGGCAGCCGACAAGGGCACCCAGTCGGCGCTGAACTGCGTCGACGCGGCGGGCACGTGCGCCGCTGTGCTGGCCTGCTTCTAGGGAGCAGTGCCAACCCCGGTCTCCGCCCCGGCCTTGAGCTCGGTGGCGAAGCCCGCTTCTAGAGCGCAGACGCACAGGCATCCAGCGGCGCAGGGGTGCCCGCGGCGATCGCAATGCGGCCTACTCAAAGCAGCTCGTCTTGTCGCAGCTGCACGCCTCCACGCATGTGGCGCCGCAGCTGGCCTTGGTCCCCTCTGCGCAGGCGGTGCATGCGCTGTCCCAGCTGGTGATGCAGCAGTAGGGATCCATGTCGCACACGCAGTCCGCGCACACAGGGTTGCCGCACCCGGCCGTCCCTGCGCTCAAGCAGCAGTCCGCCTCCACGGTCGCGTAGGTCGGAGTGCAGCCGCAGAGCTCGCCGCAGCTGCTCCCCAAGCACGCGCCGGCTTTGCCGGGCCCGCCGTCGGCGCATTCACGGCAGGCTTTGTCCCAATTGACGTCACAGCAATAGGGGTCGTGGGCGCAGACGCAGTCCTGGCAGGCGGTGTCGTCGCAGCCCGGGGCGCCGCCCCCCCCGCTGTAGGGGCAGCATGTGGAGCCGGTCCAGCCCGTCGAGCAGGTCGTGGACGCTGGGAACTGGCACGCGAAGCAGGCGCTCGTCCCGCCGCCCGTGTCCTCCCAATAGCCCAGCGATATCATGCGCACGAAGTCCTGCCCGGCCCCGTTGGAGCCGTTGTCGGGCTGGCCGAGCCTCCAGTTCGTGAACGACGCGATGGCGCCGTCCGGCCAACGGTAGAGCCCCTCGAGCTCGGCATCGGAGAGGCCGATCCAGGTCGCGGCGCCCAGGCCGCACGTGGCGAGCGCCATGTCGTGCAGGGCGTCGTTGGTCGCCTGGTTGTCGATGCGCGCCAAGCTGCCGCCCAGGGCCGCGCAGGCGTCGGCCGCCGCCGTCCTCGTCGCGAACTGGGCCACGACCGAGAAGCAGCCAGCGCCGACCTGCTCGCCGCCGTTGTCGCAGGCCACCGTGCAGGCCTCAATCGTGCACTCATCCCCGTCACAGTCGGCCAGAGTGCCGGCGTGGGCGCAGCCGCTCTCGGTGCAGGTGTCCACCGTGCACGGGTCGCCATCGTCGCACGCGTAGCCGGCCGTGCAGGCGCCGCCGAGGCACACCCCGGTCGCCTCGCAGGGGTCACCGGAGTCGCAGGCTGTCACGCCCGCGCCGCACACATCAGCGCAGACCGTGTCCTCGCATGAACCGTCGCGACCGGTCCCCGTCCCAGCGGCGCATTCGGCGCAGTCGCTGTCCCACGCCCCCGTGCAGCACAGGCCGTCCTTGGCACACACGCAGCCCTCGCACGCCGCCGACACCGCGCATCCCACCGAGTCTGCCCGGCGCGTCCCGCAGCTCGCGTCCACGGCGGCGTCCTGGCAGCCGCCGTCGAGGTAGCAGACCCCGGTCGCGCAGGTCCCGTTCGCGCAGTGGCTGTCGGGGGCGGGCTCGCAGATCGGTGTCGTGCTCGTGGGGTCGACGTCGGCGCAGCAGCGGGCCACCCGGACGGCGGAATCGGCGGTGCAGACGTGAGGGATCCCGGGCGCGTCGTCTGTCCCCAAGAACTGGTCGCCGCCCGGAGCGCTCCAGTGGCCGCCGTCGCAGGCCGTGGACGACCAGACGGCGTACTTGTCGTAGATGCAACCTGTGCCGCGCGTCTCGTTGGCGGCGAGCTCGGTCGCGGTGCACAGGCGGGCCCCCGCGCCCTCGCAGAAGGCGGCGGCCTGAGCGTAGGTCACCGGGCCTGAGCAGCCCGCGAGCGGGGCTTTGTCCGACTCGCCGCAGACCGTTGGCGAGCCGAAGTCGGGGGCGTTGGGCCAGCTCAACTGGGCGCAGGACGACGCGCTGCGCTTGGGCGCCACGCACGAGGACGCGGTCGTGCAGGGGTTGTCGTCGTCGCAGCTGGCGCCGAGGGCTGAGGGGGTCTGGATGCAACCGTTGACGGGGTCACAGGAGTCGACAGTGCAGCCGTTGCCGTCGTCGCAAGTGTCGGCGTGCTTGCAGCCGGTGACGGCGTCGCAGCTGTCTGCCGTGCAGGCGTTGGCGTCATCGCAGCTCACCGCGGTGGAGGCGGCCGCGCAGTCTCCGGTCGCGAGGTCGCAGGCCCTGGCCGTGCACGCGTCGCCATCGCCGTCGTCAGGGCAGCTCCCGGGGACACAGCCACAGGTGGCGCCGGTGTAGACGAGGTTGTCGATGCCCATGCCGCTGCCGAGGCTGCCACCGGCGACCTTGCGAATGACGACGAGGCTCGCCGGGCTAGGGAAGGTGACCGCGTGGTGGACCTTCCCGGAGACGGTGGGGGCCTGGGCGAAGGTGAGCACCACCTCGCCGTCCGCGACCAGCTCGTAGCGCGTGGTGGCGTCGTACCAGTTGAGATACTGGCGGACGTCGAAGGAGAGCGCCGCGATCGGGTAGGGGAAGGTCATCCAGAACTGGCGCGTGTCGAGGCCCGAGAAGGCCAGGAAGCGGTAGTCGTTGGGGTCGCCGGTCGGCGCGCGGCTGGGTCGGACGAGGGAGTGGTCGGACATGTCGAAGAGGACGCTGTCCCAGGCCAAGGGGAGGGCGGTGTAAAGGTTGTAGGCGCCCGGCATCGTCCAGTCGCCCGCGGGGCTCGGGAACGCGTCGTCCTCGAAGCCGATGGACGTGTCGTCGCAGCTGTAGCAGAGGCCGCTGGTGGCGGAGCAGGAGGCGCCGGCGTCGCAGGTGGTGGCGACGCCGCATTGGCGGGTGGCGGTGTCGCAGGCGTCGACGGTGCAGGCGATGCCGTCGTCGGGGCAGTCGCCGGGGACGCAGCCGCAGGTGGCGCCGAGGTAGACGAGGTTGTCGAGACCGAAGGCGTGCGAAGTGCCGGTGTCGGAGCCGATCATACGGATCGTGATGAAGGTCGTGGGCGTGGGGGGAGTGACCTCGATGCGCTGGGGCGCGAGGGTGCTGGTGCTCTGGCCGAAGGTGGTGAGCTGGACGCCGTCGGCGACGACCTCGAAGAGGGCGCCGGCGTCGTACCAGTTGAGATATGGCCGGACGTCGAAGGCGAGGTAGGAGATCGGGTAGGGGAAGGTCAGCCAGGCGTCCCGGTTGCTGAGGCCGTGGAAACCGATGGCGCGATAGTCGCTCGGGTCGTTGGTCTTGCTGGTCAGCGTTCGCACGAAGCTGTGGTCGGAGACGTCGAAGGCGACGCCGTCCCACTCGAAGGGCAGGGCGGTCAGGTTCAAGGCGGTGTTCTTGGTCGGGCTGCCGTCAGGCTGGATCGGGAACGCGTCGTCCTCGAAGCCGATCTCGTAGTCGTCGCAGGTGTAGCAGAGGCCGTTGGTGGCGGAGCAGGAGGTGCCGGCGTCGCAGGCGGTGGCGGCGCCGCATTGGCGGGTGGCGGTGTCGCAGGCGTCGACGGTGCAGGCGACGCCGTCGTCGGGACAGCCGCCGGGGACGCAGCCGCAGGTGGCGCCGAGGTAGACGAGGTTGTCGAGGCCGAAGGCGTGCGAAGTGGGGGTGGCGGAGCCGATCATACGGATCGTGATGAAGGTCGTGGGCGTGGGGGGAGTGACCTCGATGCGCTGGGGCGCGAGGGTGCTGGTGCTCTGGCCGAAGGTGGTGAGCTGGACGCCGTCGGCGACGACCTCGAAGAGGGCGCCGGCGTCGTACCAGTTGAGATATGGCCGGACGTCGAAGGCGAGGTAGGAGATCGGGTAGGGGAAGGTCAGCCAGGCGTCCCGGTTGCTGAGGCCGTAGAAACCGATGGCGCGGTAGTCGCTCGGGTCGTTGGTCATGCTGGTCAGCGTTCGGACGAAGCTGTGGTCGGAGACGTCGAAGGCGACGCCGTCCCACTCGAAGGGCAGGGCGGTCAGGTTCAACGCGGTGTTCTTGGTCGGGCTGCCGTCAGGCTGGATCGGGAACGCGTCGTCCTCGAAGCCGACCTCGTAGTCGTCGCAGGTGTAGCAGAGGCCGTTCGCTGTGGAGCAGTCGAGGCCCGCGCCGCAGGTGGCGGTCGCCTCGCAGCCGGCGAGGTCGTCGCAGCTGTCGGCGGTGCAGGCGAGGCCGTCGTCGCAGACTACGTCGGTGAAGACGCAGCCGGCGGCGGGGACGCAGGTGTCGGCCGTGCAGATGCTGGAGTCGTCGCAGTCGATGGCGTCGTGCGTGCAGCCGGCGGCCACGTCGCACCCATCGTCGGTGCAGGCGTTGCCGTCGTCGCAGTTGACGGCGTCGAAGAAGCATCCCGTGACTGGGTTGCAGCCCGCGATCGTGCACGCGCTACCGTCCTCGCAGGCGGACTCGAAATAGTCGCAACCGGTGGCGACGTCGCAGAGATCGGCGGTGCAGGCGTCGCCGTCGTCGCAGTCGGTCGGGTGGTGGGCGCACCCGCTCGTGGGGTCGCATGCGTCGTCGGTGCATGCGTTCGCGTCGTCGCAGTCCGTCGCGCCGTGAGTGCATCCCGAGGCGACGTCGCACGCGTCGTCGGTGCAGGCGTTGCCGTCGTCGCAGTCGGTCGGGTCGGGCGCACCCGCCGTGGGGTCACGTCGTCGGCATGCGTTCGCGTCGTCGCAGTCCGTCGCGCCGTGAGTGCATCCGAGGCGACGTCGCACGCGTCGTCAGTGCAGGCGTTGCCGTCGTCGCAGTCGGTCGCGCCGTGCGTGCATCCCGCGGCGACGTCGCATCCATCGTCGGTGCAGGCGTCACCGTCGTCGCAGTTCTTGCCGACGCCCGCCTTGCAGTTGCCGCTGTCACACGCGTCCCCCTCTGTGCAGGCATCCCCGTCGTCGCATGGGGCGGTGTTGTACTCGTGCGAGCACACGCCACCGCCGCACAGGTCGTCGGTGCACGCGTCTCCGTCGTCGCAGTCCGTCGGGATCTCGCATCCGACGCATCCCCCGATGGGCGCGTGGGTGCATCCGGTGCCCGGGTCACACGCGTCCGTGGTGCAGGGGTCGCCGTCGGCGCAGCCTCACCACAGAGGTCGCACCCTGCAGCCGACGCATCCGTCGTCAGTGCAGGCGTCGCCGTCGTCGCACGTCACGGGGGCTGTGGTGCAGCCGGACTGGGGGTCGCATCCGTCGACCGTGCAAGCGTCGCCGTCATCGCAGGGGAGCGGGGTGGTGGTGCAGCCCGTCGCGGGGTCACACCCGTCCTCGGTGCAGGCGTCGCCGTCATCGCAGGCGGCCGGCGCGGAGGTGCAGCCGGTCCCCGCGTCGCATCCGTCCTCAGTGCAGGGTTCCCGTCGTCGCAGGCCGGCGCGGTGGTGCAGCCGGTCCCCGCGTCGCATCCGTCCTCAGTGCAGGTATGGTTCCCGTCGTCGCACGTCACCGGCGCGGTGGGGTGCACCCGCTCAGAGAGTCGCATCCGTCCTCGGTGCAGGCGTCGCCGTCGTCGCAGGCGACCGGCTTGCTCGAGCACCCCTTCGCCGAGTCGCAGCTCTCCGTCGTGCACGCGTTCCCGTCGTCGCAAGACGCCGTGCCGCCTCCCAGGCAGCTGCCATCGGCGCAGTAGTCGCCGAAGGTGCAGGCATCGCCGTCGTCGCACATGGCGTCATTGAACAGGTGCGAGCAGGTCCCGTCGCCGCCGCAGTCCTCGTCGGTGCACGGGTCTCCGTCGTCGCAGTCCTCCGGAAGCAGGCAGCCCAGGCAGTCGGGGATCGGGACGTGGGCGCACCCGGTCTGGGGATCGCAGCTGTCCGCCGTACACGGGTCGCCATCCGCGCAGGGCTCCGCCGACGCCGTGCACCCCGTCGCCGACAGGCACAGGTCAATCGTGCACAGATTCCCGTCCTCGCAGCTCACCGGCGCGGTCGTGCACCCGGTCGCCGGGTCGCACCCGTCCGTGGTGCAAGCGTCGCCGTCGTCGCACACCGCGGCGGCGCCCCCCTGGCAAGCGCCCAGCAGACACTCGTCCCCGACCGTGCACGCGTCGCCGTCGTCGCAGCCCGCGGTGTTCGCGGGGTACGCGCAGACGCCATCCTGCCCGCACACCGCGTCAGTGCACGGGTTTCCGTCTTCGCACTGCGTCGCCTCGGCGCACGCGGTGCACCCGGCGATCGCCAGGTGTGAGCATCCGGAGGCTGGGTCGCAGTCGTCCGCTGTGCAGGGATCCCCGTCTCCGCACGTCACCGGGTTCGTCGCGCATCCCGCGGCGGGCTCGCAGTAGTCCGCCGTGCACGCGTTCCCATCGTCGCACACGACCAGCAGGTAGGTGCAGCCCGCCACGAAGTCACACGCGTCGTCCGTGCAGGCGTTGCCGTCGTCGCAATCCGCGTCCACCGAGCACGGCGGCCGGACCACGTCGCCGTCGCCGGACTCCGCGTCCCCCAGCGCGTCCGACCCGTCGAGGTCCACTGAAGTCGTGCTGGCGTCCGCGTCCCCCAGCGCGTCTGTCCCGCCGGGGTCGGCCTCGGTCGCTGGCGTCCGCGTCCCCCAGCGCGTCCGACCCGCCGAGGTCGTCGCCCACGTCCGCGGCGTCCGCGTCCCCCGGCGCGTCCCCCAGCGCGTCCGACCCGCCGAGGTCGTCGCCCACGTCCGCGGCGTCCGCATCCCCCAGCGCGTCCGACCCGCCAACGTCGGCCCCGCCGTCGCCGCCGTCGACTTCGACCTGGGGCGCGTCGCTGGCGACATCCGCCCCCGCGTCGCCGCCGCCGACCTCCGCCAGCGGCGCGTCCACGGCGATCTCCGTGTCAGCGTCGCCCCCTCCGTCCCCGCCGGACGGGCAGCCGGCCAGCGCCAACACCAATGCAACACACCCGATCCCAGGGCGCCACGTGAACATCGCCATCATATCCCCCCGCCGCGGCTGCCCCCCAAAGGCGACCCCGCTGTTGCGTATCCCGTCGAACCAGACATCTCAGGCCATTTGATTTGTCAGCGGCGGGACGGGTTCAAACGGCCAACCCGCTCGCTCTCCCGTCTGCGCAAATCCATCCGACACAGCGACTTTCACCTCGCGAAGCACTGGCGGCCGAGCACCGCGCTCATGTTTTCAGTTCAGTGCATCGACCGGACCGGTCTCTGAACCATCGATGCGCAGCAACCACGCGTAAGCATGGGACAACGACGCGCTCCGGACCGGGTGTCCAGAGGCGTCGAGCGCGCCCGGGAATGTGCCTCTTAGTGTGCCGAACCGTAGCAAGGCCCAGGAGGTGGTCTCAATGGCTGATAGCGGTCACATGATGGCCACATCTCGTACATCCGCGCCCCCGGACCGCGAGCGCTACGGCTCCGGTCGCCGGGCATCCGCGACCTGGCGAATGTGGCGCTGGCGAAACGGCGCGCGCATGCGCAGCTTCGGGCGCTGTCAGCCTGGGGGGGCGACGGCCAAGCTCAGGAGAGATCTTCACCCACCCGCACGCGCGCCAAAGCGGCGAATCGCTCCGCCGTCCGTTGGCCCGGGGCGCGGCCAGCCCGGGAGTTTGGGGAGTGATCCGCGCCGACGCCGCCACACGCGAGAGTGCCGGGCGGTGGCAATAGCCGCCGTGCCGCCCTGAACAGCGCCAGAACTCGGTCGGCTCCTCGACCTCGTCGGCCGCTTAGGGCCCTGGTCGGTGCGTGCCGCGTCGGAAGCAGGCCATACGCCCAGCGAAGGCATGGGCGCCCACTATGAGGGCTCGCCGCTGCAACCCGTCCCGGCCGCCTCTCGTGTGGTGACCAGCCCGTCCTGGCCTCGCGCGATCTCGCGGTTGCAGTCGGGACGGCCGGTGGCCGCGTCTCCCTTGCGAGATCAGCGAGCCACCGCCTGGCTTCTTGATGCCTGAACGCCGTGCGCGGTGAACGCCCCGGGACCCAGCGCTCGCGTCGCCTACGCGCCCGGATCCAGGCGCTGCCGAATCCGCGCGGCCTCGTCCTGCAGCCCGAGATCGGTCGCTACGTCCAGCGCCGTGACCAGGGCCTGACGGGCGGCGTCGGGGCGCTCCACGCTGCGCTCGCACTCCGCGAGGCCGATCAGGATGTTGCAGTACGTCTTGTCCCGCTGTCCGAGGCGCGCGTAGCCCTCGACCGCCTCGCGGTGGTGACCGACCGCCCCCTGGAAGTCCCCGCTGTGGCGCAGGGCCTCCCCGATGTTGGCCTCCGCCAGGGCCAGGCCGCGCCGGTCGCCCACCTCGGCGTACCCGTCCCGCGCCGCCCGGGCCAGCTTCAGCGCCTCCACGTGCTCGCCCTGCATCAGCGCCACGTCGGCGAGGTTGGCGTGGGCGTTGGCCACCGCCCGCCGGTCGCCCAGATCCTCGCGGATGCGCAGCGCTCGCTTGAGGAAGGGCCGCGCGTCGGCCGGTCGCCCCATCGCCTGCAGGATCATCGCGATCCCTCCCAGCGCTGTGGACACGCCGCGCTGGTGGTCGATGCCGTCGAGGATGGTCAGCGCGTGGTGGGCGTGCTCCAGCGCGCGGTCCAGATCGTCTTTTTGGTAGGCAGCGACTGACAGACTGTACAGGGTCCGCCCCATCCCCTGGCGGTCGTCGAGGACCTCTTGGAGGGCGAGGGCGTGGCGGAACTCGTCGGCCGCCGCGTCGATCTGGCCGGTCATTGTGTGGAGGTTTCCGAGGGCCTCTCGACACGCCGCGAGCCCGCGGGTCTCCCCCTCCGGCTCGAACACGGCGAGCGCCGCCTCGAGCGCGACCTCCGCCTCGGCGTAGCGCCCCACGGTCTGCAGGACCTTGCCACGTCGGAGATCGCACCAGGCCGCGTCGGCGGCTTGGCCCGCGTTGCGGAAGGCGACGGCGGCCTCGGCGTAGAGCGCCTCCGCGCTGCCGAACTCCGCGCGCGCCTCGTCGACGTCGGCGAGCCCTCGCACCGCCCGCGCGGCGCCCACCGCGTCGCCGCTCTCGGCCGCCAGGTCCCGGAGCGCCTCGAAGGCCTCCACCGCCATCTCGTGGTGCCCCAGCTGCGTTCGAAGCTCGCCCAGCGCGCCGGCGATCTCGCGCTCGGCCGCGTCGAGCCCGCGGGGACCTCGCTCCCGCTGGGCCACGGTCAGCAGGCGCTCGCGAGCCCGCTGGTAGATCAGGACGCCGTCGAGGGCGTCGCCGGTGGAGCGGCCGCGCGCGGCGATGAGATCCCACCGCACCGCGTCCCAAGGGCGCCCCGCGGCCATGTGGTGAGCGGCGATGCGCGCTGGCGCGATCGTGCCCTCCGGCTCGTCGAGGGAGGCCAGGAGGAGGGCGGCCTCGCCGTGGAGGCGGCGCAGTCGGCGCGCGCCGGCGCCCAGGTTGCGGCACGCCTCGCGGATGAGGCCGGTGCTGAGCGTGAAGCGGTCGGAGTCGTCGGCGTCGAAGTGGCCAAGTCGGGCCGCGGCGAGGCGATCGACCAGCGCGTCGACGAAGGCGGGCGGGCCGCCGTCGGGTTCGTCGGCCACGAAGGTCATCAGCGCGTCCATGGAGAGGTCGGGCCCCAGCACACCGATGCGCTGGATGATGGCCACGGCGCGCTCCGGCTGGCCGGTGGCCTCACACTCCTGCATCAGCCTCGCGTGCAGCCCCTCGAGGAGCGCGGGCGGCAGCGACGCCACGCCGGCCCCGCCGTCACGGAGCGACTCGACCAGCCGGTGCCGCGCCGCGATGTCGCCGGTGACATGCTCCAGGCACGCGACGGCCACGCCTGGGCGCCCGCTGGCGAGCCCGAGGATGCACTCGGCAAGCGCGAAGTCGGCGCAGCCCATGCGGTCGAGCAGGTCCTGCATGCCCTGCTCATCCAGCGGCGGTAGGTCGATCTCGAGGAGGCGGCGGGTCGAGCCCGGCGAGCCGCGCGCCGCCGGGACCGGGCCGTCGTCGCCGGTGAGCAGCAGGAAGAGGCCAGCCCCCGCGGTGGCCAGCGCGCGGATCAGGTGCGAGACCACCGTCATCGTCTCGCTGTCCGCCCGGTGGCAGGCCTCGAGGACCATCACCAGCGGGGTCTGACCGGCGGCCCGCATCAGCAATCGGGACAGCGGTCCGGCGAGCTGGCGGGCGCCCATGGGCGGGGTCACCCCGTGGGCCGACGGGCGCAGCAGCTCGGCCAGCGACTCGACCAGCTCCTCGTCGGCGTGCTCGCCCAAGCCGTGATGCGAACGGAGCGCGGCGCGCACGCCCTCGCGCTCGAGCAGCGCGGTGCCCAGCAGGGTCTCGAGCCAGTCGAGGATCGGCCCCATCGGGACGGTCTCAGCCCCCCCGCAGCGCGCGATGCACGCCCGCGCCCCCGCGGTCCTACGCGCCTGCCGCACCAGCCACTCGCACATGTGCGTGCGCCCGCTGCCGGTGCTGCCGCGCAGCCACGCCACACCGCCCGAGGTCCCGACCAGCGCCGCGTCAAAGGCCGCCAGCAGCTGGCCTTGCTCCGGCTCGCGCCCGACGGTGCGTCCGTCGTCGCCGAGGCGTGCTGCCCCGCCGAGGGCCTTCTCCATCTCGGCGGACTGCCGGATCGTGGCCGCGTGGGGCATCACCCGCGTCGTCGGGCGCGGCGCGAGCGCCGGGCGAGACAGCGGCGTGATCGGCGCCGCGGCCCCTTCGGGCAAGCAGGCCTCGAGCAGCGCGCGCGTCTCCTCGGCGCTGCTCGGCCGGTCGTGCCGTTGCTTCGCGAGCAGGCGGTCCACGAGGGCGGCGAGGCGCGGCGGCACCCCCTCGACGCTGACCGCCTCGAGCAAGGGCCGCGCGGGCTCGTGGACTTGTCGGTACAGGACCTCGACCGAGGTGACCCCGTCGAAGGGCGGCCGCCCCGCGAGCATCTCGTAGAGCAGGCACCCAAGGGCGTAGAGGTCGGAGCGCCCGTCCACCTCTTTGCCGGCCGCCTGCTCCGGGCTCATGTAGAGCGGCGTCCCGAACACGACGCCGGACTTCGTGAGCTTCCCGCCACCCTCGGGCCCCAGCACCTTCGCGATGCCGAAATCCAACACCTTCACGAAGTCCTGCACCCCGTCGCGCTCGACGAGGTAGATGTTCTCAGGCTTCAGGTCGCGGTGGATGATCCCCTTGTCGTGCGCCTCGGCGAGGCTGTGGCACATCTGCAGCGCGATGCGCACCGCCCGCTCGTACTCCAGGGCACCGGAGTGGTCGATGACCGAGGCGAGGCTCGCGCCCTCCAGGTACTCCATCGTCAGATAGAGGCTGCCACGCTCGGTCTGCCCGAAGTCGTGCACCGTGATGGTGTGCGGCGAGCGCAGCCGCGCGGTCGCCCGGACCTCGATGTTGAAGCGCTGCGCGGCCGACCGGTCTTCCCCGAGCCGCGGGTGCAAGATCTTCAGCGCCACCGGCCGATCCATCGCGTGCTGCCGCGCGAGGTAGACCGAGCCCATGCCCCCGTTTCCGACGAGCCGCTCGATGGTGTAGCGGTTGTCGATGACCGAGCCGGCCGGCAGCCCCGAGCCGAAGCGCACGAGCTTCGTCCCGTCATACGGGCAGCGCATCTTCTCCGACTGGAAGACCCGCTCGCACTCGATGCACAGCTTTTCCTGAGATGCCTTGCTCACAGCACACCTTGAACCTGAAACCACCACCAAGCCGGCCTCAGCGCGCCCGGTGCGCGGCCCTGCGGTGGATTCAGGCGGAACGTGCCCCTTCGACTGACGGGTGACTTCGAGGGGCTGCCCATTGAAGCGCGTACAGGCCGTATTTCACAAGGCATCCTTGTAATGAAGCGCCTTGACAATCGCGAGGGCCCCTCCCGATACTGCCCGCCTCTGTGCGCCCGAGATACGGGCATTCCCCCTGATTTTCGGAGGCATCGAGCATGATGCGTCGCGGCTCCCGTACCCAGTCGACCCTGTTCGTCGCCTTGACGGCCCTCCTGGTGCTGGCGCTCGCGCCGGCGCTGTCGGCCTGCGACACGGGGCTCCAGGCGCAGCTCGACGCCAAGCGTGCAGCCCGCTACAAGGCCGCCGCCGAGGCGCTGTCCGCCGTGGAGGCGTCGCGCACTCAGCTGCTGGAAGAGGCGCTGCCGGCGATCGACGCCGAGGTGGAGGGCCAGAAGCACCCGATGGTGCTGTGGCGCGCCAAGATCACCGACCGCGACGACGAGAACGCGCTCACCAAGATGGCCGAGGACTTCAAGGGCACGCCCACCCAGCCCGCGGCCGTGCTCGGTTCCGGCTTCGCCCGCGAATCCGCGTCGTTCTGGCGCGGCGATGGCAGCCTCGAGCGCTACGTGAAGTTCCTGGCGGGCTACCTCGCCGAGGCCAAGAAGGACGCCGAAGCCGCCAAGGCCGCCGGCAACACCGAGTTCGTGCCGCGCCCGTTCCAGGCTGAGGCGGCCTTTGACACGGTGTTCGTCCACGCCGCGCGCTTCTACCAACTGCAGAGCCTGCCGCCCGACGTGCAGCTCACCACCGCCTTCCCCTACTGGCAGCTCGCGTTCGAGACCCCCAGCCACAGCAACGAGAACTTCAGCGACTACGTGACCCGGCTCTGCCGCGCGTCCAGCGTCCAGGAGCGCTGCAAGGGCGTCCCCCACGAGCTTCGCCCCGCCGCCATCAACAAGCCCTACATCGAGTGGCTCGACGCCCGCACCAAGGAGTTCGCCGCGGCGTACGACGTCAAGGTGTTCGACGAGGTCGCAGCGCGCTACGAGAAGGGTCTGGCGGCCGCGCTGGAGGCCAGCCCCGACCTCGCCGAGGACCCGGTCCTCCCCGAGACCTTCTCCGACAGCGGCGCCACCGGTGGCTTGACCGTCACCCTCAGCGAGAAGCGGGGCGTGTACATCCTCGACACCCAGGTGCAGGACTCGTTCTCCGGCAGCATCCCCGGCGGCCTCGGCGCCGCCCTCACGGCCAAGATCGAGGAGCTGAAGGGCACCCCGGGCAACCAGATCGACTACGAGCGCGTCCTCCTCGAGGCCCCGGCCACCCTGTCGGTCTCCAAGGTGCTCCAGGTCGTGGCCGCGTTGCCGCGCGATGTGGTGCGTCAGTTCGGCATGGTCGGCCGCCGCCGCGCCGACGAGAGCCTGCGCCGCGCTGGCTTGGTCGTGCGCCTGCCGGCCGACGACGAAGGGACCTCGACCTCCTACCAGTTCAACGGCGCCGACAGCGTCTCGTGCAACTACTTCGGCGTCGCGGGCAAGCCGCCCATCGGCCGCAAGGAGCCCGGCAGCTACTTGGTCATCCGCGGCGGACGCGCGAAGGCCGCCAAGCTGGGCCGCGACGAGGCGACCCGTGAGCTCAGCGTGTCGGCCGAGCTGACGCTCGACGTCGCCGCGACGGAGACCGCGAAGATCCAAGAGTGGGCCGACGCGAATGAGGGAATCGTGCGCGTCTTCCTCGACGGCGGGCAAGCGTACACCGACCTGCTCGCGACGATCTCGGGCTTGCTTTACAAGTGCCACGACATCGAGGTGACCGTCGACGAGCGCGGCGACAAGAAGGTCTCCGTGCGCTGCGGCAAGGCCACCGAGCGCGACATCACCCTGGTGGTCGGCGTCTGCCAGTAGGGCGGGGGCTGCGGGCCGCTGGCCCTGGCCCGCTGTCAGCTTTCAGTCCTTAGCCATCAGCCTGGGCGGGGACCCACGCCGGTTCGTCTTCGGGTTGAAGAGGGTGGGGCGCTGACCGCTGTGAGTTGGTGGCTGGCCATCGTGTGGCTGGCTCGCAGTGCGGGCTGGTCTCTGGCGGCGATTGCCCTCCCGGCGCGTTGACACGCTGACGGCGCGCTCGGATACTCATGGGCGTGTAGTGCGCAGGGAGTCGATTCATGCCCGAACAGATCCGCGTCTCGGACCTTGGCAAGTGCGACGCGTGCGCCCACGGGTGCCCGAGCTGCCCGCACCCCACCATCGGGCCGCTCATCGCGGGCTCGGCGAACGTCTTCGTCAACAAGCTGCCCGCCGGCAGGCTCGGCGACCCCGGCCTCCACGCGGCCTGCTGCAACACGAACATGTGGGAGACCAAGAAGGGCTCCAGCACGGTCTTCATCAACGGCAAGGCCGCCATCCGCAAGGATGACATGACCAAGCACTGCGGCGGTGTCGGGAAGATGACCACGGGCTCCGCCGACGTCTTCACCGGGGGCTGAGCCGCGGGCGGCCCCCGCCCGAACCACCACGTGGGCGGGCTGGTTGCGATCGGCGACGCGCTGTTGCACCGTTTCAGACGCCCGCGGTGACCTTCAGCGGGACGCGCCAGTGCGAGCGCAGGAGAGCGCGGGTGCCCGATTTCGAGGACAACGGCTACCAGGGCATGTGGATGCCCGGCCGCCGCGTGGACGGGGCTCACGGCATCGCGATCATCGCGAAGCGGCGCTTCCTCGTGGACCTGGCCAGCGCAGCCTGCGTGCCGGGTGACGACGCCACGCCGGTGAGGCCCTCGGCCGAGCACTACATCCCCGACGACCCCGCAAACTCGAGCGTGGCGCGCCCGCCCGAGATCGCGCTGCTCAAACCGCGAGTGGACATCATGGTGCTGGGCAAGGCGTACGCGCCCGGCGGCAAGCCCGTGCCCGAGTTCGAGGTGTCGCTGCGCATCGCGGGGGTCGTCGAGCGCCGGCTGCGCATCATCGGCCCTCGGGTCGCGCGCTACGTGGCGCCGAAGAAGATGCTGACGCGCAAGCAGCTCGACAAGGGCGAGGAGCAGCTCTACCCGACGCCCGAGTTCAGTGAGCCGACGCCCATCGCCGAGCTGCCGCTTCGCTACGAGTTCGCGTACGGCGGAAAGGCCGCCATCGTCTTGGACGAGTACGTGCAGGAGATGGCGGAGGCCGCGCAGGAGAAGCAGGCCGAGAAGGAGGAGCGGAAGGAACGGAAGGCGGAGATCGAGGCTGAGGTTCGCAAGGAGATCGCGGCCGAAGAGAAGGCGGCGCAGGCGAAGGCGGACAAGGGGAAGACCACCGACAGCGCGGCGCAGGCCAAGGTGGAGGAGGCGTTCGGCGGGGGAGGGGCTACGGGCTTTCTCGACGCGGAGATGCTGGCTCGGCTCGAGGCGGAGGAGGCGTCGCAGGAGCATCTCGACGTGGCCTCGCCGTTTCGCTTGGGCCAGGACGTGCCGGAGCGGCCGGCCGACGATGAGGCGGACGCCGAAGCGCCTGAAGCGCCCGCCGAGGAGGACGGCGAGCCGGCCGAAGCGGAGGAGGATTCGGTCTTCGCGGAGGGCACCTCGGTCATCGACATCTCGACCCTGGAGACCCGCGACGAGCTGGGCGAGGTCCTCTCGGCGCAGCATCTGGAGCGACGCGCGCAGCTCACCGACGGCGAAGGCGCGATGCTGATCCGCAGCGACGAGATGGGCGACGTGAAGCTCACCGACGGCGGCGCCTGGATCGAGGAGGCCGGCAAGCGCCCGGAGCCCAAGGCCAAGGTCGAGCCCGAGGAGAGCCCGTATCCGTTGGTACCAAACCCCAGCAACCCGGTGGGACGGGGCTTCTGCGTGTGTCCGCTCAAGGAGGCGGTCGATGGCCTGCTGCTGCCGTCCATCGAGGACCCCGCCAAGCCCTTGCTGCCGGAGGACCTGATCCTCGACCTCGCCGAGCTGGATTTCGCGGGGATGCCTGCTCCGCCGGGCTTCGCGCCATACCCGTGCGCCTGGTACCCGCGGGCGTCCCTGGCCGGCGTGATGCCGTGGGATCTGGACGCCGCCAAGGCGACCATGAAGAAGGCGACCGAGGGCCTGGACCCCGAGGACCCCGACGACGCCGAGACCATCGCCCGCATCGAGGCCATGGAGATCCCGGTGATGCAGGCGGCGTGGGCTCAGGAGGCCCACCCGTGGCTTCAGGTCGAGCGGCTCAACGGCAACGAGGAGGTGTACGTCGACCACCTCACCCCCGACGGGCATCTCTTCTTCAAGTTGCCGGGAATTCACCCGACGGCGACTGTGGATTTGGGGCGCGGGGTGACGCGGCTCTTCCTGGAGCTGGACACGCTGACCATCGACCTGGAGGCCCCCGAGACCCCCGCGGTCGAGCTGCTGTGGCGCGGCTGGTACCCGCTGCGGGACTTCGAGCAGCTCGAGGAGTCGACGAAGCTGGAGTTCCGCTTGGGCGAGGTGGACCAGGTCGACTACATGGACCTGGCGCGCGAGGCGGAGAGCGAGCCGGTGCGGCAGGGCGGCCTCACCTCGTTCGTGCAGGCCATGCCGGACGATGAGGACGATTCGGCGCAGTTTGCCGAGGACGCCGAGGCGGACCGCGACTACAAGAAGGTCGTGGCGCGGGCGCCGACGTCGGAGGGGGTAGGGCCGCCGAAGGACGAGGGCGGCACGGCCATCATCGACCTCGAGGGCGAGCACCGGATCACCGAGGATTGGGAAGATCCGTACATCGAGGGCAAGCCGGGGATCGAGGACGA
The DNA here is from genome assembly GCA_041389525.1 of Myxococcota bacterium. Classification (GTDB taxonomy): domain Bacteria; phylum Myxococcota_A; class UBA9042; order PHBI01; family JACKFB01; genus JACKFB01. Next base: position 165,308 of record JAWKRR010000003.1, on the reverse strand, counting down.
CGCGGCGGCGAAGGCGAAGAAGAAGGCCGAGGCCAAGGAAGCGGCGATCAAGAAGAAGGCGCGCGAGCGGCTGATCGAAGAGCTGGGCCCGGAAGACGAAGACGACGACGAGGAGGACGCGTGATGAGGGCTTGCCGAGTGGCCGCGGGGCGTGGCGCGTGATCGTTGGACTGACCGGCAAGTACGCCGCGGGGAAGGGCACGGTGGCGGAGGTGCTGCTGCGAGGCGGGTTTCAGTACCACTCGCTGTCGGACATCATCCGCGAGGAGCTGGCGGCGAGCGGGCAGGCGGAGAGCCGCGAGGCCCTGCTGGCGATGGGGAACACCCTGCGCCACGAGGGCGGGCCGGGCGTGCTGGCGCAGCGGTTGCTTGAGCGCGTGAAGACCGGCGACCACATCGTGGATTCCATCCGGAACCCGGCGGAGGTCGCGGCGCTGCGCACCCTCGACGGGTTTACGCTGGTGGCGGTGGACGCGGACGCGCGGGTGAGGTTCGAGCGACTCAAGCAGCGCGCGCGAATCGGCGATCCCACCGAGTGGGAGACCTTCGCGGAGCTTGAGGCGCGGGAGTCCAAGAGCGACGACCCGCGGGCGCAGCAGGTCGCCGCGACGTTGGCGTTGGCGGACCGCGTGGTGATGAACGACGGCGATCTCGGCGCGTTGGAGGCCAGCGTGGCGGAGCTGCTGGCTGAGCTGCGCGGCAGGGCGGCGCGTTGAGGGAGGACGGCGTGTCGTGGGGTGGCGCGGACGGCGCGACGTCCCCTCACGACGGCATCGCCGCGCGCGGACTGCGGCGGCATTTCGGCGAGGTCGTGGCGGTCGACGGCATCGACCTCGACGTCGCGCCGGGCACGGTCGTGGGGCTGCTGGGCCCCAACGGCGCGGGCAAGACGACGGCGATGCGCATCCTGGCGACCCTGCTCAACGCGCAGGCGGGGCGGGCGTGGGTCGCGGGCGTGGACGTCGCAGCCGACCCTGTGGGCGTGCGGCGCCGACTCGGCTACCTGACCGGCGACACCGGGCTGTATGGCCGGCTTACCGCGCGGGAAATCCTGCGCTATATCGGGCGCTTGCATGGGCTCGAGCCCGCATGGCTCGCCGCGCGCATCGAGGCCTTGGTCGACGCGATGGGCCTGGGCGAGTTCGCAGATCGCCGCGCCGAGACCTTCTCGACCGGGCAGAAGCAGCGGGTCTCCATCGCGCGCGCGGTCCTGCACGACCCGCCCGTGCTCATCCTCGACGAGCCGACCAGCGGCCTCGACATCCTGGCGGCCAGTGAAGTCCTGCGCTTCTTTCGGGCCGAGGCCGACCGTGGCAAGGCCGTCATCCTCTCGACCCATATCCTGGCCGAGGTCGAGCTGATCTGTGACCGCGCCGCGATCATCCACCACGGGCAGATCAAGGCCGAGGGGACGCTGGAGGCGCTGCGTGAAGCCTCGGGGGCCCCCACCCTCGCGCAGGGCTTCTTCGCGCTGCTGGGCGAGCGCCACGCCGTGGAGGGCCTGTGAGCCCAGCCCTCGCCGCCCGCATCATCTGGGCCAAAGAGCTGCTGGAGGCCCTGCGCGACCGTAAGACCCTGGTCATCATGGTCGTGCTGCCGCTGGTCATCTACCCGCTGGTCTTCATCGGGCTCAGCCAGGCCACGCTGGCGCAGCAGGAGAAGATCGAGGCCGACCACCTCAGCTTGGGCGTGGAGGGCAGCCCGGTCCCGGCTGAGCTCCAGGCCGCCCTCGACGCCTTGCCCGACAGCGAGATCGTCACGGTCGACAACGCCAAGAGCGCCGTCAGCGCGGGCCGTGTCGCCGCCGCCGTCACGGTCCCGCCGGCCGCCATCGAGGGGCTGGCTGCGGGCGGTCAGATCCCCGTCGGCATCGTCTTCGACGGCTCGAGCGACCGCTCTCACGAGGGGGAGAGCCGCCTGCGCAAGGCCATCTCGGACTTCGTCGAGTCCGTGCGCGCCGCCCGCCTCACCAAGGCCAAGCTGAGCCCCGAATACATCGATCCCATCTCGCTAAAGACCGACAACATCGCCCCGCCAGCGAGACAAGGCGGCTTCATCCTCGGCCAGATCCTGCCGATGCTGGTCAGCTTCCTGATGATCGGCGCGGCCTTCTACCCGGCCATCGACCTGACCGCCGGCGAAAAAGAGCGCGGCACCCTGCAGACGCTGCTCACCGCGCCCATCCCGTCCATCAGCATCGTCGCGGGCAAGTTCGCGGCGGTGGTGACGCTCTCGATCCTCACCGGCGCGCTGAACCTCCTGGCGCTGGGTCTGGTCGCCCTGAGCATCCCGCTGCCTGAGGAGATCCAAGGCCAGATCGCCTTCTCGGTCGCGCCGCTGCCGCTCCTGCTGCTGCTGGTGGCCATGGTGCTGCTCGGCATGATGTTCGGCGCGCTGATGATGGCCGTCGCCGTCACCGCCCGCAGCTTCAAGGACGCCCAAAGCTACCTGACGCCCCTGTATCTGCTGTGCATCTTCCCCCTGATGATCTCGAGCCTCCCGGGCGTGACGCTCACCGCCAGCACCGCGGCCATGCCCGTCGTGAACTTGGCGCTGGCGATGAAACAGCTGCTCCTGGGTGAGGTCGCCTGGCCCCTGCTGGCCATCACCGCGCTCTCGACCCTCGCGTTCGCGGCCCTCGCGCTGACCCTCGCCGCGCGCGTCTTCTCCATGCAGTCGGTCCTCCTCGGCGACGACGGGCCCAGCGCGCTCTTCCGCCGCCGCGCCGCCGGCCTCAGCCGCCCCCCCGTCCCGACCCCCGGCGAGGTCACCACCGTGCTCGCCCTGGTGCTGCTGGCCATGTTCTACGGCACCCTCGCCATGTCCGGCGCGCCCATCCTCGCCATCATCCACGCCACCCAGTGGGTCTTCATCCTGGGCCCCCCGGTCATCGCCGTAGCCGCCCTGCGCCTGGACCCCACCGCGACCTTCGCCCTCCGCCGCCCGCCCGTGTGGGCGCTGGTCACCTCCTTCGCCATCGGCTCGGGCCTCTGGCTCGCCGCCCTGCGCGTGCTGCACAGCCTCACCGGCGACTGGATCCCCGTCCCCAGCCCCGGCATGCAGGCCCTCGGCGAAGCCCTCGCCGCGCTGGGCGCCGACCCCCTCACCGCGGTCCCGCTCTTCCTCGGCGTCGCCATCGCCCCCGCCGTCTGCGAGGAGGCCCTCTTCCGCGGCTTCGTCCTCCAATCGCTCAGGCGCCGCCTGCGGAATCGACACGCCATCCTGATCTCGGCCGGGCTCTTCGCCCTCTACCACCTGCAGTGGGCCCAGATGCCTACGACCTTCCTCATCGGCCTCATCCAAGCCGCCCTGGTCATCTACAGCGGCAGCATCTGGCCCGCGGTCATCCTCCACGCGCTCCACAACGGCCTCGCCCTGTCGTCTCAGCTCTACCTCCCCGAAGATGTGCTGATGGGCACGCCGATCTTGGCGTGGCTGGCGGTCCCGGCCTTCGGTCTGGCGCTGCTCTACCACCGGGTCCGCCGCTCCACCGGCCGAGGCGCCCCGCCCCCGCCATGAACCGCACCTTCTGCCCGGCCTGCCGCCGCTACTTCACCGCCCTCGAGCGCTGCCCCGTGCACGGGTCGCCGCTCTCGCCCCTCCCGCGCGATTGGCCCGTCACCGCCTCGCGATTCGGCGACTACGTGTTGAGCGCCCCTATCGCCGCGGGCGGCATGAGCCGCATCTACCGCGGCACCTGCGAGCGCGACTCGCGCCCCGTGGCCATCAAGGTGCTCAACCCGGCGCTGGTGGCCCAGGCCCACACCGTCGAGCGCTTCTTCCGCGAGGCCCGCATCAGCCGCCTCCTCGACCACGCCAACATCGTGGGGGTCGAGGCCTTCGGCGTCTCCGAGGGCGGCCACCCCATGATGGTGATGGAGCTGCTCGGCGGCGAGAGCCTCGAAGCCACGCTGCGGCACGGCCCCATCCCCTGGCCGCGCGCGGTCCACATCGCCATCCAACTCTGCCAAGCGCTGGGCCACGCCCACAGCCGCCGCATCGTGCACCGCGACGTGAAGCCCGCCAACGTCCAACTCACGGGGACGCCGGGCCCCGACGAGCGCGCGCTGCTCATCGACTTCGGCATCGCCTACGTCGCGTCGGACCACGCGTTCACACAGGCAGCGCCTGGCTCCCTGCGCGCCTTCGGCACCCCGGCCTACATGAGCCCGGAGCAGATCCGCGCGCAGCCACTGGACGGGCGCAGCGACGTCTATTCGCTCGGCGTCGTGCTCTTCGAGATGCTCACCGGCCGCCGCCCCTACCAGCACGCCGACCCGGCCGAGGTGTGCCGAATGCACCTCCACGAGCACCCGCCCAGCTTGCGGGCGGCCGCCGGCGGGAGCGTCGTTCTGCCGCGCGCGCTCGAGGGCGTCGTCAGCCAGGCCCTCTCGCGCGATCGGGCCAGCCGCCACGCGGGCGTGGGCGCGCTCCTGGCGGCCCTGGAGGCCTTGGAGTCATTGCCCCCCGACACGCGCAGGCGGGGGCTCGCCCGCACGCGCCCCCGCACCCTGGTCGGCCAGACCGCCACGCTCTACGGGGTCCCCGCCGTCGCCACGGGCACGCGGCAGCAGGGCGCCGCCGTCGCGCTGCTCCACGTGAGCCTCGCGATGTCCAACGGCGAGGACCCGGCCGACGCGCCCGAGGTCGCCCCAAAGGTCAGCGCGCTGATCAGCGCGTGGCGTGCACGGGTCGAGCGCGCGGGCGGCTGGGTCCAGGAGCCCGCCCTGGCGTCGGCCCGAGCCTTCGTTGGCCTGCTGGCGCCTGGGGAATCGGGGCGCCAGGTCGTGCTGCGCGCGATCCAGCTCTTCGACACGCTGCGCGCGTCTCTGCCGGCCTTCGAGGAGGCCGGCGGTCCGCCGGTGACCCTGCACGGCGGGCTGGTGATGCGCGCCGACCGAGAGGCTGCCGACCCGGAGCGGGGGCTGGTGTTGGGCGACGTCGACGCCGAGGCCGCCTGGTACCTCGCCCTCGCTAGCCCCGGGGGGGCGCTGCTCATCGGCGCGCGGGCGAGATTCGCCATCGGGGACGCGCGCGAGGTGGAGCCCGTGCCGTCGGTGGCCCGACCCGCAGACCTCGCCGCGCTGCCGGCGTGGCGGCTCGTCGAGTCGCCCTAGAGTCCCGAACCACAGAGCGGACCGAACGGGTGCTTGGCCCCGTGGTGTGCGGCGAGACGCGCCGAGGAGTCGCGCTGTAGCGCTGCGACGAGGTGCAACGCCGCCCTGCGCCGCGCCGCCAAGCAGGCGCGACGGGAGGTCTCTTGGTCGGGCCGCTGTCAGGCGCTGGAAGCGGAGGCGCGTGACGGCGAGCGCGACGGGTCCTCAGCCTTGCCCCGCGCGTGGGCGCCACCTATTATCTCCGCGCGGAATGCGCCGGCACTGGTGCGTCCCCAACTGGAGAACGCCCCATGCTGCAAACACCGGAACTCCAAAGCCGCCTCGTGCGCAGTCTCGACGCCGTCGGCGTGGTCGGCGGCCGACTCCGCGACGGGTTGGTTCGAGACCTCCAAGCGAAGCTCGTGCTGCGAGGCGCGCGCGACGTCATCGAGGTCAGCGGAGCGGAGGGCAGCGGGCGGCATCTCGTCACCCACGCCGCCCACGCGGCCGCGGCCGATCTCCTCGGACGCTCCGGCGCACGCGTGGATGTCGACTGCGCCGCGCCAGCGACCGCAGACGCGCTCCGCGAGCGAATTCAGCTCGCCGCGGGTGAGGCGGTGTCCGGGACCTTGGTCCTCGAAGGGGTCGACCGGCTCACGGCGGACGGGCGCTCGATGTTGGGCAGCGTGCTCGACGCGACCGACGCCGACGTGCTCGTCGTCTCGCTCCACGACGTCGGCAGCCCGACGGCGACCCGACGCCGCCCGGCGACCCGCATCGAGTTGAAGCCGCTGCACCAGCGCGAGGAAGACATCTGGGAGTTGGTCGACCACTTCTTCGCGACCACAGCGCCCGAGGCTGGCCTCGAGGGCTGTCGCGGCTTCTCGCGCCAGGCAAAGGCCGACATCGCCGAGAGCGTGCGCGAGACCGAGCTGGCCAGCGTCCGCAAGCTCCAAGAGATCGTCCGAGATCTGGTGTTTGACGCGGCCGCGCTCCCCAGCGTCCCGCTGAAGCTCACCAGCGACCACGTCCGCCCGACCCTGGAAGCCCAATGGGAGCAGACCGCGGCACGGCGCGCCCAGCGGGACGCGGCCCTGGTCGAGAGTCAGTTCGCCGCGGCGTTCAACCCGTCGCTGACCCAGCGGCTCGCCGCCATCCACGGGGTGTCCCCCGACCTGCTCGAGCGGCAGGCCCAGATCTTGCGAGAGGTCATCGACGGGATCGACGACGTGCCGCGCAGCTACCGCAACATCATGGACCGCGCCGACGACGTCTCGCGCGCGGCGCTCTGGCTGCTCACCGGCGCCGCTACGCAGGCGGAGTTCCGACGCTTCTTCGGCGAAGTGCGCTTCATGCGGCCCACCAAGAGCGTGGCGTGGGCTTTCTACAACCGGGCTTTCAAGCGCGACGCATAATGTCAGCAGCACTGGACGATAGATCGCGGGGGTTGCCTCGAGTGAGCGATGAGCTCGCTTGGGAGCTGCTGCGCGATGAGTGGGAGCTTCTGCTCGCCATCGGCGCTGGCCCGACCGGCCCGAGCGAGGCCGCGCGCCGGCTCGGGGAGTGTCCGGAGGCGGTCACCTCGCGGGTGCAGACCCTGGTCGAGCACGGCCTCGTCCGGCGGGTCGAGGGCGGGCTGGCTTTGGTGCCAGCGTTTCACAAGCGCCAAGAGGGGATGTCCAGCTACCTGCGCGAGCTGGTGCTCGAGCGCGTGGACCTCGCCGGCGCGGTGCCCATCGGCGCCGCGGTGCGCTCCGGTCTGGCAGCCGACGACGCGCTGCGGGCTCTCATCAGCCGCGCTGAGGGGACGCTGTTGCCCTCCGTCGTCGCCGCGGCCAGCGGGCCCGAGAGCGACCGCAGCGAGCGCTTCCTCGCCGTATTTGCAGTGTCCAGCGCGTGCCCGGCGGCCGTCTCGCCGGAAGACCTCGTCGGGAACGTGTTGCGCGTCCTGCGCGCCGCGGCCCTTGAGCGCGCCAACGACGCGACCGATACCGCTTCGAAGCTCTGGGTCGCGGAGATGAGCGTCACGCCCGATGTGGCCGTGAGCATCGCCGAGACCATCGAGACCTTCTTGGCCAGCGAACCAGCGACCGACGGTCCTGGCGCAGCGACTTTCGCGGTGTGGCCGGTGAGCGGACGACCCCGCCCCCGGCCTCCGGAGGAAACACCATGAATCTCCAAGTGATTTGGCGCAGCGGCGCGATCGGAGCCGCGGTGCTCCTGGCCACCGCGCTCCCCGCATCAGCGGGCATCATCGTGACCGAAGGCGACGTCGCCCAAGCCGGTGGCCGCCTGCTGGTGCTCAGCGCGGCCGATGGCTCCCAGAGCACGTCCGGCAGCACCGACGCGCCCGTCCCCGGCGGGACCGCGGGACAGATCTCGCACGCCGCGGGCACCACGGGGACGCGCGGGGCGACGGAGACGACGACCGCGAACGCACAGAACAGCAAGCTGCCGACGGCGCACTCGGCGCCGACGAAGGGCACCCCAACCGCGACCTCACCTGGAACCGACTTGGACGGCCCGCCCGCCGACGGCTGGAAATGCACGATGCTGCCGGGCGGCATGCAGTACTGCGAGCCGCGCGGAGCCACAGGCGCGGTGAGCGGCGCGGCCGGCGGAGGGACGGCCTCGGCTGATGACGCGGTGACCATGGCGACCATCGAAGACGGGTGCGGCGGCGCGGCAGGCGGCCACAGCCTCTTCGGGCTGCTCGCGGCGGGCTTCGCCTTGGGGTTCGCCCGGCTCAGGCGTCGCGCGACCCCTTCTTACGGGGCGTAGAAGAAGCCGCGGTTAAGGGCCCAGCTGGAACGCCGGAAGATGGAGAACTCGCGAGTCGAGTAGCCATCGATGCTGAAGTCCTCGTTGCGCACCCGCAGGACCTCGAGGACGCGCGAGCCTTGGCCGACGCCCTTGATGCCGGCGAGCAGCTCGAGCGGCGGCAGCGGGGCGGAGCGCTCGGCGCCGTCGACGATGAGGGTCCAGAGGTCGGGGCCGAACTCGTCGTAGATGACGAGCTGCGAGTATTCGGCGCTGGGGCCGCCGTCCCAGCCCCAGTGCAGGGTCACGCCGCCGTCATCTGCGCTGGTCGCGCCCTCGATGACCGGGAAATGCAAGAAGGGGCCGAGGATGAACGCGGAGCCGCCGACCACGCGGACCGGGCCACCGTCAGCCGGTGCGTAGACGCCGGTGGCGCGCGAACGGTAGTCGGGGATGGCGTCTTCGACCCAGACGCCGCCGACGCGCCGGAGCGCCCGCCCGTTGTCGCCCACGACGACGAGCGAGCCGTCGGCCATGACGGCCGCCGCCGTGAGGTCGTCCTGCACGCCCACGTCGACTGACGCGAAGGCACCCGCGCCCGTCAGCGCGCCGGTCAGCACGGTCCCGGCGGCGCCGACGATGACAACCTCGTCGGTGACCGGGTGGACGATGACCGCGGCGAGGTCGGCGGTGCTGCCGCTCTGCACCGGCGACCACACGCCCTCGGCCGAGCGCTGGGCGATGCGGCCGTGGCGCCCGACAGCCAGCGCGCGGCCATCCGAGTGCGCCCAGAGCCCGCGAACCTCCTGCAGCCAAGGCGGCCCCTCGATCTTCCAACCGCCTTGGGCGTCGAGCGAGCGCAGGCGCAGCGCCCCGGCGACGAGCAGGGGCTGCCCCGGGGCGGTCGCGGCCGCGTAGAAATCGTCCGCGGGGGCGTCGACGGGGTGCCAGGCGAGGCCACCCCAGCGCCGCACGGTCCCGCCGTCGCCGACCACGTAGATGTCATCGTCAGCGCGCCCGGCGATGGCGCGCAAGGTCGCCGTGGTGCCGCTGGTCTGCTGCGTCCACCCGGCCGCGCTGCGCTGCATGATGCGCCCGGCCGCGCCCACGGCGAGCACCCGGTCGGGGCTCGGCGCCCACACGGCGTTCAGATCCACCTCGTTGAGCGTGCTCTCCAGGGTCCAGGCGCCATCGACCCACACGGGAAAGCGGCTCTCCGCGACGTGCGTCACCTCCTGCACGAGGTTGTAGGACTTCGGCAGGCCGATATCGGTCACCGCGCTGATGGTGGAGTAGAAAGTGTAGCGCCCGTCGTAGAGATCGCCGTCCAGCGCGGCGAGCTGGCGCGGGGCCCGCCACGTGTTGTCGCCAGCGCTCAGGGGGACGCGCGTGAAGGGGATGACGCCGTCGGCGCCGAGGTCCAGCGAGATGGTGATGCTCGGGGTCTGGACCCCCTCAGGCCAAGTCGGCGGGTCCATCAGACGCAGGCGGAAGGTCCGGTTGAGCCGGTGGTCCAAGACGATGTCCTGCCCGGTCAGCACGAGGCCCGGCAAAGTGAGCAGGTGACGACGCACCCCCATGGCGGTGGGGGTGAAGTAGCCGCCGAGGTCTCGATAGCCGCCAAAGCAGATGACCGCGACCTCGTCGAAGCGGGTCGAGGGCAGCTGGTAGGTGCCGCCGGGGGGCACCCAGCCGGTCTCGGGCACGAAGATGTCGCTCGCGAAGATGCTGGTAGCGCTGTAGCCGCAGCGCGCGACCAGCTCGCCGGGGTCGGGGACGCAGCGCGCGCCGGCCTGGGTGGGCCCGCAGATGTAGCCGCTGTTGCAGTCCGGAGTCGCCGTGCAGGTCGCGAGGCAGCGGGAGCCTTGCTCCAGCAGGTCCACGCACGCGTATCCCTCGGCACCGCAGGCGGCGTCGCTGGCGCAGATGCGGCAATCGGGTCCCGACACGGGGGCGGTGATCTCGCAGCGGCCCGGCGGTGGCACGACGTATTTCTCGAGCCCGATCACCCGCCCGCTGATGACGGCCGGCGTGGGCGGCGGGCTGCTGGTGCCACCCCCGCCACCGGTGGTCGGGGGTGGCGGGACGGTCGGTCGCAGAAAAATCGTGACGTTCTCGGCGTCGAACTGCACCACGGAGTACGCGGTGAACCCGAGGGCGACCGCGGTGACGCGCACATCGCCCGCGAACCAGGGCTCGCTGAGGGTGACCTGCCCTGCGTCGTTGGTGTAGCCGGAGAGCGAGCGGCCGTCGGCGAGGGAGGCGGTGACATAGGCGCCGCCGATGGCCCCCACGCCCTGTGAGCCTCGTACCGTCACGTTGAGGGCGCCGTCGAGCGGGCCGCCGCTGGTGCCGCCGAAGCCCGTGCGCGGGTCGAAGGTGACGACGGCGCGCTCGAGGGTGGCTGAGTCGCCGCCCGCGCTGACCACGGCGTCCCAGACCCCCACGTCGAGGCGCGGGCTGCGCGCGTGAATCTCGGCCGGCGACACGCGCGCGATGATGGCGAGCGGCGCGCCGCCCAAGCTGACCGAGGTCGCGTCGTTGAAGCCGTCGCCGATGATCCGCAAGAAGGTCCCGCCCGCGATGGCGGCCGTCGCGGGCGCCACCAGCGTCAGGTCCAGGCGCCCGTCGGTGTAGGTGAAGCCTCCGCTGAGGCGGGACTCCACGCCGCCGGAGCTGACGATCACGTCGGCCGCGCCTGCGGATCCGGGGGGCGTGGTCGCCCGCAGCGAGCCGTCGCTGAGCCGCGTGACCGCTGTGGCCTCGAGCGCGCCGATGCGCACGGTGGCGTCCGCTGCGAACCCGTGGCCGCTGAGGACGACGACGGTCCCGCCGCCGATCGCGCCTTGAGCCGGCTCGACCGCGGTCACATCCAGCTCGGACGCGGCCTTCCACGAGAACGCGTCCGCTAACACCACGCTGGCGAATGGCGAGGTCACCACGATGTCGGTGAGCCCAGGCGCGCCGGGCGGCGCCCGCACGACCAAGCGAAACGACGCAGGGTCGGTGCTCAACACATCAGCCGGCGTCTCGCCGAACGCGACCTCGACCCCATAGTGAAGGCCGGCGCAGGCGAGCTCGACGGCGGTGCCGCCCTCCGCCGGGCCTGAGCTCGGGAATGCGTGGCTACACTGGAGCACGTAGGGATCCGCCGTGACGTCCTGCCACGCGAAGGCCTGTCTCGCCGCGGCCTCGCCAAAGGGGGTGCTGACCACCACATCCGCCACGGTCCCGGCCGGCCCCGCGGGTGCGGTGACCTCGAGCCAGCTCCCGTCGGCCGCCGCGGTGGCCACCAGGGCCTCGCTCAATCCGAACCGCACGATGGCGTCCGGGTCGAACCCGCGCCCAGAGATCCGGACGTGAGTGCCGCCCGAGGGCAGCCCAGACAGGGGCTCCAGCGCGTCGATACGCGGCGACGCCCCATAGGTGAAGGCGTCGCGAGCCACCGCGGTCGAGCCGTCCGCCACGACGTGGACGTCGACCGCGCCAAACCGTCCTGGCGGCAAGATGCCGGTGAGCGTGTTCGCGTCGACACGCACGCCCGAGATCGCCGCGCGCCCATCTACAAAGAAGCGGGCGTCCTCGGAGAAGCCAGCGCCGCGCACGGTCAGCAGCGTACCACCCGAGATGTCGCCGGTCGCCGGCTCCACCTCGGTCACGACGAGGTCTGCCGCGTAGCGGAACGCCGACTCCAAGACGATCGGCTCAGGGCTCTGCGCTGCCGGGTGCCACACGCTGACGTCGACCATGCCGGCCGGGTGCGGTGGGAGCACGAAGGTCGCGCTCGTCTCGTCGGTGACCTCCAGATCGAGCGCCAGCGACTGGTCGATCAGCACGATCATGCCGGCCGCGAAGCCGGTGCCCTCGATGCGCGCCGTGAGCCCGCCGGAGACCGGCCCATGGTCCGGGCTGATCGCCGTGAGCGTGAGCAGCAGCGGCTCGCCGGGTGGCGTAGTCGGCGTGGTGTCGCTGGTCGCGTCAGGCGGCTCGCTGGGCGCGGCGCTGTCGATGTTCGGCCCGGCGTCCGACATCGCCGGCGCCGGGATGTCGAAGCACCCCAGCCCGAGATTCATCATGCAGAGGGCGAGCGCGAACGTTCGCGTCTGGCTCAGCTCGAGCACGTCCACCCCCGGACCGCGCCAGATAGCGATAGCGAGGAACATCCCCCGCTTCCCGTGACGCTCCCCGGACTATACGGAGTTTGAGCGGGTTGGTGTCAACGCGCGGGCTCCGGACGTGCATGGAGATTGCGTTGGGACCGCCACTATCTGCTACTGTGGGCGACCGGGGTTCGGATTTCGGAGCAGGCATGGGCGTGCGACGGTGGTTAGCAGCGCTCGCGTGGATCGCCCTGGCGAGCTGCGGCGACAGCGGTGACGGCGGTGGGTTCACCGCGGGCGGCGACACGCAGCTGGCGTTCGTGCCGGAGCTCGTCGATTTCCAGGCGGTGGCCCTGGGCGAGACCCTCACGCGCACCATCGACGTGTGGCACGGAGGGCAGGGCGGGACCCTGCGACTGCGCCGCGCGCGCTTGCAAACCGAAAGCGCCGATCTGCGCCTCGAGGGGCCGTCGTCGGTCGATCTGGCCCCGGGCGAGCACGCGCTGTGGACCGTGGTCTACAAGCCGATAAGCCGCGAGCCGGACTTTGGCACCATCACCATCGAGCACAACCTCGCGTCGGGTGGGCCGATCACCATCCCGGTGACGACACCGGGGCAGGAGGGGCGGCTCACCGCGGACCCGCCGCTGGTGGATTTCGGGACCATCACGCCGGGCGGCACCGCCGAGCGCACCATCACCCTGCGCAACATCGGGTCGGAGGCGGTCGACGTCGCCAGCATCGCGCTTGAGGGGGCCGGCGCGCCCGACTTCTCGCTCTTCATCCCGTCGTCGACCATCGGCAGCCTGAAGGTCGGCGCCAGCTCCGAGTTCCGCGTCATCTACACGCCCGTCGGCTGGAACACCGACAAGGCCACGCTGCGAATCAAGGCGTCGGGCGCGGTCCCCGACACCTCGATGCCGGTCATCGGCCGCGAGCAGGGCCCGGTCATCGCGTCCATCCCCAGCGCGCTCAGCTTCGGCCCCGTCGAGGTCGGCGACAGCAGCGTGCTCTCGTTGATGCTCACCAACCGCGGCTCCGACGAGCTGATCGTCAGCGCCATCTCCCTCGCCAACGCCTCGGACGCCCTGGCCGTAGTGCCGGACGGCCCGCTGCCGGCCACCTTGGGCCCCAACGACTTCATGTTCGTGGACGTCGTCTACTCGCCGGAGCTGGTGCTCGCCGGCGACAACCTCATCGGCGAGGTCGAGGTCGCCTCAAACGACCTGACCCACCAGCCCCTGCGCGTCCCTGTCCGCGGCACCGGCGGCGCGCCAGTCCTGCGGGTCGAGCCCGCCGAGGTCATCAGCTTCGGCTTCGTCGCCCAATCGGTGACGGCCTACCGCTCCGTCAGCCTCACCAACGTCGGCCAGCTACCGCTCGAGATCGCCGGCGTCGACATCTTCGGGCCCCAGGCCAAGGAGATGCTCGTCGTCCCGCTCCCCGGGTTCTCGCCCACCCAGGCCTCGCCCAAGCCCGCCTCCCTCGCCCCCACCGAGTCCCGCACCTTTCAGGTCGCCTTCACCAACCAGGGCGGCCCCAAGGGTAAAGTCTTCGGCACCTTGCGCGTGCGCTCCGATGACCCCGCCGTGCCCGAGTACCTGCTCGACGTCGTCGGCGAGCGCGCTGGCGAGCCCACCTGCTCCCCGACCTTCTCCCCGCTCTACGCGGCCTTCGGCGGCGTCCCCAACTTCGCCAGCAAGACCATGACAGTTCAGCTCCGCAACAACGGCAGCGGCAACTGCACCTTCCAAGGCGCGACGATCGACCACTGCGAGATCGCCGGCGCGTTCCAGACCTGCTCCCCCGGCACGCCGAGCCTGCAGTTCAGCCACATCGTCGACGTCGGCGCCGGCTCCACGCTGGGCCCGGGCGACAGCATCCCGCTGGCGGTGCGCTTCGAGGCCCCAGCACCCTCGCTGACCGATGGCGTGTCGGTGGACCTCTACTACGCCCGCCTCGAGGCGCGGTTGACCGACCCGCAGACCGGCAACGCCCTCGTCGTCCCGCCCGCCTTCCCCGGGCTCGCCCCCGCGCCCAACGTCAGCGCCTCCGCTGGCAAGCCCCGCCTCACGGTCTACCCCGACGAGCTCAACTTCGGCTTCGTGGCGAGCGGCTGCTCGACGCCGCCGACCCTGGTCACGCTCTTCTCGGTCGGCGCCGTCCCCGTCGAGGTCACCAACGTCGCGACGGGCCCCTGCTTCGGCGACTTCCTCGTGGACACTGCGCTGCCGCCGCCCTTTTCGCTCGCGGTGGGCGAGACCGCCGGCCTCTCGCCGCGCTTTCGGGCCGACGACCTGGGCAACCACTCCTGCACCCGCCTCGTCCACTCCACCGATCCCGCCGACCCCATCCACGCCGTGCGGATGAAGGCCGAGACCGTGGCGTCGACCCACATCAGCGAGACCTTCGCCGGCCAGTCCAGCAGCGTCGTCGACGTGCTCTTCGTCGTGGACGACTCCGGCTCCATGGGCGAGGAGCAGCAGAACCTGGCGGCGAATCTGGGCGCCTTCATCGAGGCGGCGAACGCTTGGGAGGCCGACTACCGCATCGGGGTGACCACCACCGATCTCGGGCTGGCCGGCGCGCTCCAGGGCAGCCCGGAGGTCGTCACCCCGGAGACCTGGGAGTCCTTTCTCGGCAACGTCATCGTCGGCACCAACGGCTCCGGGTTTGAGCAAGGTCTGGCCGCGGCGGCGCTCTCGATCGCAGGCCCGTTCAAGAAGTACCTGCGCGAGGAGGCGACGCTGGTCATCATCTTCGTCAGCGACGAGGAAGATCAGAGCCCAGACGACGCGCTGACCTATCTCAACGCCTTCTACAACGCGAAGGCGGGCGACCCCGACCTCTTCTCGGCCTACGCGATCGTCGGCCCGCCCGAGGGCTGTGACAGCCTCGCGGGCAACGCCGACCCCGGCATCCGCTACATCAAGGTCGCCGAACAGAGCGGCGGAACCTTTGAGAGCATCTGCAAGACCGACTTCTCGTCGGCGCTGGCGACCTTCGGCGAGGGCACATTCGGCCCGAAGTCGCTCTTCGCCCTGGGCGGGGTCGCGCGGCCGGACACCGTCACCGTGAAGATCAACGGCGTGGAGTGCACCGAGGGCTGGTCGCTCAACGCGTCGGGCAAAGCGATCAAGTTCGTCCCCGAGTCCTCCTGCCTGCCCGACGCCGGCGACGAGGTGTTGGTCGAGTACGAGCTCTTCTGCTTTTGAGGATCCGACTCCCGACTCCCGACGACGCACGACGCCGCGAGAGGCCCGACGCGCCATTGGAACACCCTGCTAACGACGCGATGATCGTCTGGGGCCTGAGCGACAACGAAGGGGTGTCTGCCTTCCGTCCTCCGCGCGCGGCCTCCCTTCCGCCTGCGGCTGGGTGTGGCACACGCTGGAGGTCGCTGCCCTGTCCGTTGCCCTTCCCGGATTCGACTTCACTGAGGTTCAACGCGCGTTGACGAGCCGTGCCGACACCGACGAGCCCCAGGCGCTCGCGGCCGTGCCCGGGTTCGACACGGTCTATCGCGAGCAGCGTGGCCGTGTCCTTGGTGCGGTCCGCGCGATCCTCGGGCCGTCCGACGAGGTCGATGATGTGGTGCAGCTCGCCTTCATCGAGATCCACCGCTGCCTCGACCGCTTCGAGGGCCGCTCGCGGCTCTCGACGTGGTGCTACCGCATCGCCATCAACGTGGCGCTCCAGCACCTGCGGAAGAAGCGCCGGAAGCGCTGGCTGATGCTCGGGGTCACCGGCGAGGAGTCGACCGACCTGCCCATGCCGGTGCACAGCACGCGGCGCCTGGAAGACCGCGAGATCCTCGAGAAAGTCTACCGGGCCGTCGACACGCTCTCCGAGAAGAAGCGGGTCGTCTGGATTCTGCACGAGCTGCAGGGCCAAGACCCCAACGAGATCGCAGAGCTGCTCAGTATCCCGATGAACACGGTGCGTTCGCGGCTGCTCGCCGCACGGCGTGACCTGATGGACGAATTGGCCCGCATGGGCGTGACGCCGGACGGAGGCTCACAATGACCCCCACCCAACGCTGCGAGCGCTACGAGACCGAACAGTGGGACGCCGCCGACGCGCGTGCCGTGTCCGCCTTGGATGCCCACGCGGACGGCTGCCGAGACTGCGGCGCCGCACGCGAGCGCCGTGCGTCCTACGACGCAGTGGTCGGCCGCGCACGCGCCGCCGCCTCGGCCGCTGAAGACCTGACCCCTCAAGCCTGGGTGCAGATCCGCGAGGGCGTCGAGGCCGCAACCGCACGCCCCGCGCGCTGGGCTTTCGCCTGGCCGGCCGCGCTGGCCGGCGCCGCCGCGCTCGCCCTCGCGATGGTCTGGTTTGCGCCCAGCACCGACGACCCCCACACCGACCGCGCCACGACCGCCGCCTCGGTCACCCCCGCCGCCTCCAGCCCGGCCGCCTCGCCGAGCGCCCCGCGCTCCCCCGCGGCGGACCTGGCCAAGGCGCAGAGCCCAGACGCGACCGAAGACATCCTGGCGCCGGGCGCGCTGGTCGAGGCGACGGACGACGCCCGCACCCTCGTCGCCTTCGGGCGCCACGTCCTCACGCTTGCGCCGGCCTCCGCGTTCGAGGTCATCTCCTGGACACCCGACGCGATGATTCTGGACGTGCGCCGCGGGTCGCTCGAGTGCGACGTCGCCCGCGCCACCGCCGAAGAGCTCTTCGAGGTGCGCAGCGGCCATGCCCGCGTCCGCGTCCTCGGCACGCGGTTCACCGTCAGCGTCGAGGGCGACGGCGCCACCGGGATCCGCGTCGCGCATGGCCTGGTCGAGGTCACCCACCCGGCCGGCACCTCGCGCCTCGCGGCCGGCCAGTGGGACCGCTTCGGCGGCCGCCTCACCACGGACACGAAGGCAGGGGCTGGCTCGGCCGGCTCGCCCGCCAGCGCGTACACCCCCCGCGCCGCCCGCCCGAGCGACCACGCCGGCCGCGTCAGCGACCCCACGAAGCTCATCGACATCAAGGTGCCAGACCAGCGCATGGACAAGCCCGGCGCCGGTCTCTCGGGCCCGCCCGCCCGTCCGGCCGCAGCGCGTCGAGAGGACCTGAAGCTCATCGAGATCGTCGTGCCGCCTCAGGGCGCCCCCGGCGAGTAGCCGCGCGTTGACCGGCGCACGGCGCGGGCCCGATGATGCGCCCATGCCGACTGAACGACCGCTCAGCCCCACCGCCGGCGCCCTGGCCCTCCTCGAGGGCTTCCGCCTCGGCCTCGGGACACCGCGCCTCCGCCGCCGCCTCCTCGGCAGCTTCGCCGTCAACGCCCTGGGCTTCCTGCTCCTCGCCGCGCTGATGCTCTGGGGCGCCTTCGCGCTCGTGGACTGGCTGGTCTCCTCCCCAGAACCCGCCGACCCCGGCTGGCTCATGGCCACCTGGCTGTGGATACGCGGCGCCCTCGGCGTGGCCCTCCGCATCGCCGCGGTCTTGGGCACCGCCGTCATCGCGCCGGTCCTCTACAACCTCGTCTCCTCGCTGCTCTTCCCGCTCTTCTCCGGGCCGGTCTTCAACGCCGCCCGCGACGCCGCCCACGGCCCGCCCGTCCTCGGCGCGCCCGACGGCTTCGTGGCCACGGCCAAGGTCATCGCGGTGGAGACCCGCCGCCTCGGGCGCTTCGCCGGCTACAGCCTCGCACTCCTCCCGCTGAACCTCGTGCCCGGCCTCGGCAGCGCCGCCTACGTCGCGCTGCAGTTTCTGCTCAGCGCGCGCACCCTGGGCTGGGATCTGCTCAGCTATCACTTCGAGCTGCACGGCCTGACCTTCGACGAGCAGAAGCGCTGGATAAGCAGTCACCACCTGCTTGTTCTCACCCTCGGCGGGGTCGCGACGCTGCTCTGCATCGTCCCGGTGGTCCAGCTCGTCTTCGTGACGACAAACGTCGCCGGCGCGGGCGTGCTCTCCGCGTGGCTAGACGGCGCCCCGCGGGGCCAAATCACCGCGCGTCATGGGGCCGGCGGCGCCGGCGGCTGAGCTAGGCCCGGCCCGACGCTCTCGCCCTCCGCCAGCGCGGGCGTCCCAGACGGCATGCCCGAGCGCAGGTCGTCGCGGCACTTCGTCTCGTCGCACCACGTAGCCCACTGCTCCGCGTCGCGCAGCGCCTCGCTGCCCGTGATCGCCCGCAACGCCGCGATCGACGCCCGCTTCACGCTGGGCAGCGGGTCCGTCAGCCGCCCGACGAGGAAGGGGATGGCCCCGGTGTCGCTCAGCGTCGCCGCCGCCTCGATGGAGGCGATGCGCGCGTAGCGGTCGCGATGGGTGATACCGAGCCGCAACACCGGCAGCGCCTCACTCAGCTTGGCCAGCGCGATGATCTCGGCCAAGGCCGCGTAGAAGCCAGGGTTCATCGTCGCCAGCGCCTCGTAGTCCAGGGCCAATCGCTCGACCAACGCGGCGCGGGCCGGCTTGTCGTCGACGGTGGCGCCCAGGC
Organism: Myxococcota bacterium; assembly: GCA_041389525.1. GTDB lineage: Bacteria > Myxococcota_A > UBA9042 > PHBI01 > JACKFB01 > JACKFB01. The sequence goes on along the minus strand of JAWKRR010000003.1, from coordinate 146,910 downwards.
GGTCGAGGGCGTAGAGCACGCCCGCCTCAAAGGCCAGGTCCCCCTTGTCGCGACACCCGGCGAGCGCCGCGAGCAGGACCTCTCGGCTCTGCGGCCGCCGCTGCTGCGCCAGCCCGAGCGCCGCCCGGGTGCGCACCTCCCAGCGCTTGTCGCTCACCCAGCTCTCGAGCGTCGCGACGGCCCGATCGTCCTCGACGCCGCCGAGCAGGTCCAGCAACGCGATAATCCAATAACCGTCGCGCGCTTTGCCCGTGTCGAGCAGCTCGAGCACCCCGGGAAGTGCCGCGACACCGTGAGTCGCCAGCACATCTCGCGGCGCGCAGCCCATCAGGCGATTGCACTTGTGCCGGTCGATGATCTCCGCGAGCGCGGCGCCGATCGCCGGGTCGGGAGCCGCCTCCACCGCGGGGACCGCCACCGTCCCTACGGCGACCTCTTCGCGCAGATCTCGGGCTGGCGCTTCATTCGCGGCCGTCGGGGCCTGCGTCGGCGGCGCTTGGGTCGGCGCGCTCTTCGAGCAGGCGAGCCACAGGAGCCCACACGCCAGCGCGCTGAGTGATCTGATGTGAAGTCCGCGCATTGGGAGCGCCCTCGGCTCGACAGGTGTCGACGGGGTGTAGCATCGTCGCGGCCTAGCTGCACGGGTGGAGCGGGACACGGGGCCGGAGCCGCCCCAGGCGAGGGGCTTGCGCGTGTTCGTGATCGAAGGGATCTGCGCGGCGGTGGTCGTCCACCAGATTTGGCTGCGCAGCCGGAGCGCGCCGCTACGGGGCGTGCTGGCCACCTACTTCGCGCTCTTCGCCGCGGCCTGGGCCGGCGAGGAGACCTGCATCCGCGCCTACGGGTTCTATCAGTATTCGCCTGGCTATTCGGTGTGGTTGGACGTGGTCCCGCTGCTGATCCCGCTGATCTGGCCGGCGGTGATCCTCTCGGCCCACGACCTCGCGACCAGGTTGGCGTCGACGCCCTCGCGGGTGCCTTGGCTCACCGCCGCCCTGGTGCTCGCGGACGCCAGCTTCATCGAGCCCATCGCGGTCCAGGCCGGCCTGTGGTCCTGGAACGCGCCGGGCCTGCTCGGCGTGCCGCCCATTGGGGTGCTGGGCTGGGCCTACTTCGCCGGCATCGCCGCCCTGGCGCTCCACCCGCCGCGGATCAGCCCCGGGTGGCTCTTGGGCGCCATCGTCGGGGCGCACGCGCTGCTCGCGCTCACCTGGTGGGGAGCACTGCGCTGGGTCTCCGCCGAGATCCCCTGGCAAGCCGCGGTCGCCGTGGCCGCGCCCGCCGGGCTGGTCCTGGCGGTGCTGGCGTGGCGGAGCCCGACGGCGCGCGCGGTCCCAGCCGCGCTGCTCTGGTCGCGAGTCCCCGCGTCTCTGGTCTTCGTCGCGTTGCTGGTGGCCTACGGCCGCGAGTCGCCCGCGCTCCTCGCGTGGGCGGCCTGCTTTGTGCCGCCCTGGCTGAGCCTCTGGGCTGCGACGACGTTCAGGCCCACGCTCAGGCCCGCCCCAGCACGATGATGACGGCGCCGGCGATGGCGACCGCGGCGCCGCCCATGCGCCGACCGCTCAGGTGTTCGCCCAGGAAGATCCTCGCCAGGATGAGGGTGAAGACGACGGTGAGCTGGTTGAGGACGGAGGCCACCGAGGCGTCGGTGTACTTCATGCCGCCAAGCCACAGCAGCATCGCCACGTAGGCCCCCATCACCGAGGCGGGCATCAGCGTGCGCCACACCCGCTGCGGCCGCAGGATGCCCAAGATCCGCGCGCGGTCGCGGCGCGGCAGGATCCACAAGAGCTGGACGACCACGCCTCCCAGCAGCCGCACCAGGGTCGCCTCGACCAGATCGCTGCGGCCCAGGGCGGGCTTGGCCAGGACCACGCCGGTCGCCATGAGGGTGGCCGCCAAGATCCCCAGGGAGACGCCCGCGGCTGACACGCGCGCGAGCTTGGCGTCCACGGTGCGCTGGGACTGCCACAGCGCGAGGGCGACGCCTCCCAGCACCAGCAGGCCGCCGATGGCGAGGGTAGGGCCGAAGGCTTCGTCGAGGAGGGTGACCGACAGCACGACCACGATCGGCGAGTAGACCATCTCCGAGAGCGCGAGCGGTCCGGCGCCGATACGTCTCAGCGCGGCGAAGTACAGCGTATCCGCCATGCCGATCCCGATGGCGCCGCTCACCAGCAGCGCCAGCCAGTCGACCGAAGACCGCCCGAGATCCAGCCCGCGCCCCATCACCGCGAGCGTCAGCGACAGCAGCACGATGGCAAGGCAGTTCTTGAAGAGGTTGAGCGCGTGCGGCGAGAGGCTGCCCTGGATCTCAGCCCGCTTGAACAGGATGACGCCCATCGCCCACGTGACCGCGCATCCCAGCGCCATGGCTTCGCCCAACATGGCGCGCACGGTAGCCGGGCGGGCGCGCCGCACAAGGGGATTCGCGACACTGCGAAATCCGCAGACGGCCCCTGCCAAATCGGCAGCCCCCGGGTGGGCGTCGGGGCTGACCCGGAGCCGGGCGCTCTCGCGATTCGCCTGACAAATGCTGGCGATTCGGAGGGCTGGCAGGTTCTGGCACGGCGCTTGCTCTACTTCGCTGCGTCCCTCACGCTCTCTTCAGGAGGCTCTCATGCGACAGACGTTTCGAATCGTTGGAATCTCGGCCCTCATCCTCGGCCTGGCCATCCCGGCCGCACTCGCCTGCCGTGGCGATGGCGATGGCGACGGCGAGGGCGACGGGCGCGGTCATGGCAAGCGCGGCGGTCCCTTCGCGGGGCTGGAGCTCGCGGCGGACCAGGAGGCCGCCATCACCGCGCTGCGCCAGGACATGAAGACGCGCTCTGAGCCCGTCCGCACCAAGCTGAAGGCGAACCGCGAGGCGGTCGCGGCGGTGTGGAAGTCGGGTCGGCCGGACGCGGCGAAGCTGAAGAGCTTGGCGAAGGAGCGCGCGGCGCTGAAGGCGGAGATCGACGCCGCCCGCATCGACCACATGGTCGCGGCCTTCAACGTGCTCACCCCGGCGCAGCAGACCCAGGCGGCGGAACGCTTCGCCAAGATGGGCGACGGCCACCGCAAGGGGCGCATGGGCCGCGGCGGCAAGGGCGGTCGCGGCGGTGATGGACCGCCGGCCGGTGCCGACGACGACTCCGACGAGTAGTCTCCCGGCGCTCTGAGTCGAGGCGGGGTCTGCGTGACGCGGGCCCCGCTTCGGCGTATCTGCTCCCGCCGCCTCACCGTGGAACCCCTCATGCCTTCGCCCACCCCCATCCCGTCGCGCCGCGCCCACTTGGGCCTGCTGCTCACCACCACGGTGACCGCCGCGGCCTTGCTGGCGAGCGCCATGGGCAACCTGGTCTCGGCCGGCGAGACGGCGGACACTGTGACGCGGGCGCGGGCCGAGGACGTGGCGCGCTCGGCTCGTGGGGCGCTGCGCGTGGGTCGCGACGCGCCGGAAGAGGCGCTGGCGGCGCTCTTGGAAGAGTGGGAGGGCGAGGGCCTGCGCTTCGTGGCGGTGTTCCGCGCCAGCGGCAAACTTCGCGCGTCTGCCGGCACGCCGGCGACCTCGGTCCAGGCGCTGTCGCGCCGCCTCGCCAACATCACTCACCCGCCGGATCCGGAGCGCGATGGCGACATCATCCGCATCGTCGCGCCCGTCCGGGACCCCTCGCGGCCAGGCGTCGGGCGCGGACCTCGCGGGCAGATGCCGGCAGCGCTGGTCGTCGAGATGGAGCCGGTCATGGCGGAGGCCATCCTGTCCCGTGCCCGCCTGGGCCTGCTGGTCAGCGGCGCCGCCGCCCTGGCGCTGCTCGTGATGGCGGCGTTCTTCTGGCGCATGTCGAGGCGCGCCCAGGTGGCCGAGGCCGAGCTGGTGCGCGACCGCCACCTGGCGACCCTGGGCGAGATGTCCGCCGTGCTGGGCCACGAGATCCGCAACCCGCTGGCCTCGCTCAAGGGTCACGCGCAGCTGCTGGTCGAGCGACTGGCCGACGATCCGCGCTCACTCGCCAAGGCCGAGCGCGTGGTGGCCGAGGCCGTGCGGCTGGAGCGCTTGACCACCGAGGTGCTGGAGTTCTCCCGCTCCGGCGCGGTCGAGCGGCGCGAGGTGTCCCCCATGGCGGTGCTCCGGCGTGCGGCGGAGGTGGCCGGCGAGGGGAGGGTGAGCGTCGAGGACGCGGGGGCGCCGGCGCTCTTTTCCCTCGACGCGGACAGGCTGGAGCAGGTGCTTGTGAACCTGATTCGCAACGCGGTGCAGGCCTCCGCCGACGGCGCCGTCGTCGAGGCCAGGGCGGCCGGCGACCGGCGTGGCGGCCTGCGTTTCGAGGTGCGCGACTTCGGCGCGGGCTTCTCGGCCGAGGCGCGCGCGCGGCTCTTCGAGCCTTTCCACACCACGAAGATCACCGGCACGGGCCTGGGGCTGGCGGTCGCCCGCCGCATCGTCGAGGCCCACGGGGGCAGCATCGAGGCGACGAATCACCCCGAGGGCGGCGCGTTGCTGACGGTTCGCATCCCCGCTGCGTAGACTCGTGGCCCCCCGTTCGGCGAAGAGGTTCTGATGGCGCGAATTCTGGTGGCGGACGACGAAGAGGGGCTGCGCAGCTTCCTGGCCGAGGTCCTGACCGACGAGGGGCACGACGTGGCGGCGGCGGCGGATGGGCTCCAGGCCGCGGCGCTGCTGGACGTCGGCGACTATCACCTGCTCTTGACCGACCTCAAGATGCCCGGTCTCGACGGGATGAGCCTGGTGCGAAAGGCGCGAGCCGAGCAGCCCGAGATGGAGGTCGTCGTGATGACGGCCCACGGGACGGTGGCGGGCGCGGTCGAGGCGATGAAGCTGGGCGCCTTCGACTACCTGCAAAAACCCCTGTCCAGCCCCGCGGAGTTGCGGCTGCTGGTCGAGCGTGCGCTGGAGCGGCGGCGGCTGCTCAAGACGGCGGCCCGCGTCGAGATCGCGCAGGGCGAGGCTGACGACGCGCTGAGCTTCGGCGACCCGGCGATGGAGCCGGTGGTCGACGCGCTTCGGAAGGTCGCGCGGACGGACGCGACCGTGCTGCTGGTGGGCGAGAGCGGCGTCGGCAAGGAGGTGGCGGCGCGGGCGCTGCACCAGTGGAGCCGGCGCGCGGATGGCCCCTTTGTCGCGATCAACGCGGCCGCCCTGACCGATACGCTGCTCGAGAGCGAGCTGTTCGGCCACGAGAAGGGCGCGTTCACCGGCGCGACCGCGCGGCGACAGGGCCGGCTTGAGCTCGCCGAGGGCGGCACCTTCTTCCTCGACGAGGTCGGCGAGATGAAGGTGGAGCTTCAGGCGAAGCTGCTGCGGGTGATCCAGGAGCGGCGCTTTGAGCGCGTGGGCGGCAGCCGCACCCTGACCGCCGACGTGCGCTGGGTCGCGGCGACGAACCGGGATCTGCAGGCCGAGATCGCGGCCGGTCGATTTCGCGAGGATCTGTATCATCGTCTGGCGGTCTTCCCGGTGCGGATGCCGCCCCTACGCGAGCGCCCGCGCGACGTGTTGCCGCTGGCGGAGCGGCTGCTGGCGGAGGTCGCTCGGGAGGTCGGGCGGCCGGGCCTGCGGCTGGACGCGGAGGCGAAGGCGGCCCTGGCAGGTCACGGGTGGCCCGGCAACGTCCGCGAGCTACGAAACGCCCTGGAGCGCGCGGCGATCCTGGCGGACGAGAGCGTGATCTCGGGCGAGCACCTCATCCTGGGCATGCCCGTCGGCGCGACGGCGAACGCACACCCGGCTGGCGCGCCGCTGGTGACCATGGCCGACCACGAGCGCGAGGCGATTCGCCAGGCGCTGGCTGCGTGTTCAGGCAACCGCCGGGCGGCCGCCGAGCGCCTCGACATCGGCGAGCGCACCCTTTACGACAAGCTCAAGGTCTACGGGCTGAGCTGAGCGGCCGCCGCGAGGCGGGGGCGCTCCGCGGCACCAAGACGCGAAAACCCCAGGCCGCGCGGGGAGGGGGGGCGCGCGACCTGGGGTTGGGGGGCGACTCCCGGCGAACCGGGAGCCGCTGCTCAGCACGGCACACTAGTCTCTAGGCACGGCCCTGCCGGCGCATCGCCTGCTGGAGGCTCGCGTCGAAGCTCGCCTCGAGCCGGGCCAGGGTGCGCAGCTCGCTGCGGTCCAGGCGCCGGTCGTCCCGGAAGAAGCGGCGCTCGGCGGCCTCGACCCGCTGCAGCGCGGTCACCAGGCTGCGCAGCTCGCGGTTGCTGAGCCGCCCGCTGGCCTGGGCCCGCTCCAGCCGGAGGCGGAGGGCCTGCGAGGGGCGCTCCTGGACCGGTCGCGGCGCGGTGACGACAACCTGCGGGCGGTAGCTCACGCTGACTCGCGGGTCGCCTTGGACGACCACCTTCGGCGCAGCGACCACGGTCACTCGGTCCCGCTGCTTCGCCTTGCCCTTCGGCGCGGGCGTCGCGACCACCACCGTGGGCGACTTGTCGTACTTGCTCCCCTTCCCCTTCTTCGCGGCGGGGGTGACGACGACCACGGTGGGCGACTTGTCGTACTTGCTCGCCTTGCCTTGGGAGTGAGCGCCGGGGCCCGGAGCCGCCAACGCGGGGCCGGCGAAGGCCAGCAGGCCGGCGACGAGGAAACCCTTGACCATGGAAACGTTGGTGAATCGGCGAGCCATGACATTCTCCTGTGTTGCCGAGGCGACTGCCCCGTGCTGACAGGGAACTAGAGCAACGCCCGTGCCAACACCTCGCCACCGCTGTCGTCGCCCCAGAAAAGTCAGGCGCGGGCTGGCTTATCTCGAAGTGGCGACACGCCGGGCGAGGCGGCGGCGAGCCCCCGACTGCGAAATCCGCAGGCCTCCGACTGCGGATTCCGCGGGCCAGAGACCATTCTTTCGCCGTCCGGCGGTCGCCTGGGCTCCGCGGCAGCGGTCGGTGCGGGCGATGGGCCTTCCGCACGACAGCCGCGCCCACTGCCCGTCAGGCGCGGCCAGTTCGGGGGCGGATGCGCAGCGTGTCTTCTGTCAACACGCTGAAGGCCCACAAGAGGGACTGCTCGTGCAGCGACAGCGCCTCGGCGACTAGGACGCTGCTGGTCGAAGCGTCGACACCGGCGAGCCGGAGCAGCAGGACGCCCGAGGTCGCCTTCTGCTGTCGGTAGACTAGCTCGCCGAAGTCCTTGTCACAGGTAAGCAGCAAGCGACTCTGGTCCTGCGCGATGGCCAGGACTTCTTCGTCACCGATGCCGGGCGCCAATTCCGCGACGTACACTATATCGTGGCCGCCAGCCCGCAGCGCCAGAACAATGGCCCGATCGACGTTCTCATCCGCAAGACATCGCACGCTCAGGAAGGCCGGGTGGACTCGACGAGCTCGCTCTTCATCCGCGACGCAGCGAACTGCAGGGCGGCGCGGATGGACTCGGGCGTCAAGCGCGGGTACGCGTGGGTCAAGTCGTCAACCGAATCGCCCGCCGCGAGACGCTCGAGGACGTGTTCCACGGTGATGCGGGTTCCTCGAATCACGGGCTTGCCCAGCATCACGCCCGGATTGGCCACGATGAGCTCCGTGTCCATGCGAGTCGCTCCCTTCCGCGGTCAGAGTTCCACGCCAAGCGCGCCGAGCCTGAGACTACGGCCAGACGCCGCGGGGGTCCATAGTGCGGCGCGCTGCGAGTAGGCGCTGCCTGCCCTCAATCGATGTGCGCGGACGGCCAAGTCGCGGCGCGGGCGCGGAGGGCTGGGAGGAGGGCGAGCTTTTGGCCCAGGGGCGTGAGGCTGCCGTCGGGGAGCCGGTGGCCGTTGAGGTGGTGGGTGAAGGCTGGGGCGTAGACCTTGGCGAGGTGGTCGAGGTGATAGGCCAGCCCGAGATCGCGCCTGGCCACCATGAGCGGACCCCAAAACAGTGAGGTGGCGTCTGGGGGTTCGGGGATGTCGGCGGGCTCGGCGGGCTCGACGGCGATGACGTCCCAGGTGCGGCGGTGCTCGGCGGCGATGCGCTCGTCGACGATGCGCAGGCCCAGGCCGGGGAGGGCGGGGCGCAGGGTGGCCTCGACGCGGGCGGGGCACAGGATGACGCGGCGCAGGGTCGGCAGGGTGGCGCGGGCGCGCTCGAGAATGGCGACCAGGGAGCGGTCGGACAGGCCGGCGATGACGACGCAATCGACGGCGCCGGCGGGAAGGGGGGCGAGGCCGTCGCCGACGAGCAGGGTGAGGCGATCGGCCAGCGCGGAGACCGCGGCGGGGTGGCGTTGGCGCATGGCGTCGGCGCGATCGGGCAGCATCTCGACGCCGTAGAGGCGGAGGGCCGGGCGTTCGCGGGCGAGGCGCAGCATGAGCAGGCCGTGGTCGTAGCCGATGTCGGCGACGGCGCGCACGTCGGGCGGGACCATGGCGAGGACGGTGTCGAGGCGCGGGCGGGTCGGGGGCGACGGCATCGCGGCATCGAATAGCGGGCTGAGCGTCGGGGGGCAATCGGCGCGCCGCGAAAGGGCGTGCCTCCGCCGCGGCGCTCTGGTATCCGAGGGGCGCACAACGCCATGTATCGGGCGCATCGCAACGTCACGCGCGGCGGCGCCGACTCACGGAGACTCACGGTGAGCCAACTCGAAAAGCGGCTGATGCGTCAGGTCGTCCGGGCCATGACCGACTTCGAGATGATCGGGGCGGGCGACCGGGTGATGGTGTGCCTATCGGGCGGCAAAGACTCGTACTGCATGCTGCACCTGCTGCGTGAGGTCGAGCGGCGGGCGCCCTTTCAGTTCTCGCTGGTGGCGGTGAATCTCGACCAGAAGCAGCCAGGGTTTCCGGCCGATGTGCTGCCGCGGTGGCTTGAGTCCGAGGGCTACGAGTACCGCATCGTCGAGCGGGACACCTACTCGGTGGTCAAGCGGCTGGTGCCCGAGGGGAAGACCTACTGCGCGCTGTGTTCGCGGCTGCGGCGCGGCATCCTGTACGACACGGCCAGCGAGCTTGGGGCGACCCGGATGGCGCTGGGGCATCACCGAAACGACATCATCGAGACGGTGCTGCTGAACCTCTTCTATTCGGGCCAGCTCAAGTCCATGCCGCCGCGGCTGCACTCCGATGACGGCCGGCACGTGGTGATTCGCCCGCTCGCCTATTGCTCCGAAGAGGATCTGGCGCTGCTGGCTGAGGAGCAGGCGTTTCCCATCATCCCGTGCGACCTGTGCGGCTCGCAGGAGAACCTGCAGCGCAAGCGCATGAAGCGGCTCATCGACGAGCTTCAAGCTGAGAACGGCAACGTGAAGGGCAACATGCTCAACGCGCTGAGCAACGTGCGGGCGACGCACCTGCTGGACCGCAGCCTCTGGGAGCGCCTGGGACTGAACCAGCCGACGGGCGACGACGAGGGGATTCGCGCGCTCGAGGGCGGCGGGGCCGGCGATCTGCTCGGCGGCGACGAGGCGTTTGGCGAGGGATGCGGGGCCGGGTCCGGGGCGGAGAGCCCGCGGGACACGGTGGCCCTTGACGGGATGCGGCTGTCGCGGGGCTAGATTGGGTGTCAGACCCCCGCACTACGCACTTAGCGCCCTAAGTGCGTAGTGCGGGGGTCTGACACCTACCGTCAGTCCTCGTCGTGCAGCACCCAGTCGACCTCCATCATGACGTAGCCGGCGTCGACCATCGCGAGGCGGTGGTAGACCGCGAGCGCCTCGACGTTCTCGCGCTCGACGTAGAGGCGGATGCCGCAGACGTCGCCCTCGGCGCGGGCGGCGGCGACGATGTGCTCCCAGAGCGCGCGGTACACGCCCTGGCCGCGGTGCTCGGCGCGCACGTAGACGCTCTGGACCCACCAGAACCAGCCGTCGCGCCAGTCGCTCCACTCGCGGGTGACCATGAGCTGGCCGATGACCGCGCCGTCGTGTTCGGCGACGTAGTAGACGCCGCGGATGGGGTCGGCGAGGGCGCGGCTGACGCCGGAGAGCGTGCGGGCGGCGTCGAGATCACGGCCTTCGGTTTCGGCGGCCATCCGGACGTTGTGGTCGGCCAGCGCGTGGGCGTCTGCGGGCTCGCCGCGGCGGACGGTGAAGGCTGTCACGGCGTGCGCTCCGGTTGGCTGGCGCCGGCGTCCGGCGGATCGGCGCCGTGCCGGGGCTCGGTGGGCAGGACGTAGGTGTCGAGGAAGGCCTTGATGCGGGCGAAGAACTCGCGCAGCTCGTCCTTCATCGCGTCCTGATAGACACGGCCGTCGGCGCGCAATCCCACGGCGTCGACGCCCGCGTGACGCGCCAAAAACACAGACCGCGCCAAGTGAAACCCTTGGGTGCAGACGACGGCGGACTCGATTCCGAAGACGCGGCGGGCGCGCTCCATGGTGTCGAAGGTGCGGACGCCGCCGCGGTCCTCGAGGATGTCCGACGCGGGCACGCCGGCCTTTCTGAGCCAGCGGGACATGCCGCCGACCTCGTCGTAGCCGCGGCCCTCGTCGACGCCGCTGGCGAGGATTCGCGAGACGCGGCCGGCCTTGTAGACGGTGAGGGCGGCCCGGAGGCGGTCCTCGAGGGCCGCGGACGGGGTGCCGTCGGAGAAGACGGAGGCGCCGGGCACGATGGCGACGTCGCGTTGGGGCAGGGTGGTCAGCTCGGCGTGGATGTAGGGGCGCGCGGCCTGGCGAATCCACAGGTTCATGGCGAGGGCGAGGGTGAGGACCCCGGCGACGACGTATGAAAAGGTGACGGCGATTCTCCGGAGGCGCACGGAATCAGGTGCCCGCGCCGAGCATGGCCAGGAACTCGGACTCGCGGATGATGCGGACGGGGGCGCCGGCGGCCACGAGGCGGTCGGCGGCCTTGTGCTTGGTGCTGACCTTGCCAGCGCCCAGCAGCGGCGAGTCTTTGTCGCCGACCACGAGGTAGTCGAGGGTCTGGGATACCGACGACGGCGTCTTGCCGCCGCGGTCGCGCACCAGCTTCTGGGCGGCCTCACGGGGCATGGTGAGCAGGCCGCCGGTGAAGACGAAGCTGTGACCGGCGATGGGGTCGCCCTCGGTGCGCTCGGCGGGGGCGGAGGCGGCCTCGGCGGCTTCGACGGTGACCTGTTCGAGCAGGGCGTCGATCATGGGGCGGCGGAGCGCGAGGCCCTCGATGACCGAGCGGGCGATGGTGGCGCCGACGCCGTGGATGTTCTCGAGGATCTCGGGCTGGGCTGCGAGGACGGCGTCGAAGGTGTGGAGTTCTTGGGCGAGGGTCTCGCTGACGACCTGGCCGAGATCGTCGATGGCGAGGGAGCGCAGAAAGACGCCGAGGGGGAGGGCGCGGCGGGCCTGGATGTTGCCGACGAGGCGTTTGGCGAGGGTGTCGCCCATGCGGTCGAGGGGGACGAGGTCGGCGGCGGTGAGGCGGTAGAAGTCGGCGGGCTGGCGGACGAGGCCGCTGTCGACGAGCTGGGTGACCACCTTGGGGCCGAAGCCGTCGATCTCCACGGCTTTGACGAAGTGCTCGAGGGTGCTGCGGATGACGTCGGGGCACTCGGCGGGGCGTGAGCAGCGGAGGAAGTCGCCGTCGACCGCGGTGGGTTGGCCGCAGGACGGGCAGGTGGTCGGGATGGCGATCTGGGTGTGGCCGGGCTCGACCACGGACTCGATGTGGGGGATGACGCCGCCGCGGCGGGTCGCGAGGACCGTAGCGCCGAGGGTGAGGCCCAGGCTGCTGACGATGGCGAGGTTGTGGAGCGAGCAGCGGGAGACCATGGCGCCGGAGAGCTCGACCGGCTCGATGATGCCGACCGGGGTGATGGTGCCGGTGCGGCTGACCGACCACTGGACCTCGACCAGGGTGGAGGTCGCGCTGTCGCCTTGAAACTTGTAGGCGATGGCGTAGCGCGGGTGGTGGGCAGTGGCGCCGAGGCGGGCCTGCTCGTCGAGGCGATCGGCCTTGTAGACGACGCCGTCGACCTCGAAATCCAGGGCGTCGCGGCGGGCGAGCCATCTCGAATAGCCAGCCTGCATCTGGTCTTTCTCGAGCAGCGTGGTCTCGACGGGGTGCAGGCCGTGGGCGCGGGACCAGGCGACCTTCTCCATCTCGGTGGCGAAGTCGGGGCCGCGCACGTCGTAGGCGAAGAAGTGCAGGCCGTAGCCGGCGGTCTTGGAGGGGTCCTTCTGCTTGATGGCGCCGGCCGTGGTGTTGCGCGGGTTTGAGAAGCTGCCGGCGAGGTCGCGGAAGACGGAGAGCGGCATGTAGAGCTCGCCCCGGACTTCGACGGCGGTGGCGAGGGGCGGGCCGCTGAGCTGCTTGGGGATCTCGGTGATGAAGGCGGCGTTGGCGAGGAAGCTCTCGCCGCGGGTGCCGTCGCCGCGGGTGATGGCGGCGCTGAGGCGGCCGGTGGCGTCGTAGTGTAGCGAGGCGGCGACGCCGTCGATCTTGGGTGTCTCGATGACGGGGCCGTCGAAGCTCTGGGCCCAGGACAGCAGGGTGGCCTCGTCGTAGCACTTGTCCAGGCTGAGCATGGGCTCGGCGTGGGTGACGCGCTCGCCGGTGGCGGCGTCGCTGACCAGCTCGGCGAGGGCGGGGTGGTCGGGGGCGAGGGCCTGCAGGCGGCGGGTGAGGGCGTCGAACTCGAGGTCCGAGATCTCGGGGGCGGCGAGCGTGAAGTAGCGCCAGTTGTGGTAGCGCACGGCCTGCGCCAGCTCGTCGGCGCTCATGCTGTCGGCGGGGCGCGCCGGCGGTCGAGGCGGCGCCGAGTTGGGGTCCATCGCGTGCTCCCGGGCGGATGACGTTGGAGTAGCCCACACGATCGCGACTGGCAACGGTCGTTGCCCCCATTCAGGGGCGTTGGTAGCGTTGAGGCGATGACAAGCGCACTCCCAGAGGCGATTTGGACGGCCGAGCAGGCGCACGCGTGGCTGACCGCGTTGGCGCCGCGTGGCATCCAGCTGGGGCTGGACCGGGTGGAGGCCGCGCTGGCGCGTCTGGGGTCGCCGCACAAGCGCTTGGTCGCCGTGACGATCGCTGGGACCAACGGCAAGGGCTCGACGGCGGCGTTTCTCGCGTCCATCGGGCACGCGGCGGGCTATCGCGTGGGGCTGTACACCAGCCCGCACCTCGTCAGCGTGACCGAGCGCATCCGGGTCGGGGGGACGCCGATCTTGCCGGCCGAGCTGGCGCGCTGGGCGCAGCGGGTGCGCAACGTCATCGAGGGCAGCGACGGGGACGCGCCGATCCCGCTGACCTATTTCGAGGCCCTGACGGTGATGGCGCTGTGCTACTTCGTCGAGCGCGAGGTGGACCTGGCGGTGCTCGAGGTGGGGCTGGGCGGGCGCCTGGACGCGACGGCGGTGGTGCCGCCCAAGGTCGCCGTGATCACGCCGATCGGCCTGGATCATCAGGCGTATCTGGGGAACTCGCTGGAGGCGATCTGCGGCGAGAAGGCCGGGATCATCAAGCCGGGATCGACGGTGGTCACCAACGTGGCGCGTCGGCTCTTTCGCAACGTGGTGGGGCCGCGGGCCTTCGACCTGCGCGCGCCGATTCGCCGGGCTCACATCGATTTTCAGTACCGGTGGCTGCACGAGGGCTTCCGCTATCGCGGGTGGCTGCACCGCTTGGGGCCGGTGCGGCTGGGGCTGGCGGGGCGGTACCAGGCGCAGAACGCCGCGCTGGCGTGTGCGGCGGCCGAGTCGCTGCAGGCCCACGGCTTTCGCTTTCGGGCGACGCAGATCGCCGAGGGCCTGCACCGCGCTCGCCACCCCGGCCGCCTGGAGCGACGCGCGCCCTGTCGCGACGCGGCGCAGCGGCAGTGGCCTGCCATGCTGCTCGACGGCTCGCACAACCCGATGGGGGCGGCGGTCTTGGGTCGCGAGCTGCTGGCCGCGCTGCCAGAGAGCCCTCGAGCCCTGCTCTTCACCGCGCGCTACGACAAAGACGCCGCCGGCATCCTGCGGCCGCTGGCTCGCCACCTCGACTCTCTGGTCGTCACGACGCTGCCGGAGCAGCCACCGCCGCCCCTGGCGCCGCTCGCCGAGCTGGCGAGGCAGCACGGCATCCGCTTCGAGATCGAGCCGCACATCCCGAGCGCCCTAGAAGAAGCCCGACGCCTAGCGACCCCCAGCGGCGGCCTGCTCATCGCGGGGAGCCTCTATCTCCTGGGAGAAGTCATCCCCCTGCTACCGCAGTACAAGCGCCCCGCCTGACCCGGAGCCGTCGCCACGTTCCAGGCTGAAGAGGGGTTGACAGTGCGAGGCGCGCTGACTACAAACCCTGTCCGCCGAGGGCGATTAACTCAGTGGTAGAGTGCTACCTTCACACGGTAGAAGTCACTGGTTCAAGTCCAGTATCGCCCACCAGACGCCTCACCGAGAGCCCCGCAGCGCAAGCTTCGGGGCTCTCGCGCGTTTCGGGCCCCGGATGTCGCGTTCAGCGAGGCGACGCCAACGAAAAAGGGCCCCCGAGACGTGCTCGGGGGCCCTTTGGTGCGAACGGTGTGGAGCTGAGGGGAATCGAACCCCTGACCTCTTGAGTGCGATTCAAGCGCTCTACCAACTGAGCTACAGCCCCGTCGCGGCGACGGTGATTAGCACCGGGTGCCGGTGTGCGCAAGTGCAACGTTGCGGGTTGGGTGTTGTGGGGGAGCGAGCCGCGAAGGACAGTGGAAGGCGGGCCCGACTAGGCTTGGGGGCGGATGTCGTCGGCTCCTAGCTCACGGATGAGGCGCATGAAGTAGGTGCGCTGGACGCCTAGGATCTCGGCGGCGTGGGTGCGGTTGCCTCCGGTCTTCTCCAGGGCGTGGCGGAGCAGCTCGCGACGGAAGCCCTTGATGGCGTCGTGGTAGCCGAGGTCGAGGCTCTCCGAGAGGTTGTTCTCTCGCGCGTCGGAGTGGGCGGCCTCGAGGTGTTCGGGGAGGACGGCTCCCTTGCCGGCGCGGACGACGCCCGCCGCCAGCAGGGTGCGCAGCTCGGCGACGTGGCCGGGCCAGGCGCGGCGGGCCAGGACGGCGCGGGCTGCGGTGCCGATTTGCTCGGGGCGCTTGCCGAGCTGCACCGCCAGGGCGTCGATCAGCTGCGGCAGGTCCTCGATGCGCGCGTCGAGGCCGGGGATCTTCACCCGACCGGCCGCGAAGGCCTTTCGCAGCGCGTCAGCCACGGGGCTGCGCTCGGAATCGGCCAGGGTCACGACCACGCGGCCGTGGATGGTGCCGCTCTCGACCCGGGCGATGAGATCGCTGGCCGCTTCGGGGGTGAGGTGCTCGGCGTTCGCCACGACGAAGACTCCACCCGCGGCCTCGGCTTCGAGGCGACGCAGGGTCTCGACCATCGTGGACGCGGGGACCAGCGCCATGTCGAGGACCGGGCAGCGCTCGGGCGAGCCGGAGTCGTAAGCGTGGAAGGCGCGGGCGAGGTGGCGTCGGCCGGAGCCGGGCGGCCCTTCGACGAGGACCGACAGCGTGGTCTTCGAGAGGAGGCCGAGTTGGTCCAGAACGCCGCGCAACGGCTCGGAGCGGCCAGCGACCAGCGGGAACGAGCCCCCCGCGATGGCCGCCGCCGGTCCTCGGCGCGTGCGCTCCAGGGCGTCGGTGGCCTCTCGGCGGCCGGCCTCGGCGCGGTCGACCGCGCCGCGCAGGGAGCCCTCGCGCGCGCGGTCACCGGCTAGGCCGCGGGCTGTCGCCGCCAGACGGGCGAGGTGGTCGAGGTCGAGGCCGGACAGCTGCGATTCGCTCGTCCCGTGCAGGGTAATCGCCTCTTCGCCTGGCAGCGAAAGCCGAACGCGCGCGGTGTGATCGTCGGCACTCCAGGCCGAGCCGACACAGGCGACCTCCGCGCCGTCCGCTTGGCGCCACTGGGCGCCGTGGGCTCCGAGGGCCTCCGCCAGCCCGCGCAGGAGCGCCGCTTCGGGTGCGGTGCGCCCCTCGAGCAGGGACAGGCCGACCCGCGCCAAGACGTTCTCGCGGCCGCCGTGCCCGCCGATCCGGTCCACGGCCTCCAGCGCGCCCTGGGCGCGGGGGCCGGACATCACGCGCATGCGCTCGGGCCACGCGGCGCGCGGGGAGTCGCCGACCGCGTCGAGGACGCGCTGCCAGCGCTCGGGGCGATCGCCATCGCGGTACACCACCGCGAGATCGTGCAGCACGGCGAGGCGCGGCCACTCCGGAAGCGACAGCGCTCCCATCGCGCCGAAGGCCTCGTCGGCGGCCTCGAGGGCGAGGCTGACCTCGCCGTTGCCGAGCAGGAGGAACGCGTGGTGGCCCGAGGCCGCGGCCATCAGTCCTGGTACGGTCTGAGCGCCCGCGCCAAAGCGGAGCTGCTCGGCGCTGCCGATCGCCAAGCGCAGGTAGCGCGCGTCACCGGTGCGCACCCACAGCGAGCGCAGCAGCAAGGTGCGCACGAGGTCCCAGTGCGGATTCTCTGCGGTGCCGACGCCGTCATAGAGCACGCGCGCCTGCTCCGGCCGGCCCTCCCAGACCGCGACCAGCGCCCGCAGCGCCGCCGAGGGGGGATCCAGCTCGGAGCCGCCGCCCGGCGCGCGTTCGCAGGCCTGGAGGCTGGCCTCGGCCAGTCCGGTCGCGCCCTGGTGAAGGTGCAGGCGAGCCTGGGCCACCAGCGAGGCTCGACGGTCTCGGCCGCGCTCGCCGAGATGGGTCTGCGCCCGCCTCGGATCGCCCGCCATCAACTCCAAAGTCGCCAGCATCGATCGGATCAGATCCGCCATGCCCGGCTCCGGAGCGGCCGCCTCCATCGCCGAGAGCAGCGCGGCCCGCGCGCCGTCCGCGTCCAGCAACTCGACCGCGCACAGCGCCCGCTCGCGGTGCAGGCCGACCACCAGCTCGCGCCGGACCGGACCGCTCCCGACCAGCGCGACCGCAGCCGCCAGACGCGGAAGCGCCTCGGCCGGCTCGCCCGCGCTTCGCGCCTGCTGTGCTTCATGGATCGCGCGCTCAATGCGCACCGAAGGTGTGCCCATGCTCATTCGCTTCCTCCCCAACACGCGTTCCGGCGGGTGTGTGGTCACACCGGGACGCAGCGACCGCGAGATGGTCAGCCCGCGGCCCTCATCTGTCAAAATCTTCATCCGCACACGTGTAGCTGATTGGGGACGCCTCGCCCCACGCATGGATACGCGGCTTGAGGCTGCGACCTGGCTGTGTTCGAGTGCCGCCATGGACGACGCCACCGCACGCGCGCGCGCAGCCCTCCGTGGGGTTGACGTGCTCTTCGAGGACAACCACTTGCTCGTGTTGGACAAGCCCGCCGGGCTGCTGACGCAGAGCGCTGAGGCGGGCGACGACAACCTGCTCGAGCGCGCCCGGGAGTACGTGCGGCGCGTGGGCGACAAGCCAGGGAAGGCATATGTGGGGCTGGTGCATCGCATCGACCGCAACGTGAGCGGCGTGGTGGTGATCGCCAGGACCTCGAAGGCCGCGGCTCGGCTGACGAAGGCGTTCGCGGGGCGAGATGTCGACAAGCGATACGTCGCGGTGGTCGAGGGGCTGACGGCGGAGCGGGGTGAGCTCCGCGACCGGCTGGAGCTGGACGAGGCGAGCCGGCGCAGCGTGCGTCGCGAGGACGGGAAGGACGCGCGGCTCGAGTTCGAGCGCGTGGGGCAGGGCGCTGGGCGCAGCCTGTTGATGGTGAAGCTGCACACGGGGCGGCGGCATCAGATCCGCGCGCAGCTAGCGCTGGCGGATCACCCCATCGTCGGCGACCCGCTCTACGGGCACTGGTCCGACGCGATCGGGCGCCCGGCGCTGCACGCGGTCTCGCTGGCCTTCGAGCATCCGGTGCGCCGTGAGCCGCTGACGCTGTCAGCCCCCGTGCCCCGGACCTGCGCGCGCTCATGGACAGCCTCGGGATGGAGCGGCGCCTCTTCGGAATTTGAAGCGGTGGTGAACCAGGCGCACGATGGCGTGGGGCGAATCTGCCGCTACGAGCCGGAAGGAATCGCCCGGCGCTCACGTTGTTCCATGCGTGAGCGGGCGCTCGCGGGCTGACGCTGCGCGCTCGACCACCACCAACCATCCGAGGGGTGCGGAATGGACCAGCAATCACTCGAGAATCTAGTGCGCGAGGTCCTGGGCGACGAGTACCGGGCCCTGGCGGTTCGGCGATACACGCTGACCGAGGATATCCGCGAAGGCAAGGCGACCATCGTCTGCCTCATCGAGGGCGCGACCGAGGGCAAGGGGAGGGCCGTAGAGGGCGTGGGCGTCGGCTTGATCGACGCGCTCTTCTCCGGCTTCAAGCGCACGCTGTCCGGCGACTTCTCGTCGCTGAACCACATTCATTTCTGCGGGTTCATCATCGAGGGCGACTTCAGCCAGACCTCGAACGCGTCGAAGACCGATGTCATCGGAAACGTGCGGGTGGAGGTCGAGAACTCCAGCGGCCGCCGCTTCCAGTTCAGCAGCGCGTCGAAGTCCATGAGCGCGTCGTCGGTGAACGTGGTCGTGAAGGCGGTCGAGCACTTCGTCAACGCGGAGCTGGCGGTGAGCCGCGTCTATGACTGGATCGAGGACGCCAACCGGCGGCACCGGCCCGACCTGGCCGAGCAGTACACCCGCAGGCTGTCGGAGCTGGTGCAGAACTCGTCCTACTCGGAGAGCCTCGAGCGCAAGAAGGCGAAGGCCGGGATCTGACGCGTGGTGGGGGCCCGCGCGCTCGGTTGCCGCTGAGTGCGCCGCGTGTAAGGCTTGCCGAACCCACAGGAGGGTTCGGTGACGCAGGCTACGCTCGCGGCGAGCATTATCGAGGCGGCGGCTCGGGCGCGTCGGGACGGTCGGGACGCCCTCGCGGTCTTCGATCTCGACGGCACGCTCTACGACAACTCGCCACGCACGCTCCGGATCTTGCAGGAGTTCGCCCACCTGCACGCCACGGAGCATCCGGCGCTCTACGAACGGCTGGACACCCTGGCGCGCGCGGACATGGCGTATCGCGTCAGCGACACCCTGCGCTCCCTCGGGGTCACTGACGAGGCGCTGATCAAGGAGGTCGAGCGCTTCTGGTTCGACCGCTTCTTCACCGACGCCTACGTCATCCACGACCTACCGAACCCGGGCGCGGTCGCCTTCGTGAAGGCGCTGCATGCCGCCGGGGTGGTGCCGGCCTATCTCACCGGCCGCGACGCCCCGAACATGCTGCTGGGGACCATTCAGACGCTTCAGCGAGACGGCTTTCCGGTCGGCACCGTGGACACGCGGATCATCCTGAAGCCGGAGTTCAAGATGGCCGACGAGGTCTACAAGGCCTCGGTCGTGAACCACCTGCGCGCCGCGGGCGACGTGGTGGCGGCATTCGACAACGAGCCGGGCCTCTGTAACCTGTTCCACGAGGCCTTCCCCGACGCGGCGTGCGTGCTCTTGGACACCTCGCACGCCCCGGGGGCGCCCGCCTTGGCCGAGGGGCTGCTGCGCGTACCGGATTTCCGCGGCCTCGGAGCCTAGGCGGCCAGCCCTCCGGCGACCTCGGTCCGGTTGACCGTGCGGCGGGACGCGCGGTAGGCAGGAAATCCCTGGCCATCGCAGGCGAACAAGGATGCTCACCGTGGAAAGCTCGCCCGAATTTCTACGACGCGTCACCCGAATGGGCTGCCAGCTGCTGGCGTCGCTTGTGGGCGTCGCCGCGACCGCGCTCCCGGCCTTCGCGGCCGAGGAGGCAGCCACCAGCACCCTCGAGAAGGTCTACGACGAGCTGAAGCCCATCGTGCTGCTGCTCATCGTGGTCGCCCTCGTCATCGGCCGCCTGCCGCGCGTGCAGCTTGGCCACTCCGACGCGTTCCGCCGCCGCCGCATCATGAACTGGCTCCCCCTGGGGCTGACCTACGCGTTCCTCTACATGGGGCGCTACAACCTCACCGTGTCGAAGAACGCGCTGGGCAGCCTGATGCCCAAGGATGACTTCGGCACCATCTTCTTCTGGGGGACGCTGGTCTACGGCGTCTCGTTCTTGATCAACGGCCCGCTGACCGATCGCATCGGCGGCCGCAAGACCATCATGATCGCCGCCGTCGGCGCGGCCGCCATGAACATCCTCATGGGCGTCACGGTGTGGGCGATCCTCACCGGGCAGTACGCGCCGCAAAACCTCGTCGTGACCTTCAGCATCCTGTACGCGCTGAACATGTACTTCCAGAGCTTCGGCGCGGTCTCGATCGTGAAGGTCAACGCCGCTTGGTTCCACGTGTCGGAGCGCGGTGTCTTCGGCGCCATCTTCGGCGTGCTCATCTCGCTCGGGGTCTACTTCGCCTATGACGGCGGGCGCATCATCGTCGAGGCCGCCTCCGCGAGCGTCGCCGACACCCCAGGCGCCGTCGAGCCCTTCTGGTGGGTCTTCTACATCCCCGCCATCCTGCTGCTCGTGTTCGCCGTCATCGACTACTTCCTCGTCCAGGACACCCCGGGAGAGACGGGGCACGTCGACTTCGACACCGCGGACGCATCCTCGGGCGACACGGGCCCGCGCCTCGGCGTCGTCGAGGTCGCCAAGCGCATGTTCAGCAACCCGATCATCATCACCATCGCCGCCATCGAGTTCTGCAGCGGCTTCCTGCGGAACGCGATCATGCAGTGGTACATCATCTTCGCGAAGGAGACCCAGATCATGGACTCCTTCGTCCCGCAGCGCTGGGGCATGCTGCTCTGCTGCGCCGGGATCCTCGGCGGCACGTTTGCCGGCATCATCAGCGACCGCGTGTTTCAGTCGCGGCGCGGGCCTGTCGCGGCGATTCTGTACGCCGGCATGCTCCTGGGCGCCGCGGTGCTCATCGGCATCCTGACGACGCCCGTGGTCGGCTGGCTCGTGGTCTTCATGTCGCTGTGCATCATCGGCGTCCACGGCATGCTCTCGGGCACGGCCAGCATGGACTTCGGCGGCAAGCGCAACGTAGGCGTCGCCGTCGGCATCATCGACGGGCTGGTCTATCTCGGCACGGCGGTGCAGGCGATCCTCTACGGGCAGATCCTGCCCACGGGCGAGGCGGCGCTGGACCCCGCGAACTGGTGGATGTGGCCGGTGGCCATGGTGCCGATGGCCGCGCTCGGCCTGCTGCTGGCCATGCGCATCTGGAACGCCAAGCCGCAGCCGCGTGCCAATGCGGGCGCGCACTGAGGGATGCCGCGGGGTCTCCAAGCGCGCGCGGCCGCAACCTGCGGGGTGGCGTTGCTGGCGTTGGCCTGTGCGTGCAGTCGCACGCCCGACGACAAGGTGGTCCGCTGGGCCGCCGAGGTCCTGCCCCCGCCCGAGCCGGTCGCGGCCGCCGACGTGAGCGCCCCGGAGCCCCCGAGCGCGCCTGCCCCAGACGACGAGGGCCCCGCGGAGGTCGATGAGCTGGCGATGCCCCCGTGCGAGCGCTTGCTCTACCGCGCCTGCCTGGGGCTGGGGCCCAACGGCGAGGAGTGCGCGCAAGCCCGTCGCAGCTTCCCGCCCGACCGGACCCCCGAGTGGGATCAGGCGTGCCAAGCGGTGCTAGACCGCCACCAGGACCTCATCGACGCCGACGGCGAGCCGGTGCGCGGCAAGGGTCGCAACGCCTGTCGCCTGCTGCAGCAGCGGCTCTGCGAGGAGTCGGGCGTCAACACCTGGGCGTGCCGCGAGGCCCGCGATGACGCGAACCGCCTCCGCCGTCAGCGCCAGACCACCAGCTGCCTGGGCGACCTGCTCCTCCGGGAGCAGGCAGCGATCTTCAGTGCGAAGCCACGGGAAAGCGAAAAATGACCTCGCCCGCGGCCAGCATGCCGTGCTGCCGACGCGCCAGCTCTTTCCACCCGTCCGGCCCAGCCTCGAGCGCCTCGAGCCGCGCCTGAAGCCGCGCGTTGTCACGCTCCATCACGCCGTCGGCGGTCTGCATGCGCGACAGTTGCCGCTCGAGCATCTCGGCGCGAGCGGTGCGGGCGGGATCGAACACGCGCAAGGTGAGGATACCGACCACGCCGGCGACCAGCAGGCCGATGAGCACGCGGCGCATCGCGATGGTGCTTTTCGCTTCGAACATGCGGACCTGGACCGGTGCGGATCGTGATGGCGGTGACGGTGAACGGGCCGGAGCTTAGTTCCGCGCCCTGGAATCGCCAAATTTACGAGGCGAATGCTGAGGAATTGACGTCCCGCGCGGGGAGGGCGGGCTGGCTTACTCGGGTGAGGCGAGCGGCGCGGGCGGCGCGGAGGGGCCGCCACCGCTGCCCCCGTCCAGCTCGTAGGGGAAGAAGAGGTTGGTGAAGCCGGCGCTCTCGACCAGGGCCACCACGTCGATCATCTTCTGGTAGCGGGTCTCCTGCTCCGCGCGGATCGCCACCGGCGCGTCCGGCCGCCGCTCGTGCAGGTCGGCGAGGCGCTGCTTCAGCTCCTCCTCGGTGACTTTGTTGGCCGCGGCTGCCCCCGTCGGCTCGCCTGGCGCGGCGTCGGCGGGCACGGTGAGCAGGTGCAGGCCGCCGTCCTTGGTGATGAAGATCGTCGTCTTGTCGGTGGTGATCGTGACCTGCTTCACGCTGGAGGTCGGCAGCTCCACAGGGAACGCGTGCTCCTCCCGCTTGAAGGTCGTCGTGACCAGCAGGAAGATCAGCAGCAAGAACACGACGTCGACCAAGCTGGTGATGTCGATGGTGGTCTCGACCCGCCGCCGCCCGCCCTTCGCGCTGCGGAAGTTCACGCCTCGTCCTCGTGGAACGGCTCGGGCGGGCAGATGAGGTCGAGCACGTCGAGGCTTGCCTCCTCGAGGTCGCGCTCGTGGTGGCCGATGCGCCCCTCGACGAAACGGTAGGCCACGTACATCGGGATGGCGACCGTCAGGCCAGCCCCCGTGGTGAGCAGGGCCTCCCAGATGCCGCGCGCCAAGATCGCGATGTCGGGGTTCTGCACGTCGGCGACGTCGCGGAAGACCTTGATCATGCCGGTGACCGTGCCGAGCAGTCCCAGCAGCGGCGCGATGGCGGCGACCGTGGACAGCGCCCCGACCCCCACCTCGAGCTGCGCGACCTCGACGCGACCGGTCTCCTCCATCGCCTCGCGCGCGACCATGCGACCGCCGCCCCGGTGCCGCAGGCCCGACTCCACGATGCGGCACACCGAGGCCTGGTGGTCGCGGCACACCTGCGCGGCCCGCTCGCGGTCGCCCACGTCCAGGTGCTTGAGCAGGCTCTCCAAGACCGGCATCGGCAGGATGCGCGACCGCCTCAGCGCCCACATGCGCTCGATGAAGGCGGCGACGCCGATGACCGACGCCACGAGGATGGCCCACATCAGCGGGCCGCCCCGCTCGAAGAGCTCGAAAAGTGACATCGATCAGGTCCTTCGTGCTGCGGGGCTGGGGTTCAGTCGGCCGTCGGGATCGTGATGGTGAACGTCGTGCCCTGTCCAGCCACGGAGTCCACCGCGATGGTGCCGCGGTGCTCGTCGACGATCTTCTTCACGATGGCCAGCCCCAAGCCTGTTCCGTGTTTCTTGCCCCAAGTGGCGAACGGTTCGAAGAGCCGCCCGCGGATGGCGTCCGGTAGGCCGGGCCCCGTGTCGGAGAAGTGGAACACCACGTGGGTGTCATCTCCTTCCACACGAATCGAAAAAGTTCCGCCGGCCTCGGCCATCGCCTCGCGGCCGTTGCGCGCGAGGTTGTAGATGACGCGCCGCATCTTCGTCTCGTCCATGCGGACAGCGCCACCAAACGGCGTCTCGACGACCAGCTCGACCCCGCTGCCGCTGAACTCCTCGGCGAGCTGGGTGCGGACGTCCTCGAGGAAGTCGCGGACGAAGACCTTTCGCAGCAGGACCTCGGTCTCGCCGCGGGCAAAGGCCAGCAGCTCGACGGTCATGTCCTTGAGCTGGGCGATCTGGCGGCGGATGTGCTCGCGCTGCTGCTCGCGCTTGTCGCCGTCGTCCGTGCGCGCCATCAGCTTCGCGTAGCCGCCGATGATGGTCAGCGGGGTCTTCATGTCGTGCAAAACGCTCGACAGCATCTGCCCGATCGCGGCGAGGCGCTCGGCCTTGTGCTCCTCGTCCTGGGCGTGGGCGATGGCCACGGTCAGCCCGATACGCGCGGTGATGAGCTGCAGAATTCGGACGTCCTGGTCGTCGAAACCGCGGTGGCCCACCGAGCGATTGACCAGGATCAAGCAGCCCAAACGGCGGTCCTTGTGGACGATGGGGACGGCCACGAGGTGGTCGACCTTCCAGCGGCCCTCGGCGGTGACGTGCGCGGCCAGGGCGGCGTCGGACTCGGTGCGGGGCGGCAGCCTCAGGCACTCGCCGGTCGCCAGGACCCGCGAGGCGACCTCCTGGCCCACGGAGCCGTCGCTGGCGTCCAGCATCGCCGCGTCACAGGCGGCGGCGTGGGCGGGCACGACGCGGTCCAGCGCCTCGTCCACCAGCCAGACCGCCGCGGCGCCGCACGGGAACTCAGCGAGGGTCTCGTCGACGAGCGCCTCGAGCGCGCCGCTGAGAGTGGTCGATGTGGCGGCGGCTCGCTCGATACGAAACAGCAGCTCGATCTCGGCCGTGCGCGCCTCGAGCCGCATGGAGGTCTCGAGCAGGTCGATGTTCTTGCCGACGATGTCGACGTAGAGCGTGGCGTTCTGGATGCTGATGGCCGCCTGCGACGCGATGGCGCCAAGCAGATCCTCGTCGGCGGGCGTGAAGTAGCCGGTGTGCTTATTGAGCACCTCGATGACGCCGAGCAGCTTCTGCTGCGAGTCACGCAGCGGCGCGCAGACCACCGAGCGCGTGCGATACCCCGAGCGCTCGTCGGCGCTGCGGTCGAAGCGCGGGTCCTTGTACGCGTCTTTGACGTTCACGGTGCGGCCGTGCTCCGCGACCCAGCCGGCCAGCCCGGTGCCCATGGCGACCTCGAGCACCTCGATATCGCCGCCCTGAGTGGCGCGCGACCACAGGGTCCGGCTCTGCTCGTCGACCACGAAGAGCGTGGAGCGCTCGGCGTCCAGCAGCTCGGACGTGCGCTCCATCACCACTTCGAGGATGCGCTCGATATTGTGCTCGCTGACGAGGGTGCGGCTGATGTCCTCGATACCCTTGAGCTTCAGCCGCTCCACGCGGACCTGCGCCTCCAGCTCGGCGACGCGCACCGCGAGCTGGGCCGCGTTCATGCCGCCCGTCTCGAGCTCGGCGGCCGCCGTCGCGACCGGCGTCGCCACCGGCGCGAGCGTACCGGGATCTGCCTGCGTCAATGGGCCTCCAGCCAACTCGTGCCCCACGCCGCGTTCACCACCAGGGGTACGTCAAGCTGTACCACGCCCCCCATGACCCGCGTGACGAAATCCGACAGCTTCTGAGCGCTCGCTTCGGGCACCTCGAAGACCAGTTCGTCGTGCACCTGCATCACCATCAGCGCGTCGGGGACGGCCTGCGGCAGCTCGCGGTGGATGCGCACCATCGCCAGCTTGATGATGTCGGCGGCGGTCCCCTGGATCGGTGTGTTGATGGCCACCCGCTCGGCCCCGCGGCGCGCCATGACGTTCTTCGACGCGATGTCGGGGATGCGCCGGATGCGGCCCAGCAGCGTGCTGACCTGGCCGTCCTTCTGCGCCGCCTCCAGCGTCTGGTCCTTCCACTGCTGGATGCGCGGATAGCGAGAGAAGTACCGGTCGATGATGGCCTGGGCCTCCGATCGGCTGAGGTTCTGCTCACGGGCGAGCCGAAAGGCGCTCATCCCATAGAGGATCCCGAAGTTGATGGTCTTCGCGACCGAGCGCTCCTCGCGGGTGACCTCGATCTCGGGCGTCCCGAAGAGCTCATGGGCCGTGCGCGCGTGGATGTCGGCGCCCTCTTGGAAGGCCCGCTGCATCGCGGTCTCGCCGGCCATGTGCGCCAGCACGCGCAGCTCGATCTGGCTGTAGTCCGCCGAGAGCAGCACGCGCCCAGGCTCCGCGATGAAGGCCTCGCGGATGCGCTGGCCGTCCTCGGTGCGCACGGGGATGTTCTGCAGGTTCGGGTCCGTCGAGCTCAGCCGCCCCGTCGCCGCGACGGCCTGATTGTACGAGGTGTGGATGCGGCCCGTGTCCGGGTTGACCAGGGTCGGCAGCACGTCGGTGTACGTCGACTTGAGCTTGGTGACCTGCCGCCACTCCAGGATCTGCGCGGGCAGCGCGTGCGAGGTCGCCAGATCCTCCAGCACGGAGCTGTCGGTGGACCAGCCGGTCTTGGTCTTCTTGCTGGCCGGCAAGCCCAGGACTTCAAAGAGGATATGGCCGATCTGCTTGGGTGAGCCGAGGGAGAAGCTCTCGCCCGCGAGCACCTGGGCGTCGGCCTCGAGCCGGTCCGCGCGCGCGCCGAGCTCGGCGGACAGCGCCTCCAACTGCGCGGAATCGATGCGGACGCCCGTGTCCTCCATGTCCGCCAGCACTTCACAGAGGGGCAGCTCGAGATCCTTCAGCAGGCCGGTCAGGCCTGCGGCCTCGAGCTCCGGCGTGAAGAGCGAGTGCAGCGCCATGACCACCTGGGCGTCCTCGCAGGCGTAATCGCGAGCCGTCTGAAGCGGCACGAAGTCGAAGGTGACCTGGGATTTCCCGGTGCCGGCCACGTCGGCGAACTTGGTCGTCTTGTGGTTGAGCCGGTCCAGGGCGACGTTGTCGAGGCTGTGGGCGTAGCGGCCCGGATCCAGCAAATAGCTCGCCAGCATCGTGTCAAAAGCGAGGCCGCGGACGGTCACGCCGGCGTGGCGCAGCACCTGGATGTCGAACTTGGCGTTGTGGGCGGCCTTGGGGCGAGCGGGGTCGGCGAGGATGGGGTCCAGGGCGGCGAGGACCGTGTCGGGGCTGAGGTGGGCGCTCGCCTCGTCCGCGCTCTCGTCGCCCGCGAGCTGGTGGCGCACGGGCACGTACCAGGCGCGCCTCTCGTCGGTCGCGAAGGAGAGACCGACCAAGTCGGAGCGGCGGGGGTCGAGGCCGGTGGTCTCGGTGTCGAAAGCGATGAGGGGGGCCGCGCGCAGGGCGGCGGTCAGCGCGGCGAGCTCGGCCTCGGTGCGCACCAGGGCGAAGCCGTCGCGGCTCAGGCGCGGCTCGGCGTCGACGGCGTCAGACTCGTGGAACTCGCGGTGCCAGGTCTTGAAGCCGAGGCGCCCGAAGATCTCGGTGAGGGCCGCGCGGTCAGGCTCGCGCACGCCCATGGCGTCGATGCCGATGTCCAGCGGCACGTCGCAGGCGACCGTCGCCAGCTTCTGGGCCAGGTAGGCTTGGTCCTTGAAGGTCTCGAGGTTCTCGCGGCGCTTGCCCTTGAGCGCGCCGATATTTTCGTAGATGCCGTCGAGGGAATCGTAAGCGCCGAGGAGATCGGCGGCGGTCTTCTTGCCGATGCCGGGGACGCCCGGGATGTTGTCGACGGAGTCACCGAGCAGGGCGAGGAAGTCGACGATCTGCTCGGGCCGGACGCCCATCTTCGCTTCGACGGCCGCCGGGTCGTAGAGGATGTCCTTCATGGTGTCGAGCATCGCGACGCCGGGGCCGACGAGCTGCATCAGGTCCTTGTCGGTCGAGACGATGACGGTCTCGAAGCCGGCCTTCTGCGCGCGCGTCGCCAGGGTGGCGATGATGTCGTCGGCCTCGAACCCCTCGAGCTCGAGGGCGGGGATGTTGAAGGCGCGGGTGACGTCGCGGACCAGCGGGAACTGGGGGACGAGGTCGGGCGGCGCCGGCGGGCGATGGGCCTTGTAGGGCGCGTACAGATCGTTGCGGAAGCTGCGGCCGGACTTGTCGAAGACCACGGCGAGGGCGTCGGGTTTCTCTTGCCGGATGAGCTTGAGGAGCATCGCCGTGAAGCCGTAGACCGCGTTGGTCGGGAGGCCGTCCGGGCTGCTCAGCGATCGGATCGCGAAGAAGGCGCGGAAGATGTAGGTGCTTCCGTCAACAAGATAGAGGCGTTTCGGATCCATGGGCCGCCTGCGATTTCCTTCAACACGGGGGCCGCATCATCGTCCATGGTCGCCGCTGTGTCGACCGGTCGAGGTGTGAGGGCCCAGGCGGGGAGGCCGCGGGGGGGGCGGCCGGTGCGGAGGCGGATGGCGCCGTCGCCGGCTCGCCAGACCGCGCCGGGGGCGTCGCAGCCCAGGTGGCGCATGAGGGCGACGAGGCCGGCGGAGTCGGGGGTGCGGCCGCGGAGGAGCATGGCGGTGCCGGCGGCGGTGCGGCAGAGGGCGACGGCGTCGTCGCTGGCGCTGTCGTCGCTGGCGCGCGGGCCGGCGTGGGGGGCGGCGCCGAGGGCTTCGAGGGCGTGGTCGACGGCGGCGCCGGAGGGGAGGGCGGGGAGCCAGGCGAGGATGCTGCCGGTGGTGTCGGCGGCGGCGACGAGGCCGACGCGGGCGGTGGGCCAGGCGGTGATGCGGACGGTGGCGTCGGTGTCGCCGGGCAGGTGGAGCCAGGCGGTCGCGAGGGGGTGGGCGCCGGGGAGGAGGTGGAAGACGCCCTCGTCGGCCACGGGGGCGCGGCCGGGGACGCGCAGGGGGGCCGGCGGCCAGGCGGAGGGGTCGGCGCGGAGGCGATTGGCCTCGGCGGTGGCGTAGCGCAGGGCGTCGGGGACGTGGCCGCGCAGGACGGCCTGGGCGGGGATGCGCATGGTCGGCGAGGGGGCGACGCTGGTCCCGAGCAGGGCGAGGCCCGCGGCGGCGATGGCCCCGAGGGCGATGCCGAGGACGAGCGAGGGGCGAAGCCGAGGAGGGGGAGGCGCGTTCATGGCGCCATCGTCGACCCAGGCGGCGCTGGCGGAAAGTTTTTCGCGACGGGCGGAGGCGCCTGCTACTCGATGAAGACGGGGTATTCGAGGCCGTCTTGGGGGCCGGGTTGCGAGGGCGACTCGGGCTCCGGCGGCGGCGGGTCCACGACGACCTCGACGATCTCCTTGGGCGGCGGCGGCTTGGCGGCGTCGGCCTTCAGGGTGGCGGCGGCCAGGGTGACGGCCTCGAGGGCCTCGGGCTGGCTCGCGGTTTCGAGGCGCGCTTGCCAAGCGTCCAGGGCTTCACGCGCCGTCTGGGCGGTCTCGCCGCCCACGTTCGCGGCGGCGATCACCGCGCCGATGACGGCGTCGGTCGCGAGGGCGTTGGCGGGGAGGATATCCACGGCCGCTCGGAGGTGGCGGAGCGCGGTCTTCTTGTCCCGGCGGGCCTCCTCGGCCAGCGCGCAGGCGAGCTGCGCGGCGGCGCCCAGGCTGGTGTTCTCGCCCGCGGTCGCCAGCGCCTGGATCGCCAGGGCCTTGGCGCGGTCGAGCTCTTGGTAGTGCAGCGACAGCTCGAGCGAGCGCGTCAGCATCTCGTGGACCTCAAGCCACATCATGTTGGACGGGTCCTGCGTGGGCGGTGCGGCCTCGGCAGACGCCCCGTCAGCGCCAGCGCCCTCCGCGCCGGCCTCGGGGGCCTCCTCGCCACCGCAAGCGCCGACCATCGCCAGCACGCACGAGACGACGGATTGCATCACTAGCCGGCGCCAGCGTGGGGCCCTTGGCGTCGTCATGAGAACTCCACGGGTCTGGATGAGAGCAGGCGGCCGGCTCAGCCGCCCGCGTCGGGGGCCAATCGCTCCGACAGCGCGCGAATCGGCGTCATGTCGGGCGCACGGTCGCTGTGTAGCGCCTCCGATACATCGTCCAGAATTCCCAAAATCTTGAGCGACGCCGGCTCGGCGGCCGGTGAAAAACCGACGCGCTCGAGCGCGCGCAAACGCTGCTCGCAGTAACGGCACAGGATCCCGAGTTCCACGAGGTCGACCGCGCTGGTGCTGCCGATGAGCTGGTGGAGCACATCCGCGAGCACGGAGGCCGACGCCGGTTCGTCGAGCGGGAGGGCGGCGATGCGAGCGCGGCTCTTGTCGAGCTGCGCGAGGAACATGGCGCGAAAACGCTGGCGGGTGGCTGAGCGACCGTCCATGGCGTTCCTCAGTGGGCGTGCCCGTTGCGAACCGTTCCTGGCGCCGTCGTCAGGCTAGGCGTCAATTGTTGCCGCGCTGGCCCCGACAGTCGAGCGCTTGGTCGGCGTCGGTCGCGGCCATCAGGCAGTCATGGCGCTGGACGTCCCAGGCGGTGACGCAGGCCTCGATGAACGGATCGCGCGCCTCGGCCGCAGGAGGGCGCTTGGCGAGGGTGATCATGTGATCGTAGGCTTCGGCGCATCGGGCCGCGGGGTCGCTCCGACAGCCGGCGGGCGCGAGCGCGGGGCAGGCGAGGAGGATGGCGGTGAGGAGGACGCGCATAGGCGGGCAGGCTATCAGCAGCCGGTTGAGTGGCCGAGTCCTTTTCACGGGGCGGGGCGGGCTTGTCATGTGCGGGCGTGCGGCGGCGGTGGCGCGGCGTGGGTGATTCGCTGCCGGGCGAGGCGCTGGACGCGGCGGGTCGCTCGGCGCGGGTCAAAGCGCACGCGCGGGCCGTGGGGTTCGACCTGGTCGGGGTCGCGCCGACTGCGCTGCCGGAGGCCTGGGAACGCTATTCGCGCGCCATGGACGCCGGCTACGGGGCCGATATGACATGGCTCACCGACAACCCGGACATGCGGCGGGACGTGCGCCGGGTGCATCCGTCGGCGCGCTCCGTGGTGATGCTGGGCGTGTCCTATGCCGATGACGCGCCGGGGTATCTGGCGTCGCCGCCCGCGCCCGATGAGGGCTACATCGCTCGCTACGCGCGAGGAAAGGACTACCACGCGCACGTCCGGCAGATGCTGGTGCGGCTCGTGCGCCTCTTCGCCGACGACCCAGCGCTTGGCTACGCGAGCACGGAGCACCGCATCTTCGTGGACACGGGGCCGGTCTTGGAGAAGGCCTTCGCCGCGCGCGCCGGGCTCGGTTGGATCGGCAAGAACACGCTGCTCATCAATCGCCCCGGGGGATCTTGGTACTTCCTGGCGGAGGTGCTGACGCCGCTCGACCTGGCGGTGGACGAGGCCGAGACGGACCACTGCGGCGGGTGCCGGCGTTGCCTCGACGCGTGCCCGACCTCGGCCTTTGTCGAGCCCTACGTCCTCGACGCGCGGCGCTGCATCGCGAACTGGACCATCGAGAGCGCGGACCCGCTGAGCCTCATCGACCCGGCGCAGCTAGGGCAACACATCTTCGGCTGCGACATCTGCCAGGAGGTGTGCCCGTGGAATCGGCGGGCGGAACCGACGGCGCAGTTGCCGTTGCGGGCGCGCCCGGCCAACATCCGCCCGAAGCTCGCCGATTTGGCCGGGCTCGACGAGGCGGAGTTCAAGGCGCGCTTTCCGAAGTCGGCGGTTCGGCGCACGGACGGTCGGCGGCTGGGCGAGGTGGTGCGCTTGGTGCAGGCGCGAAACGCGGCCGCCGTGGATGTGGAGGGGGAATCGTCGTGACGAACCCGGAACGGTCGAGCGCCCCGCGACGCGTCATCGAGCTGCAGGTCGGTGAGGAGGAGGCGACGCCGCAGGGTGGGCGCGGCGACGCGGTGGACGCCGTGGACATCGAGGGGATCCTCGAGTCCGCGCACGGCTCTCCGCCGCGGCTGATGCGCTGGACTTTCAAGCTGCGCGGGATCCTCGACGTGCAGCACGCGCGCCGTCTCGAGCGCAGGCTGATGCTGGTCCCCAGCCTTCACGAGGCGCGGGTGGACGAGCGGTTGGGCAAGCTGGTGGTCAGCGCGGTCGACTTCCCGCATCGCCGCGAGTTCATCGGCGCGCTGGTCGCCGAGGAGGGAGCGTCGGCGGTCGCTGAGGCGAGCCCCGAGGACGCCGAGCGAGCGCCCGCGGAGGCCAAGCTACGCCGCAGCGTGCGCCGCCTCGTCGCCCTGGGGGCGATCTCGCTGATCCCGGGGCTGGCGCACGAGTTCGGCCTCGTCTCACCCGGGCAGGGGCAGGATCTGGCCATCAACGCGGAGGTGCTGCTGGTGCTGGCGGCCGTGCTGTGGGGCGGCGGGCCGCTGCTGCTGCGTACCGTGACGCGCACGCTGCGAGGGCGGCCGTCGGCCGAGGCGTTGCCGATCTTCGTCGCCCTGGGGCTGATCGTCGGCAATCTGGCCGTATTTCTCAGCTCCGGACGGGCGGAACCGCATTTCGCACCGGCGGTCCTGTTGCTCGTCGGGACCATCGCGCTGGGGGAGCGCTTGCGCAGGACCCACGATCTGACCCGCGGTCCCTCGGAGGCGGTGTCGGCGATGGCGCCCAAAGACGCGTGGGTTGTGAAGGGCGACGCGCTCTACGCGCTGTCGGCGTCGGACGTGTCCTCAGAGGATATCGTGGTGGTGGTCGGCGGGATGGCGGTCCCGGCGGACGGCGTGGTGGTCGCGGGGGAGGCGGTCCTCGACGAGCGGCGCGTGCTGGTGGGGCAGAGCAGCCGCCGTTGCGCGCCGGGCGAGCGGCTCTTCGCGGGGCGGCGGATCCTCGAGGGGCGAATCGCGCTGCGGGCGGTCGCTGACGCGCGGGCGTCGTCCATCGCGCGGGTGGCGAAGCTGCTGGACCGCTTGGAGCGCGCCGACGTGTGGCTGCAGGCGAAGGCGACGGCGGCAGGTCGCTGGGCGGCTGGTGGGTCGATCGTCGCCGCGCTTGGCGTGTTCGCGTGGCGCTGGCTGTCCGAGGGCAGCGCGGGCTCGGTGAGCGGCGGCGCGTTGCACGGGGCGATCGGGGTGCTGCTGGCGACCGCGGTGGTGGCGGCGGCGCGTGCGCGGGCCGTGTCGCACCCGAAGCTGATCGCCAGCGCCGTGGAGCGCGGGATCCTCTTTCGCGACGCCGGGAGTCTGGAGCGGGTCGCGGACCTGGACGAGCTGATCTTCGACAAGAGCGGCACGGTGACGGCCGGGCGTCCGACCGCCGGGATGTGGCGGGTGGCGCCGGGCGAGGACCGCGACGGCGCGCTGGGGCTGCTGCTGGGGCTGACCGACGAGGACGATCACCCGGACTCGCCTGCGTTGAGCGCGCTGGCCCGCGCGGAGATGCAGGACGTCAATGCGGCGGCGGAGATCACGGGGCGGGAGGCGCTGCCCGGGTTGGGGGTGCGGGGGCAGCTTCGGACCGGCGAGACCGTGCATTTGGGCAATGGGCACCTGATGCAGCAGGCCGGCGTCGCGATGGCCCAGGACGCCCACCCGTGGCTGGCGGCGTTCGAGGCCGCGGAGGCTGACGCGAGCGCGGGCGGGGACAAGAGCTGCGGCTCCCACGTCTATCTCGCGCGGGGTTCAGAGCTCATCGCGCGCTTCGATCTCCGCGACGAGCCGCGACCTGACGCCCGCCGCGTGATGGAGTCCCTGGCCGCCGGGGGCCTCGAGCTGGCGCTGATCAGCCCCGATGGCGACACGTCGCTCGAGGTGACGGGCGAGCGCCTCGGCATCCCCCACGTGCAGGGCGCCCTCGGCGGCGAGGCGGCGGCGGCCTGGGTCGCCGAGCGACGTCGGCACCGCTCCCGGCGCGTCGGTATGGTCACGGGCCCCGGCGCGGGTGTGGCGGCCCGGCGCGCAGCCGACACCGGCGTCGTCTTCGGCACCGGCCTTGGCCTCGGCCGCCTCACCGACGATCTCACGATCATGCCCGAGGAGCTCTCACGCCTCCTCGACGCCCGCGCCCTGGCCTTCGAAGCCCGCCGCCGGATCCGCCGCGCCCAAGAGCTCATCGCCCTTCAGACCATCGCCGTCACAGCCCTGGCCGCCCTCGGCATGCTCCCCCTCGGAGCCGCCGCCGCCGCCGGCTTGGGGATCACGGTCATCACGAGCAGCCTAGGCGCCCGGCCAGCCCCCCGGCCCAACAACGACGTCGCCTGATCGTCCCGGCGGCGCCATCAGCGCAGGTCGGCTGCCAGCGGCATGCAGCCCAGAAAGCGAAAGGCCCGCAACTCGTTAAAGTTGCGGGCCTTTCTCGGTGGAGCCACGGAGAGTCGAACTCCGGACCTCTTGAATGCCATTCAAGCGCTCTACCAACTGAGCTATGACCCCGAAAGCGGGTGAGTGGCTATCACGGCCTTTCACCCACGGCAAGCATGTTTCGGCTTCGGACTGACTTCCAGCTACGGGGCGCTCAGCACCGCCTGCAGCTCTGCCTCACAGTCCGCCTCCATCCCGTTCATGGCGATCTGGCAGCTGCCTTGGTTGTAGCTGGGCCCGGAGCAGGTCATGGACTCCAGGCTCAGGCAGGCTGACGGCTGCGCGGGGGCGATCTCTTCGCTCGGCATCGTCGCCTGCATCATGCTTCGGGCGCTGACGAGGCCGGCCATGTAGAACACGGTGGTCAGCATCGACGCGTCGTCGGAGGCGAGGGCGTAGAGCTTCGCCTTCATGCCCCACGGGCTGTCCGGCGCGCGGGTCGCGAGATCGAGCATCGCCTCGTTGGACTGCCGGGTCCGCCCGCGGTACCGCAGGCTCAGCGCGGCCTCCCACGCCTTCGCCAGCGCGGCGTCGAAGCTGGTGCTGCCCTCCGACGGCAGGGTCGTGACGAGCCCGTGGAAGCTCCAGTCCAGGCCGTTGCTCTTGAGGATCGACGCCCGCTCCCACATGAAGTCCTCGGCCGCCGCGTAGAACTCGAAGGCGCGCGCGGCGATGCCGACCGCCGCTTCGGACGGCACCACCGCCCGCAGGACCGCAGCCACCATGCGCAAGATCCGCATCGGCTCGCGCCCGCGCTGGTAGTACGCCGCCCCCGTCTCCGCGTCGAAGCCGCGCCCGACCAGGAAATCCGGCACCTTGCCCGGCCCCGACAGCGACCGCGTCAGCGCGTCCATCACGCCGTCCCGCGTCAGCCCGATGATCAGCGCGTGATCGCGCGCTCCCCAGTAAAACTGGACCATCGGGTTCCACTCGTCGGGCCCCGTCTCCTCAGCCTTCCAGCGCTTCTCCTCGACCTGCGTGCGGTACAGCGTGCGCCCACCCGGCAACGACGACCGCTCGTGCACAAGCCGCATGCGATCGTTGTCGCGCGCCGCCCGGTCCATCGCCCGCTTCACGCTCGACAGCGCCCGCCCGCCCTTCGACGTCCCGAACACCGCCACGCAGCTCAGGATGCCGTCGTCACAGGCGAAGAGCAGGTCGCCCGTCACCGCGTCGACGATGTCCCGCTTCATGTCCAGGCCCGTCTCGCGCTTGATCTCCTTCTGCACGTCGCCGAGCGCGTCGCCGAGCAACGTCTTCGCCAGCGACCACGCGGCCTGCGCGTCCACGCTCCACCGCAGCCACAGCCCCGTCTCAGGGCCCACCAGCGACTTCATCACGCCGCGCGCCGCCTCACCGGCCGGCCCCGGCCGCGCCAGCGCCAGCCACGGCTCGAGATCGGTCGCGAATCGCAGCGTCCCGTCCGCCAAAAAGCCGTCCGGCGTCTCACGCCACACCGCCTCCATGTGCTCGAGGACCGCGCCGATCGGGATGCCGACCTCCTGGGTCATGCCGCCCGCCGTCGGCCGCACGCGCACCACCAGCCCGACGCCGTCCGCCGGCAGCCGGTCGGCGATGTCGATGCGCTGCCCGCCCGCCAGCCGAAACGAGTCCAGCACTGCAGTCTCTGCCGCGAAGACCGCCACGCCCTCATGGACGCGAACGGTCACGCCGCTCGACTCCGGCAGCCCCACGGTCGCCTCGAAGCCGCCGCCACCGAGCTCGCGCTTCGTGATGACCGCGCGCTTGGGCTTCTCGCCATAGGGCACCCACTGCGCCTCTTCCTGCATCACGGCCAGCGCCCGCACGAAGGCGTCCCGGTCGATGATGTCGACCGCGCCGCCCACCGTCAGCCGCCCCTCGACCGTGACCCCGTAGACCGCCATCGCGCCCTTGGGGTCGATGCCGGCCGCCCGAATCACCGAGCCCTTCTTCTTGCCAAGCTTCTCGAGGGTCTTCGCCCGCAGCGTGCGCAGCCCCGGATCTTCCAATCCCAGCCGCTCGACCTGCTCCAGGAACGTGAACACCTCGTCCTCGAGCCGGCCCACGGCCGTCGCAGCCACTACGAAGGGCGCGTCGGTCGGCCCCACCTCGAGCGCGTTCGGCTTGCCCGCCTCGGCGTGCGCGGCGGTCGCGGTCAGAGAGAGCGCAAAAAACGAGATGGCGACGGCGCGAAATTGCTTCACGAAGGCTCCTTGGGAGGCAGCACACGGGGACGCGTGGCGAGCAAGACGACCAACGGCGTGCTCGAGTCATTCCGCAAATCAAAGGCCACGCCCGCGGGGACGAGGACCAGCAGTCCGGCGGCCACGGTCGTCGTGCGCTCGGGCGTTACGGCCGAGCCGAAGCCTTCGAGGATCAGAAACGAGCGCTCGATGCACGCCGCGTCCGAGTCGTCGTAGTGCTCGCCCTCCGCGAGTCGCAGCAGGCTCCACGCGGCCGCCGGGCCGCGGACTAGCAACTCCGGGGCCGCGCTGGCGGCAGCGCTCTCCGCTCCCAGCAGGCGCTGGCCTACATCGACGATTTCGAACGCCATCTCGCCTCACCTCGGTCCGCGCCGGCCCGCCCGTAGGTCGCCGGTTGCTGGGTACTTAGTCGGATTCGCGGGCGCTGGCCAGTCTCCCGCCGTGCGCGCGCGGGTCAGCCTTCGGAGTCGGCGTCCTCGCCGCTCTCATCGCCCTCGCCGCCGTCTCCCGGGCTGCCGCAAATCGCCGCCAGCAACACCGTGGCGTAGGCACCCGGCTGCAGCGTGAACTCCAGCACCAGCCCGCGCTCGTCGCGGTGGGTGGCCACGTCTTTCGGGAAGACCAGGGCAGGGCGGCGCGTCCCCGGCGCCAGCTTTCCGATGGCCGCGAACGCGTTCGCAGCGAGGCCGGCCTCGACCAACGCGGCGTCCTCGAGCTCGGCCGAGGGCCCCAGCGCCCGCCGCAGCTTCGACCCCGGCAGCGGCCCGGTCACCACAAGCTCGCCCGCCCGGATACGCGCCGTGTCCACCTCGGGCTCGGTGCAGTTGAAGATCCCGCCCGACTCGCGCTTCTTGAGCACGTCGCCCTCGATGGCCTGCTCGACGGTCCCGGCGGCCAGCCGCTTGGCCAGCCACAGGTTGAAGACCCACGCCTGCACCGCCGAGATCCCGAGGCGACGCAGGTGCCGATCGCGCACGAAATCGCCGCGCAGCACCGCAAAGCCAGCTCGCATCGTGCTGCCGTGGCCGAAGCGCTGCGGGCCGAACGCGTTGGGCATGCCGCGAGTCGCCAGCGCGCTGAGGATCTCGGCCGCCAGCGCGTCGTCGTCGGGGCTGCGCTCGGTCAGCCGCACGCTGAAGCGGTTGCCGTGCAGGTGCCCGGTCCGCAGCTTCTGGGGGTGCCGGTCCACGGCCAGCAGCCGAATCGCCCCGGTCTGGCCAACAGGCCCCTCGACCTGCGTGGGGTCGACGCCGCGTGACGGCACGCTGACCCACTGGCGTGTGATCGCCCGCCGATCCTTCATCCCAGCCGCGCCGATGGTCTCGCGCGGGACACCGAGGCGCCGCGCGATCTGCTGCAGGAACTCGCCCGCGGCCACGTCCTCCTTCTCGAGGTGGAGGAGGAAGAACTCGCCCTCGCCAGCGGGCGGGTAGGCGGGGATCTCGTCGACGACGAAGTCTCGGGGCTCGGCTTTGATGCGGCCGCCGCCGGAGCCTTGGGGGACGCCGGGGAGCGGGGGCAGGACGGGCGAGGGATCTCGGGCTGTGTCGTTCATCGCGGCAGGGTAGCTGGATAGGGAGGGGGCGGGAAGCGCGGCTTGGTGTAGGCTGCGCGGCCATGACGATTCGGACGCTGGTGGTCGTGGTCCTCTGTGCGCTGAGCGGCGTGGCGTGCGCGCCGCGAGCCGTGGTGAAGCCTACGGCCCCGCCGCCGGTGACCGAGCGCCAGCCCGCGGTGGTCGACGAGGAGGACGGCGAGCCGGTCGCTCCCGACGCTCCGGCGGGCGCGGTCTCCGAGGCGCGCTGCGTGCAGGCGTGTCGGCACATCTTCGACGTCAGCACGGGCGAGCTTCCGGGCGACGCGGCGG
Organism: Myxococcota bacterium; assembly: GCA_041389525.1. Lineage (GTDB taxonomy): Bacteria > Myxococcota_A > UBA9042 > PHBI01 > JACKFB01 > JACKFB01. The sequence goes on along the minus strand of JAWKRR010000003.1, from coordinate 109,182 downwards.
CCCCGTGGATGGCGGACTGCACCGCGCGCTGTGTCGAGCACGCGTCGGACGGGCAGCTCGCCTGCTATGAGCGGGTCGTGCGCCCCGACGAGCTAAGCGTCTGCTCGGTGTTCTGAGGTCGCAGCCGGCGGCTCAACCTCAGCGCTGGATGCGCAGCTCGTCGCAGATCGCCTGGCCGTCCCAGCTCGACAGCTCGCGCCGGGCGCGCAGTGTGCCCAGGCCGGCGGGCGTCAGCTCGTGAATCTCCATGGTGTAGGCGTCGGCCGTGTATGGGTTGAAGACCATAGCGACGGCGAAGGTGTCCTCGACGGTGGGGTTTCGCAGGACGCGGCCGGCGGCCTCGAAGTCGCCAGCGTCGAGGGCGTGCATGGCGGCGGCCAGGGTGGCGTCGTCGGTGCGGGCGATGATCTCGCGGATGCGCGGGCCTTCCAGGGCTTCGGCTGAGGCGCCCACGCGCAGCGGGCCGCTGCGGATGGCCACGAAGGCCACGGCGCCGACCAGCGCGATGACGGTCTCGAGCGCGATGCCGATGACCGTGACCGCGGTGCCCAGCTCGGCGGCGCCGAGGAATCCCAAGGGTGAGAGCTTGGCGCCGCGGCCCTCGGAGACGAACTGCAGGTAGGCCCAGATGCCGGATTGGCCGGTGGTCTCCTCGAAGAACTGCTGGACGGCGGCGCGTGGGTCGCCGGCGGCGCGGTCGACCAGCGACGTCATGTTCTCGGCGAGGAAGCCCAGCAGGCGGCCGTAAACGATGACGTGGTAGCCGCCGTACGCGATGAGCCCGCCCAGCAGCGCCGCGGCGATCGCGGGCATGGGGTCGGCGACGCGGCTGCGGGTGCGCACGAAGGCGACGGCGCTGCCGACGCCCCACCCGATGATCGCGGGCATCAGCAGCGGGATGTAGAACCGCATGTGAAAGCCCGAGATCACGACGGCCAGCAGCAGCCCGGAGACGACGCCGGCGAGCAGCATCAGGGCGGCCCCGGTGGCGTAGCGGGTGGCGCCCGCGGACTCCATGGCGTGTTGCGATTTCATAGGCGCCATCGGGAGATTCGGGGGGCCGGGGAGGGGTTCAGTACTCCCAGAGCACTTCGTCTTCGCCGGAGCGCAGCGCCACCCAGCGAGAGGCCACGAAGAGCGCGTCGGACAGGCGATTGAGGTAGGGCACGACAAGCTCGCCCACGGCCTCGGCGTGCGCCAAGGTGAGCACGCGGCGCTCGGCGCGTCGACATACGGTCCGCGCCTGGTGCAGGTGCGCCACGGCGAGGCTGCCGCCCGGCAGGACGAAGCTCTTCAGGGGTTCGAGGGTTTCGTTCCACTGGTCGATGGTCTCTTCGAGGGCGGTGATGTCGGCGGCGGTGATGAGGGGCTGGCCGGGCCAGCGGTCCTCCATATAGGTCGCGAGATCCGAGCCGAGATTGAATAGGCATTGCTGGACCCCGTGGATCCAACGAAGCAGCGCGTCACGATCTTCAGTTCCGAGCTTGCTCTCGGGGACAAAGAGGGCGGCGCGGACCAGGCCGAGGGTGGTGTTCAGCTCGTCGACGGTCCCGTAGGACTCGATGCGCAGCGAGTCTTTGGGGACCTGCTGGCCGCCGACGAGGCGTGTCTCACCGCCGTCGCCCGTGCGCGTGTAGATCTTGGTCAGGCGCACCATGGGCTACTCCTCGGCGAGAATCTCGGCGGCGACCTTCTCGACGGGCGGCGTCACCTCGCCGCGCCAGACCACGTCGTAGAGGTCCAGGCGCCTGTCGGCCCAGGGGCGCACGCTGCCGGTTCGCAGCGTCCGGCGCAGCAGATCGAGGTCCAGGTCGTGGATGACCATGGTCTCGACGTTGGGCGTGGCCTCGGACGCGATGCCGTCGCGGGCGAACGGGATGTCCGAAGGCGTCAGGACAGCGGACTGCGCGTAGTGGATGTCGGCGCCCTCCACGAAGGGCAGGTTGCCGACCGCGCCGCCGGTGACGACGTAGACGTGGTTCTCGATGCAGCGGGCCTGAGCGCAGGAGCGGACGCGCAGGTGGGCGGCGCGGATGTCCGTGTTGTAAGGGACGAAGAGCATCTCGGCGCCGCGGGCCCGCGCGGTGCGGGCGAGCTCTGGGAACTCGACGTCGTAGCAGATGAGGATCGAGATAGGCCCGCGGTCGGTGTCGAAGACCTCGAGGCTGTTGCCGGCGGACACGCCCCACCAGTGGCCCTCGCTGGGCGTGATGTGCAGCTTGCGCTGGGTGTCGATGCGGCCGTCGCGGTGGAAGAGGTAGGCGATGTTGTAGAGGGTGTCGCCGACCACGGTGAGGTGGGTGCCGCCGATGATGTTGACGGCGAACTTGATGGCGAGGCGGCGGAACAGCTCGATGTAGCGGTCGGTGAACTCGTGGAGGCGGCGGGCCGAGAGCGCGGGGCGGCTGGCCGGGACCAGCGCGAGGAGCTGGTTGGTCAATAGCTCCGGGTAGAGCAGGAAGTCGCAGCGGTAGTCGGCGGCCGTGTCGGCGAAGAACTCGACCTGGGTCGCGAAGTCCTCGAAGGACTTGATGTTGCGCATCTGGTACTGGACGGCGGCGACGCGAGCGCGGGTGGGTGTGGGCGCGGCGGCGCGGACGTTCGGCGGCACCCAGGAGGGGTTGAGCCACTCCATGAGCACGGCGTTTTCGCCCGACGCCTTGTCCTCGGGGAGGTAGCCCGAGAGCAGGCGGACGATGGCGAAGCCGTTGGAGACCTGGGCGGTGAGGACCGGGTCGCGCAGGCTCTTCTGGACCACGCGCGCGACGTAGTCCTCGGGGGTCAGGGTCTTGGCGTGCTTCTTGTAGCCGGGGATGCGGCCGCCGATGAAGATGCGGCGCAGATTTCGCTGTCGAACCAGGGCCTTGCGGGCGTCGTAAATGCGCCGCGCGAGCCGCAGCCCGCGAAAGGCGGGGTCCACGGCGATGTCGATGCCGTAGAGCGTGTCGCCATCCTCGGTGTGGATACCGATGCGGCCGTCGTCGGACACCTCTTTGAAGGTGTGAGCGCCTTCCCAGGTGTCGCCCTGGACGATGAGGCTCGACGAGGTCGCGACGAGCTGCCCGTCCATCTCGATACCGATCTGGCCGTCCGGAAATCGCTCGAGCTGGCAATAAAGCTGCTTCTGCGACCAGGGCGCCATGCCGGGAAAGCAGCGGCGGTGCAGTTCTTGGATGCCCTCGAGGTCGTCGAGGGACAGTGGACGAATGATGAGACGCCGGTCGGCGTCCCCCGGAGTCTTTTTCGCTGGAGTCTTCTTAGCCATGGCGGGGAGCATGCGGCAGCGGCCGTGCTTGGGCAAGGAGAGCCTGGGCGGGGAGGGCGCCCGCGGGCCCCGCGACACCGTGTGTTTGCACCGCTGCGATGTGGTGTATCGTGGTGTGTATGGGGGTGTGTATGAGGACAAACATTTTTCTCGATGACGCCTTGGTAGAAGAGGCGCGACGGCTAACCGGGATCGAGACCAAGCGCGAGCTGGTGCATGAGGCCCTGCGTGCGCTGGTGGAGGCGCGCAAACGCAAGAGCCTGCTCGATCTGCGCGGCAAGATTCGGTTCGCCGACGGCTACGACCACAAGGCCCTGCGCGAGGAGCGGCGGTGATCGTCGTCGACTCTTCGGTGCTCGTCGCGTTCTTCCGCGGCGCGGACACCGCCAACACGCGCGAGCTCGCCCGCCTCGAGCAGGACCAAATCCCCTACGCCATCCCTGGCGTGTGCCTGCAGGAGGTGCTGCAAGGCGCGCGCGACGAGTCGGAGTGGGCCGTCCTCCACGACTACCTGAGCGCCCAGAGCATCGTCGGGCCTCAATCCGAGCGCGACACCCACATCGCCGCCGCCCGGCTCTACTACGACTGCCGCCGCCGCGGGCTCGCCATCCGCAGCACAATCGACTGCGCTATCGCCCAGCTCTGCCTGGAGCGCGACGCCGCCCTGCTGCACGACGATACGGACTTCGAGCGTATCGCCAGCGTGGCCCCGCTGCGGCGGTGGTGGCCGCGCGAGGGTGAGCCGGGGGCTGGGTGAGTCACGTCGCCGAGTTGCGGTGGCGGCGCCCTGAGGCCCGCTGGCGAGAGTTGGCGCGAGTCGCGGTTCTGCCCGCTGTCTCGGAGGCCGTACGGACCGGTGCTGGCGTCGCGCCGCAATCCCCACCATGCTAGTCGGGTAGGAGGTCCTGGGTATGACTTCGGTTACGGCGAAAGGGCAGGTCACCATCCCGAAGGAGCTGCGCGAGCGCTTCGGCCTGAGTCCCGGCACGCGCGTCCGTGTCGAGGCGAGAGCGGGGCAATTGGTGGTGTCCAGGGTCGCCGACGCCCATGCCGCTGGCGACGAGCTCGACGCCTGGATAGGTGCGCTGGACCTGGGTGAGCCGGTCGATGCTTGGATAGCCCACGCGCGCGACGACGAGTGAAGACCGCTGTCGACACCAACGTGTTGTTGGACGTCTTGGTCGGACTTGAGCCCCAGGCGAGCGCGTCGGCCTCGGCGCTTCGAGAGGCGAGGGCACGCGGAGGCCTAGTCCTGTCAGAGCCCGTCTTCGCCGAGCTGGCAGCGGCGTTCGACGGTGACGCTCAGCGGCTCGACGCCTTCCTCGCTGCGGTGGGGGCCGTGCTGGTCCGGAACGACGCGGAGGTGCTGGTCGAAGCCGGGCGGAGGTGGCGGGCACGCCCACGCGTCGACGGGGCACGTCGTCGGATCCTGCCTGACTACTGGATCGGCGCTCACGCCTTGCACCACGCCGACGCGCTGATGACCCGCGGCCGCGGCTTCGCGCGGGCTGGGGTCGCCGGTCTCGAAGTCTGGGATCCCACGGTCGGATGAGCGGTAGTCGGTGCGGACCGCCGGCACGGGGGCAGCAGTCCGCTCCGGGGGCCGCGACCGAGGGAGCGGGTCCGCCGGGCTCCGGCACGGGGACAATGCCCGCGGGATTGAGCAGATTTGGCCGGGCCAGTCCCCGACCCTGCCGCCGCAGGTTTCACCGGCGGTATGGCCTCAGATGTCGAAGAGGTCCGGCGGTGGCAGCGGGTAGTCGAAATCCACCTGCTCGCCGGCAGCGGCGAGGGCGGCGAGCCAGAAGTGGGGGAGGTAGATGGGCACTGTCTCTACGACGCGGCGGATGCGCTTTCGGAGGTCGGGGTCCGACAGTGCTAGGGAGTAGAGGGCGCGCCAGTCGTCGAGGCTGCCGCGGCCTAGGATCTGCGCGAGGGTTTCGAGGCTGCGCAGGTCCAGGCCGCGGCGGTTCCAGAGGGCGGCGGACCGCTCCAGCACTGACCGGCTCGATTCGGCGCTTGTTTTGGTGTCGGCTGGGTCGGTCATGGTCCGATTGTGCCACCGGCACAGAGCGGGGATCACGCGGCGCGGTGGGCCGGCGCGGGCGCCGCGCCGCCTGCTTGTTGCGGGCCGGGGGTTCTGCGACAGGCTGCGCTGGCGGCTTGCTGGGTCGCTTAGGAGGGGCTCGATGAGGTCGCTTGGGCTGGGGTTGCTGCTTTCGCTGGGGTTGGCCGCGGGCGGGGGGTGTGACGGGGGCGGGTCGGCGTCGGGCGATGGCGACGTGGGCGGTTTGGCGATGGCGGACGTGGCGGACGCCTCGGATGCGGCTGGCGACGCGGGCTCGGATGCCTCGGATACTCAGGTGACGCCGGATGTTTCGGTGCCTGGGCTGGGGCTGGACTACGCCTCGCTCCCGGTCGGTGCCACGCCTCGGTTTGAGCCGGATGGCGCAGCGACTGGACCTCGGTGCCTTGGCCGACGGACCGGCGGCGGAAGGCGGATGGGCACTTGGACCTCTCGCGCTTCCCGGCGGAGGGCAACGACCTGCTGCTCGCGTACCTGGCCTATGGCGAAGAGGCGCTGGACGGGTTTGGGCTGAACGGGTCGATTTACGTTGAGCTGGACGCCGCCCTCGACCCCGCGGTCTTGCCCGAGCCGCAGGTGACCATGAACGACCCGAAGGCGGTCGTGCAGTTGGTCGACTGACGCCCGACGGCCTGGGCTACGGCACTCGGATGCCGCTGCTCTTCTACTTCTACGGCAGCGGCACCGACCCCTACTACCGCCCGAACACCCTGGCGATGCGGCCGGTCTTTGGGTTCCCGCTCCGCGAAGGCGCTACGTACTGCGCGGTGGTCACTCGCGGGGTGGTCGACGCATCTGGCAAGCATCTGGGCGTCAGCGCGGCCTTCACACAGGCGCTCGCCACCGACGCCAGCCTCGCGCCGCTCCGGGCTTGGCTCCCGAACAGTCAGCTAATCACTGAGGATTTGGCGGTCGCGACCTGCTTCACGACCCAGCACGCCACCGTCGAGTTGCGCCGCCTCGCGCGCTTCATCACCGAGCGCGCATCCCCGACGGTCACGGAGATTCACTACGACAAGACCGTGGACAAGCCCGGCTACTACAACGAGTTCTCCGGCACCTACTCCGCGCCCAACTTCCAGGCGGGCACCAAGCCCTACGAGTCCGTGGGCGGCGACCTGGTCTTCGTCGACGGCGAGACCCCGGTCGTCCAGCTTGATGAGACCATCCGATTTCGCCTGCTCGTCCCTCTCGGCACCCCGCCCGCCGCCGGCTGGCCCATCGTGCTTTACAGCCACGGCACCGGCGGCAATTGGACGAGCTGCGACAACGTCGTCGCCGACCTCATCCGTGAGCGCGCCGGGGTCATCTGCATCGACCAGCCCCTGCACGGCCTGCGCGGCGACCCGAAGTGGAACGTCGAGCTGCTGAGCTTCAACTTCCTCAACCCCCGCGCCGGCCGCACCGGATTTCGCCAGGCCGCCGCTGACAGTTTCACCCTCGCGCACATGTTCGCCGAGAACCGCTTCGACATGCCCGCCGGCACCACCAAGGTCGCCGAGGCCATCACCTTCGACGCCGCGAACATCCACTTCTTTGGCCACTCCCACGGCGGGCTGTCCGGCGCGCTGCTCTTCGCGTCGGACCCGTCGATTCAGGGCGGCGTGCTCTCGGGCGCGGGCGGCGTGCTCATCGAGACCCTGCTGAGGCGCAAGGACCCGCTGGACTTCCGCACGCTGGTCCGCACGGCGCTCGACGCCGACGACGAGGCCTTGAACACCTTCCATCCGGGCCTGAGCATCATCCAGCTGCTGGTCGACGCCACCGACCCCATCAACTACGCCCGCTACTGGCTGGAGCCCCCGGCCGGCGGCCGCCCCAAGCACGTCTTCATCACCACCGGCACCCTGGACGCCGCCACGCCCTCGGTCGGCGCCGCCTTCATGGCCGCCGCCGCCGGCGTCCCGCTGATGGAGCCGGTGTCCCTGGTCAGCCCCGCCCACATCCTGCGCGGGCTGCCGGTCCTGAAGCCCCCCGTGGGCTCAAACGTGCAGACCTCGACCGGCGAGCGCCGCACCGCGATCATTCGCCAGTGGGAAGGCGGCGACCACTTCGTCGTCTTCACCCCAGAGGCCCGCGAGCTGTGGCGCGGCTACTTCAAGGCCATCCGCTACGGGACGCCGCCGGTCATCGGCACGGCTTCGCCCTGAGAGCGCGCCTGCCGCCCTACGCCGGCAGGTGCTTCAGCCAATTGCTGAGGATCTTCCTGCCTGCCTGACCGCTGGCGGCGCGCTCGGGGTGAAACTGCACGCCCACCATCGGGCGCCGGTCGGCCCGGATCGCCTGGATGTGGCAGGGGTCGCCCAGGGCCAGCAGCCGAAAGCCCGGCGGGACCTCCTTGACCTCGTCGACGTGGCTGGAGGCGACGACGATCTCGTCGGGCAACCCCGCGAAGAGGCGGTCGAACTCGCCCAGCAGGCGCACGGTCATCTCGCCGCTGACCTTGGGCATCCCCGCGTAGCTCTCGACGGCCGCCGGCACCGCGAACACCGGCCCCACCGGCGCGCCGTGGGCCATCGCCAGCGCCTGGTGCCCGCCGCAGATCCCCAGCGTCGGCCCCCGCCGCCCTCGCACCCAGGCCAGGAACGCGTCGAACTCGGGCGGGTAGGCCGGGAAGGGCGTGTCGTTTGGCCCGAGCACGACGGCCCGCGGGCGCTTCGACCTCAGCGCGCCCGCCAGCACATCCTTATAATGGACGATGAGGACACGCAGCCCCGGCTCAAGCTCCTCCAGCGTCTTCGCGATGGCCCGGCAGCCCTCGAGCGTGCGCGGCGAGACGTTGATGTTGACGATGGCGATGGGCCGCGTCACGGCGCGGGTTCAGGTCCGAGGCTGGCAACAAAGCCCGAGATCGCCTCCGCCACAGCCTCCGGCCGCTCGTGGTGCATGTTGTGGCCGACCCCGGCCAGCGTCTGCACGGTGAGGTCGCGCAGGGCGGCGCAGCGCTCGGCCTCGTCGCTTACGCGCATGGGCGAGTCCTCGGCCCAGAGCAGCAGCGAGGGGCAGGTGATTCGCGCGAGGAAAGCTCGGAACCGCACCGGGTCGAAGGGGATGGGGCCGCGGGTGCGGTGCAGCGGATCGAAGCGCCAGCGCCAGCGGCCGTCGGGCCCCTCGACCGAGGCGGCGCGGGCGAGCGCTGAGAGGCGCCGAGGCTCGGCGCGGGTGGACAGCCGGCCGATACGGCGCGCCATGGCGTCCAGGTCTGGAGCGCCGCTGTCGGTGTGCTGCTCGTGGCGGCGGACGTCCTCGATGAAGCCGCGCAGCACGTCGGGGTGGCGCTCGGGAGGCGGCCCCGCAGGCGGGCCGATGCCGTCCAGCAGCACCATGGCGCGGGCGCGCTCGGGGAAGGCGCCGGCGAAGTAGCAGGCGATGGTGGCGCCCATGGAGTGGCCGACGATGACGGCCTTGTGGGGGATCTCGGCGCGGAAGAGCGCGTCGAGGTCCAGCAGGTAGTCGGGGAAGTGGTAGTAGCCGCCGGGGCCCAGGTGCGCGCTGAGGCCGAAGCCGCGCTGGTCCAGTGCCAGGACGCGGTGGGTCGCCGACAGGGCGCGGGCGACGGGCTCAAAGGCCGAGCCGGTGTCGAGGAAACCGTGGAGCAGCACGACGGGCGGCGCGTCCCGGGGGCCGGCGACGTGGCAGACCAGGGGCAGGCCCAGGCTCGAGACGCGGATGGTTTCGAGGGCGCTCACCGGCGTCAAATGATCTCGAAGTAGCGGGCCGTCTCCCAGTCGGTGACGGCCTTGGCGAACTGGGCGACCTCCCACCGGCGGGTGGCGACGAAGTGGTTGACGAAGGCGTCGCCGAGGAAGCGGCGGGCGACCTCGCTCTTCTCGAGCAGGTCGGCGGCTTCGGCCAGGGAGCGTGGCAGCGGCGAGCCCGCGGCGTCGGCGCCCGTCGCGTAGGCGTTGCCGACGACGGGCGCGCCGAGCTGAAGCTCCTGCTCGATGCCCCAGAGGCCGGCGGCCAGGGTCGCCGCGCCCGCGAGGTAGGCGTTGACGTCGGAGCCGACCAGCCGATTCTCGACGCGGGTGCCCTTGCCCGACGCGCTGCGGATGACGCGCAGGGACGCGGTGCGGTTCTCGAAGCCCCAGGTCGCCGTCGTCGGCGCCCACATGCCGGGCACCGTGCGCTTGTAGCTGTTGATGGTCGGGCAGTAGAGGGCCATCAGCTCGGGCAGCAGCTGTTGTACGCCGGCGACGTAGCTCTTGAAGAGCGGGGACATGCCCAGGGCGTCGTCGGGGTCGTGGAAGGCGGGCTGGCCGCGGTGCCACAGGCTCTGGTGGGTGTGGCCGGAGCAGCCCGGCAGGTGCGCGAAGGGCTTGGCCATGAAGGTCGGCATCAGGCCGTGGCGGCCGAGGATCTCTTTGGCAGCGGTCTTGAAGAGCGCGGCGTTGTCGGCGGCCAGCAGGGTCTCGTCGTGGGTGATCGCCGCCTCGTAGACGCCCGGGCCGGTCTCGGTGTGGATACCTTCGACCGGGATGCCGAAGGCGTCGAGCATCTCCGTGAGATCGTTGATGATGGGCTGGGCGGCGCTGGCGCGCAGGGCGCTGTAGCCGAACATCCCCGGGTCGACGTGCTGCAGCCCGCGGTAGCCCTTGGTGCGGATGGAGTCGGGGGTCTCGGCGAACACGTAGAACTCGTACTCGGTCGCCAAATGCGCAGTAAATCCCTGGTCGTTTGCGTGCCCGATGACCCGCTGCAGCACCTGGCGCGGGCTGGCGGGGTAGGGCGAGCCGTCGGGCAGGGCGAAGTCCAGCAGGAAGAACGGGATGTCGCCTTCCCAGGGCACGCGGCGCAGGCTGGCGCGGTCGATGGTGGCCTGGAGATCGGGGTAGCCCGTGTGCCAGCCGGTCAGCTCGACGCCGATGTCGTTGTAGAGCTCGTCTTGGCTGTCCCAGCCGAAGATGACGTCGCAGAAGCCCATGCCGCCTTCGAGGACTGAGCGCAGCTTGTCGACGGTGATGTATTTACCGCGCAGGATGCCGTCGATGTCGAAGCCGCCGAGTCGAACGCGCGGGACGTTCTGGCCCTCGAGCTCGTGGATGATGTGGTCGGCGGCCGAATCGCTGTACGCAGGCATGGCGGCGCTCGCTTGTGTGCTGGGATAGATGGTGAGCGTAGCAGAGCAAGGCGCGCTGGCAAGGCGGGCCCGGGCGCAGCGGCCGCGGGAGGTGACCGAGATGGTGGAAGCGAAGGGGAGAGCGCCGAGCGTGTCGGCGGTGGAGATGCACGAGCTTGTGCTGCCGGGGCACGCGAACGCGCTGGGGACGGCGTTCGGCGGGACGGTGATGGGGTGGGTCGACATCTGCGCGGCGATGGCGGCGCAGCGGCACGCGCGGAAGATCGTGGTGACGGCGGCCATCGACGCGGTGGACTTCTTCGCGCCGATTCGGGTCGGCCACGTCGTCAACCTGAAGGCGATGGTGAACTTCGTCGGGCGCACCTCGATGGAGGTCGGCGTGCGCGTGGAGTCCGAGGACCCGCTGACGGGCGAGCGGGTGCACACGATGAGCGCGTACCTGACCTTCGTGGCCATCGACGCGGACGGGCGGCCCTGCGTGGTGACGCCGCTGAGCCCCGAGACGGCCGATGAGCGGCTGCGATACGCCGAGGCGCAGGCGCGGAGGCGGCAACGCTTGGCCCTGGCGGGCGAGCGGCGGCGCTTGGCCGAGCAGCACCGCGAGGATTGAGCGCGCGGGGCGCGGAGGTAGAGCGCAGGGGCAGGCGGCGCGGCCGATCCCGGAACGCTGTTCCCTCCGGACGCGATCTGGTCCAAAGTTTGCCCCGTGTTCAGCCTCTCCACCCTCCTCGGGCAGCTTCCGCCTCCGAGCCTCGCCGAGACCGACTTCCCCCGCTTCGCCGTGCGCGCGGTCGGGAAACGGCCGCTGTCCGAGATGCCCCGGGTCGTCGACGCGCTGCGTGAGGACTCGCTGACGGGGTACCCGCCCGCGGTGGCGCCCGCGCTGGCCGTCTTTGTCGAGCGGCTGCTTGCCGAGAAGGCCGAGCCGTCGACCGTGGACGTCGAGCGGGCCGCGGAGCTGCTAGGTAGCGCCGAAGGGATCGAGGCCCTCGGGCGGGCGATCACTCTAGACCGCTCGGTCCTGCGGCCTGGCCTCGCCGTGTCCATCGACGTGCGCGACTTCCTGGGCGATCGCATGAGCATCCTGCCCGGCTTCGGCGGCCCGCTGGCGCTGCTGAGCCCGGTGGTGGTGATGCGCGGCCACGGCATCGGCTTCGCGTCGGTGCGCTCGCCGGCCATCGCGCGTCCCATGCGGGTCGAGGAGGCCCAGGCCATCCGCGACGCGTGGGGGGGGCTCGAGGAGCAGACCGGCTGGCCCGGCCCGCTCGGGCACCTGTGGGAGGCGCGGTTTTTCCGCGTGATCGCGCGGCCCAACCACGATCTCGAGGGCTGCCGCGCCCTGCTGGAGCCGATGCCGTCGCCCGCCCGGCGCGCGCTGTGGACGGCGATCGTCGAACATCTGCGCGACCAGGATCTGCCCGAGGAGCACCGCCCGGGCGACCGCGGCCTGCAGAAGCGGCTCGCCCTGGCGGAGATCACCGCGGCGCCCGAGGGGCTGCAGCCGCTGCTCGAGTTGGCCGGCTGGTTCTTCGACCGCCTCGGGACCACCGACAGCGCCGTCGACGGCCACCTGCCCCTGAGCTCGGACGATCTGGCGGTCTGGACCTCGTGGGTGCAGGTGCCGGAGGCGAGCCGCCAGCGCCTGGGTGCGCTGCCCGTGGAGGAGGTCGAGCGGGCGCTGCGAGCGGTGGCGGCCAAGGCGTCGCGGCGCGCGCAGCCGGCGGTGGACCCCACGGTCGCCCGGGACGTGATCGCGTTTCGCGAGGAGTACCTGCGCTGGCGCTACCGCCGCGAGGTCGAGCCCCTCCGCGGCGTGGACCCGCTGGACTTGGTGCGCGCCCAGCGGGAGGCCGGCCACGACGCGCGGATCATCGTGCGGGACGTGCGGGCCCTGGCCGACGAGGTGCGCCGCTACTGCGACGCGGTGCGGGCGGATGACGCGAAGCGCCAGCGAGAGGCGGTCGCGGAGGCCGCGGCGGCGGAGAAGCAGGCGCGTCGGGTGGCCGCCGCGGAGGCCGAGGCCGCGCAGGAAGAAGCCTCTCAGATCGAGGCGGCAGCACGGGAAATCGGCGTCTCGGCGGCGGCCGTCGCGGAGCCCGACGGCGATCGGGACGCGACCGAGATCATCCCGGCCAGCGCCCGCCGCGCCCCGAAAGAGCCGACCCCCTTCGACGGGCTGGTCCCGCCGAAACCGCGCAAGCCGTCAGCGCCCTTGGACGTGAACCCCTTCGCGGGGGAGGACCGGGTGTCCAAGTCGAACCCGGCCCACGAGTTTGAGCCGCCGCCACCTGGGTTTTTGCCGCCGCTGCCCGTGCCGCCGCCGCGAAAGCGCCCCACCACGCGCCGCTTCGAGTTGCCGCCGCTGCCCGAGCCGCCGCCCCGCACCAGCCACGCTCGGCCGCGCACCGCCGAGCTCTCCGCGGTGCCGGCAGCCAGGACGCGCCCGCCCACCGCGGAGCAGCCTGCGCCCCCCGTCGCGCCTCCCGCGGCGCGCACGCGGCTGCCGACCGGTGACGCGGTCGTCCCTTCGCGCGGCCGCCCCCTCACCGAGGAGACCATCGAGATCCCCGCACCGCGCGCGCGGCTGAACACGCGCGACTCGGGCTCCCGCGCGCTCTCTCGGCCGCCCACGGTCCCGACCCTCGGCGCCGCCGCGGCCGCCGCGCTGCGAGCCCCGCGCGACACCCGCCTGACCACGCCCGGCCAGGCGACGGCCTTCTACGAGGAGGCCTTCCGCGAGCTCGAGGTCTTCGAGCGTGACCTGCTCGAGCGCGGCTCGTGGCCCGAGGTCGAGCGGCGGGTGCGCGAGCTTGGCAAGGACGCCGACGCTCTGGCCGCAGCGCTCGGCCCGCCGGCGCGCAGCGGCGACCCGGCCTTTCAGACGGCGCTCAAGAAGGTCGAGCTGGTCCGCGCCTACCTGGAGCGCATCACGCCCTTGATGCACGGGCACTTGCCGCCTGACGACGACGATCCGCCCCCCACCACGATGCTGGGGCGTCTCGGCCGCTTCTTGGGCCGCGGCGACTAGGTCTTCCCCAACCTGGCCGAGCCAGGCCCGGCAGGTTCGCGCGAAGGCGCCAAGACGCCAAGGACGCGCGCGCTTGGCGTCTTGGCGCCTTCGCGCGAACCCAAGGGACTCGGCAAACCCGGGAAAAGTCCTGCCAGAATCGAGCAGGATCTCGGACGTACGGCCCTAAGGGATCGGCTCCAGGCCGATCTCCTGCTCGACCGTCGGGCGCGGCTCGCCGACCACCGTCCCGGTGACCACCACGGCGTGCTCGTAGCCTGAGGGCAGCGCGGCCAGCGGGCCCGCGGCGGTCAGGGTCACCGAGGTGCTGACGCCCGGGTAGAAGGTCAGGGGCTGGTTCCCGCCCGGGCCGCTCACCTCCAGGGCGGTCGGCGCCGCGAGTCGCTGAAGCTCGGCGACCTGCACGCTGAAGCTCAGGCCCTTGGGCAGGTCGGCCAGTCGGTCCACCGTCGCGCCCACGATGCGCAGGGTGTAGTCGCCAGGGGCCGCCTCGAAGTCCAGCTCGGTGAAGCGCGAGCCGAAGCCGCTCTGCGCCAGGGCGGTGCCTTCGCTGTCGAGCACGTCCACGGCGACGTCGGTGAAGCGCGCATAGTCCTCGGCGGACATCGAGAGCCGCAGCCGCACGCCGCGCATGCCCGGGGCCACGGTCAGGGTGGTGGTGTCGGTCGCGCTGGCGACGTCGATGCTGTGCTCCCGGCGAATCCCGACGAGCTGGGCCTTGAGACTTCCGCGCCACGCCTCGTCGAAGCGCTGGGTCACCGGCCAGGTCACGCGCGCGCCGCCCTCCAGGGTCACCGGGAAGGTGAGGGCGGTGGAGGCCTCGAGCCCGGAGAAGGTGACGTCCAGGCGGGTGTGGCTGGCGTCGCGGTTGCGGAGGCTGGTCTCGACGGCGAGCTCGTAGACGCCGGGGCGGAGGCGGTCGGGGCCGAGGGTGACGGTGCCGCGGCGGCCGTCGCGCGAGCTGGCGACGGGCTGTTCGACGTCCATGGGGCGCCCGTCGGGGTCGTGGACGTTGACCCACGCCAGGCCGAAGCGGCGGTCGGGGATGCTGAGGTCGACCGTCATGTGGGTCGCGCCCGGCGGCACCTCGATGAAGACGCGCTGGTACTCGGACGGGCCGAGGCGCGCCTCGAAGCGGCGGCTGCGGGTCCCGGTGTCGGTGAAGCGCCAGGGCACGATCACCGTGACGGGAACAGTGAAAACGGGGAGCGAGTCGCCGTCGGCTACGGCCTCGATGGTGGCCACGTAGAGGCCCGGCTCGTCCAGCTTGTCGGGGTCCAGGGTCACCTCGACCGACTGCGCCTCTTCCCCGCGGACGGCGACGCGGCTGCGGTCCAGGTCGACCCAGCGGGCGCTGCTCTTCAGCTTGAGCGTCGTGAACGCGGCGCCGCGCTCGGACTGCGAGGTGGTCTCCGAGAAGACCGGCTGCATCGTCACCCGGATCGTGTGGGGGTAGGCCGGGATGTAGCTGCCGGTGCGCCAGTAGCTGGCGCTGCCGTCGGCGCCGGGGCGCGTCGGGATGGCGGTGCGGACGTCCCAATCCAGCGGCGCGCTGGCTCGTGGGGCGACCCGGCTCAGGGCGCGGGCGGCTTGGTCGACGCGCAGCACGCCGGCGCCCTGGTCGAGCCAGGTGTAGCCGGGCAGCGGGCGGGCGGTGCCGCGCAGCGCGCGGGCGAGGGAGCCGGAGTCCCAGGGGATCTTGCGGGCGAGGGCGGCCGAGATCAGCAGGGCGTGGGCGCCGGTGACCTGGGGTGTGGCCATGGAGGTCCCGGCCATCACCGCGCCGTCGTGAAATGGCGGGACGGTGGACCACGCGACGCCCGGCGCGATGCCGTCGGGCTTGGCCAGCTCGCCGCCGCGGCTTGAAAAACCGAAGATCCGCGGGCTGGTGATGCGGCCTCCGTAGAGGCTCTCGGCGTTGTCTGGGATCAGCAGCGCGCCGACGGTGAAGGCGCGGGCGCTGCCGCCGGGGGTGCCCACGGTGGAGAGGCCGGGGCCTTCGTTGCCCGCGGCGACGCAGGCGACCAGCAGCGGGTGGGCGACCAGCGCCGCCGACAGCGCGTTGTCGATGTCCGACGCCCCGTCGCGCTCGCTGCCGATGCCGTAGCTTAGGTTGATGACCACGGGGGTCTGGTGCTCGTCGGACCAGCGGCCGGCGAACTCGATGGCGCGCTTCATGCTGCCGGCGGTCGTCGCGCCGCCTGCCAGCGTGTTGTCGCCGATCTTCAAGGACAGGATGCGCGCGCCGGGCGCGATGCCGTCGAAGCCCGCGCGCCCCTCGATGCCGAATCCCGAGGCGATGCCTGCCACATGGGTCCCGTGGCCGCCGTCGTCGAAGGACACGTCGACGCGCGGCTCGCCGTCGGGCATCACCGTGAGGGTCAGGGCCACGGGCGCGCGGTCTTTGCGCGGGTCGCTGGACCGCACGACGAACCAGCGCGGGTCGTCGGCGTAGCTCTTTCGCGGCTCCTCACCCGCGAGGTCGCCGTCGCCGTTGGTGTCGACCCACGCCACCGGGCCTTCGCCGCCGTGGGTGCGGGCCACCAACACGGCGAAGCGGTCGTCGGTGCGGCCGTTTTGGTCCAGGTCTCGCACCGACGAGCG
The DNA here is from genome assembly GCA_041389525.1 of Myxococcota bacterium. Lineage (GTDB taxonomy): Bacteria > Myxococcota_A > UBA9042 > PHBI01 > JACKFB01 > JACKFB01. Next base: position 93,119 of record JAWKRR010000003.1, on the reverse strand, counting down.
GGTGAGCCGCGACTCATCGAGAAAGCCCAGCCAGAAGCCGCCGCCCGGTGTCGCAGGCTGGAGCGCCGCGACGCCGCGCACATAGCCGTCCTCAGTCCGCAGCACCGGAACGCCACCCTCCTCGGCGGCGTGGGCCCGACGCAGCTTCACCTCGCCCTCGCCCGAGAAGTCGCGGATGTCCACGATCTTGGGCAGGCCGTCGCTGGTGGTGCGCAGCCCCTCCACGCTGGGGTCGACGCCCGTGTCGAGCACCGCGATGACCACGCCGCGGCCGTCCCACTCCGGGTGCTCGCGGGTCAGGGCCTCGGCGCCGATGGCCGCGCGGCTGAGCCATCGATAGTAGTCGCCCGCCGGAGGGTCGGCGGCGCGGGCGGTCGGGGCGGACGCGAGCACCGCGAGGCAGGCGAGGGCGGGCAGGGGCATGCGGAACATCAGGATCTCCAGCGCAGCGAGCGAGGGCCCGCGTACCACGAAGGCCCCGAGCCGGGCCAGACAGCGCGGCGGAATCGACCTTCCCGTGGGTCGCTCGACTCGGGTATGGTCGGGAGCCCGTTCGCGGGGCCGGCGCTCCGTCCATCGCCGACCCGCCGGGCAGAGAGCTACAGCGCAGCAGGGGTGCGGTTGGTGCGTAGGCTTGATGCCGTCGTCGTGGGTCGGGGGGCGAAGCACGCCCTGGCGCTCGCCATGTGCTTCAGTCTGCTCGCGTGCGGCGATGAGTCCGTCGCGCCCGGCCCCGATGGGGCTGGCGATTTCGACGGGGCGGGACCCGATGCCGAGGTCGCGCCCGACGCCCCCGCGGACGCCGAGACCTCGACCGCTGACGCGGACGCCGGGCCCGAGCTGGACGTCGCGCCTGACGCCGCCGATGCGCCCGACGCGCCCGACGACTCAGATTCGCTCGCAGACGTCGACAGCGACGCCGAGGTCGGCCCCGACGCGCTTCCCGACGCGCTTCCCGACGCCGTCATCGACGCGGAGATCACCGCCGACGCGGCCCCCGACGCGCCCGAGCCGCCGGTCTACTGCCAGACCATGCCCGCGATCGTCAGCGTGATGGCCGAGAAGGAGCCGAGCGCCGACTCCACCCCGGTCGAAGTCTGGTTTCCCGCCTGCTCGGCGACGCCTCCCGTGCCCCTGACCGCCCTCCTGACGCTGCCCCCCGCCATCGTCGACTCGACCATGACAGCCGAGGCCAGCACCCGCAGCGACGTCTTGTGGGCCGGCGCCTTCTTCCCGGCTCCCAGCTTCGACCGACACCCGCTGACCGAGGCGTACCGCGCCTTCGCCGACTCCCACCCGCGCGCCGCGGGCCCCTTGCCCTGGAAAGCTCAAATTGAGCAGATGTTTGCTGACGAAACGAAGCCCCCAGGCCCGACCCCGAAGCCGACGGATTTCGCCACCCTGCGCCAGCATCTCATCAACGCCCTGGGCCTCGAGTTCCCCCTGGCTGAGCTCGCTGCGCGCCCGGTCCGCTTCGCGGTCAGCCCCTGGCACAGCGAGCTCCGCGTCATCGACGGGAAGGCGCACCGCTACGAGTGGGCCGACATCGTCTGGCGGCACGACCTGCTGGGTTCGATGGATGGCGTCATCGCCCGCCCCGTGGACCCCGTCGACAGCCCCGCGCCGGCCATCGTGATGGAGCACGGCCACGACCTGCCCGACCTCCGCTTTCTGCCGCAGCAGCCCGATCCGACCCGCGGCGGCATCCACCAGTGGTTCATCGAGTTCGGCGGGCGCGAGTTCGCAGAGCGCGGCTACGTGGTCTTCGCGTCGGCCACCCGCAGCTTCCTCTCGTGGGAGGCGCAGACCGCGCTGCTCCTGACTGAGCAGACCGAGACGCCGCTGCTCGGGGTGATGGTCCTGGAGACCCTCACCAAGGTCGCCATCCTGCGCGCGCTGCCCTTCGTCGACCCCGCGCGCGTCGGCGGGTTCGGCCACAGCGCGGGCGGCCACCGCCTCCGCGCGACCGCGGCGGTGCACGGGTTCTTCCCCATCGCGGTGGACTACGGGTTCAGCGCCTACACCGACGATCCGCCCTCGGTCCCGCCGCACTGCGAGACCATCCCGACGGCCGGCTGGATCCAGAGCCCCATGCAGGAGCTACGCCGCTTCCCATTCCCGATGCTGGTCTTCGGCTACCACTACGCGCCCTGCACCACGCCGTGCGGGGGCGGAGTCCACTGGCTGCCGGTCAACGACCTCCAGACCCCGCCGGTCACCCGCGAGGTGCTGCGGGACTTCTTCGACATCGCGCTCAAGCACGCGAGCCCGAACTGACCGTAGCTAGCGCTCGCCGGACTTGCGCGGCGCCGCCGCCGGATCGCCCGACCACACCTCCCAGCGCCCGATGGCGTGGGGCAGCGCCACCGCCTGCGCGACCGTCGCCAGCATGACCGACTCGGCCGCGCCGCACTGCAGGCGCACAGGCTCAAGGGTCGCGATGGCCACCCAGCGCTCGTGGCCCAGGGGCGGAACGATCACCGCGTCCGGGTCGACCATCGTGTTGCGATTGTCGGGGATCGCGATGTTGTCGAAGGGCACGAAGATCTCGCCGCCCGGGCCGATCCAGAAGAGGGTCACGTACATGCGCATCGGCGCCCGCATGTAGAAGAGGACCTTCTGGCGATCCTGGTAGTCGCGCAGGTCGCCCCAGATCTCGATGTTCAGCGCCTGGCTGGTGTTTTCGAGCGAGAGGAGACGCGCGACGAGGTTGGGCTGGCGCCGAATCGAGCAGCCGCCGCTGAGGATGGGGACCTCGAGCGGCTGCTCGCGTAAAGCCAGCTCTTGCTCGGTCGGCGGCGGCGTCGCCTCGATGCTCTGCCGATCGCGGCGGTCCACGGCGGCCGAGCCGGTGCTGCGCCTGTCGACGCGGTTGCCAGACGCGTCCACGAGCCCGCGCGCGCTTGGGCGGGCGGACTCCGCGCGCGCCGGACCCTCGGCGGGTCGAGCGGGCGGCGCGCTGAGTAGCGCCAGCAATGCGAAGATGGCGACGTGCATCGAGGAATCGTCCCGGGGGTCGTGCCGGCCCAACGAGTAGGTGCCGGCTACGCTTCCCCGCGCCCCGTGATTGTATCCCCGATCGCGGCTGCCAGAGCCAGCGCTGGGGCAGCCGTCCTACTCCTTGGAGTAGTCGCCGCGGACCTGCTCGCCCTGCGCGCACTTGAGGCAGGGCTTCTCCTTCTGGTTGAGCGCGTTGACGTCCACGTAGGAGGTCATGCAGTCAAAGATGCTCATGCGCTTGCTGTACGCGCGGCAGTAGAAGGTCTCGGGGGTGTCGAAGCTCTTGGGCTGAAGCACCATGGCTGGTTCCTCTGGAGCGGCGGGACCGGGCTATCGGGAACGCCGGCTGTCTGAATCGATGAGACGAGGTCGTGTAGTGACCTCATCCCCTTGCAGTGGCGGCCTTGTAACGAAGCGCAAAGCCGGACGCAAGAGTCCGGGCGCAGAAGCTGTGACGCGAAGATGACGCGCCGTGTCATGGCGCGGATTTCCGCGTCCCACCTATTTTTGCGACCATGACGCGCAGCGGCATCCGGCGCGTCATTTGCGATCGTGGTGCGAGCAGTGGGCAGGGGTCAGCGGTCAGCCCTCAGCCCTCAGCCCGGCGGCTACCGAAGCAGCTCCGACTTCTGCACGAGGCCACGCCCGGCTAAACGCTGAGAGCTAGCAGCTGAAAGCGGCGATCGCGCTCAACTGCCCCCCGCGCCGCCCGCCGCGCCGCGCGCGATTGCCCTGCACCCTTGCCGGGCCCAGGGCGACAGATTAAGAGGTGCGGCGATGATGCATCTCATAGATATCTCGAAGCACTACGGGCCGCGCGAGCTCTTCAGCGGGTTGTCCTGGCACATCGGCCACCGCGAGCGCATCGGGCTGGTCGGGCCGAACGGCGCCGGCAAGACGACGCTGTTCAAGATTGTGACAGGCCAGATCGAGGCCGACGAGGGGCGCGTCGTCACGGCGAAGGGCGTGCGGGTGGGCTATTTGGCCCAGGAGACCGATGAGTACGCCGACCGCAGCGTGCTGGAGGTCGTGATCGAGGCGGCCGGCGAGGTCACCGCGCTCGAGGCGGAGAAGGCCGAGCTCGAGGCGGCGATGGCTGGCGGCGACACCAGCGAGGGCACGCTGAGCCGCTGGGAGGCCGTGTCCGCGCGGCACGTGGCCCTCGGCGGCTACGGCGTCGAGGCCGAGGCGCGGCGGATCCTGTCCGGCCTGGGGTTCGCCGACTCAGAGGCCACGCGCCCTGTCCGCGAGCTCTCCGGCGGCTGGGTCATGCGCGTCGCCATGGCGCGATTGCTGCTGGCACGGCCCGAGATCCTGCTGCTCGACGAGCCCACCAACCACTTGGACCTCGAGAGTCTGCTGTGGTTCGAGGGCTTCCTGCAGGACTACCCGGGCAGCGTCGTGATCATCAGCCACGACCGCTACCTGCTCAACCGGGTGGCGCGCCACATCGCGGAGTTGGGTCGCCGCGGCGTGGACGTCTACACCGGCGGCTTCGACGACTGGCTGGAGCAGCGCGAGGCCCGGCGCGAGATGCAGGCGGCGACGGCCGAGAATCAGGCGCGGGCGGTGGCCGAGACCGAGCGTTTCATCGAGCGCTTTCGCGCCAAGAGCAGCAAGGCGAAGGCGGTTCAGTCGCGCATCAAGGCGCTGGAGCGGCTGGAGCGCGTCGACGCGCCGGAGAGCGAGGATCGCTCGATACGTTTTCGCTTCCCGGAGCCCGAGCGCAGCGGAAAAGACGTGGTGGTCTTCGAGGACGCGGGGAAGTCCTACGGGCCGACCAAGGTCTACGAGGGGCTGAACCTGACGCTGCAGCGGGGCGAGCGCATCGCGCTGGTGGGGCCGAACGGCGCGGGGAAGTCGACGCTGCTGAAGATGATCGCGGGGACCGTGGCGCCCGACCGCGGCGAGATGCGGCTGGGCCACAACGTCTCGCGGGCCTTCTTCGCGCAGCATCAGGTGGAGGTGCTCGATCTCGAGCGGACGGTCCTCGAAGAGATGGAGTCCGCGGCCGATGTGGACACCTGGCCCATGTGCCGCGGGCTCTTGGGCGCGTTTCGGTTCTCGGGTGCGGACGTCGGCAAGCGGGTGGGCGTGCTGTCGGGCGGCGAGAAGGCCCGCCTGGCCATGGCCAAGATGATGCTGCGGCCGGCGAACCTGCTGCTGATGGACGAGCCGACCAACCACCTGGACATGGCGAGCTTGGCCGTGCTGGTTCAGGCGCTGCAGGATTACACCGGCACGCTGATCCTCATCAGCCACGACCGCCACTTCATCGACGCCATCGCCACCGAGGTCATCGAGGTCATCGACGGCGAGGTGCGGCGCTTCTCGGGCAGCTTCGAGGACTACGCCGCGAAGAAGGCGCTGCTGGGTGAGCCGCTGCTGGGTCGCGCCGAGGCCCCCGCGGGCGGCGCCCAGGCCGACGCGCGCAAGCCGGCGCGGGACGACAAGGCGCGCAAACGCTGGGAAGCAGAGCTTCGGAACGCGCACCACCGCAGCACGAAGGCGCTGCGCGGCGACCTGGAGGGCGTCGAGCGGCGCATCTCCGAGGTGGAGACCGCGCTCGGCGACCTGCGAGAACGCATGATGGCGCCTGGGTTTTTTGAAGACTCGGTGGCGTCGCAGCAGGCGGTGCGGGACGAGCGCGCGCTGACGGCCGAGCAGGAAGAGTTGATGGAGCGCTGGGAGGGAGTCTCCTTGGCGATCGAAGAGGCGGAGACGACGCTCGCCGCGTCGCTGGAGGCAGGACCGTGAGTGACCAGGCATCGAAGCGCGCGTTTGAGGCGGCGACCCGTTGGATGCCGGGCGGGGTGAACAGCCCCGCGCGGGCCTGTCGGTCGGTCGGGGCCGAGCCGACCTTTATCCGCGCGGCGGCCGGTGCGGAGGTCGAGGACGTCGACGGTCGCAAGTACATCGACTACGTCGGGGCGTTCGGGCCGGCGATCTTGGGGCACGCGCACCCGGACGTGGTGAGCGCGGTCGTGGCGGCGGCGGGGCGGGGCTTCTCGTATGGGATGCCGACCGAGGGGGAGACCGCGCTGTGCGCGCGCATCGGCGAGCTGATGCCGTCGATGGAGCGGATGCGGCTCGTCAGCTCGGGCACCGAGGCGACCATGAGCGCGCTGCGTGCGGCCCGCGGCTTCACCGGGCGGCAGGGGATCATCAAGCTCGAGGGCTGCTACCACGGGCACGCCGACGCGCTGCTGGTGAAGGCGGGCAGCGGGGCGATGACCCACGGCAGCCCCGACTCGGCGGGCGTGACGCCGGGCGCGGTCGAGGACACCTACAGCGCGCCCTACAACGACCTCGCGGCGGTCGAGGCCATCTTGGCCACCCACGTCGACGGCATCGCCGCCATCATCGTCGAGCCGGTGGTCGGCAACATGGGCGTGGTCCCGCCGGAGCCGACCTACCTGAAGGGCCTGCGCGCGCTGGCCGACATGCACGGGACGCTGCTCGTCTTCGACGAGGTGATGACGGGCTTCCGCGTGGCGCTGGGCGGGGCTCAGGCGCGCTTCGGCGTCGCGCCGGACCTGACCTGCCTCGGGAAGATCGTCGGCGGCGGGCTGCCGGTCGGCGCCTACGGTGGGCGCGCGGAGATTATGGGCGTGGTCGCGCCCGAGGGGCCCGTCTATCAGGCAGGCACCAACTCGGGAAATCCGCTCTCGGTGGCTGCTGGCCTGGCCACCCTCGACGCCCTGGCCCGCCCCGGCGTCTACGAGCGGCTGGAGCTGCTGGGCGCGCGGCTACAAGCGGGGCTCACCCAAGCGCTGGCCGACGCCAAGGTCGAGGGCTGCGTGCAGCGCGTCGGCTCCATGCTGACGCTGTTCTTCGCCCCGGGGCCCGTGCGCCGCCTCGAAGACGTCCCGGCCACCGCGCCCGCCCGCTTCGGGGCGTTCTGGCGCGGCATGCGCGACCGCGGCGTCGTGCTGCCGCCGAGCCAGTACGAGGCGTGGTTCATCAGCCTCGCCCACGACGAGGCGCTGTGCGACCGCACCATCGAGGCCGCCCGCGCCACCCTCGCCTCAGGCGGCTGAATCGGCACCCCCACCGCCCCCCTCCCGCGCCCGTGAATCCATTGACGCTCCATGGCCTGCGTGCTAACTCCGCCGCGCGTTCGGGCCCTCGGAGGCGCCCCCGATGATCGAGATCTACGAGCCCTACGTTCCCGTCCTGCTCATCGCGATGCTCGTCGCGTTGTTGGCCGGCGTGATCCTGCTGGCCAACGGCCTGCTTGGTCCCAAGCGCCCGACCCGCATCAAGGGCATCCCGTACGAGTCCGGCGTCGACCCGGTCGACAGCCCGCGCCACCGCTTCAGCGTCAAGTTCTACATGACCGCCATCCTGTTTCTGGTCTTCGACCTCGAGGTCGTCTTCCTCTACCCCTGGGCGGTCAAGTACACGGACTTCCTCGCCGACCCGACCTTCGCGGCCACAGCCTTCGGCTCGATGGCCGTCTTCCTGGTCGTCGTCAGCCTTGGCCTCGTCTACGAATACAAGCGCGGAGCGATGAGCTGGGACTGACTCGGTCCTGCCTCCTTCGCCCTCCCCACGGAGTCGACTTCATGAGCCAGGCCGCCACGCAGGCCATCATCGCGCGCTTCCCGAAGGCCGTCGTCTCCAGCCACGACTGGCGCGGCGACGACACGGTGGTCTTGCACCGCGAACAGCTCGTCGAGGTCGCGCGCTTCCTCAAGCACGACGACGCGATGCGCTTCGACCTGCCCATCGACGTGTGCGGCGTGGACTACCTGGGCTGGCGCGAGCCACGCTTTGAGGTCGTCTACCACCTGATGAGCCTCAAGAAGCGCGCCCGCATCCGCCTGAAAGTGCAGCTGCACGAGGCCGACCTGCACGTGCCGACCCTCACCCACGTGTGGAAGGGCGTCGACTGGTTCGAGCGCGAGGCCTTCGACATGTACGGCATCATCTTCGACGGGCACCCGGACCTGCGCCGCATCCTGACCTACCCCGAGTTCGAGGGGCACGCGCTGCGCAAAGACTATCCGCAGCGGGGCTACCAGCCGCTCATGCCCATGCCGACGCTCTCGAGCGACCTGGAGTAGGCCATGGCGACCCACGTCTCACGCCCCACGCATGGCCACGACGGCCACGGTCACGGCCACGACGCCGAGTGGGCCAAGCGCCCCTCGCCGGGCAAAGGCAACCTGCACCCGCAGGCGCCGGCCGACGACCACATGCACGCCGAGTACTACACCATCAACATGGGCCCCTCGCACCCGGCGACCCATGGCACGGTGCGCTTCGAGCTGACCCTGGACGGCGAGACCGTCGTCGAGATCGACCCGCACATCGGGTACCTGCACCGCGGCTTCGAGAAGATGAGCGAGGTCTGCACCTACGGCCAGGTGCTGCCTTACACCGACCGCCTGAACTACGTGTCGCCGCTGTGCAACAACGTGGGCTGGTCGATGACCATCGAGAAGGCGCTGGGCATCGATACGCCCGACCGCTGCAAGTACATCCGGATGATCGCCTGCGAGCTGAGCCGCATCTCCGACCACCTGACGTCGATCTCGGCCGGCGCCCTGGAGCTTGGCGGGTTCACGCCCTTTCTCTACGGCATCCAGGCCCGCGAGATCGTCTGGGACCGCATCGAGGAGCTGACCGGCGCGCGCCTGACCACGTCGTACACGCGCGTGGGCGGGCTCAACCACGACATCCCGGCGGGCTGGGAAGAGGCCATCGAGAACTCGCGCAAGGAGATCCAGCACCTCGTCGACGACGTGGACAAGCTGCTGACGCGCAACCGCATCTTCTACGACCGCATGGCCGGCGTGGGCGCGATCTCCCAGGCGGATGCGATCGATTTGGGGTTCACCGGCCCGTGCCTGCGCTCGACCGGCGTGGACTACGACGTCCGGACCTACGCCCCCTACCTGCTCTACGACCGCGTCGAGTTCGACGTCCCGGTCGGCACCAGCGGCGACAACTACGACCGCTACCTGGTTCGCCTCGAGGAGATGCGCCAGTCGTGGCGGATCATCGCGCAGTGCTTCGCGCAGATGGAGCCGGGCCCGATCTCGGTCGGTGACTGGAGCGTGGTCCTGCCGCCCAAGGACGCTGTCTACAACAGCATCGAAGGCATGATCGCCCACTTCAAGCTCATCATGGAGGGCGTCCGCGTCCCCTCGGGCGAGGTCTACGGCTACATCGAGGGCGGCAACGGCGAGGTCGGCTACTACGTCGTCAGCGACGGCAGCGGTCGGCCCTGGCGCGTGAAGGTGCGCCCGCCATGCTTCGCCATCATGCAGGGGTTGCGGCTGATGACGCGCGGCGCGCTGCTGGCCGACATCATCCCGACCTTCGACACCATCAACATGATCGGCGGCGAGATCGACCGCTAGGTCGGCCGCTAGGTCAGGCAGGGCAGGGCACGATGCCAACACTGAAGATCGATGGGCGCGAAGTGACGGTCGAGCGTGGCACGACCATCCTCGAGGCCGCGCGGCAGGTCGGGGTCGACATCCCGACCTTCTGCTACCACCCGGGGCTGACCAAGCCGGCGAACTGCCGCATGTGCCTCGTCGACACCAACAAGGCGCCCAAGCCCACGCCCGCCTGCTACGCCGAGTGCATGGACGACATGGAGGTCTCGACCCAGAGCCCCGAGATCGTCAAGACCCGCAAGGCCGTGCTCGAGTTCATCCTGCTCAACCACCCGGTCGACTGCCCCATCTGCGACCAGGCCGGCGAGTGCGTGCTGCAGGACCACTACTTCAAGTACTCGGCCAGCCCCAGCCGGCTCGCCCACAAGAAGGTGCACAAGCCGAAGGTCAAGCGCCTCGGCCCCGACGTGGTGCTGGACGCCGAGCGCTGCATCCTCTGCACGCGCTGCATCCGCTTCTGCGACGAGGTCGCCGGCGAGACCCAGCTTGAGATCGTCAACCGCGGCGAGCACTCGGAGATCACGACCTTCCCCGGCAAAGAGCTCGACAACCCCTACGCCGGAAACACCGTCGATATCTGCCCGGTCGGCGCGTTGACCAGCGTGGATTTCCGCTTCCGGACCCGCGTCTGGATGCTGCAGTCGGCCGACAGCGTGTGCCCGGAGTGCAGCCGGGGCTGCAAGACGCGCACGGACACGTTCGAGAACGTCCCGCGGCGCACCAAGCCCCTGCACAATCCGCGCGTCAACGACTGGTGGATCTGCGACGAGGGGCGGCTGGCGTACAAGGACTACCAGGAAGTCGCGCGCATGGAGGGCCCCGCGGCCCAGGTCGAGGGCAAGCGGCGCATCGTGACCAACGTCGAGGCCATCGAGGCCGCCGCGGCCGAGCTTGGCGCGGTCGCCAACCGCCAGAAGATCGGCGTCGTCGTCACCCCCTGGTTCACCAACGAGGACGCCTGGCTGGTAGCCCAGCTTCTCAAGGGCCCGCTGGCCGGCGCGCGCATCTTCATGGGCGGCCGCGCCTCGGGTACGGCGGACGCGATCCTGCGTCAGGCTGACAAGAACCCGAACCGACGCGGCGTCGAGGCCGTCTTCGGCGCTTTCGGGCTGCAAGCCCAGCCGCTGGCGCAGTTCGACGGCGCGGGGCTCGAGGCCGTGCTGGTCTTCGGCGACAACCACGCCATCGGCGAGGCCCAGATGGCCAAGCTCGAGGCCGTGCCCAAGCGGGTCGTGGTCAGCGCCTTCCAGACGCCTTTTTGGAAGATGGCGACGACCTTCTTGCCAGCCCGCACCCACTTCGAGAAGGTCGGCACCTTCACGAACTTCGACGGCATCGTGCAGCGCATGGACCAGGCCACCAAGGCCGCCTCGAGCTGCAAGTCCGACGGCTACTACGCGATGAAGCTGGGCGAGGCGATGGGCGACACCGCGCACTTCGGCCGCCCTGAGGACGTCTTCGAACAGCTTCGCGCCACGGTGCCGGGTTTTGCCGGGATGACCTGGGCCGCGCTGCTGCCGCACGGCATGAAGCTCGGCGAGACCGTCGAGGTCACCGCCGCGCCCGCGGCCCCCGAACCTGTGGCGAGCCCCGCGGCCGCCCCGACGGAGGTCTAGGCCGATGGTCTTCCTCGCCGCCCTGCTGAAGTTCGCCGTCATCGTGCTGGGCTTCGTCATGGTTCTCGCCACGCTGCTGACGCTCTTTGAGCGAAAGCAGTCCGCGCTCATGCAGAACCGCACGGGCCCGAACCGCGCGTACCTGTTCGGGAAAAACCCGCTGTCGGCCTTCGTGGGCCAGCTCCTGGCCGACCCGGTCAAGGTGCTGCTCAAGGAGACCTTCGACCCTCCCCACGCCAATACATGGATCCACCGCCTCGCGCCGGGCCTCGCCTTCATCCCGGCCCTGCTGATGTGGGTGGTCATCCCCTTCGGCCCCGGCCCGGTCCCCGGCGCAGAGGGCGGCCACTTCTTCTTGATGGCCAACCTCGACGCGGGCGTGCTCGTCGTCTTCGCGGTCGCCTCGCTCTCGGTCTACGGCTCGACCCTGGGCGCCTGGGCGTCGAAGTCCGCCTTCTCGATGTTGGGTGGCCTGCGCACCGCGGCCCAGATGGTCAGCTACGAGGTCACCCTGGGCCTCAATCTGGTCGGCATCTTCATGATCTACGGCAGCCTCAGCCTCAACGACATCATCTGGGCCCAGGCGGGCTACAACGCCGCCACGGGGCTACAGGACGCCTACTTCCTCGGCTTCATCCCCAAGTGGGGCATCGTCACTCAGCCCTTCGCCTTCCTCTTCTTCCTCACGGCCTCCATCGCCGAGACCAAGCGCGCCCCCTTCGACCTCCCCGAGGCCGAGTCCGAGCTCGCCGCCGGCTATTTCACGGAGTATTCGTCGATGGGTTTCGCCGTCTTCAGCCTCGGTGAGTTCATCGGCATCATCGTCGTCGCCGCACTTGGCGCGTGCATGTTCCTCGGCGGCTGGCACATCCCGGGCCTGCCCATCGAGCTGGTCAACGGCCAGCCGGTCATCGCCAGCGTCGCGACCTGGCTCTCGGTCGGGGCGTTCCTGACCAAGGTCATCTTCCTCGTGCTGCTGCAGATGACCATCCGCTGGACGCTCCCGCGCTTCCGCTACGACCAGCTCATGAAGCTCGGCTGGGTCTATCTGCTCCCGCTCTCCCTCGCGAACGTCGCCATCACCGCGTTCGTTCTCTTCCTGACCAGGTAGTCCGCCCCATGGCCACAGTCACCGTCCGCCGCCGCGAGCTCGATTTCTGGGAGAAGACCTACGTCAAAGAGGTCGGCCGCGGCCTCGCCATCACGGTCCGCCAGCTCGCCAAGAACCTCATCACGCGCGAGGACGTCGCCACCCGCGAGTACCCCGAGGTCCGCCGCAAGTACCCCGAGCGCTTCCGCGGCCGCCACCGCCTGATGCACCGCGACGACGGCACCGTGCGCTGCGTGGCCTGCATGCTCTGCTCGACCGCCTGCCCGGCCAACTGCATCCACATCGTCGCCGGCGAGCACGACGACGAGCGCGTCGAGAAGTACCCCGTCAGCTTCGAAATCGACCTGCTGGTCTGCATCTACTGCGGCTTCTGCGAAGAGGCCTGCCCCTGCGACGCCATCCGCATGGACAGCGGCGTGCACCCGATGCCCAGCTTCACGCGCGACATGCAGCGCATCCGCAAGCACCAGCTCCTCGAAGACGGCGGCCTCTCGGTCGCCGAGCAGGGCGGGCGCTCGAAGTAGAGTCCCGCGCGGGCATCACCTGCTCGATTCTGGCAGGACTCGTCTCACGTGTGGGATGTCACTTGGGTTCGCGCAAAGACGCCAAGGCGCCAAGAACGCGCGTCCTTGGCGTCTTTGCGTCTTTGCGTCTTTGCGTCTTTGCGCGAACTTTTCTGGTCATGGCTACGCTAGCTTGGGGTCGGCCAGCGGCTCGGCCAGCGGCTCGGCCATCCACGCGGCGGCAGGGATGCCGAGGCGCTCCAGCGGGTCGGCGAGGTCCGGCGGGACGGCGGCCGAGAAGCGGACCAGCTCGCCCGTCTCGGGGTGCGCCAGCCCGAGATCGGCGGCGTGCAGGGCCAAGCGGTGCAGACCGTAGCGCTCGCGGAAGAGGCGGTTGTGGTCGCCCTTGCCGTACTTCACGTCCCCGATGAGCGGGTGGCCGAGGTGCTTGAGGTGGCGCCGGATCTGGTGGCGACGGCCGGTCTCGGGGCGCGCCTCGACCAGTGCGTAAGGCGCGGGGATCCGGACCGTCGCCAGGACGCGCCAGGCGGTGCGGGCGGCGACTTTGGGGCCGTCTTCGCGCCGCTCGATGGGGTGGTCGACCACACCCTCGGGCGTCTTGGGGATGCCGCGCACCAGCGCCAGGTAGCGCTTGTGGACGCGGCCCTCGGCGAAGGCGTCGCCGAGGATCCGGGCGACCGCCGCGCTCAGCCCGAAGACCATGACGCCGCTGGTCGCCCGGTCCAGGCGGTGGACGGTGTAGACCTGCGCGCCGATCAGGTCCCGGACCACGTCGATGGCGGTGATGCGATCTCGGGCGTCGCCTCGATGGACCGCCATCCCCGAGGGTTTGGCGACCCAGAGCAGGTGCTCGTCGCGATGCAAGATCTCGAGCGGTGGTGGTGGGCGCGAGTCGTGCATCAGCTGACTCCCAGCTCGCGCTGCATCGCAACGCAGCGCGCGGTCGGGACGCGCCGCACCGGGCGGCTCACTCGTAGGCTTCGAGGGGCAGGCAAGTGCAGACGAGGTTGCGGTCGCCGTAAGCGTCGTCGATGCGCGACACGGCGGGCCAGAACTTGTGGTCGCGCAGCCAGGTCGCCGGGAAGGCCGCCCGCTCTCGCGAGTAGGGGTGGGTCCAGGCGTCGCTGGTCACGGCCTTCGCGGTGTGGGGGGCGTTCCGCAGCAGGTTGTCCTCGCGGTCGGCCTTGCCGTCGATGATGTCCTGGATCTCCGCGCGGATGGCCAGCATGGCCTCGGTGAAGCGGTCGAGCTCGGCCTTGTTCTCGCTCTCCGTCGGCTCGATCATCAGGGTGCCGGCGACGGGGAAGGACATGGTCGGGGCGTGGAAGCCGTAGTCCATCAGGCGCTTGGCCACGTCGGCGACCGTGATGCCGGCGGCCTTCTGGAGCGGGCGGACGTCGACGATAAGCTCGTGGGCGACGGTGCCGTGGGCGCCGGTGTAGAGGATGTCGTAGTGCCCGCGGAGGCGCGCGGCGATGTAGTTCGCGTTGAGGATGGCGACCTGGCTGGCGCGCTTGAGGCCGGCGGGGCCCATCATCGCGATGTACATCCAGGAGATGGGCAGGATGCTGGCGCTGCCCCAGGGGGCCGCGGAGACGGGGCCGACCTTGCCGGTGCCGGGGACCTCGATGACCGAGTGGCCGGGGAGGTAGGGGCGCAGGTGCTCGGCCGCGGCGATGGGGCCGACGCCGGGGCCGCCACCGCCGTGGGGGATGCAGAAGGTCTTGTGCAGGTTCAGGTGGCAGACGTCGACGCCGAAGTCGCCGGGGCGGCACAGGCCGACCTGGGCGTTCATGTTGGCGCCGTCCATGTAGACTTGGCCGCCGTGGCTGTGGATGACCTCGCAGAGCTTGCGGATGCCTTCCTCGAAGACGCCGTGGGTCGACGGGTAGGTCACCATGATGCAGGCGAGGTGCTCGGCGTGCTTGGCGGCCTTCGCGGCGAGGTCGGCCAGGTCGATGTTGCCGAGCTCGTCGCAGGCGACCACGACCACCTTCATGCCGGCCATGACCGCGGAGGCGGGGTTGGTGCCGTGGGCTGAGCTGGGGATGAGGCAGATGTTGCGGTGGCCCTGGCCGCCGTCCTGGAGGTAGCCGCGGATGGCCAGCAGGCCCGCGTACTCGCCCTGGGAGCCGGCGTTGGGCTGCAGTGACACGCCGGGGAGGCCGGTGATCTCGGCCAGGGCGGCCTCGAGCTCGCCGATGAGGGTCTGGTAGCCGACGGCGTGGGGCAGGGGCGAGAAGGGGTGCACGTCGCCGAAGCCGGGCAGGGTCACCGGGATCATCTCGGCGGTGGCGTTGAGCTTCATCGTGCAGGAGCCGAGCGGGATCATCGAGGTGGTCAGCGAGAGGTCGCGGGCCTGCAGGCGCGTGAGGTAGCGCAGCAGCTCGTGCTCGGAGTGGTAGCGGGAGAAGACCTCGTGGGTGAGGAAGGCGCTCTTTCGCCCGTGTACGCCTGGGAATTCGGCGGTCTGGGCGGCGGCGAGGGCGTCGAGGTCGATGCTGGCGGCTGCCGGGCCCGCGAGGACGTCGAGGAGGACGCGCAGATCGGCGGCGCTGGTGGCCTCGTCGACGCTGACGGTCATGGCGCTGGGGCTCAGCGTGCGTACCTCGATGCCGGCGGCCTCGGCCCGGGCGGTGATGGCGGCCTGGGCGGGGGCGGCGGCCTCCAAGCGCAGGGTGTCGAAGCGCGGGCCGGGGGCCACGGTGATGCCGGCCTTGGCCAGGGCGGCGGCCAGGGTCTCGCAGCAGAGGCGGACGCGGCCGGCGATGCGCTTGAGGCCTTGGGGTCCGTGGTAGACGGCGTACATGCTGGCGATGACGGCGAGCAGCACCTGGGACGTGCAGATGTTGCTGGTCGCGCGGTCGCGGCGGATGTGCTGCTCGCGGGTCTGGAGGGCCAGGCGCAGGGCAGGGCGGCCCTCGGTGTCGCGGGACACGCCCACGAGGCGGCCGGGGATGCGGCGCTTGTGGGCCTCGCGGGTGGCGAAGAAGGCCGCGTGGGGGCCGCCGTAGCCGAGCGGGACGCCGAAGCGCTGGGCCGAGCCGACGGCGATGTCGGCGCCGAACTCTCCCGGCGGGCGCAGCAGCGTCAGGGCGAGCAGGTCGGTGGCCACGATGACCAGGGCGCCGGCGTCGTGGGCGCGGGAGCACAGGGGCTCGAGATCCACGATGCTGCCGTCGGTGCCGGGGTACTGGACCAGCACGGCGAAGACGTCCTCGCCGAGGGTCAGCGCGTCGGGGGCCTGGACGCGGACGACGATATCGAGGGGCTCGGCGCGGGTCTGGACCACGGCGATGGTCTGGGGGTGGCAGTCGCTCGCGACCACGATGGTCGAGCGCTTCCCGCCGGCGACGTCCAGGGCCAGGGTCATGGCCTCGGCGGCGGCGGTGCCCTCGTCGAGCAGTGAGGCGTTGGCGAGCTCAAGCCCGGTCAGGTCGGTGACCATGGTCTGGAAGTTCAGCAGGGCCTCGAGGCGGCCCTGCGAGATCTCGGCCTGGTAGGGCGTGTACTGGGTGTACCAGCCTGGATTCTCCAGGACGTTTCGCAGGATGACCGGCGGCGTGTGGGTCCGGTAGTAGCCCATGCCCAGGTAGGAGCGGCGGACGGCGTTCTGGCTGCTCAGCTCGCGGGCGCGGGCGAGCATCTCCTGCTCGCTGCGGGCCTTGGGCAGCTCGAGGGCGCGGTTGAGGCGGATGCCGCGGGGCACGGTGGCCTCGATGAGGGCGTCCAGGGTCGCGTGGCCCGTGGCGGCCAGCATCTGCGCGACCTCGGCCGGGGTGGGGCCGATGTGCCGGTCGGCGAAGATGTCGGTGTTGGCGAGCGGCGAGGTGTTGCGGTCGATCGTCACGGGAGCCTCCGGTTCGGGCAGGCCCCACCGAGCACGCCAGCGTGCCACTGGGGGGCGCACCACATATCGCAAGCGACGGCCCCACCCAAGCGGGAAGATCCGGAGCGGCCGGCGCCGCTTCAGAAGACGCGGCTCTTATAGCGGAGGGCGCGCTCGAAGGCCCAGCTGACGGCGGGGACCGTGAAGAGCCAGCGGATCTTCCAGATGGGCGAGTGGCACTGCTCCACGCCGAGCTTGCCGGTCCACAGGTCGGACAGGGCCTCGACGGCGTGGCCGGCCAGGGTGTCGATGAAGGCCGCGCCAAGCTCGGCTGTGGCCATGGCGGGCTGCCCTGAGTAGGTCTCGGCCGCGTAGTACTCGAGCTTGGCTTTGAAGCCGCGCAGCAGGTCGGCGACCGTGGGGCGGCCGTCCTCGATGAGCGGACGCTGGCCCTGCTCGCGCATGCGGATGGCCACCGTGCGGTGCGGGAGGTCCCGGTAGCCGTCGGCGACGTGGCGCCCCAGGAGGTGCAGCATCATCGAGGTCTCGACCGCGCCGCCGTGGCTGTCGCCGACCAGGGCCTCCTTCGAGATGCCGTCGAGGTGGCCGAGCACGCTGGACAGGTCGGAGCTGCCGCCGGTCAGCCGATTGATCATCAGCGAGAAGAGCGAGACCATCTTCGCGCCGTAGCGGCGGTTGACGCGGTCGCAGGCGACCTCGATGGGCACGAAGTGGCGCGGCCCGCCGTGGAAGCTGGACACCCAGATGTTCCGGAAGCCCTGAACGGCGAGGCTGCGGCCGAGATCTTCGAGGACGCGGGTGATCGTGGAGCTTCGAAAGGCGACCGATCCGACGTGAGGCAGCACGTCGGAGGCCACGTAGATCGGCGGCATGCGCAGGAAGACGATCTCCGGGTGCATCGCGGCCATGCGCTCGATGGCGCGGTCGGCGATGCCCTGGGCCTCGAGGTTGTCGGTGACGACCGGCAGATGCGGGCCATGGACCTCCAGGGGCGAGCAGGCCACGACGACGACCGCGCGGTCACGGTCTACCGCGTCGATCTCGGGGCCGGTCATGTACTGCCAGTCGCGGACGTTGGGCGCCGGCGCAGGTGTGGGCGCGGGCCTGCTCTGGGTCTTCGACTTTGCCACGTGCGTCCGCCTTTGGCGTGTGGTTGCTGCGCGCGCCTGAACAGGGTCAGCGTTCGCGGCGGCCCAGCCCTCTCGCGAGGTGGTCGAAGGCCGCCGCGCCGAGCGCCGGCAGGTCGCCGCAGATGTCCGCCGCCAGCCACTCGCGAGAGACCGCGCGGATCATCCCGAGCAGGGCGCCGGCCTCGATGGAGGCGATGCGCCGCGAGGTGCCATCGCGGGTCAGCGTGTCGGCGATGGCGTCTTCCCAGCTCTGGTCGAGCTGAACGTCGTAGGCGATGAGCCGCGGCGACGCCTCGATGACCTGGCGCTGCACCTCCATCTCGGCGCGCAGGCTCATGTACTCGCGCGCGATGGCCACGCAGGCCCGGCGCACGGTCATGTACGGCGTCTCGCCGGCGTGGGGAGCCGCCAACAGCGCCTGGAACTGCTCAAGCTGCTCGTCGTGGCGCGGGAAGACGACCGACTCCTTCGTGGCGAAGTAGCGGAAGAAGGTGCGGCGGGAGACGTCGGCCTGCTGGGCGATGTCGTCGACGGTCGTCTCGTCGAAACCCACGCGGCTGAAGAGTTCCCAGGCGCTGGCGACCAGGGCGTCGCGGGTCTGTGCCTTCTTCTTCTCGCGCAGCGTCGTCTCGGCTTCCATGGGATCACCCTCCCCGAACTGGCACTGAGTGTCAATCGGCAGCTGTGGGCGCTCGCAGCATCGCCAGCTCCGCCTCGGTGGCCAGTCGGCACTCACCGCCGGCGATGTCGTCTGGCAGTCGCAGCCCGCCGATGGAGACCCGGCGCAGCATGGCCACGTGCCCGCCGCAGGCCGCGACCATGCGCTTGACCTGGTGGGTGCGGCCCTCGGACAGCGTGATCTCGGCCTGGCCTGGCTCGAGCCACCGGAAGCTGGCCGAGCGGCAGACGGTGCCGTCGGCCAGGGTGATTCCGTCAGCAAACGCCTTAGCGATCTCGGCCTCGGGGGTGTTCAGCATCGTCTCGCCCTCGACCGTGGCGACGTACACCTTCGGGAGGTGTCGGCCAGGGTGGGTCAGGGCGTGGTTGAGCTGGCCGTCGGTCGTGAGGATGAGGAGGCCCGTCGTGTCCTTGTCGAGCCGGCCGGCGGGGGCGAGCGATGGGCGCAGCCACTGAGGTGGCACCAGCTCGAGCACGGTGGGTTCGGAGGCGTCGAGGCGGGCGGTGACCATGCCGGCGGGCTTGTGCATCAAGAGCGTCACGTGGGCGAGCCAGGGGACCTCGTTTTTGTCGCAGGCGACCAGGCTGGTGCCGGGCCGGACCGGCGTGCCGGCGCGTTTGACCTGGGCGCCGTCCACGGTGACGCGGCCGCTGCGGATGAGCGCGGTCGCGTGGCTGCGCGAGATGACGAGCTGCTCGGAGATGTATCGGTCGAGGCGCACGGCGTGGCTCCGGCGGGAGGGTGGTGGGCCGACCCTCGGCGAGCGCGGCCGGGCGCCTCAGCGCACCGGCAGCATCAGCGGGAGGGTCAACTCGACGCGCGTACCATGGCCCACCGCGGAACGCACGACGATGCCGCCTTGGCTCTCGGCGACGAAGGCGTAGACGATCGCCAGCCCGAGCCCCATGCCCTTCTGGGCGGAGGCGCCGCGGCCGCTGCTGTAGGGCTCGAAGATGCGGTGGAGGCGATCGGCGGCGATGCCGACCCCGGTGTCGCTGATGCGAATCAGCGCGCAGCGCCCGTCGGTCAACGCCGGGAACTGCTGGCGCAACGTCGGCGTCGGGGTCACCGCGCTGACCTGTACCCGGGCGACCCCGCCGCGGGGCATGGCGTCGAAGGCGTTTCGCAGGATGTGGTCGATGCTGGTGATGAGGCGCTCGCGCGAGACCCGGGCGGGGAGGGCGCCCGCGGTGGCGTCGACCACCACCTCGATCCCCCGCGGCGCGCGCTTCGCGAACTCGCTGGCCGCTGACCACACCGCCTCGGCGAGGTCCACCGTCTCCAGGTTCGCGGCTTGGCGCGCGCTGTTGCGGCGTAGCTGCCCGAGCAGCCCGACGACGTGGGTGACCTGGCCGGCGGCGTCTGCAATCTGCGCCAGATAGCGGCGCTTTCGCCCGTCGGATTCCTGGGCGAGCAGCAGCTCCGCGTAGCCGGCCACCGCGGTCATGGTGTTGTTGATGTCGTGGGCGACGCCGCCCGCGAGGCGCGCGGTGGCCTCCATGGACTCGGACTGGCGGGCCCGCCGCTCCAGGGCGCGCTGGTTGGCGACGTCGCGTAAGAGCAGCAGCCCGCCCAGCACCGCGCCTTGGGCGTCGCGGATGGGCACGCCCGAGTAGACCACCCACACGTCCTCGCCCACCAAGCTGGTCAGGCGCAGCTCGCGCTCAAAGGGCGTCCCCCGCAGCATCTCCTCGATGTAGGGCTGCAGGCCCGCCTCCCGGTAAACGTCGAGGGTCGTGATGTTGTGCTGCAGCGCCTCGGACAGCATCGTCGGTGGCAGGCCGATGATGCGGCGGTAAGCCTCGTTCATCGCGACCACGCGGCCGTCCGCGCGCGTGAGCAGCAGGCCCGACGGCGTCGCCTCGAAGGCCAGCCGCCCGAGATCGGTGGCGATCATGGGGCTCGGCGGCGAGATCTCGCGCAGGGTCAGCGCCCACGGGGCCGCGTCGTCGTCCGCGTCCAGGGGGTAGGCGTCCAGGGTGACCCAGGTCGTGGGCGCTCCGGGCAGGCGCAGCTCGGCTGAGTCGACGCGGACAGGGCTTCGGCGCTCCAGCGCGCGGTAGAGGGGGAGGGCGCTGGGCTCCATGGGCTCGCCGGCGACCCGGAGCAGGCGGCACAAGCGCTCGGCGAGGCCATCCAGATCGAGCGCGTCGGGCAGCTCGGGGACGTGGGCGTCCAGCCACGCGTTGCGCAGCAGCACACGATGCGGTGGCGCGGCGTCCACCACGGCCACGCCCACTGGCAGGCCTGCCAGCACCGCGGCGTATAGCTCCGCCGAGCGCATCGTTCGTGTTCCCCCTGCGCAATGACCGCTGGCGCCGCGCTCGTTGCGCCTGCACCATCCTATCGCGCAGGCCTCCTTGTCAACGGTTGACAGCGCCGCGGCGCGCGGATGGTGCGGCGCAGCATACGAGCGCGCGCTTGCCTTTCGAGGCGCCTCGGTCTCTAGTCCGAAGGATGAGCAATGACCGCACAAAAACGGCCGATGGCGGGCCCGAGTCGACGGCCGACGGGCGGCCGGCGCGCTCCACACGACGGGGCGAACGGCGCGCGCTGAGCCATGTCGGCGGGGCGATGACCTCGGCGGGCGTGCCGGGGCTGGTCATCGCGCTCGAGGACGCGGCGACGCCGGCTGAGGGCGACGACGGGCGCGGGCTGACCCACGGCTTTCACGCGTGGTCCGCGCGCATGCACCCGCACACGGCGCGCAGCCTCATCGGGTCGGTGGCGGCGCCCGGCGCGGTCGTCGACCCCTTCATGGGCGGCGGCACGGTGATGGTCGAGGCGCTCTGCGCGGGGCGAGCGGGCTTTGGCGGCGACATCAACCCCATCGCGGCCGAGGTGGCGTGGGCGCGCACGCGGCTGTGGAGCACGGAGCGGGCGCTGGGCCTCGAGACGCTGGCGACGGAGCTGGCGGAGCGCTCCCGCGATATCCGGAAGCACCACGCGGTCCCGCGCGAGCTGCGCGAGGCCGAGGGCGAGTGGTACGACCCGCCCGCGCTGGCGGAGCTCTGGAGCCTCAACCAGGCCATCGACGCGCTGCGGGACCCGGACTCGCGCCGGATGATGCGCGCGTGCTTGTCGACGCTGGTGATCAAGGCGTCGCGGCAGCGGTCCGACTCGGTGGCCGAGCTGAACGCCGACCACCGCTGGGTCCCAGCCGGGCGCGTGTCCCAGTGGCTCGTGCGTCGCGCGGTCGAGCACGGCCAGTCGCTCATCGCGCTGCGCGAGGCGGTCCCGGACGGCACGCCCGAGCCGGCGCTCTCCCAGCGTGACGCCCGCGCTCCGGCGCCTGATTTGGCGGGAAAGGTCGGGCTGGTGATCACCTCGCCGCCCTATCCCGGCGTCTACGATTATGTGCAGCACCAGCAGCGCCGGTACGCGCTGTTCGGGCTGGACCCGAGCGACGCGGACGCCCAGGAGATCGGCTCGCGCCGGCAGGGGGCCAGCGCGGGGTGGATGTCGGTGGCGTGGCGTTTCGAGCAGGACTTGGGCGCTGCATTGGCGGTCTGGGCCGAGTGGCTGGCGGAGGGCGGGCGCGTGGCGCTGGTCCTCGGCGACGGCGAGCACCCCGAGCGCATCATCCGGGTCTTGCCCCTGGTGGGGCGCGCGGCCGCAGCGGCGGGGCTGGTGGTGTCGGCGTCGGTGAGCCAGTCGCGGCCGGTCTTTGGGCCGGGCAGGCAGCTGCGCGGCGAGTCGCGCGACGAGCACATCATCGTCTTGGAGCGCGCGGCGTGAGCAGCGAGGAGAGCCCGGCGGACGCGCACACCACGGTGGCTGAGGTCGCCGCGCGGCTGCGTCGGTTCAACAGGGCGCGGGACTGGGAGCAGTTTCATACGCCAAAGGACCTGGCGGTGGCGCTCAGCGTGGAGGCCGGCGAGCTGCTGGAGGCGTTTCTGTGGAAGCGCGAGGGCGACGCGCTCGACCAGCAGGCCATCGAGGAGGAGCTCGCCGACGTGTTGATCTGCGCGGTCAACCTCGCCCAGCGGCTGAGTATCGACCTGATGGCGGCGGTGGACCGGAAGATCGACCGAAACGCCGAGCGCTACCCGGTGGCCCAGGCGCGGGGGAGCGCCGACAAGCACGACGTGCTCGCCAGGCGGGCGCGCGAGCGTGGGGAGGAGCCGACGTGAGGACGCACATCCCGCTGGCCGAGGCGCAGGAGACCGTCGCCGCCGCGGTCGCCGCGCTGAGACGAGGACAGGCCGATCGCAGCGAGGAGATCGGGCTGCTGGAGGCCACAGAGCGCGTGCTGGCCGAAGAGGTCCTGGCCGACCGCGACCAGCCGCCCTTCAACCGAGCCGCGATGGATGGATACGCGGTACGGGCGGCCGATTGTTCGGGCGAGCGCGCGCGGCTGCGGGTCGTCGGGGAGGTCGCGGCTGGGGCGCAGCGTGACGAGGCGCTTGAGGCGGGATGCGCGGTGGCCATCATGACCGGCGCGCCGGTGCCGGAGGGGGCCGACGCGGTGCAGATGATCGAGAAGTGCAGGGCGGTTGGCGCCGACACGGTCGAGGTCGATGGCCCGGTGCGGTCGGGGCAGCACATCGCGGCGCGGGGTGAGGACGTGCGCGCGGGCGATGTGGTCGCGCGGGCTGGGGACCCCGTGCGGGGCTTGCTGGCGGGCGCGCTGGCGTCGGTCGGCGCCGGGCGGGTGCGGGTGGTGCGCCAGCCCACGGTGGCGATCATCGGGACCGGCGACGAGCTTGTCGACGTGGACTGCGCGCCGGGACCGGCCGAGATCCGCGACAGCAACCGCTACACGCTGGAAGCGCTGGCCCGCGAGGGGGCGGCGCGGGTCATCCTGAGCGAGCGGGTGCGCGACGAGCCGGAGGCCCTGGCGGCGGCCATCGCCCGGGGCTTGGCTGCGGATGTGTTGGTCCTGTCAGGCGGCGTCAGCGCGGGGCGCTACGATCTCGTGGTCGACGCGCTGGCCCGAGCGGGCGTGTCGCTGGCCTTCCACAAGGTCGCCATCAAACCGGGAAAGCCGGTGGTCTTCGGGACACACGCGGGCGGCCTCGTCTTCGGGCTGCCCGGCAACCCGGTCAGCACCTTCGTGGTGGGCGCGCTCGTGCTGCTGCCAGCCCTGCGCGCGCTGGGTGGCGTCGCTGCGCCGTGGCCCTGGCGGCTGAGCGCGCGTCTGACCGCGCCGCTGGAAGCGACGACGGAGCGCGACACCTTCCACCCTGGCCGCCTGGCGCCCGCCGCCGACGGCACGCTGGAGGTCACGCCCGTCGGCTGGAACGGCAGCGGCGACCAGGTGGGGTTCGCGCGCGGCGGCTGCTTCATTCGGCGCGAAGCTCGAAGCGGCGCGGCGCTCGTGGGCGAGAGCGTCGAGGTCGTGCTCTCGCGGGGCGGCCTCGGCTGAGGGCGGTCAGCCCTTGCCGCGGAAGGTCGGGTCGGCGCCGGCGACGCGCCAGTCCCGGAATCGTTGCCGGCTGGCCGTCAGCGCCTCGGGCGTCCGGTGGTCGACCAGCTCGATGACGTGAGCAAAACCCCGGGCGAACTCGAAAGAGCAGGGCGCCTCTTGCACCAACACGTCGGCGGCGATCGGCCGCTCCTCGGCCGTCACCAGCACCACGGTCGCCTCGGGGTCCTCGGGCGCCGCGCCGGGCTTGACCTGCTCGTGGGGGATGAAGCTCTCCTGCTTGAAGCTCCACAGGAAGAGGTCGACCGCCTCGGCAGCGGCCGCGTCTGCGCAGTGGATGACCACGCCAAGCCCGCGGTCAGACGCGGCCTCGACGAGGCGGGCGATCCGGTCGAGCCGCTGGTCGGCTGCCGTGTCGTAGAAGGTGACCACGGGGCTCACGAGGCCTCCTCGAGCCGGACGACACGGTCCAGGCGGTCGATGGTCAGCCGCGTGCCGTCCTGCAGGCAGGTCTGATACCCCAAATCGCCGTCGACGAGCGCCGCGCTGAAGGCGCCCGCCACGCGCCCGCGCAGCGCCTCAAAGGCGGCCTCACCCGCGGCGAGGGGCACCAGCGACACGCTGATGAGCCCCTCCCACGTGAAGGTGCACTCGGCCTGCGCGGCGACGTCTTCGCTCAGGCGCACTTGCGGTACGATGAGGGTCTGGACATCCTCAGCATCACGCACGACCCGCGCGGCCGGCCACGCGGCCACGAGCTGGTCGGGCCGCCCACCCCAATCGATGGAGAGGACGCTCCCGATGACCGGCGCCAAGAACCGATCGGCGGCACCAGATGGCTCGTCGGGCATGTGCGCTCTCCGGCGTGGCGCGGTGACCCTGTGGGCGATAGCAGGCGCTGAGCCCCAGCGTCAACGCCGGGCGCTCCGATGAGTTGGCGCGAACGCGGGGCGGCGGCCACCCGGCTCGACGGCCTGGGCCGCCTGGAGTCGCGGCACCGTTTCGCGGCGCTGCGCTACCTGTCCGACGACGTCGCGCACAACGCGTACCTGCTGGCCCAGATCGACCGCGGAGCCATCGGGCGCGACGACGTGGCCGGCCCCATGCTGGGCCACTGGACCGGCGGAGAGCTCGACGGCATCTGCGTTTTCGGCAGCAACCTGGTCTTCTCGCGCCCCGCCTCCGACGTCGCCATCGCCGCCTTCGCCGACTACGCGCGCCAGGCCCAGTTCCGCGTGTGGGTGGTGGTGGGCGAGGACCGGGGCGTCGACCGGTTCATGGCGCGCTACGGGCGGGCTCAGCGCGAGATCCGCGTGGAGCGACCCGACCAGCGTCTGTACTGCCTGCGCGCCGGCGAGCTGGACCCAGAGGCGCGCTCGCTCTTGGTGCGCCAGGCCGAGATCAACGAGGTCGAGCGGCTCATGGAGGCGGATCGCTCGATGGTGCAGGAGGAGCTTGGCTTCGACCCCTTCGCCAGTGACCTCATCAGCTTCCGCGAGGGCTGGAAGCGCCGCGTGCGAGAGGGGCGCAGTTGGGTTATCGGCGAGCC
The DNA here is from genome assembly GCA_041389525.1 of Myxococcota bacterium. Taxonomy (GTDB): domain Bacteria; phylum Myxococcota_A; class UBA9042; order PHBI01; family JACKFB01; genus JACKFB01. Next base: position 67,879 of record JAWKRR010000003.1, on the reverse strand, counting down.
GGGCGAGCCGCTGCGCTTCAAGGCCGACCAGAGCGCCGCGGCGACCCGCGTGATTCAGCTCGCCGGCATCTACACGCACCCTGAGTGGCGGCGTCGGGGGCTCGCCCGGGGCGGGGTGGCCGAGGTGTGCCGGGCGCTGCTGCGGACGACCCCGCTGATCACGCTCTACGTCCACTCCGACAATGAGGCGGCGATTCGGCTCTACGAAGGGCTGGGCTTTCGCTTGGCCGGGCGCGTCCGGTCGGTGTGGTTCGATATCTAGACGGCGGCGCGCAGCCCGAGGTGACGACGCTCAGGGCGCGCAGGGCGTCAGCGGCGTGGCCCCCTGAGGATCCCAGGTCACCACGGGCATCAGGATGGGCCCGACCGCCGGGGCGACCTGCGAGTAGGCGTAGCCGCCCGTCCCCACGTCGAAGCGGAAGAGCGCGACGGTGGTGCCTGTGGCGTCTAGCTTCTGCGGAACCACGAAGTTGCCGCCGTACTTGACGCTGCTGGTGATGACCAGCTCGTCGAGGCTGCCGACGTAGGGGGCTGGCGCCGGGAGCGGGCCGGAGGCGAGGCGCAGCGGCTCGGTCGTGCTCAGGGGCAGCGGGCTCCCGATGAGCTTGGGCGTCTCGGCCTTGCCGCCGATGAACCAGCGCACGGTCGCCAGATCGGGCGAGAAGTAGTCGCGCACCGCCGCCACGTGGACCCAGGTGCTCTCGCTTATCGTCGTGGGGGCCGCGTTCTCGTAGTCCACGCCTGTGCCGCGGCCCTCGACCCACACGATCTGATGGGCGCCGGTGGTGGCCGTCGGCCGCAGCTCGATGTGCCAGTCCGCCATGCCGGCGATGCCCGCGTCGCGCCCCATCACGAAGGCCGCCGAGGGGTTGGAGCCGGGGCGAATGAAGAACTCGACGGTCATCGTCTGCACGCCGTCGAGCCCCACGGCCGTCGTCGCCACGCCGCCGGTGGGGGAGCCCGTGAAGGTCACCGCCCCGCGCGCGCAGTACGCAGCGTCGCAGCGCGGCCCCGCCGCCTTCTCCTTGAACGCGTCGCCGTCGGCCAAGCGTGCGCCCTGCCACGCGCCGTGCCGCTTCTTCCCGCTGGCGTCCACCGCGACCCCCGCCAAGACGTCGTCGAAGTGATAGATGGCCTCGGTCTGCGGGTCGGTGGTCACCGCGGCCATCGGCGGCGCGAAGGGCCCGGCGAAGCGCGCGAAGCTCGAGATCCGCACGTCGTCCATCTGCCCGTCGAAGGGGTCGTCGCCGCCCACCCGCGAGCCGATCCAGAGCTCTGCGGTCGAGCCCAGGTCCTGCATCCCGGTGATCTGGGTGACCGTGGAGGGGCCTCCGTCCAGGTACCAGGACACGCCTGGCGTGCCACCGGCCGGCTCGCGCACCACGGCGAGGTGGTGCCAGACGCCGGCGGTGACCACCGGGCCATCCGCGGTCGCGTCGCCGCCGCCGGCCTTGCTCTCGATCCACGCGACCTGCACGCCGTCACCGTTCGGCGTCGAGGTCACCCGCCAGTCCAGATCGCTGCCGGCCGGGACGTTCGGTCGCCGGAACAGCGTGCCGCCGGCGCTGCCCGACGGCACGAAGAGCCAGAAGTCCAGGGTGCTCGGCAGGTGGGTCGTCAGCAGGCCGGCGCCCGGCACGATGACCCCGCCCTCGGCCATGTCCATCGAGCGTTTGACGCAGGTGCTGGGCTTGCAATCAGGCTCGCACCCGTCGGCCACGATGTCGTTTCCGTCGTCGCAGACCTCGCCGGTCTCCACCACGTCGTTGCCGCAGCAGTTGATGACCGGGGTGCCGCTGCACTCGCCGCTGGCCGGCGCGCAGGCCGCGGTCATGCACGGCCCCAGATCGCAGATGACCGGGTCCTGCCCGACGCAGGCGCCGCTCTGGCAGCCGTCGAACATGGTGCAGGCGTTGCTGTCATCGCACGGCGTGTCCTCGGCCTTGTCGGAGACGATGCAGGCTCCGGTCGCCGGCGAGCACACGCTCTGGCGGCAGGGGTTCGTGGGCGCCTGACAGGTCACCACGGTCGACGGGTTCACGACGCACGCGTGGTTGGTGCAGACCAGCGTCCCGTTGCAGGCGTTGCCGTCTTCCTTGGGCGCGCAGTCGGGGTCGAAGTTGCAGTCGCAGGCCACCGGGTCGAAGGGGCCCACGCACTTTCCGGCGGCGTCGCAGTTCGTGAAGGTCGTGCACGGGTCCTTGTCGTCGCAGACCTCGCCCTCTTCGCGGGGGGCGAAGGCGCACAGCCCGGTCGCGGGAGTGCAGACGACGTCGGTGCAAGGGTTTCCGCTGGGTGGGCAGGTGACGGCCTTGGTGGTGTCGAAGCCGCACACGCCCGCGGAGCAGGTGGCCGGCCCCTGGCACAGATCTTTCGGGCAGGCGTCGCCGACCACCCACTTCAGACAGCCGTCGCCCTTCGGGTCGCTACAGACCTCCAGCGTCACGGGCGTCCCCACCGGCAGCTTGGCGCAGCGCGTGTCGCCCAGCTTCGGGCAGGGGTCGACGCAGAGCGGGACGTCGGGCCCGGTCTCCGCGTCCGCGTCGGTGGTCTCGCTGTCCGCGTCGCCGTCGCCGTCATCGCTCGCGTCGGAGTCAGAGCCGTCGCCGATCTCGCCGTCGGTCGTCACGTCGCCGTCCGGGGTCGCGACCTCGCCGTCACCCGCGTCGCCGTCGCCGTCGGTCCCGCCGTCAGCGTCGGGCGCCACGTCCGCCGCGTCGCCGTCGGTCTCGGGGAGCGCCACGTCCAGGTCGCCGCCGTCGGCCGTCCCGTCGACACTCGTCTCGCCGCCGTCGGTCGAATCGGCGTCGGCGAGCGGGAAAAAGCTCGTGCAGCCACCGAAGGTCAGCGCCAGCGCGGCCAGCGCAGCAGCGTGGCACGCGATTCGAGAGATGTGGGGCGTCATGCGGCGGAGCTCCCCGGTGCGGTCATGTCGGTGCGGCCTGGAAAATCTGCGATGTCAGCGAAGGGGCGGGCGGCGTCGCTGAAGTCGGGGCGATAGTACTCGGGGGCGTCGTCCAGATCCTGCGACCAGCCCTCGGTCAGGCCGAATTCGGTCAGCCAGTCGAGCACTTCGTCGTATTCGCGCGACCGGATGCGTCGAGTCAGCAGCGGGTAGCGACTCGCCGCGCCCTCGCTCCGGTGCGTCGGGTAATACTGACACATCGCGGAGACATGGGCGCCCTTTCCAAGCTCGGCGCGTATCCAGCGCAGGGTCGACTCGGAGCCGGCGAGGTCGTTGGGCAGGACGAGGTGGCGGATGATCAGGCCGCGAAAGGCTGTGCCGTCCGGGCCGAGGTGCACCTGGGTGCCGACCTGGCGCGCCATCTCGAGGACGGCGGCGCGAGCGTGGGCGGGGTAGTCGTCGACCTTGGAGTAGGTGCGGCCGGCGTCGGCGTCGGCGTACTTGAGGTCGGGCAGCCAGATGTCGACGATGCCCTCGAGCAGCCGCAGCACGGGCAGCGCGTCGTAGGCGTTCGTGTTGTAGACCACCGGGAGCGAGAAGCCGCGCTTCGCGGCGATCAGCAAGGCTTCGACGGCCTGCGGCGCGACGTGGGTCGGCGAGACCCAGCCCAGGGCGTGGCAGCCGCGCGCCTCGAGGTCCATGTAGATGTCCGCGAGCTCGGCCGCGCTCACCGTCCGGCCGATGGTCGGCTTCTTCGCTTGCTGCGAGATCTGCCAGTTCTGGCAGTAGACGCAGCGCAGGTTGCACTGCCCGAAGAAGACGTTGCCGACGCCGCGGGTGCCGCTGAGCACGGGCTCTTCGCCGAAATGCGGCGTCCACGACGACACCACCGCGTCGCGCCCCACGAAGCAGCGCCCGATGGCGTCGGCGTGCCGGTCGACGCCGCAGTCCAGTGGGCAGGCGACGCACGGACCCAGGGTCGCGAGCAGGGCCTGTACGCGCGCCTCTAGCTCACCAGAGCGTAGAAGCGCGCGATATCCAGGCTCGGGCCGCTGGGTATGAGTTAGCGTCACCCGCTCACCGTCTGCTTAGAACAACACCGAGATGCCGGAGGCGGCCCAGATGCCGATGTCCTTGGCCTTCTTGAACACGCCAGTCCGAAGCAGCGGCCGCTTCTCGCCGAAGGGCTCGCCCTCGAAGAGCAGCATGAAGTTGATGTACTTCGACAGCCGGATCTCGAGGCTCAGGCCCGCCTGGAATTGCGCGCCGTTGTCGCGCTTCGAGTAGATGTCCTTCGGCCCCAGACGGTCGCTGAACACGCGCAGTCCGATGCGGGCCGTCGCCGCGACCTTCTCGCCGATGAGGATCGAGGACAGCGTCGTGATGCGCGTCCCGATGGTGTTGCGCGTGTCCGAGCCGAAGCCGAAGACCAGCGCGGCCTCGCCTGCGAACGCGAAGGCCCGCGAGCGCGCGACCTGGTACTTCATGCGCAGCTCGATCTCGTTGATGGTGTCCAACGCCGAGCGGAACGCCACGCCGATGTCCATGTTGCGCCACACGCCGCCGTTGACGCGCGCGATGACGGTGTAAGGCCAGGAGAGCCCGATATCGACGGTGCCGTAGCCCTTGTCGATGGCCTGCGCCGACCAGGGCATCGCGCGGTGCCGCACCCGCGAGCGCTGCTCGTCGAACTTCGCGTTGATCTTCACCGCCGAGCCGGTGCCGATGGCGATGTCGTGCTCCTCGAGCTTGCCGTCGGCGCGCTTGACCGTGAGACGGTAGGTACCCGTGGCCACGTCGATCTTCAGCGGTGCAGGGCCCAGCAGCTTGCCGTTGAGGAAGACCTCGGCGGGCTCGCTGCCCTTGGTCGCCACCTCGAGCCGCCCCGCGGTCCCGAGATCGGCGACCACCTCGACGATGCCGCCCGGCGTGACCGAGACGCTCTTCTTCCACTCCGCGTAGCCGGGGGCCGTGACGATGACGAAGTGCGTGCCCGCCGAGATGTCGTCGCGGACCAGCGGGACCGCCTGGGGCTCGCCGCCGTCGATGCTGGCCATCGCGTCTTTCACGCTCGCGACCACCCGGATGGTGCCTCGCGCTTCACGGGTCGCGTCCGCCAAGGACAAGCGCACGACCGCCGTCTCGCCACGGCGCACCTCGGCCTCAGCGCTCGCCTTGGCGTAACCCTCAGCGCGCGCCTCGACGAGGTGCGAGCCCGCAGGCAGGTCGGTCTTGGTCACCGGCGCCATGCCGGCCTCCTCGCCGTCGATCCAAATCTTCGCGCCCTCGACGTCGGCGACCACGCGCAGGGTGCCCTTGCCGCCGCCAGCCGTCTCAAGCCGCGCGTCCAGCACCGCTCGCGCGCCCTCGGTGACCGTGACCTTCTGCTGCCACGGCGCGTAGCCGTCGAGGAAGAGCTCGACGAGGTGGTCGCCAGGCTCGACGCCGTCCACCACGGTCGGGGTCGTCCCGCGCGGCGCTCCGTTGACGCGAATCTCGGCGCCGCTGGGCAGCGAGGTCGCCAGAATCGAGCCCTTGGACTTGGCCGACGCCTTCATCACCACCTCGAACGCGACCTTCTGCCCCTCGGTGGTGTCGATCCAGCGCTCCCAATCCTCATAACCAGCCTTGCTGACCACGACCTGATGGCGCCCCGGCGGCACCGACACCGAGGTCGGCAGCACGCCCTGCTTGGTGCCGTCGACCGTGACCGCCGCGCCCTCGAAGTCCTTGTCGCTGATGAAGTCGAGCACCGACGGCTTCACTTCGCGGACGAGGTTGAAAACGAAGGAGAGCGTGCGCGTCTTGATCTCGACCGTCTCGACGAGGTCCTGGTAGCCCTCCAGGCGGAAGCGCAGCGTGATGAGACCGCGGGGCAGTCGGGTGCGCTGGAGCGGCGTGAGCCCCACCGGGCTCTCGGTGCCCTCGGGGGTGACGAGGTAGACCGTCGCGCCCGGCGGGTTCGTGCTGACGTTGGTGCGCGTCGTGGGGATCCACTTCGCGGCGGCCGGCATGGCGATGCCGAGCAAGAGGACCAGAGCGAGCGGCGCAAGCAGTCGCGTGGCGGGGAAGAATCGGTTCATGGAGACCTGCTTCGGACGGGGTGATTTCTACTCTTTCGGCCAGCTACGGAGTGGGTTGGGCGCCGCCACCACCGCGCGGGTATCATCGCAGAGAGCCCCGCTGAGTCAACCGGGGCCGGGCGGGGCGGGACCTGCGGCGCAGGGCTGACGGTGCCGACGAACACGGCCCTTGGAGGCGGCCGCAGCGGCGTGTAGCGTCAGCGCCGACCGGAGGGCCGATGCTAGAGCGCTACTACGCCACGACGCTGACTGGGCTGGAACCCGTGCTGGAGGCCGAGCTGCGCGCGCTTGGCGTGTCGGAGGTTCGGGCCAGCCGGGGCGGGGTGGCGTTTCAGGGGTCTCGGGCGGACATGACCCGGGCCTGCCTGTGGCTGCGGACGGCCCATCGCGTGCTGTGGACGCTGGGGGAGGCGCGGGCGACCGACCCGCAGGGCATCTACGACGCGGTGCGTGGGGCGGCGCGGTGGCGCGGGCTCTTGACGCCCGACCACACGCTGGCGGTCTACGCGACGGTGACCGGCGACCTGCACCGTGACTCGCGCTTTGTGGCGCTCAAGGCCAAGGACGCCATCGTCGACGTGCTGCGCGAGGAGTGCGGCGTGCGGCCGAACGTGGACGCGCAGTCGCCGGACGTGCGCGTGTACCTGCGCGTGCGGCGCGACCGCATCACCGTGTCGCTGGATGCCTCGGGGGAGAGCCTGCACCTGCGCGGCTACCGGACCGAGGCGGGGGACGCGCCGCTGCGCGAGACCCTGGCGGCCGGCATCTTGGGGCTGTCGGAGTGGGCGGGCGAGCGGCCGCTCTTCGACCCGATGGCGGGCTCGGGGACGCTGTGCATCGAGGCGGCGCTGCTGGCCATGGGCCGCGCCCCCGGCATCAGCAAGGAGCGCATGGGTTTTGAGCGCTGGCCAGGACACCGACCCGAGCGCTGGGAGGCCCAAAAAGCCGAGGCGCGGGCTGGCGAAAAGCCGGTCCCGGTCGCCATCGAGGGCAGCGACATCGACCCGGCGCTGGTCGCTCTGGCCCGCGCCAACGCCGAGCGCGCCGGAGTCGCCGAGTTCGTCCGCTTCGAGCAGGGCGAGCTTGTCCGAGCCAGCGCACCTACCGGCCCGCCGGGGCTGCTCATCACCAACCCGCCGTGGGGAGACCGGCTGGGCGAGATCGAGGCGCTGGAGGGGCTCTACGAAGACCTGGGGCACACGCTGAGCGCTGGTTTCCCGGGCTGGGACGCCTCGGTGCTGCTCGCCCACGAGCGCCACGCCCTCAAGGTGGGCCGGCGCTGGTCTCAGGCCATCCCCATCCGCAACGGCCCCATCGACGTGCGGCTGATTCGCTACGAGAAGGGCTGATTCAGCGGACGCGGGTGTCGCCGTCGGCGGCGCGGATCGCCATCTCCAGGCGGTCGTTGCCCCAGTAGAGAGAGCGCTGGCCGTCCGCGTGGTGGACCACGAACGTGGGGGCGCCGAACACCCCGGCCGCGACGGCCTCGGAGCCGTTGGTGATCAGCTTCGCCTTGATCTCGGCCGCGTCGGTGGCGGCCACCAGCGCGGGGCCGTCCAGACCGGCCTCCGTCGCGATGGCCGCGCACTCCTCGGGGTCGGCGATGTCGCGGTCGTCGGTCCAGTACGCCTTGTAGAAGGCCCGGATCAGCGCCCGCCCGCCCTCGGTGTCGGGCCCGGCCGCCAGGGTCATCCGCAGCGGCAAGATCGTCCGCATCGGGAAGCGCGAGGGCCAGCGGAACACCATGCCCGCCTCCTTCGCCTGCCTCGCCATGTCGTGGCCCGCCCACACGCGCTTGGGTGGGCTCATCGCCTGCATGGGCAAGTTCACCATGCCGACGTCGCGGAAGATGCCGCCCAGCAGCACCGGCCGCATCCTCAGGCTTGCTCCCACCAGCGCCTCCGCGCGCGCGGCCGCGATGGCCGAGAAGGGGCTCGAGTAGTCGAACCAGAAGTCGATGGGGGCGCGCGGATAGGCCGGCGGGGGGCTGCCGTCCAAGCCGTAGCCGCCTGCCGCCGCGCCGAAGACCGCCATCCGGTCCTGGCCGAACTGCAGGATCTTGCCCAGCGCGAAGGTGGGCACGCCGAACACCCCGCGGCTGACGGCCTCGTCGGTGCGCGTGCGCAGCGCGTCCTTGATGGTGTCGGACTTCGCGCGCTCGAGGATCGGCGCGGGGTCGAGGCCGGCCTCGCTGAGCACCTGCGCGACGCCGGCTTCGGTCGAGATGTCGACGCCGTCGACCCAGTAGGCCCGGTAGAACCGATGGACCAGCGGCATCATCGGCTCGCCCAGGGCCAGCAGCGCGCGCAACGCGGTCACGGTCCGCCGCGGGTGCCCTGGCGGATAGGTCAACGGGACCTCCCACAGCGCCGCGTTCCGCCGCACGTCGTCCGCGCCGTGCCGGGCCTTCGCCGCGCCCAAGCTGGCGGCGAGGTTGTCCGGCTGGCCGATGGACCGAAACAGCCCGCCCAGCAGGATGGGCTTCGGCTCCAGGCGCGCGCCGATCGCCTCGGCCAGCGCCTCGACCCGCGTCGAGGCCATGTAGGCGTAGGGGCAGGTGAAGTCGAACCAGAACTCGAGTGTGTTTTCCATGGCTCGACGGTAGCGCGACTGGGGCGGGGCTGTCAGCGGGCAGACGCGGATTGACCCCGCAGGGGCCGGGCACTAGCTTGCCGCCGGTGCAACGCCTCATCCGCTTTTGGCAGCTATACCTGCGCCGTTACGCCGTCTGGTACGTGTTCGGCGTGGCGTTCTTGGTGGCGACCAACGCGCTGACCGTCGCCATCCCCGGCTTCGTCAAACACGCCATCGACGCGCTGGCGGCGGGCGAGGGGCCCTATTCGGCGGTGCGCTTCGCCTGGGCCATCCTGGGCGCCGGCCTCGGCATCATCGTCGTGCGCACCCTGAGCCGCACCTTCTTCTTCAACCCGGGCCGCACCGCCGAGTTCCGCGTCAAGAACGCGCTCTTCGACCGGGTGCTCGCGCTGCCGCGCCGCTTCTTCGAGCAGATGCGACCTGGCGAGATCATCTCCCGCGGCACCAACGACTCGAACTCGGTGCGCGCCCTCGCCGGGTTCGCGACGCTGCAACTCTTCAACGTCGTGCTGATGCTGGCGCTGACCCTCGCCCGCATGGTGGCGCTGGACCTGCGCCTCACCCTGACCTGCGGCATCCCCCTGGTCCTGGCGGCCCTCATCCTGCGCCGTGGCGTGCGCGCCATGTTCAGCCTGACCATCGAAGGCCAGCAGCAGGTCGCCACGCTGTCGGACCGCATCCTCGAGACCTACAATGGGGTGTCGGTGGTGCACGCCTTCGGGGCGTTGCCGGGCGTCCTCGAGCGCTTCGACGAGGCCAACGAGCGGATGCTGGCCATCGGCACCGGCCTCGCCAAAGTCCGCGCCTGGCTGCTGCCGGTGGTGTCGGTGGTCGGCAGCCTCTGCGTGGTGCTGCTGCTCTGGTTCGGCGGCCGCGAGGTGGTCGCGGGCAGCCTCAGCCTCGGGGATCTGGCGGCCTTCTCGGTCTACATCAACATCTTGGTGACAGGCCTCACCAGCTTGGGCTGGCTGGTGAACGCCGTTCAGCGAGGCTACATCTCGCTCGGCCGCGTCGACGACGTCTTGTACGCCGAGATCGCCCGCCCCGAGGTCACCCGCGCGCTTCCCAGCCCGCCCAGCGCCGGTCACTCCTTGGAGATTCGCGGCCTCAGCTTCTCCCACCCCGACGCCGAGCCGGGCAGCCCGCCGGTGCTCGCCGACCTGAACTTCAGCATCGCCGCCGGCGAGACCCTGGGCGTCTTCGGCCTGACCGGGACCGGCAAGAGCACGCTGCTGGACCTGCTGGCCCGGGTGCGCGAGCCGGCGCCGGGCACCGTGCTGCTCGACGGCGTCGACGTGCGCGACGTGGACGTCAACGCCTACTGGCGCCGCGTGGCCTACGTCACCCAGGACCCGTACCTCTTCAGCGAGACCATCCGCGAGAACATCACCCTGGGCGAGGAGCCCGAGGGCGGCGACACCGGGGCCGCGCTGGAGGCCGCGCGCGCCGCTGAGCTCAGCCAGGACCTCGGCGCGCTGCCCCAAGGCCTCGAGACCGTCGTGGGCGAGCGCGGCGTGACCTTGTCGGGTGGCCAGCGCCAGCGCGTCGCCTTGGCCCGGGCCTTCTACCGCGACTTCGATGTGCTGCTGCTCGACGACGTCCTGAGCGCGGTCGACCACGCCACCGAGGGCCGCCTCATCGACGCGATCTACAAGCGCATCGACGCAGGCCGCCGCCGCACCGCGGTCGTGGTCAGCCACCGCGTCAGCGTCTTGGCCCGCGCCGACCGCGTCATCGTGCTGGACGGCGGCCGCATCGTCGCCGAGGGCACCCACGCCGAGCTTGTCACCCGCGAGGGCCCCTACGCCCACGCCTGGCGCCTGCAGCGCGCCGCCGAAGCCTGGGAACACCCGCCCGAGATCCACCCGTGAGCGCCAACGAAAAGACCGGTGACATCAAGCTCATCGGGCGCCTCTGGCCCCTGGCGCGCCCTCACCGCGCGTGGCTGTGGACGGCCCTGCTCCTGACGCCCATCGGGGTCCTCGGCGCGCTCGTGCAGCCCGTGCTGTTGAAGACCGCCATCGACGACCACATCGCCACCGGGCAGCTCGACGGCCTGGGCACCATGGCGCTGCTCTTCGTGGCGGTGGTCGGCGTCGGCTTCACGGCCAGCGCGCTGGCGAACTACGCGCTGAACATCCTGGGCCTCCGCGCCCTGACCGCGCTGCGCCGCCGCGTCTTCACCCACGTGATGGACCAGGGCCAGCGCTTCTTCGACACCCGCACCACCGGCGCCCTGATGACGCGCACGACAAACGACGTCGAGGCCGTCTACGAGAGCCTGGCGTGGGGCGTGGTCAGCCTGCTCTCGGACGGCCTGCTGCTCATCGGCATCCTCGTCGCGATGCTGCTGCTGGACTGGCAGCTCACCCTGGTCAGCCTGTCGTTGGCGCCGCTGATCGTGCTGATCGTCGATCTTTTCCGCAGGAAATTGCGGGGTCTCTCGCTGATCATCCGCTCGAGCCTCAGCCGCCTGAACGGCTTCTTCGCCGAGCGCATCTACGGCGTGACCACGGTGCAGCTCTACGGGGTCGAGGAGCGCACGCGGCAGACCTTCCGGACGATGAGCTACCGGTACCTGGACGCGTACCGCCGCTCCAACTGGTGGGACGCGGGCCTCTACGCGATCATGGACGGGATGAGCGCCTTGGCCATCGGCTCGATGCTGTGGTTCGGGGCGTCGCAGTTCGGCACGCCGGGCTCCGCCATCACGCTGGGGTTGCTGGTGGCGTTCGTGGACTACCTGGGGATGATCTTCGGCCCCATCCGCGAGCTGTCGGGCCGCATCGCGACGATTCAGCACGCGGTGGCGGCCCTGGAGCGCATCTTTGGGCTGCTGGACACGAGCGACCGGGTGCCCGAGGGCGAGCTGGCCCTCGAGTCGCCGCGCGGGGACGTGCGGTTCGCCGACGTGTCCTTTCGCTACCGCGAGGGCGCGCCGCTGGTGCTGGACGGCGTGAGCTTCACGATGCGGCCGGGCGAGGTCGTGGCGCTGGTGGGCGCGACCGGGTCGGGCAAGACGACCATCGGCAAGCTGCTGATGAAGCAGTACGGCGGGTACGAGGGGTCGATCCGCGTCGACGGCCACGAGCTGCGCGAGGTGCGCACCGACGATCTGCGCCAGCAGGTGGCGGCCGTGCACCAGGACGTCTACCTCTTCGATGGGACCATCCGCGAGAACATCGGCCTCTGGTCACCGCAGATCGACGAGGCGAGAGTGCGCGAGGCGGCGAGCCTGGCGCGGGCGAGCGGCTTCATCGAGGCGCTGCCAGCCGGCTACGAGCACCGCGTGACCGAGCGGGGGCAGAACCTGTCCGGCGGGCAAAAGCAGCTGCTGGCGATCGCCCGCGCCATGGCCCGCGACGCGCCCATCGTCATCCTCGACGAGGCCACGGCCAGCGTGGACTCGGTGACGGAGGCCCTGGTCGACGAGGCCATCGGCACGCTCCTGTCGCAACGCACGGTGCTGGTCATCGCTCACCGGCTATCGACCATCGTCAAAGCGGACCGCATCCTCGTGCTGCACCACGGTAAAGTCGTCGAGCAAGGCACCCACGACGAGCTGCTGGCCCTGGGAGGCCGGTACAAGCTGCTGGTGGAGGTCGGGTTCGCGATCTGAGCTTCGGCGGGCTGGGGTGAGACGGGGTGGTTCGCGGGCTGGGGTGAGAGGGAGTGGTTGGCGGGCTGGTTTGAGGGAGTGGTTGGCGGGCTGGTGAGAGAGTGTTGGGTTGTGTGAGAGGGCGGTGACCGCTTTTTTTACCACGGAGACACGGAGACACGGGAGGAGCACGGAGAGGGGTTGGGTGCGGCTGGGGTGAGGGCGGTGGATCGGCCTTTTTTGCACGGAACACGGAGACACGGAGGAGCACGGAGAGGGGTTTGGGTGCGGCTGGGGTGAGAGGGCGGTGGGATCGCTTTTTTACCACGGAGACACGGAGACACGGGAGGAGCACGGAGAGGGGATTTGGGTGCGGCTAAAGTAGAGGGTGAGTGGGATTGCGTATTTGGCACGGAGGCACGGAGGCACAGAGGCCTGCACACGGAGGGATGAGCTTTGGGAGCGCGCGGGTGTGCTGGGCTAAATCACGCGATTCCCATGACCCCGCCGTCCCGCCCCGGCACCTCGCCTTGCCCCACCTCCGTGTCTCAGCGCCTCCGTGGTAAAAAAAAATGCAATCCCATCACCATCTCAACCCAGCCCCACAACCCCTCCATCGCAAGCCAGCCCGCCCGATCCCTCCGTGCTCCTCCGTGTCTCCGTGTCTCCGTGGTAAAATGCAATCCCATCACCATCTCAACCCAGCCCCACAACCCCTCCATCGCAAGCCAGCCCGCCCGATCCCTCCGTGCTCCTCCGTGTCTCCGTGTCTCCGTGGTAAAAAATGCAATCCCATCACCATCTCAACCCAGCCCCACAACCCCTCCATCGCAAGCCAGCCCGCCCGATCCCTCCGTGCTCCTCCGTGTCTCCGTCTCCGTGGTGAAAAATGCAATCCCATCACCATCTCAACCCAGCCCCACAACCCCTCCATCGCAAGCCAGCCCGCCCGACCCCTCCGTGCTCCTCCGTGTCTCCGTGCCTCCGTGGTAAAAAATGCGAATCCCATCACCATCTCAACCCAGCCCCACAACCCCTCCATCGCAAGCCAGCCCGCCCGATCCCTCCGTGCTCCTCCGTGTCTCCGTGTCTCCGTGGTAAAAATTCAGCCCCCCAACCACCCCAGCCCCACAACCCCAGCCGCCCCAGCCTCCCCGTAATTACGCGCCGTTTCCGGGCTCTCCATGAACGCGATTGAACGCCCGGGGTCAGCGGCTATGGTCCCGCCGCCTGCCGCCCAGGAGTCGCTGATGTCCGTCTCGTCCGCCCGCCCCGAGTCCGACGCTGCGCTTGATTTGCGCGTCACGAACACCATCAAGACCCTGGCGATCGACGCCGTCGAGGCCGCCAACAGCGGTCACCCGGGCATGCCCATGGGGATGGCTGACGCCTCGTCCGTGTTGTGGCGGCGCTTTTTGACGGTGGACCCGTCGGCGCCCGAGTTCCCCGATCGCGACCGCTTCGTGCTGTCGGCCGGTCACGGATCGATGCTGCTGTACGGCTTGCTGCACCTGGCCGGGTTCGACCTGCCGCTGGAGGAGCTTCGCCGGTTTCGCCAGCTGGGGTCGAAGACGCCGGGGCACCCGGAGCGGGGGCTGACGCCGGGCGTCGAGACCACGACGGGGCCGCTGGGGCAGGGCCTCGCCAACGCGGTCGGCATGGCCATGGCCGCGGAGTATCTGGGCGCGCTCTTCAACCGGCCCGGCTTTCCGGTCGTCGACCACGGCGTCTACGGGATCTGCTCTGACGGGGACCTGCAGGAGGGGATCTCGCACGAGGCCGCCAGCCTCGCCGGGCACCTGGGCCTTGGCCGCATCGTCTTCCTGTACGACGACAACAGCATCAGCATCGAGGGGTCGACCGACCTCAGCTTCACCGAGGACACGACCAAGCGCTTCGAGGCGTATGGGTGGCAGGTGCTGTCGGTCGATGGGCACGACCAGCGCGCGACGGCGGCCGCCATCGCTGAGGCCGTGGCGTGTACCGACCGGCCGTCGCTGATTCGCTGCAAGACGCACATCGGCCACGGCAGCCCGAACAAGCAGGACTCCGAGTCCTCGCACGGGTCGCCGCTGGGTGCGGCCGAGGCGAAGCTCACGAAGGAGGGCATGGGCTGGCCGCTGGAGCCGACCTTCATCGTGCCCGACGAGGTGCGCGGGGCCTTCGAGCCGCTGCGGCAGCGCGGGGCGGCCAAGCGGGCGGCCTGGGAAGCGATGATGGCGCGATATCGCGAGGCGTTTCCTGAGCTTTTCGCGACGTGGACCTGCATCCACACGGGCGACGGGCTGCCGGCGGACATGGAGAAGCACCTGCCCACCTTTGACGGCGTGGGCAAGCAGGCGACGCGGGCCTCGTCGGGCGCGGTGCTTGCGGCGCTGGCGCCGGTGTTGCCGACGCTCTGGGGCGGTTCGGCGGACCTCGCGGGGTCCAACAACACGATGATCAAGGGGCAGGCCTCCTTTCAGAAGGGCGAGCGCGGCGGGCGGAACCTGCACTACGGCGTCCGCGAGCACGGCATGGCCGCGGCGATGAACGGCATGTCGCTGCACGGCGGCGTCATCCCCTACGGCGGGACCTTCTTGACCTTCAGCGACTACATGCGCCCGTCGATGCGCCTGGCCGCGTTGATGCACCAGCGCGGGGTCTTCGTGCTGACCCACGACAGCGTGTTCTTGGGCGAGGACGGGCCGACGCACCAGTCGGTCGAGCACGCGATGGCGCTGCGGATGATCCCGGGGCTGGATGTGATGCGGCCGGCGGACGGGCGTGAGACCGCCGCTGCGTGGGCCGCAGCGCTCCGCCGAAGCGACGGGCCGACCGCGATGCTGCTGACGCGCCAGGGGTTGCCGCAGCTGGAAGGGACGGCGGTCGCGATGGACGGCGTGGCGAAGGGCGCCTATGTCGTCGCGGGCGTGGACGTGGCCGACCCGGAGCTGATCCTGATCGGGACGGGCTCCGAGCTGCATCTGTGCACCGAGGCGGCGGCGACGCTGGCCGGTGAAGGCCACCGCGTCCGCGTGGTCTCGATGCCGTGCGCCGAGCGCTTCTTGCGTCAGGAGCGCTCGTGGCGTGATGAGGTGCTGCCGCCACGCTGCAAGAAGCGCCTGAGCGTCGAAGCCGGCCGCACCTTCGGGTGGGAGCGCTTCGTGGGTGACGGCGGCGAGAGCATCGGCATCGACACCTTCGGCGAGAGCGCGCCGGCTGAAGAGCTCGCTGAGCACTTCGGTATCACGACCGCGCATGTGCTCGCGCGGGCTCGGGTGCTGTTGGCCGCTTCGTGACGAAAACGCGGCCTGTGATAGGGTCCGCGGCTATGAAAGTGCGAACTGCTGGACATCTTTGCGTGCTCGCCGTGGCCATGTTGGCGCTGGTGGCTGTGGCCGCGCCGTCGGCCCTCGCCGCCGAGGGCACGCCGACTACCGTGCTGTTTCTGAACACGATGCCCGCGGAGCACGCGGCCGCGCTCTATCAGCGCGTGCTGGGGACGCCGCCCGGGACGCGCGTGGTCCCCGGGACCGACGGCAAGACCCTGGTCGTTCGCGACAGCACAGACAGGCTGGGGCATTTCCAGCGGCTGCTTGAGACTCTCGACACCCCGGGCCGCGCTGCGCTGCACATCTACGTGCGGCCCGTCGCCCACCGTCCGGCGACCGAGCTGGCTGGCCTGATTCGAGAGTCCCTGGAGCCGAGCGCCAGTCGCGACATGGCGATGATCCCCGATGACATCTTGCGGGTGCTGGTCGTGCGGGCCCTGCCGTCGGACTACAAGCGGATCGACCGGCTGGCTCGACGCTTGGACTCGCCCGGAGTCCAGCGGCAGCGGCGCGTCCCCCCCATGCCGGAGCGTGATCGATGATGGTTTCGGTGGCGGCCCTCGCGACGAGGTGCCGCGCGGCGTGGCCTGTGGCGATGGCGATGGTCGTGGCGACGACGGTGGCCTGCGGCGGGGTGAAGACCGCTACTCGGGCGGAGTCGCCGCACGTGCCGGTCGAGAGCTTCCTGGTCGAGCTGGTCTCGTCGATGCCCGCCGAGCCCATCAGCATCCAGAGCCTCTCCGTGCTGGACGTGAACTTCCACGACCCGTTCCCGGAGGCGCCGGACGAGGGGACGGTCGAGCGGATGCGGCGCGCCGCGGGCGGGCAGGGCGCGCAGGTGCTCTTCATCGAGAGCGTGACCACGCCGAGTCGCCACGCCTACTACGGCTTTGGGTTGCGCCGCGAGGCGGGTGGGATCTCGCCGCGCTCGGTCGTGGAGTGCGGCCACGCGGCGGCGATGAAGGCGATGGAGGTCGCGCGCAAGGAGGCGAGCGCGTGCCTCGCGGCGCTTCGACTGGCGCGCCCGGGGGCGGCCGGCGCGGTGAAGCTGATCTTCCAGGTCGATGCCTTTGGGCAGGTCTACCGCATCGCGCCGTCGCCGGACTCGTCGCGGGACTCCGGCGTCCAGCAGTGCGGCCTCGACGCCGTGAGCGCGCGGGACTTCGGCGATCACGAGGACTTCCTGTGCAGGTTGGATCTCGAGGTGGCGTTTTGAGCACGGCCACCGCCCTCGTCGTGCAGCCCGTGGATGACGTGGCCACCGCGCGGCGGCTGGGGGTCTCTGACGACGCGATGGCGCTGTGTCGCAGCGCGGACATCGTCGACCTGCATCTCGACACCTTCATCCCGCCGCGGTTGTGGGGATACGACCCGCTGACCAAGCACGGCAAGGGGGTGTTCCGCGGGCACTTCTTCGGGCAGCTGGACCTGCCGCGCATGGAAGAGGGGGGCGTCAGCGGTGCCATGTGGTCCATCACGACCAACCCCTTCCGCACCGCCGCCAGCCGCTGGCGGGTCTTCCTCAAGAACCTCAAGCGCTTTCAGGCGATGGTGGCGCGGTCGGAGGGCCGCATTCGCATGTGCCGAAGCCACGCGGAGTACCTCGCCGCGCGCAGGGACGGTGCGCACGCCTGTCTGCTGTCGATTCAGGGCGGCAATTGTCTGGCCGCCGCGCCCGATGGGCCCGCGTCGATCCCGGACCGGCTGGTCAACCGCGTGACCTTGGTGCACCTGACCAACAGCGTCTACGGCACCACCTCCAGCCCGCTGGCGCTGTGGCGGCGAGGGCGGGGGCTCAGCGCGCTGGGCAAGCGTTTCGTCGAGCAGCTGGATGCCGAGCGCATCTTCGTCGACCTCGCCCACATCAACCCGGAGGGGTTCTGGGATGCGGTGGCGGTCCACGACCCCAGCCTGCCGCTGCTGGCGACCCACACGGGGGTCAGCGGCGTTCGCCCCCACTGGCGAAACCTCGACGACGACCAGCTTCGGGCCATCGCGAAGACCGGCGGCACGGTCGGCATCATCTTCTCGGCCCCCTTCCTGACGCGAAAGGGCGGCCCGCGCGACGCCGAGATGGTCGTCGAGCACCTCGCGCACATCATCGACGTCGCCGGCGAAGACACCGCGTCGCTGGGCTCAGACTACGACGGCGCCATCACCCCGCCCGCCGACCTCCGCGACGGTCTGGCTTGGCCACGCCTGGTCCAGCGCATGATGGACCGCGGCTGGACCGAGGCCCGCATCCGCAAGATCCTGGGCGGCAACGCGCTGCGAGCCCTCGAGACGCTCCGCCCCTGAAGCGCACACACGCGGCGCGCCCCGCTCCACCCTCGATGTGGAGTGCGGGCGCTCCCGCATCACGCGTCGAGGCTCTGCGCCGAGAGCTTCAATCGAGCCCAGAGCCGGGGTGGTGATGTGGCGAATTGCCTTATAAACACGGCGCGAAAAAGTGAGAAGTGAGGGTGTTTGACCCCAGTCGCGTCCCAGTCGCGTCGTGAGGGTGTTTGACCCCAATCGCGTCGGCTAGCGGCTGCGGATGTTCACTTTGGTGATGCCGCGGGCTGTTAGGCAGGCGCGGAGGGCCTCGACGGTGGCGTGGGCGCCTTCGGTGGCGTCTACGTCCACTTGGGTGGTCGGCGTGATCGCCTCGGCCTTGCAGGCCACGTCGCAGGGGGTCGGCTCGCCGTTGCCCACGACGCACTGCTCGGACCTCACTAGGATGAGGTAGCCCGGCTCGGTGTCGGCGACCACTGCCGGTCGGTCCACTAGGCCCAGGTCCGCTCCCAAGCCAGGTAGGAAGTTCCGGGCGAACCAACCCGCGGTCACGGCGAGCGCGAGCCCGACCACCACCAAACCGCCGCCGCCACGTCGCTTCTCACTCATCGCGCCCCCCACTGCAGCTCACGGTCACCGCAGCGACCCCGTCGTTGTAGAACTTGTGCTCGGGGAAATCCCGCCGAAGCACCTCGTCCAGGCGCGCGCCGATGAGCCAGGTGGCTGCCGCGTCCTGCCGTATGATGGTGACACCGCGGCCGCCCCGAGTGTCACGCAGGGCCCGCACGAGCGCACCCGCGCCTGTCCGCAGCCACTCCGCGCGACCCGGCTCATCGTGCGGCACCTCGCCACAGCTGTCCCAGTCCGGGTCGCGAGGTCCGGCGCGCACGCAGCAGCGGTTGATGATGCCGTCGGGTCCTTGAAGGCCGCCGATCTCGACCTCCACCACTGCGTTCTGGTCGAGCAGTTTGTCCAGCACGTCGTCGCGGCGAAAGCTGGACTCGTCAGGCCAGCGGGCCTCGCGCAGCTTCGTCAGCGCCGCGCTCAGGTCGGCCGCCCGCCGCTCCGAGTGGGCTAGCTCGGCCGCCTGGGCGTCCGCGGCGGCGCGCTGGAGGCGTTGGGACTCGGCCGCCTGGCCCACGCGGGACTGGAGCGCCGAGACCTCCAGCTCGGCGTTGGCTAGCCGCTGCGCGTCCTCGTCGAGGCGGGTCTCTTGGATGACGGCGAACGCGAAGAGCACCACCATGATCACGTCCAAGAGCGGCAGCAAGTCCAGGGGCCGCCGTCGGCGTCGCCCCTTACTCACCGGCCACCTCTGCGCGCGGCGGGGCGGACGCCACCGCGGGCGCGCTGCCATCCACCGAGTCGAGCACCGCCAAGCGAAGCGCCTCCCGCGCGCCGTCCAATACGCTGTCGACCGCGCCCCCGAGCGCGCCCATCACCAGCGCTCCGAGCAGGCCCCAAAAGGTGGTCCCGAGGGCCAGAGGGAGCTGCTGCCTAAAGGTGTCGATCTCGGCCGAGTCCACCCGCATGAGCGCCAGCACGGTTCCGAGGATGCCAAGGTGCACCGAGAACTGGGCGAAGCGCTCGATCCAGCCGGCCCGGTGTTCGAGGCGCAGCAGCCCTTGGGCCGCAGGGGCGGCGTGGTCGTCGCGCATCAGGCGCACGATCTCCTCCAGCGCCAACTCGGCCACAGACGTGCTCTCGAGGCGCCGCCGTACCGGGTGGTCGACCGAGAGCTCGACCCCCAAACCGCGCAACACCTTCAGGGCGCCGACGAGCTGGTCGAGGTAGCCCTGACCCAGACGCAGCCAGCGCCAAGCCGTCGCCGCCATGGCGCCGACGAGCAGGAGGACGAGCAGGTTCAGGGGGCCGGTGAGCACAGTGGGCGGGAGGCTATCACGAGTCCGCAAACCAGCATCACAACTCCCGTCGCGCTCCCGCACCAGCCGAGTAGCCCGCCTCCACACCCTGGGGTCAAACCCCCTCAGTTCTCACTTTATCGAGCAGGTAAAATAAGGCTCGTTGGCTCGCCGAGGCTTCGCGCGGTTGGGCGGCTTCGGGTCCGCGAGCCGCAGCCTCAGCCGGCCACTGCCAGGTGCCGGTCCACCGTCCGGACCAGGGTGTCGGCGTGGACTGGCTTCGAGACGAAGTCGTCCATCCCCGCCTCGTGGCAGCGGGCGACGTCTTGGGGGAGGCTGTTCGCCGTCATCGCGACGATCAGCAGGCGCCCGCCCGCGCTGCGCTCGCGCTCCCGGATCTGGCGGGTCGCCTCGTAGCCGTCCACGTTCGGCATCTGGCAGTCCATCAGCACCAGGTCCCAACCCTGCTCCGCCGTCCTCGCGATCGCCCCCGCGCCGTCCTCGGCGACCTCGCAGACGTAGCCCGCCGCCGTCAGCACATGCAGCGCGAAGACCTGGCTGACCGCGTTGTCCTCGACCAGCAGCACGCGGTGCTTTGCGCGCTGCCGCCGAAGCGCGTCCGGGTCCGCCGCAGCCGCCACGACTTGCCCCCCTTCGACCGCGGCGCTCGGGTCGAGGGCGAGCCGCGTGGTGAACCAGAACGTCGAACCCTCGCCCAGGCTGCTCGTGACGCCGATCTCGCCACCCATGGCCTCGACCAGGCGCTTGCTGATGGCCAGCCCCAGCCCCGTGCCGCCGTAGCGCCGGGTGGTCGACGCGTCGGCCTGGGTGAACGCATCGAAGAGCTTCGCGACGTGCTCGCTTGCGATGCCAATGCCCGTATCGGCGACCTCGAATCGCAGGCGCGCGTGGTCGGCCGCGACGGCGGTCGCCCGCACGCGCACGTCGACCGCGCCGCTCGCCGTGAACTTGATGGCGTTGTTGACCAGATTCGTCAGCACCTGCCGCAGCCGCGACCCGTCGCCCAGCACGTGGTCGGGGACACCCGCCTCGACGGCCGCGGTCAACTCCAGCCCCTTCTCAATCGCCGCGGACGCCAGGATTCGCCGCGTCTCCTCGAGGCACGCACGCACTCCGAAAGGCTCATGGTCGAGCTCGAGCTTGCCCGCCTCGATCTTCGAGAAGTCCAGCACGTCATTGATGACCGCGCGCAGCATGTCGCCGGAGGTGGCGATGGTGTCCACGTAGTCCCGCTGCGCGCTGCTGAGCTCGGTCGCGCCGAGAAGCTGCGCCATGCCGAGCACCCCGTGCAGCGGCGTCCGGATCTCATGCGACATCGACGCCAAGAACTCGCTCTTCGCGCGCGTCGCCGCCTCGGCCTCCTCCTTGGCCTGGTTCAGCTCCCGCGTCCGACGCTCCACCCGCGACTCGAGATCCTCGTAGAGCCGCGCGTGGTCCAGGGAGATGGCCGCCTGCGACGCGAGCAGGCGCATCAGCTCCATGCGCTCGGCCGTAAACGACTCGGTCGTGAGCCGATTCTCCAGGTACAGCACGCCGACCTGCTCGCCGCTGCGCCGCACGGGCACGCACAGCGCAGATCGTGGCTGCGCGCTCGCCACATAGGGGTCGCCCGCCAGCCGCGAGTCGTCCGCCGCGTCGCGCACGACCACCGGCTCCCCGGTGTGCCACGCCAAGCGCACCAAGCTCAGCGGCAGCGCCACGTACTGCCCCAGCGGCCGCCCCAGGCGGAAGAAGCCCCCCTCCGCGTCCCCCTCCGCCTCGACCACCAGCTCACCTTCGCGCATGAGGATCAGCACCCCGCGGTCGGCGCCAGCGTTGGCGATGGCCAGCTCCAGCATCCGCACCAGCACGCCCTCGACGTGGACCTCCTCCGAGATCACATGGCTCAGCCGGATCATCGTAGCGAGGTCGAGCGCCGCGACCTCCGCCGACGAGCTGCTTGTCGTCTTCGAGACCGTGTCCGCGCGCACGGACGGCAGCGCCCGCGGCGCTTCAAACGATGGACCCAGCGTCGGCGCCAGCAGCTCGACCTTCCGGTCCGCACCCCACAGCCGGTACGCGTCGTGCGCCTCCCGAAGCGCCGCGGCGCCCTCCACATCGAGGCCCAACCCAGCCGCCAGCGACGCCAGCCGCTCGGACGCGAAGGCCTCCAGATGAACCAGCCCGTAGCGCCGCGCGCTCCTCCGTGCCCGCGCGTATGCGTCCAGCGCGCGGGCTGGCGCGGGACTCGCGCGGGCGAGCTCGGCCTCGAGCAGCAGCGCGCGACACTCGAAGGTCGAGGGGCAGGCCGCGACGTGCTTCGCACACCAGCGCAGCGTCCGCCTGCTGGCCCGCCTCAGCCGGCGCCGCTCGCTCCCGCCGCGCCGCGCGCTGACCTCGGACGCCGCCACCGCGTGCCAGAAGCGAAAGTGCAGGCCGGTCAGGTAGCCGAAGAGCACCTCGTCCACGTCGGCCACCAGCGGCTCGGTCAGCGCCAGCGCGGCCTCAAAGTCACCGCGGACGCACGCCGCGCTGGCGCCATAGGCCGCGAACGTGAAGGGGGTCACGCGCAGCCCGTGCTCGGCATCGGGCGCTGGCAGGCCGTTGGAGAGCAGCAGCGCACCGAGCAGCGCCACCGACCCGGTCGTGTCGGCGGCGATGTTCGCGTAGCCCCATCCGCGAATCGTCCGCGCCGCCTCGCGCAGCTGCGCGGCGACCGTCTCGAGGTCCTCGCCGGCCATGGCGACGAAGTGGCCGCGCACCGCCAGGGCGTAGCTGGCGTACTCCAGGTCGCCAATCTCCTCGCCGCGTCTCGCGCACTGCTGCAGCTCCGCGATGCACTCCGAGATCGGCCGCATCCACGAGTTCACGAAGGTCGGGACGAAGAACGATGTGCGATTGCGCGACCGCGGATCCGCGTCGTCTTCGCTCAGGCGCCGCGCCATCTCGCCGACGGCCATGGCGTCCGCGTGCGCCCCGATTCCCGACAGCACCATGGCGTACTTCGCCAGGATCTCGCACGAGAAGGGGTGGTGGCCGTAGCGCAGCACCGCCCGCAGCGAGAGCATGATGGTCACGGCCAGCAGGTTCGCGTCGGTCATGTACGCAGCGGAAGCCAGCTCGTTGATGATCTCGATGATGGCGACGCCGCGGGGATCTCGGGCTTTCGGCAGGCTCAAGACATCGCCCGCGCTGCGCCCGCGCATGGCCAGCCGGGTGCGTACGAGCTGCTGTACCACCATCCACTTCGACGGGTGCGGCGACAGGCGGATCCCGCAGCGCCGCAGCCCGTCCAACCCTCGCAGCACGCCGCCGGGGGCGTCGTTGCGCCGCATGTGGGCGATGATGCGGCTGGCCACCACACGGGCGTGTCGGTCGATGGGCAGGTCGCGGCTCGCCAACGACGCGAAGCAGCGCTCCGCGTCGTCATGGCGACCGGTGAGGAAGGTGGCGCGGGCCCAGTCCAGGGTCACATCAAAGGCCAGCTCCGGGTGAGACGACCAGTCCTCGTCCGCCAGCAGCGCGCGCCCAGCCGCGAGGAAATGCGCGGCGCTCTCGTAGGCGGCCGACGACAGCGCGCTGCGCCCGGCGCGCCAATTCAGATCGGCCAATCGCAGCCGGTAGTCGTCGTCTCCGTCCCCGGGCCGGCCCTGGTTGAGGTGGTCGACGATGTCGAACACCGAGAAGGGGCTGCCTTCCTCTGAGGCGCTGAGGCGGAACTGCCCGATGCGCTCGTGCAGCTCGCGGGCCGCGTCCTCGGAGGCCAAGGCGCAGGCGGCCTCCTGGATACGGTCGTGGGTGAAATGGTGCGCGTCGGCCCCGGGGGCGAGGTAGCCGTGGTCGACGAGCTCGGCGAGCGGGTCCACCAGCGCGTCGGCGCTGCGCTCGGTGACCGCCGCGAGGGTGCCCGTGTCCACCAGACCGCCCATGCAGCCGGCGACGCGCAGCAGCTCGCGGGCGGGCTCGGTCAGGGACTCGAACTTCAGCGACATCATGGACACGATGTCGTCGGGGAGCCCCGCGCGCTGAATCGCCCGCTCGTCCCAGGCCCAAGCGCCGTCGTCGCCCCGCACAAAGAGGCCGGTGGCCGCGAGGTGCTGCAGGAACTGGTGGATGAAGAGCGGATTGTCGGCGGTCTTGTGGCGGATGAGTCGCGCGAGCGCTTCGGTGCGTTCGGGCGGCTGGCGCAAGGCGTCGGAGATGAAGCGGCTCACCGCCTCGCCGTCGAGGGGGCCGAGCGTGACCGTGCTCATCGGCGCGCCGCGGGCCGCCAGCGCCCCCAGGATGCGGGCGAGGGGGTGGGTGTCGCCGACCTCGTTGTCCCGGTATGCGCCGATGATCAGCAGCGCTTCCGCCGTGCCCGAGCGGGTCAGCTCCTCGAGGAAGTCGAGGCTGCCGCCGTCGGCCCACTGGAGGTCATCGACGAAGATGGCCAGCGGGTGCGCGCGGCGCGCGGTGGCGGCCACGAGGCGTTTGAGCGCCAGCAGCAGGCGGTTTCGACTCTCTGCGGGGCCGAGCAGCTCGGGCTCCGGCAGGTCGCCGAGGACGTGGCGCAGCGCGGGGATCAGGTCGACGGCCACCGGGGCGAGGGCGCCGAGGCCGTCTGCGAGCCGCACCCGCCACTGCTCCAGGCGCGCGTCGCTCTCGGCGAGGAACTGCTCCGCGAGGGCCGCGAAGGCCTGGACAAAGGCCGCATAGGGCACGTCGCGGCCGTACTGTTCGAACTTCCCGACGGCGAGGTAGCCGCGGTGGGCTAGCAGGCCGTGCTGCACCGAGTCGACAAGCGCCGACTTGCCGATCCCAGGGGGCCCGCGCACCACGACCAGCTCGGTCGTGCCTGCGCAGGCGCGGTCGCAGGCCTCGAGCAGCGCGGCGACCTCGGGGTCGCGGCCGTAGAGCCCCGCTGGGAGGTCCAAGGCGTCGGGCGCGTCGTCGGCGCCGATGCTGAACACCTCGACGCGGCCGGAGCGATCGTAGGAGGCGAGGCAGCGCTCGAGATCCGACTCGAGCCCGCGCGCGGTCTGGTAGCGGTCTTCGGGCTGCTTCTGCAGCAGCTTGTGGACGATGCGGCGGACGGTCGAGGGGACCTGGTCGGTGAGCTCTTCGATCGGGGGCGGCAGCCGGGCGAGGTGGCCGTGCACGATCTCGAGCGGGTCCTCGCCCAAGAACGGCGCGCGACCGCAGAGCAGCTCGTAGAGGGTGACCCCGAGGGAGTAGAGATCGCTGCGGAAGTCGACACCGCGACGCATGCGGCCGGTCTGCTCCGGCGCCATGTAGGGGAGGGTGCCCGCCACGACGCCCGGATCCCACAGGTCGCGGCGCGTCTCCTCGAGGATGGCGGAGATGCCGAAGTCGATGAGCCGGACGTCGAGGGCCCCCCGGCGCAGCATGACGTTGGAGGGCTTGATGTCGCGGTGTACGACGCGGCGCTCGTGGACGCCGGCGAGGACGTGCGCGAGGCGGGCGCTCACCACCAGGATCTCGCGCAGGCTCAGCGCGCGCTCTGCCGACACCTGCGCCAGGGTGTGACCCTCCAGGCGCTCCATGACCAGCGCGAGGCCGTCCACGACGCGCACGAGGTCCACCGCGCCGACGACGCCCTCGACGTCGAGCTCGCGGATCAGCTCGAACTCCCGGCGCGCCTTCGCCCACGCCAGCGAGCCCTGCGCCGCCCGCGACACCTTCACGACCACGGGGAAACCGTCGAGCTCGCGGGTCCCCTCGAAGACTGTCACCGCACCAGTCGAACGCATCATTCGACCGAGCGAGTAGCCCTTCACGTGGTGTGGCATGGGGCCAGTGTAGCGCTATGAGCGAAGGGTAGGATAGCGGCCGCGAGGCCCCCGAGCGGCCCGACGAGACGCGGGCGGGGGGGCACCCGCTCAGGGCGCGGGGACGTAGCTCTCGCAGTGCCCGGCTTGGCAGCGGACCGCGAAGTCTTTCGCCTCCCACGCTGAGCTGCCGTCCTCGGCCACGGGCGGCATCGCCGGGCAAGCGCACAGGGCGATCTGAGATTGGCAGGAGGACTCGGCCGCGTTGAACGCCGCGACCTCGTCCGCGCGCAGCCCCCACACGGCGGCATTGCCGCAGCAGTCCGTGCCGTGGGTGACCAGCGCGCACTCGGCGACGTCGGTGCAGTCGTCGGCGAAATCCGGGAAGTGCACGACCGTCGTGCCGCACTCCACCGCGGGCTTGGGCCCCGGGACGCAGGTGCCCGCGTCGCAGCGCGCGCCCTCGAACTGGCAGTCGCACTGCACGTCCGCGCACCCGGCGGCGCCGAGGTAGCCGTCGAGGAGCTTCAGCGCGGCCGCGGGGTCCGTGCGCCACGCGAGGGTGTGGCACGCGAGCTGCGGGCCCAGCGCGCAGTGGGCGACGGTGGTGGCTTGGCACTCGCTGTCCTTGGTGCAGCCCGCCGCGGACTCGGCGGCGGCAGCCCGAAACGCCAGCTCGAGGGCGCCGCAGTCGGTGCCGCAGACGGGCGGGCAGAGGGCGCAGCTCCCGCCGAGGCAGACCGGCGTGCCCGGCGGCGGGTCGCAGCCACAGTGGAAGGGCTCGCAGCCCGCAGCCCCGGCGCTGGCGGTGACCTCGCTGAGGGTGGTGAGGTCCGCGTCCTGGCGAACCGCGCCGGTGAAGCAGCCGAAGCTGCCGCAGATCGGGTACTCGAAGAGGGCGCAGTCGAGGGGGCTGGCGCAGCCGCTGGCGGCCGTCGAGAGCGCTGCCTCCACGCTCGTCGCCAGCTCGGCGCAGATCAGGACCTCGGCGTCCGGGTCCGCGTCGGGGGAGGTCTCGGCGTCGGCGGCGGAGTCTGCGTCCGTCGCGGCGTCGGCTCCCCCGTCCGAGACCGTCTCCGGCGCCGCGTCGAGCTCAGCATCCGGCCCCGCATCGCCGGCGCTGTCGGCCTTCGCGTCCGCGTCGACGGGATCCGTGCTCCCGCGCTCTTCGCAGGCCGGCGCGAACACGCAGAGCGCCAGCGCTACCCCGGCCATGAACACTCGACGCACGGTGCACCTCCTGGACGCCAAGCCAGGGTAGCGCCACGCGCCGCTCGCGGCCACCGGGGCCCGCAGACGCTCCCTACGGGATCAGGTCCTGGATCACCCGCGGCACGCCCACCCAGTGCACCGCAGCGTGAAAGGCCCGCAGCGACCGATCGCTCAGCTCGCTGGAGGCCTTGCCCGCCGCCACGTAAGCGCGCGCCGCAGCCACGTACCCGGTGAGCGCCGCCTCGAGATCCGCCGGCGGATCCGCGAGCAGCTTCTGCAGCAGCTGCTCGGCCGACATCGACTCAAGCCCGAGATCAGACCCGATGATCACGGCGCGCCCGCCCCGACGCGCGTCAATCGCGACGGCCAGGGCGCGGCGAGTGGTCGCGACGACCTGTTCGGTGGCGGCCTCGATGCCGCTCGCGGTCGCCTCGGCGGGCAGCTTCACCGCGCTGGCTGCAGCGCGAGCCCAGAAGAGCACCGCGCGCTCGACCGAGGGCGTCGTGACGAAGCTGCGCACCACCGGCAGCGTCAACTCCGACAGCCCCGCGGTGGCCTCGTGCTCCTCGGCGATATCGACCGCTTCGATGGCCAGCGGCAGCCGCGTCGGCGCGCCGTCCCCCGGGACGAGGAAGTCCGCCCGCGTCGCGCGGTCTGTCAGCAGCGCGTGCTCCGGTGCGATGCCGAAGACGTCGAGCAGCGGCCTGTCGTCGCCTTCGACCGCCGCGAAGCGCTGGCTCGAGGCCACCTGCCTCGCGCCCGGCAGCAGCCCGATGAAGCCCACGTTCGCTTCACGCAGCGACTGAAACCACTGCACGTCCGCGTCGCTCAGGGCCTGCAGCGGCCCCGCCAGGACCACCGCCACAGCGTCGGGTGGCACCCCATCTCGGGGCTGCATCGCCAGCGGCTCGATGCCCTGGGCGCGCAGGGACGCGACGATGGCCGCCCTCCGCTCGCCGAAGAGCGCCTCGACCTCGCGGATCTTCGCGGTCGCGCCGTCGGACCACGCGCCCTTGCGCGAGGGCATGAGGGGCTGGACCGTGGGGCAGAAGGAGCCCGAGACGCACACGAACGCGACCGCCGTCCGCCCCGCGGTGCGCTGCTTCAGGCGCCACAGGCCCGCCGCAAGCGCATAGTCGACGCGGTCCGGGTGGAGGATCACCGGCACGGCCTCCCGCTTCTCGGCGGCCCGAAACGCCGCGCCGACGATGATCGGGATGTCGGTCTCGTTCTTCACCGCGACCATGCCCTGAGCGGCAGCCTCCGCCCCGGCCAGGGTGACCTTGCGGCCCAGGGAGAACCCGTTGACTTCGCGGGCCAGCGCGGCGACCGCCGAGCTGAGGCGGCGCGAGGCCAACTCCGGCTGGTAATCACCCCCGCCGTGGTCATGCGCTCGGGGATGAGCCGACTCGTGAAGATGTCCGCAGAGCCGAGGCGATCTCGGCGCAGCCGCTTGCACGGTCTCCGAGATCGTCTCCATCTCACGCGGCAGCGTCGCAGCGCGCGGCACCCTCACGAGCATGGGGCGCAGCCGTGGCCCGACGGATCCCCCGGCCGGTGGCAGTGACGCACCTCGCAGAGCAGCCCGATCGCGCGGTCGTCCTGGACCCGGCAGCGCTCGCTCGTGCGCGCTCTGCGCATTGCATCCGGGGCCAGCGCCACCAGGACCGCCGCCGTGAGCAGCATCACTCGCCAGCCCCCACGCTCGCCGCGCATCGTTACCCCCACCAGCAGCCCTCCACGGTCAGCCCTCGAGATGGCGTCGCCGACGCCCACCGTCGAGGCCGACCAGCTCCTTGGCGGCCGAGCGCCGGGCCGCAGGCTGGTCGATGCGGGGATCGACCGCCCCCGCACCCTGGCGGATGAGCTCCGGGGCTCGGCCGTGAAGTCGATGATCGTCGACGGGGTCGCGAACTGGGGCCCCTGGTCGAGGACCACCGTGGGCCGGATGAACATCCGCTCCGCCGTCCCTACCGGGTCCAGCTCCTCGCCCGGGACCCAGCCCGGCAGGCTGGTGATGAGCACCGGACCGCCAAAATCCTCAATCAGCGCCTGGCTAACCGCGTTGTCGGGGACGCGCACGCCGATGGTCTTTCGGCCGCCCGTGGCCCGCCGCGGCAGGTCGCGCGAGGCCAGCAGCAGGACCGTGTACGGGCCGGGGAAGTGGTCCCGCATGAACTTGAAGGCCTCGTTGGGCACGGCGCGCGCGACCGCGCCGATACTCCGCAGGTCGGCGCACATGACGCTGCACCGCTTGGAGTGGTCCATGCCCTTGGCCTTGTAGAGGTCGCCCACTGCGGACGTTCCACGGGTCGCACGCGATCCCGTAGATGCTGTCGGTGGGCACGACCACGAGCTCGCCGCGGCGCAGGGCCTCCGCGGCGGGGCGGATGGTCCAAATCTCGGGGACGTCCCGGTCCAGAGAGATCACGTTCATGGGGGCGTCCGAGCAGGCGGTCGTAGGGAGGTCAGCCGGCGAGCAGGTCGAGGACGCCGAGCAGCGCGGGGAGGCTTGCGACTCCTGAGCGCGCGGGACCATACGGGGAAGGGTCGAGCGCCCGCAAGTCGTCACGCACATCGAGGCCAAAGGCGGCGGCGATCTGGGCGGTGGCGAGGCCGGCGAGGTCGAGGAGGCGCCGAGGTAGGGCGGATCGTCGGGCGCGGCCGCGGCGGCGCGGGCGGGGGCTTCGGCGGCGTGCAGCCGCCCGTGGGCAACGATGGCGCGGGCGCAGGCAGGGGCGTCGGCCTCGCTGACGGCGGTCAGGGCTGCGTGAAGCGCGCCGAGCCGCGCGAGGGGCCTCCGCTGAGCAAGCCTTCCAGGAGCGGGCCGGCCAGCAGCCGCGTCGCCTCGAAGGCGGGGCGCTCGCCGCGCAGCACCGCGCCAAGCGAGAGCCAGTAGAGCAGCCCCAGCCGCCCGGCGACGCCGACCAGATCCGTGGGCGGGGCGGCCAGCGGTCCGCCCGCGACAGCGAGGATCTCGCGGCCCAGGGCCTCGGACTCCGTCGCCGCGATGACGCTCATGGCGTCGGTCGCGACCGTGTCGCTGAGCGCGCTCACCGTCACCGAGTCGCCCGTCGCCAGCGCCAGCTCCAGCGGGGTCAAACGCCGACTGCGCAGCCGGTTGAGCGGCAGGGTGTGCAGATAGAGCGACGCGTTCTCGCCCCAGCAGCGAGCCGCGCCCAAGAGCTCGGCCAACACGTCCGCGGGGCTGTCCCCCAGCGCGAAACGCAGGTCCGCCCGCCCGAGGTAGAGGGGCAGGAAGGTGTGCATGGTCGGCGAGACGAAGCCCGCCATCTCGGCGGAAGTCCGGTCCAGCCAAGCGCGCGCGTTGTCACCTTGACTACTTGAGGAAGCGTCCATGAGGTGCGAGTGTCGCACGGACGGGGCGATCGGGTCAGCCGCTTCGTCCGCGCCGCGATCGACGGAGAAGTGATGGCCAGCCGCTCGACATCCGCAGGCTCATCCGACGCAGCCCCGGGCACGATGGTCGGCCGCTATCTGCTTCGCGAGAACCTGGCGACGACGCCGCGCTACCGCCTCTTCACGGCGCGGGGCCTCGCCGGCGGCCGCGAGGTCGAGATCAAGGTGATGCAGCCGCGCCACCAGCTGCGCTGCGCGGACCGCGGAGAGTCAGGCAATCCCTACGTCCGCGAGATGCGCTTGGCCGGCGAGGCGCGCTCGGAGTGCATCGTCCGTCACCTGGACGCCGGCACCACCGCGCGCGGCGAACACTACCTGGTCCGCGATCGGACCGAGGGGCGGACCCTGCGCTCGCTCATCAGCGACGAGGGCCGCTTCACGCTCCCCGACGCGGCCGCGGTGGTCGCCGACCTGGCCGCCGCCGCGAAGGCTGTGCACGAGTTTGGCTACGCGGTGCGCGACCTGCGGCCGGAGATCCTCTTCGTGCGCCGGCGTGAGGGGGCGACCGGCCTCGCCGAGGGCCGCCTCGGCGATCTCGGGATGGCTTGCGCGCTGGGCACCCGCGAGCTGACCTGCGCCAGCGACCACCTCGTCACCAACCCCTTGTATATGGCGCCAGAGATCGCCCAGGGCGGGCCGGTCTCCATCGCCAGCGAGATCTTCGCGCTGGGCTGCATCCTCTACGAGATGCTGGCCGGACAGGCGCCGCTCGAGGAGTCGGGAGCCGGCGACGTCCAGCGCCTCGACGCCCTGCGCACCGACATGGCGATCCCTCCGGTGCCCCTGCGCCGTCACGACCCGGCGCTGCCCGGCGACATCGACCTGCTGCTGGCGAAGTGCCTGGCCCGTGACCCCGCCGCGCGCCCGGGCGCCGTCGACCACGTCCTGCGCGGCCTCGCCCACGTGCTCAAGGAGTACGCGCGCAAGCAGGGCGAGGGCAGCGTCCCATCGGAGCTGTGGCCGCGCCTGCTGGCCTGAGTCGCGCGGGCGGCATCTCGCAACCGCGAGCAGGTCTACCGCCCGCTCGTGATAAGCCCGCCCGAGATCGGGTCGGCCCTTCATCTCGCGAGCGCACGCGCCAGAACGCGGGCTGGCTTTACGGCGAGAGCCCGCGGAGGTGGGCGGCCGCCTCCTCGGGCGGGATCGGGTTGATGTAGACGTCGGTGCTGCGCTCGAAGCCGCCGCCGGGCTCGAGCCGCGGCATGATCTCGAGGCGCCAGTGCCACGAGAGGCCCAGGCTGTGGGCGTCGACGGGGCCGAGCGGCAGGGCGTGCTCGCTGGGGGCCGTGTGCAGGGCGAGGTTGTAGTCGGCGTCCTCGAGGCTCTTGCGGAGGCGGCCGAGCACGTCGATGAGGTGGCGCGCGAGGTCGGCGGCGTCGGTGGGCGAGAGGTTGCCGAAGTCGTGGTGGTGGCGGGCCGGCATGACGCTGATCTCGAAGGGCGTGGCGGAGGCGTAGGGGCAGAAGCTGACGAAGCGGCCGTCGTCGCGGACCATGCGCGTGCCGTCGGAGCGCTCAAAGCCGAGGCTGTCGCAGGTCAGGCAGCGGCCGTGTCGGGTGAAGTAGTCGTGGGCTGAAGCCAGCTCCAGCTCGAGACGGCGCGGGATGACCGGCGACGCGACGATCTGGCTGTGGGGGTGCGGGATGCTGGCGCCCGCCTGAGGGCCGCGGTTGCGGAAGGCGGTGACCAGGGCCATGCGGCGGTCGCGGTGGAGGTCGCGGATGCGGTCGCGCCACGCCAGCAGCACCGCGGCGAGCTGGTCGGGGTGAAAGTCGGGGAGGTCGGCGTCGTGGAGTGCGGTCTCGATGACCACCTCGTGGGCGCCGAAGCCGCCGATGCGGTCGTAGAGGCCGACGGGGCGCGGGTCGAGGGCCTCTTCGACGCGGAAGGCCGGGAAGCCGTTGGCGACGACGCGGACTTGGCCTTCGGGGCCGGGGACGCGGGCGATGGTGCGGCCGGCGATCTCGGGGTCGTCGCCGCAGAAGGGGCAGGGCAGGGCGGCCGCGTCGCCGCCGAGGAGGGTGGGGCGGCGGGCGCGCTCGGGGGCGATGACGACCCAGCGGCGGCGGAGGGGATCGCGCCTCAGTTCGGACATGGGGAGCTCCTCGGGAGGGCGCGGTTCACGCCAGCCATGCGTGGGCGACGAGGTGGGCGGGGTCGTGGGGGGCGGCGATGTAGCCTTCGCGGGGGAGGCGCTCGACGATGCGGCCGTCGGCGTCGGCGAGCTCCAGGGCGAAGTGGATGTGGCCGTCGCAGAGTACCAGGGCGGCGCTGGGCACGAAGAGGTCGAGGACCTCGGCGTGGGCCGATTCGACGCCCTGCGCGCTGGCGGCGGGGGGCCAGAGGGTCGGCGCGGTGGGGGGCGGCGGGTGCTGGAGGAGGCGGAGGGTGAGGCCGGCGAGGGCGTGTTCGGGCGGGGTGTCGGTGAGGACGCGGAGGCTCAGGCCCTCGGGGGCGCCGAGGAAGAGGACGCGGCGCAGGACGGAGCGGGCGCGGTGGATGGCCCCGAAGTCGGGCTCGATGTGGCCGGCGCAGGTCCACTGGAAGAAGGCGTCGCGGACGCCGGTGAGGCGAGGGCGGGCCGCGGCGAGGGGGCCGCTGCGGCAGAGGGGCTGGCCTTGGGCGGGTCCGGGGTCCAGCGGGGCGTCGAGCTCGAGGGGGCTTGGGACGCCGATGGCGTCGTAGACCGCGCGGAGGTGAGCGCGGAAGAGCGCGTCGAAGTGGCCGTCGAAGGCCGAGCTGTGGCCCTCTCCGAACCACCAGAACCAGTCCGAGGCTTCGGCGCGCATGACCAGCTCTGCGATCTCGGGCGTGCGTTCGATGAGCTGGTCCATGGGCTGGGCCACGGCGGCGCGCATGGCGGTGAGCGCGTCCCAGGCCCGGTTCTTCACGGGATCGCCGAGCCAAGTGCGGAAGGTGCCGTCGATCCAGGAGCCGGCGGGGACTTCGGGGAGGGCGCGGCCCGCGGTGCCGACGGCGGCCAGGGCCTCCGACAGGGTGGAGAGGCGCAAGCCGGGGGTGCGCGCGATGGCGGCGTAGAGCTCGGGGAGGAAGCCCATCACGCCGCCGTCGTAGGTCTCCCAGCAGTTTTCGCCGTCCAGCGCGATGGTCACGACGCCGTCCTTGCCGGGGGCGAGGGCGCGGAGGTCGCGGGCGAGGGCGTCGAGGCGGCCGGTGAAGTCGGCGCGGGCGGCCGCGTGATCCCAGGACGCGTAGACGAAGCCGATGCGATCGGAGAGTTCGTGGTCGCGGAAGAAGAGGGCGACGGGGCCGGCGGACCAGGGGGTGAGGCGCTCGGCGAGGGCGGGGGCGCGGCCCAGGGCGCGGGCGAGGAGGGCCTCGTCGGTGGCGAGCCAGCGCAGGCCGGCGTCGGCGGCGAGGGCGGCGACGGGGGCGGCGACCGAGCCCTCCGAGGGCCACATGCCGGCGGGGGCGGCGCCGAAGCGGGCGGTGTGGGAGGCGATGGCGCGCTGGACTTGGGCGCGGGCGTCGTCGGGGTGGCGAAAGCGCTCGCGGGGGAGGGGGGAGGTCGGGTCGGCGGCGCGGGCGAGGTCGGTGTCGCAGAGCAGCGGCAGGATGGGGTGGTAGGCGGGCGAGCAGCAGAGCTCGACGCGCCCGGAGGCGGCGAGGGCGGCCCAGCGCGGGATGACGCGGGCGGCGACGTCGCGGTGGAGCTCGGCGAGGGCGCGCTTGTCGTCGTCGTCGAAGCCGCGGCTCTTGGCGAAGAGGCGCTCGGCGGTGGGGTGGCTGCGGGCGTCGGCGCCCAGCCAGGCGAGGTTGAACCAGATCTGGAGGTCGCGGATCTCCTCGTCGTGCAGCGGGTCGCCGGTGGCGGCGCGGGCGCGTAGCTCGGCGTAGCGTGGCCAGGGCTCGAGCATCCGCTCGTGGTCGAGGCTGAAGAAGTGTTGGGCGATGGTGGCGCGCTCGGCGGCGTCGAGGGACTCGACCGGCGCCAGGGAGAGGCGCCAGAAGGACTCGCGCTCGGGGTAGTCCGGGTCGGCGACCGCCTCGAGCTGGTCCAGCAGGGACGGCACCCAGTTGACGGTGGCTCGCGCGTGGGGCGTCGCCTCGAGCGCCAGCGCCATGTCCGTGTAGTCCTTGACCGCGTGCAGCCGGACCCAGGGCATCGTCACCGCGCCGCTGAGCGGGTCGGCGTATGGCGGTTGGTGCATGTGCCAGAGGAAGCAGACGTGGAGCGTCCCCACGCGGCTACCGACCGACGGTCACGCGCGCGATTCCCAGGCGCGCACCGTCGGGGCCTAGCACCTCGCAGGCCCAGCGGCCGGCTTGGTCGGGCTGAAGCCGCTGGCGCGACCAGGTTCGCCACTTGGGGCTCTTGCCCACCTCCAGCTCGACGCGGGCCATCTCGCGGTCGTTCCACGTCCAGACGTGGGTGACGGTCGCGGACTCGTTGCGCTGGTCAAAGCTGCTGTAGCAGAGGAAGAGCGAGGGGGTGGCGTCGAAGCGGTCGGAGGCGCCCTCGGGCTCGCGGTCCACGACGGCGGTGGCGACGGCGAGATCGAGGAGCGAGAGGTTGGGGTCGGAGTTGGCGCTCAGCAGCACGCCGGGGCGGCCCTCGGTCTCGTCGCCGGTGGGCTTGGGGCTGTCGGGCGGTGGCGCGATTCGCTCGGTGGGAGCTGGCGAATCGACGGTTCCTGCGGGCGGGGGGAGCACGGCGCGCGGCACGTCGGCGAGCTCTTCGGCGGGGTCGGCGGCGGCGATGGGCTCAGGGTCGGGCAGCGGGTGGGCCGCGGGATCGTCGCGCAGGGCGCGGAGGTCCTCCGGGCTGAGGGCGCCTGGGGCTGCGGGCGCGGTCTCCTCCGGGAGTGCGGGCTCAGCGGTGGCCCCTGCCTCGACTGGCGCTGGCGGCGGCTGGCGCGCCTCGGCGATCGCGCGGCGCTCGGCCTCGCTCATCACGGGCTTGGTCAGGGCGACGCTGGGGATCGCGGGTGGCGCGGCCTCCCTCGCCGCAGGAACCGACCACTTCGCGGCGGGATTCTCCGGCGGGGCGGGCTCTGGCGCGTCTTCGGTGGTGCAGCCGAGCACGAGCGCAGCGGGGAGCGTGAGGGCCAGGATGGAGCGAGCGATGGCGCGAAGGGCGGGGGAGGCATTCATGGCGCCAACGCATATCCTATTTTGCGCGTCGTGACAGCAGCGCCCACAATGCCCTCCACGCGGCGCAGTGCTTTGAGGGCCGCGGGGAGATGCCCCATGGCGCACGCCGTCCCAACGAGCCAGATTTCCCTCGGATTCACCGATTCGGGCGCGGACCTGGAGACGTTCAAGCTGCGCGCGAGCACGCAGTCCGAGGTCTTGGGGTCCGTGGCGTCGACCCTGTCGAGCCGCTGTCCGCGGGTGGACGAGCGCGCGGTGCTGACGGCGCTCGCGGCGCGGGAGCGTGAGGAGTCCAGTCATGTGGGCGACGGCATCGCGCTGCCGCACGCGTCCGTGGACGGGCTGGACGCGCCGCTGTTGATCGATGTGAGCCTCGAGCGTCCCGTGCTCTGGGGCCGAGACCAGGTCTCGCGCTGCATGGTCCTGCTGGTGCCCCGCGGCGACGCGGCCGCCCACCTGGGCCTCGCCGCCGACGCTGCACGGCGGGCCGGAGCGCGCTGAGGTGGCGCTCGACGCGGCAGCCCCGGACGCGGCGAGCAAGCCGAGCGGCGTGCGGCTGCTGATCGTCGACGACGAGCCGATGCTGGTGCGCGCCATCGCGCGGCACTTCCGCGGCGACGAGCACCACGTGCGGACCGCGGCCACGGGGGCTGAGGCGCTGGCGGTGCTGGCGGCCGAGCCGATCGACGTCGTGCTGCTAGACGTGCGCCTGCCGGACCTGAGCGGGCCCGAGGTCCTCGACGTCATCCGCCGCGAGCAGCCGGACGTCCAGGTCGTCATGATGACGGCCTACGCGACGATTCAGACGGCAGTCGACGCGATGCGGAAGGGCGCCTACGACTTCCTGACGAAGCCATTTGAGCCGCCGGAGACCCTGGTGCTCACGGTGGCGCGGGCGAGCGAGCGAAAGCGGCTGCTGGATCGCAATCGCTTCCTGGAGCAGCGGCTCGAGCTGGACGACGACTACTACGGGATCGTCGGCAGCGCGCCGGCGATGCGGCGGCTCTTCGCGCTCATCGAGTCGGTGCGGCACGCGTCGTCGAGCGTGCTGATTCGAGGGGAGAGCGGGACCGGCAAGGAGCTGGTCGCGCGGGCGCTGCATCACGGATCGCCAAGGCGGCAGCGGGCCTTCATCGCGGTGAACTGCTCCGCGCTCCCCGACGCGCTGCTGGAGAGCGAGCTCTTCGGCCACGCCAAGGGCGCCTTCACCGGGGCCGACCGCGCCCGCGAGGGGCTCTTCGAGGCGGCCCACGGTGGCACGTTGCTGCTCGACGAGATCGGCGACATGCCGCTGGCGCTGCAGGTCAAGCTGCTGCGCGTGCTCCAGGAAGGCGAGGTGCGACGGATCGGCGAGAGCCAGTCGCGCACGGTCGACGTCCGCATCATCGCGGCGACCCACGTGGACCTGGCGCGCGCGGTCGCCGACGGGCGTTTTCGCGAGGACCTCTACTACCGGCTCAACGTCATCGCGCTGCAGACCCCCGCGCTGCGCGAAAGGCGCGAGGACATCGCGCAGCTCGCGTATCACTTCCTGCGCCGTCACGCGGCCAAGCAGAAGCGCCGAATCGACGGGGTCTCGACGGAGGCCTTGGCGCGATTTCAGTCCTACGCCTGGCCAGGGAACGTGCGTGAGCTCGAGAACGCCATCGAGCGCGCGGTCGTGCTGACGCGCGGCAGCACCATCGAGGCCGACGTGCTGCCCGAGACCTTGCAGGACCCCGCCAGGGCCACCGAGCCCGCGCCGGGGCAGCTCAGCGCCCAGCCCTTTCAAGTGGCGAAGACCCACGCGATCGAGGCCTTCGAGGCGCGCTACGTCCGGGAAGCGCTAGAGCGAAGTGACGGCAATGTGTCCGAAGCGGCGCGGCTGGCGGGCCTGGATCGCTCGAACTTTCGCCGACTCGCCCGCAGGTACCCCTCGGTGTATGGCGGCAGCGACAGCGAGTGACCGCAATATTCGACACCCCCACAGTGCGGGTCTAGGCTCCGCCCACCCTAGAATTGGAGCGCTAAGCACGATGGGCGTGGACGCTGGCAAGAAGTGGCCTGAAGGCTCGATGGAGCGCGCGAGCGCGACTCGTGCGGTGTGTCCGCTGTGCAACGCCACGTTCCCCGGCGAGACGCTCGTGTGCCCCCAGGACGGCACCGGGCTGCTTGAGATCCCGGACGCGCCACTGCTCACGGGCACCGCCCTCGATGATCGCTACGACATCGGCGGCGTCGTCGGCGCGGGCGGCATGGGCATCGTCTATCGCGCCCATCAGCGCGCGATGGAGCGCGATGTGGCCATCAAGGTCCTGCATCCGCATTACGCCCACGACCCGCGCGCGGTGAAGCGCTTCTTTCGTGAGGCGCAGGCCTCCAGCCGGCTGATTCACCCGCACGTCGTCACTGTCTACGACTTCGGCCGCAGCCGCGAAGGGCACCTCTACATGGTGATGGAGCTGCTCGAGGGCTGGACCCTCGGCGACCTCATCTACCATCGCGCGCCGCTGACCGCGCCGACCGCCGTGCGCTTGGCGGTGCAGATCTGCGAGGCGCTGGACGCGGCCCACCAGCGGCGCGTCGTGCACCGCGACCTCAAGCCCGACAACGTCCAGCTCATCAGCCGCGACGGTCAGGTCTTCGCGAAGGTCCTCGATTTCGGCATCGCCCGCGTGATGCGCGATCCCGACGCGGATCTCGGCGTGCACCTGTCCACCGTCGATATCGCCGGCA
This sequence comes from Myxococcota bacterium, assembly GCA_041389525.1. GTDB lineage: Bacteria > Myxococcota_A > UBA9042 > PHBI01 > JACKFB01 > JACKFB01. The sequence continues at coordinate 30,015 of JAWKRR010000003.1, read as the reverse complement.
CGCCGGCCTACATGAGCCCCGAGCAAATCATGGGGCGCGACCCCGATCCGCGCTCCGACCTCTACGCGCTCGGTGTGATGCTCTACGAGATGCTCACGGGCGAGCGGCCCTTCGACGATGAGAACTCGGTGACCCTGTGCATGCGGCAGCTCAACGAGCGGCCCTCGGGCATGGCGTCGCACGTAGGCGAGGGCGTGGTCCCGGCCGACGTCGAGGCGATCGTCCAGTCGCTGCTTGAGAAAGACGTGGAGTCGCGTCCGGTCGACGCGAAGACCGTGCGCGAGCGGCTGCTGGTGACCGAGGCCGGCAAGGCGTCCAACAGCGTCAAGAGCCTGGCCGAGCGCAGCGTGTCGCGGCGAGTCAGCGGCCTGCCGACCCGGCCCGATGCGGGCGCGATGATGGCGCTACCGACGATGGAAGTGGCCGAGGATGCGCACGCCGCGACCTCGCAGAAGGGCGAGGCGAGCTTGGGCGGCGTCATCGGCTCGGTCCGTTCGGCCGCGCCCGACGCCGAGGGCCGCGCCGCGACCGCGCCGTGCCCGATCTGTAAGACGCCCGATATCAGCGCTGGCGAGGCGTGCCGGCGCTGCGGGCATGTGCGCCGCGCGATCACCCAGGAGCCGACGGCCCAAGAGCGCGCCGATCGAGCGCGCGTCCCCGCAGGCCCGCCCGCCGCGATGGCGAGCCTGCTGGTGGGGCGCGAGGCCGACTTCAAGGGCGAGGCGCTCTTCGCGTGGCTTGAGAGCTGCTTTCACGAGGGCTGGCATGTCCAGATCCGCGACGCCGCCGCCACGGTCCGCGTCCCGCGCCGCCCCGGCGTCGGGCTGGTCGAGGCCGTGCGTCAGCTCTTCGAGAGCCTGAAGATCATCCGCGCCGCGGCCCTGCGAGCGAACCTCGCGCTGCGCATCGGGCTGCTCGCCGGCACCGACGAGGACGAGCGAAACCTCGTGGACCTCGCCAGCCGACTGGCCGCCGCTGCGCCATACGGTGACATCACCGTCCCCAGCGCGCTGGCTCGCGAACTGCAGCTGCGAGGGCGCCCGATCACGTCGGTCTTCTTGCCGTCGGGCAAGGCGCTCGGCTGCTGCGCTATTGGGGATCTCGAGGGCCAGGCCGAGAACCTCGTCCCCATCGAGTTCGCCGGGCACAATCGCTCGCTGCGCCGGCTGGGCCAGCTCGCCGACGACGCCCGCCACGACGGCGCCATCCGCACCCTGGTCGTCGGAGACCGCGGCGCCGGACGGACTTCGCTGCTGCGCGCCTTCGCCAGTGGCCGAAACCACCTGTACCTGCGAGTCAGCGCCGCCGCCCACGCCTGGCCGGGGTACACCGCCGCCCGCGTTGCCCGGGCCTGCCTGGGGATTCGCGACGACGCCGACGCCGCGGTGGTGCGGGGCCGCATCGGCTCCCTCGCGCTGATCCTCCGCGATCGGCTCGCGGTGCTCCTGCTCGACGACGCCGGCGAGCACGGCGTGACCGCGGGCGGCCTCGCCCACGCGCTGGTCGACGTCCTGTCCTGGCGGGCCGGCGAGGGCGCCTTCACGCTGCTCATCGACGACGCGCACCTGATGGACGCGGCCAGCCAGCAGATCCTCGAGGCCACCGCCGCCGCAGCCGGCGAGCGCCCCTGGCTCTTCGTCGCATCCGCCCCGCGCCACGCCGCCGACGAGCGCGCGATCCTGTTCGCGGATGCTCCGGGCGTTGATCTGCGGCCCCTGGGCCTCCGCGCCGCCGCCGCGCTCCTCCGCGCGAACAACACCTCGGGCTCGCGCCGCACTCAGCTCCTCGCGGCCGCCCAAGGCAACCCGCTGGCGCTTCAGCTGCTCAGCGACTGCGCTGACGACGCGCCGATCCCGCGCGCCGAGGCCGTCGTGACCACGCTGCTGCCGAACCACCTCCGCGGCGTGGCGCCCGACGTGGCCGAGGCCGCGTGGATGGCCGCGATCCTCGGCGGACCCGAGCCGGTCGACGACATGGCCGTCCGGGCCGCCCGCCTCTACCTCGAGCTCGGCGTGCCGACCAACGTCGGCGGCTGGCTCGCCAGTCGTCTGCGCGGCGCCTCCGGCCTCCACGCCGAGCTGCTCGCCGCGTTCACGACGGTACGGCGCCCCCCGGGCTGGCGCTCGGCGCGCACCGAGCGCATGGGCTTGTGGCGCCTCGCGGCCGAAGAGGCCGAGCGCGCCGCCGAGACCTCGCCCCAAGAAGCCGCCCCGCTCTTGCTGGCGGCGGCGCGCCTCCGCGCCCTGGCTGGCGACGTGGCCGAGGCGCTGATCCACTTCGAGGACACCCTGGCCCGAGGCGGCGGTCGCGCCGACGTGGGCGGCCTGATTCGACTGGGCGCCGTGCTCATGGAGACCGGCGAAGGCCTGCGTGCCGAGCCGGTGCTGCTGCGCGCGCGCGCCGCGGCGACCGTCGACACCTCGCCCGTCCTGCACGGCAAGCTCTCGGCGCTGCTGGCCCGCTGTGCGGTGCGCCGCAACGAGATCCACGACGCGATGGCGCACCTGGGCTGCGCCCGCGAGACCCTGAGCCTGCTGCAGCCGGTGGACGCCCGCGCGGCCCGCGCCCTGGAGGCCCTGATCCAGGAAGTGCGCGCCGAGGTCGCCCTGGCTGAGGGCGACGCCCACGGCACCCGCACCAATCTGCGACAGGCCCGCGACGCGTTCCGCGACCTGGGGCTGACGGCCGACGCGATCCGCTGCCTCGTCGAGCTTGGCCGCGTCGAGCTCGACGACGGCGAGCCGACCCGCGCGTCCGAGACCTTCCGCGCCGCGATCAGCATGGCGAAAGCTGCCGGATTGCAGGGCGAGCTGCGCCGCGCGCGCATCGGCCTGGGCGAGGCCCTGGTCGGCCTGGGCGACTGCGAGAAGGGCGCCAGCGTCATCCGCCGCATCCTCCGCGAGGCCGCCGGGGCCTGCGGCGACCAGCGCGCGGTGGGCGAGGCCGCCGTGGGTTTGGCCTTCGCCATGCTGGCCCTCGAGCTCCCCGAGGACGCCCTGCGCTACGCCGAGCGCGCCCTCGCCGACTCACCCACGGCCATCTCTCGCGCCCGGGCCCTCTTCGCCCTCGCCGAAGCGCGCGCCGCCTCCGGCCAACAGCGCGTCGCGGCCCGCACCCTCGCCGAGGCTCGCCTCGCCGCCCGCGCAGCCGGCCACGGCCTGCTGGCGGCGCGCGCTGAAGAGCGGCTCATCGACATCGAGATGCAGCACGGCGTCCAGGCCAGCCCCGGCCGCTCAGCGCTCGCCTAGCCCGCGCTCGGCTCCACCGCGAGCAGCGGCTCGCGCCGGTAGATCGAGAGATGCCGCGGCCTGGACGCGCTGATATCGGCGCGGAAGAAGCTGTCCAGCGTGAAGTTCCGCAACTGCTCGGTGATCATCGCGTTCAGCGCTTCCATCGGCTGGCGGATGTCGCAGTGATCCTGCTGCTGGCAGTCGCAGGGCTCGACCGTGTCCATGCAGTCGACCAGATGGGTCTGCTCGTTGAAGAGGGTCAGCACTTCGACCAGGCCGGTGGCGGTGGCCGGCCGCGCCAGGGCGTAGCCGCCGGCGGAGCCCTTCACCGAGGTGACGAGGTCGCCGTGCTTGAGCCGCTGCAGCACCTTGGCGAGCAACATCTCCGGGATGTTGTAGTGGGCCGCGATCTCGCGAACCGAGGTGACGACGTCGGTCCCCTGCTCGACCATGTAACGGAGGGCGAGCAACGCGTACTCGGTCTTGCGATTGAGCTTGAGCACGCGCGAGGCTCCGGGGGACCGTGGTAGAGACGCGTCGAGGTTAGTCGCGCGGTCAGAGGAGCGTCAAGGATGGGCGGAGCTAGCGAAGGGGTACAGTGGCCGAGGACCGTGCCCGAGGGCGGCCCGGACGAGGCGACCTGGCGAGCGGTCGGCGCCGCCATCGAGCGAGCTGGCGCGCAGGCGCTGGTGGTGTTCGACGCGGACGGGACCCTGTGGGACGGCGACCTTGGCGAGGTCCACCTCAGCAGCCTAGGGCGCGAGGGTCTGGTCGCGGCGCCGGCCGGCTACGACACGCCATTTGCGGCGTACATGGCGCGCTGCGCGGTCGACGCGAGCGAGGGCTACGCGTACGCGGCCGAGCTGATGGCTGGGCTGACCGAGTCGACGGTCGTCGCGTCAGCGCAACGCGCGTGGGCGAGCCACCGCGGCTACCTGCTCTCCCAAGTGCGAGCGATCTTCGACGCCGCCCGCGCGGTGGCCGAGGTCTGGATCGTCAGCGCGAGCAACGGCTACGCCATCCGCGCCGCCGCCGCCGAGCTGGGGCTCCCTCCCGGCCGCGTCATCGCCATGACCAATCGCGTCGTGGGCGAGGAGCTACAGCCCGAGATCCTGCAGCCGCGACCCAACGGAGCCGGGAAGGTCCGCTGCATCGAGGCCGCTATCGGTCGTCAGCCGACGGTCGCGGTGGGCAACAGCCTGCACGACGGGGCGATGCTCGACGCCGCCGAGCTCGGCGTGCTCGTGCGGGCCGTGGGGCAGGGCGGCGAGACGCCGGAGTGGTCCGAGGCCTTGCGCTTACGGGCTGAGCGGGGTGCTTGGCTCCGCCTGGACTGCCCCATCGCGCCGCGCGCGCCCGCCATCGTCGGGTAGCGCGAGGACGGCGAAGCTCAGCTCGGGCGCGACCTCGTCGCCGCAGCGCGCGTCGGAGGGGCGCGAGACGTCCAGGGTGATGATGCGGTAGGGCGCGCCGCCGAGGAGCAGGCGCCCCTCCGTGCCGGGCGGCAGGTAGCGGAAGCTCTCGTTCTCGCGGACGCGCAGGCGGTAGTGCAGCGTCGCCACGGTGCACAGCGAGGGCAGCTGGCGCGCGTCGGCGTAGACGAGGCGGCCGGAGGCGCTGAGCTCGACCTCGCCGCCGAGGATGCCCGGGGGCAAGCCTCCGCCAGCCGCGAGCGCTGCGATGAGCTGGCCGTCGACCTCGCGCAGGATCAGCGCCGGCCCGCGGAAGCTGGCCTCCGAATCGGGAGGCTGGAACTGGACGTTCAGCACGTCGTCGGTCGACACGGGCAGCGTATAGCCGCCCGGTGGCGTATAGAGGACCCCGACGCGCCGCCCGTCGCCGCGGGCGAGCAGCAGCTCGCGCAGGCCCGGCTCGGAGCTCTGGCGGTGGGCGACGACGACCACGCGCACGGCCTCCACGCCCAGGACGTCGGCGGGGAGCGCGCGCAGCACCGGGCGGGGGCGCGCGCGGGCCGAGACGGTGTCGGCCTCGGCGTCGAGCAGGGGCAGCTGCGCCGGCTGGCTGGTGCCGCCGTCGATTCGGTAGCCGCGGCGATTGCACCCGGCGACGACCGCCATCAGCAGCGCCAGCGCGAGCAGGCTCAGGGGGTAGCGCAGCTTCATCGGGCGGCAGCATACGCCGAGGCTGCCCCAGGGAGAACCTCGTTGGCGACGGGACGCCTCCCGCTCCACCTCGCGCGGGTCACGCGGGGCGCCTCGGCGAGGCTGGGCCGCTTTGCGCGGGCCAAAGCCAAACTGTAGGATCCCGCGCTGATTGCGGAGGTGTTCATGCTGCGTCCTGGTCTCGTCCTCACTCTAGCCGCGGCTCTGACGCTGCAGCTCAGCGCTCCACCCGCCTCCGCCGCGCCCATGCGCTTCGGGTACAGCGGCATCCACGCGCTGCCGGCGAAGGCCTGGGAGCCGCTCGACGAGGAGTCTCGGCTGCAGTTCCTGGCCGAGCGCCTCATACGCGCAGCCCAGCTTGGCGCGACGGTCGTGCGGCTGGGCGCGACCGAGCCGCGCCTGCTCGACTACGCCAAGATCCACGCCAGCCAGTTCCGCAACTGGCTCTTCGCCGACCGCGTCGTCGGCCTGCTCAACGCTGCGCCCCTCGAGGTGTGCCTGACCCTGCCCGAACTCTTCGATACGCCCGAGATTGGGGGGTTCCAGAGCTACATCAAGGCATTGATGGAGCGCTACGACGGCGACGGGGACTTCGGCGTGGAGCCCATCGCGCTCAACGCAGAGTTCCCCGACCTCAATGGCAGCGGCGAGATCACCGCGGACGAGTTCCAGGCCAAACCAGGCGACGCGCGCGTGACCGCCTGGGGCGCCACCCACCAAATCACCCTCATCGAACCCGGTCACGAACCCCTCGGGGCCGAGCAGACCAACAAGCTCACCAAAGGCGCCTACGCCGCGCAGGTCAAGGCGGCCCGCACGGCCGCCACCGACGCGGGTCGCGGCCAGGGGATCATGCTCGGCGGCACCGCGGTCGAGAGCCAGAGCAAGTCCGCCTTCACCGAACGCCTCGAGAGCTTGAAGACCGGCGGCCCCTGGTTCGACGCGGCCAACGCCCACATCTTTGCAAGCACCGACGACCTCACCGGCGTGTCCGCGGCCGCCAACGTGACCAAGCTCAGCAACTGGCTGGCGTCCGTCGCGCACGGCGACGCGGACCGCTGGGTCGGCGAGCTCGCGCTCGGCAGCGTCGCCAAAGCCGGCACCGCCTGCACCGACGCGCGCTGCTCCCTGCGCACCCAGGCAGCCGGCCTGGCGCGGCACATGCTGCTGGCGGCCGCGGACGGGGTCTCGACCGTGCTCTACACCGAGCCCATCGAGCTCATCGGTCCCCTCGCGACCGCGGGCCCGCGCACCGGCACGGGGCTGCTGACGGTGTCGGTCGAGAGCGGCGCCAACCCCTTCGGCATCGAGGACCACCCGCTCCCGCTGGTGCCACGCCCGGCCTACGCGGTGTGGCGGCGACTCGGCGCGGTGCTGGCGTCCGATGGCGCCGAGGTCACCCCCCTCACCGGGATGCCTGAGAACGTGCGCGGCTTCCGCGTCGGCTCCAAGGGCTACGTGCTCTGGTATGACTGGACGCTGCAGGCGCAGCCGGGCGAGGCCTGGTCGGGCCAGCGAGCGCCCGTCGAGCTGGGCGGGCTCACGTCGCCGTCGGTGAAGGTGGTCTCACTGTGGCCCGAGTCGGTGCCCGGCCAGCTCGAGGCCGACGGCAGCGTCGACGCGACCTGGACCGAGACCCTCGTCGCGGTGGACGGCGGGTCCGCCGCGCTCTTCTTGGAAGAGGACCCGGTCTGGATCGAGGCGAGCGACACCGTCATCGACAAGCCGGTCGCGGACGACCCGGCGGGCGACGTCAGCGGCGGCGACACCGCCGAGGCACCCGACAATGGCTCGGGTGCTGGCGGTGGCTGCGCTGGCGGAGGCGCGGGCTCGAGCGACGGTTGGCTCGCGTTGCTGCTCGGGCTGCTCGCGCTCTGCGGGAGCAGAGCACGGGGCGCGATGCCGAGGGCGAACCGGATCCGCTACTAGTTGCGGATGTGCCGCTTGACGACCGACTCGTAGTCGAGGCCGATCTTCGTGCAGTAGGCCTGAAGGCCCATGCGATTGATGTTCCGGATGGCGCGGGTCGACAGCTTCATCCGAATCCAGATCTCGCGGTCGGGCAGGAAGATGCGCTTCGACTGCACGTTCGGGAGCTGGATCTTCTTCGTGTGGTTGTTGGCGTGCGAGACGTTGTTGGCAACGTTTCGGCGCTTGCCGGTGAGTTCGCAGACGCGCATGATCTTACCTTTCGCTAGGGGCCGGCTCTGGTAGCAGACGGTGAGGAGACCTGTCAAATGCTTTCAACGTTGTGGGAGCACGGTGACGGGGGCCTGGACGTCCTCCCGCTGCGCACCCCGACCCTCCCGCCAGCGACCCAGACGAACACCTCGTTCGTGGGGCGCGAGCGCGTGTGGATCGTCGACCCTGCCACCCCCTTCGACGCGGGCCGTGAGGCGCTGCTCGCCCAAGTCCAGAGCCTGCCGGCGCGCGGGATGCGGGCCGCCGGCATCGTGCTCACCCACCACCACATCGACCATGTGGGCGCGGCCGACTGGCTGCGCGCCCAGGCCGACCTGCCCGTCTACGCCCACCCGCGCACCGCGGAGCTGCTGACGGGCATGCTGGCCGTGGACGAGACGCTGGCCGAGGGGGACAGCCTCCGAGGTTCCGATTCGCCTGATGACACCTGGGAGATCCTTCATACGCCGGGGCACGCGTCGGGTCACATCGTGCTGTGGGAGTCGACGCGGCGCCTCATGGTGGCAGGCGACATGGTGGCGGGCGTGGGCACCATCCTGGTCGAGACGCCCGACGGCCACATGGCCACGTACATCGCTCAGCTGGAGCGGCTCGCGGCGCTCGATCCCACCCACCTCGTCCCGGCCCATGGCCCGGTCCTGCAAGCCGGCGCTGCCAAGCTGCTCGAGACCGCGCAGCACCGGCGGATGCGCGAGGCCAAGGTCGCCGAAGGGCTCGCAGCCGGGGGCGCTGACCTGGCTGAGCTGACGCGGCGAGCCTATCCGGAGCTGGCCCGGCCGCTGCTGCCCCTGGCCGAGCGCTCGTGCCTGGCGCACCTGCTGAAGCTCTGCGAGGAGGGGCGCGCGCGGCCGACCGAAGGCGGCTACGAGGCGTCCGGGGATGGCGCGCTGTAGGCGCGAGCGATCTCGAGCAATGCCTCGATGCTGTCGCGGCTGGCGGGCGTCGCCCCGCTGCCGATGACCAGGGTGCCGTCGGGGGTCACCAGCTCCAGACACACGCCGCGAACCGGCTCCGCGCGGAAGCGCCAGCGGGGGTGGGGCGCGGCCACGGTGCGGGTCAACAGCGCGCGCCCCAGAATGCGCCAGCGATGCGTCCAGAGCCCGCCCCGGTGGGTCAGCTCCTCGTGGCCGATGCGCTTGGCGAGGGCGGCCAGGAGGAGCACTAGCCCCAGCAGCGCCAGCCCGGGGGCGAAGAGGATCGCCAGGATCGGCGAGCTCTCGGCGACCGTGAGCAGCACGCCGCCGAGCAGCGCCGAGGCGAGGCCGAAGCTGGCGACCAGGGGCTGCAGCGCGGCCCCGCGGCGGATGGCGACCCGCTGCTCGCCCGAGGGCGGGCCGGAGCTCGGAGGCGCTGGCGAGATCTCGGGGAGGCCGGTCTGGTCGGCGACGAGCCGGGTGACCTCGTCGGCGACCTCGCGCTCCGAGGTCTCGGCCAGCACGAGCGCTGCGCCGCAAGACAGCTCCAGCGCGGCCGTGAAGGTCGCGTCGCCGTCGCGCACCACGTGGGTCGAGCTGATGCCGCGGATCGAGTCCATCGGCAGCCACCACGTGCGCGCCGGCGACATGAGGCCGATGCCGAGCCGGGCGCCGTGCGGGTCGACGAAGAGGCCGCCGCGGTAGCTCATCAGCGCGCGTGCACCGACCAGCAGCGCGACCACCAGCGCGAGGCCGGCCGTCCCTGCGGAGACTCGGGCCACGGGAGAGACGCGGGGGTCGATGCTCAGCATCAGCACGATGGCGCCGACCGCGCAGGCGATGAGGGCGGTGCCGACCCCGAGGCCGATGGAGCGGTAGGGCGGCACGATGACTTGGGCTGAGCGGGCGGGCGAGGGCTGCACGGAGGGCCTCAATATCGTTGGGCGGTGCGGTGGTGGGCGACACGCGCGGCGACGCGGAGTTTCAGGGCGCTCTCGTCGGGGAGACAGCGCACGGCGGCCTCGATGAGCGCCAGCTCGAGGGGGAGATCGCCGAGGGCGACGGGGGCCGTGGCGAGGCGGGCGAGGCGCTGGTCGACCGCGGGCGCAAGGCGGGCCTCGACGTCGCCCAGCAGGGCGGGGCGGCGGGCCGCGTCAAAGGGCGGCAAGAGGGGGACGACGGGCAGGGGCGTCCACGGCGCGGGGCCGGCGAAGACCGCGTAGAACATGACCGATGGTTCGGGCGCGGCGGGGTCCGCTAGGCCGTCGATCAGCGCGTCGGTGTCGGGCGGAAGCTCGAGCGCGTCGGGGGGCGGCCTGTCGCGCCAGCCGGCCAGCTCGGCGGCCTCGATGGCGCGGTCGCGGCGGATCAGGCGGAGTGGCGCGCCGGGTGGTGGCTCGAACGCGAGGCGAACCAGCGACCACCGCGGGCGGGCGGCGAATGCCGGGACAGACGCGGGCGCGCTGGGAGCGGGCGAGGACGCGCCGACGGCGAGGGCGACACGACGAGCGAGGGCGTCGAGGTCGGGGGCCGCGGTGCCGGCGACGAAGATGAGCGCGGGCGGGTCGCTCGCGCCGTGGTCGTGGTGCACCGGGGCCTCGAGCACCCGCGGCGGCGCCGGTGCGAGGCTCGGCTCGGGAGCGAGGCTCAGCGCGGGGGCGTCCATCAGCGCGCCGTCTGGCCCCCGCAGCACCAGCGCCAGATGCAGCTCGCGGCCGCTGGGGACCGCGAGCGTGGCGTGGCCGTCGCCGGCGCTGACCGGGTGTCGGATGATGTCGGAGTCAAGCCCGCCCGCCCAAAACTCCTCGGCGTCATCAGGGAAAATGGGGCGTAGGCAGACCAGGAGGCTAGCCTGGGTGGGCGGCTCCGGCGGCTCCGGCGGCGCCGACCAGCGCACGCGCAAGCTACCCGCGGGTGCGGTCGCCACGAGCCACGCGGGCAGCGGCGGCGGCGTGGTCACCCGGTGACGACCTGGTGGGCGATGATCAGCTGCCCGAGGTTCCACAGGGAGTGGACCGCGATGGGGACCAGCAGCGAACCGGAACGCTCGAAGAGGAAGGCCAGCACGACGCCGAGGGCCGCGAGGGGGACGATGAGCGGCGCCTGGAGATGGACGAGGCCGAAGAGCAGCGCGCTCGCCCCCATGGCGAGGCCCGGGCCCATCAGATCGCGCAGATTCCGGTAGATGAAGCCGCGAAAGAGGACCTCCTCGAAGAAGGGCCCGATGAGGACCGCCGCGACTGCGATGGCGACCTGCACGCGCACGTCCTCGCCCTCGGCGAAGAGCCGCAGGATGGGCTGCGCCTCCTCGGCGGCGGCCCCGAAGCCCGCCTGGACGATAGACGCCGCGCTCACGACGACCACGGACATCGAGAGGCCGGCGACGGTCCACACGAGGACGCCAAGCGGGCCGCCCGCGGGGATCAGCGCGCCGAGGCGCAGCGGTACCCAGAGCGGGGTCGTGTCCCCGGGGCGGCGGGCGAAGTTTTGGACCAGCGAGAGCGTGAGTCCGCCGGCGACCACGGTCTGGAGCACGAGATTTAGCGCCATCGCCAGGGGTGGCCGCTCGGGGAACGAGAAGACGAGGTCCATCCCGAAGCCGATGGCGAGGAAGCCGAGAAACCAGATGGCGACGACGCGGCGCGTGGCCGGGACGACGAAGGGGCTGGGCAGGTCGCCGAGCCCGACGCGCCCGCTGCCGATGAGCGAGCGGCTGACCAGCGGCCACAGGAGCAGGAGCAGGCTGCCGAACACGAAGAGGGTGCCGACGATGATCAGCGAGGTCACCGCGCGCTCGGCGAACGCGGTGGCGCGGGACTCGACGCGAGTCATCGCCTCGGCGCGGCGGGTGGGGGCGTCGGAGTTGTGCTCGTGGCGCGCCCGCAGCCGCTCGACGAGCCAATCTGAAGCGCCCGCGTTGCGTAGCTCCGACAGCGTCGGCTCCGGCTGCCGCGCCGGCCGTCCCCGCGCCAGGTCGTGCAGGTTGTCGACGAGCACGCGCCACGTCTGCATGCCGCGCTCATCCTCGGCGACACGGTCCAGCGCGCGTAGGCACAGCTCGTCCGCGCCTTCAGACGCCGCGACGGCCGCCGCGATCAGCAGCATGGACGGCTGCGCGGGCTGGCGCTCGATGGCCTGCTCCAGCTCGCTCACGGCCCGCGCGACGTCCTCCGTCGTGTCGGGGCCCAGGCCGATGGCTTCGCGCATCTCGGCGGGCACCGCGTTGCCCGCGTCCACCAGCTTGAAGGGCAGCTCGACCTCGCGCGCGACCGCCAGGTCCGCCACCGTGGGATCCGGCGGGCGGCTCGCGTCCAGCGCCAACAGCACGGCCATCAGCGCCACGGCGACGAAGGTCAACGCCCAGTCGATGACGATCCCGCGGTCTTTCACCCGCGGCCCCGCCGCCGATCGGCGCAGGCCTCTGTGGATGAGGCGTTCAGCGCCGGTCGAGGGACTTGAGGATGCTCTCGCACGCTTCGCTACCCAGCTTTTCGCGGCGGTCGATGTCCTGCATCAACTCGCAGCGGCGTTTGTCGTGCAGTTTCTCGCACACCTTGTGCTCGAGCTCGGCGCACGGATCGCCGCAGCCGCTCGCCAGACTCCCCAGCGCCGAAAGGGCTACCGCGATCGCTGCGTCGCGCATGGTCCACATCGCCGCCGCTCCTCCCGCGTCCTGCCAAGCTCCGGGCACGTCGGGAGCGCATCATGCCGGAACCGGGTCGGCTTGTCAGCGCGAAGCCGTCTCCGCCAGCGCCTCGACGGCGGCCCGATTCGCGCGCACCTGGGCTTCGTAGTCCGCAAGCTCCGCCCGGACCCACGCGGCGTCCAGGCCGAGCGCCTGCGCCATGTGCGCCGCGACCGCCGGTGCCGCCGCGACGCCCTGGTCGGGCGCCCGGTAGAAGATGCCGAGTCGCCGAATCATCAGGTCGGCCAGCCGCGTCGCCTGCTCGAAGGCGACCGCGTAGCTGACCTGGGCAAACACCCAGGGAAATCCTGGCAAAATGGGGCGGCCCTCGGTCGGGACCCGCCGCACGCGCTCCTGCACCCAGACCATCCCGCTGCCGTGGTTGCGCCAAAGGTGGGCGGTCGGGTCGCGGTCGGGAGCGCCCGGGGGGGCCGGCGGAAGCGCGGGATCTAGCGGCAGCAGCGCCGACCGACAGGGCCCCGCCTCGCACCCCATGCCGCGAAGCCGCGAGGCCGCCGCGTCCACGACCTCCTCGGCCATGCTGCGGTAGGTCGTGAGCTTCCCGCCCGCGATGGTCGTGATCCCGCGCGGATCGTCGAAGCGCTGGTGCTCGCGGCTCGTGCGCGACGCCGTGGCGGCCCCATCGCGGATCAGGGGGCGCAGGCCGGCCCAGGTCGTGATGATGTCCGCGGGCTCGATCTCGGCCGCCGGGAAGCTGCGATTCGTCGCGGCCAGCAGGTAGGCCACGTCGTCGACCGTCGCGACCACGGGCCCCGGTGCGGCCTCGTGGTCGGTGTCGGTCGTGCCGACATAGGTGACCTCGAAGTGGGGGATCGCGTAGACCATCCGGCGGTCCTCGGCGGCCATGATGACCACGTCGTCCACCGGCAGGCGCGCGCGCGGCAGGACGATGTGGGTGCCGCGGGTGACCCGCAGCAGCTTGCCCTCGCCGGGCGAGGAGGGGAGGGCGTCGGTGAAGGCGCCCGCCGCGTAGGCGATGTGACGGCAGCGGACCTCGACGCTGCGTCCATCGAGCGCGTCGATGATGCGCGCGCCGCGGACGCTGCCGTCGGGGCGCTGCAAGAGGGCCTCGAAGCGCGCGTAGTTCAGCGTGACCGCGCCGTGCCGCTCGGCGTCCATCGCGTTCGCCAGGGTGAGGCGCGCGTCGTCGGTTCGGCAGTCCCAGTAGTGGAGGGCACCGCGCAGGCCCTCACGGCGCAAGCCGGGCACCCGCGCGCTCGTGGCGTCGGGGGTCAGGCGGCGAGGGCGGCCGTGGCTGCGAAAGAGGCTGAGCGCCTCGTGGATCCACAGCCCGAGCCCCATCACGGACAGCCTGTGTTTGTCTCCCGTAAACCCCGGGATGACGAAGGACTGCGGCCAGACCAGGTGCGGGTTCAAGCGCTCGAGCACGGCCCGCTCGCGGGCGGACTCGAAGACCAGCCCGAGCTGAAGCTGCTCGAGGTAGCGGATGCCGCCGTGGACCAAGCGCGACGACTTGCTCGAGGTGCCCGACGCGTAGTCGCCGCGCTCCACGAGCGCCACCTTCAAGCCGCGCAGCACCGCGTCGCGGGCGACCCCGCAGCCGGTGATGCCGCCGCCGACCACGAGGAGGTCGAACTCCTCGTCAGCGAGCCGCTGAAACCTCCGCGCGCGGGCGGAGCGAACGAAGCCGAGGTAGGCGTCGTCCGTGCTCTGAGCGCTGGGCGCGTCGGTCATGGTCGCACCATAACCGCGCGACGAGAGCGCCTCAACCCGCCAAACGCGGCCTACCCGCGGCGTGAGGGCATGAGCGCGATGACCGCCCCCATGCCGATCCGCACCATCAACAAGGCAGCACCCAGGCCGCCACCCACCGCGCCTACAACCGCCAGCGTCTCCATCCGACCACTCCTCATCTCGCCAACGCAGCCTCGCCGCGGGCGACCGTGTTCATTCTGTGCGCCGGGCCGTCCGGCCCTGTCTCACTCAGCAAGGGCCGTGCCAACCGCGCAGCCCCGAAGCAGCGACGCATTCCGCGAGCGCTGTGTCCGAGCCGCCACGGCGTCGTGTCTCACGACCCACGCCCTGGCGCCAAGGCCTTTGTCGAGGCTAGGACCGCCGCAGTGGTCGCGCCAGAAAATCGCCAATGAAAACGGGCGACCGGAACGCGCCTACGGATCGGCCAGCGAACCGCCGCCGCCGACCTGCTGCATCCCGTCGCCCAGCGCCCGCTCGGCCAGCGGTCGCGGCACCGTGACCGACAGGCGCACCACCGCGCCGTCACGCTTCAACTCGATGCTGTCGAGCAGCTTCGGCACGTCTTCGCGATACCCCTCGGGGATCTTGTCTTTGGCGCCGAGCTGGATGCCCATCTTGAGGAAGGCCACGCCCTGGTCGACGGCGACCCGCGCCTTCTCGGCCCGATCCTCGTCGCTGAAGACCGCGCCCGCGCGCAGCACCACGTCGCCGCTCATCTCGACGCTGAAGCCGAAGGCGTCGCCGGCCTTCAGGTACTCCGCCACCATCCCGCCGCCGCTGCTCTCGGCCATCGCGAGCGCCTGTGCGTTGACGACCACGGCCCCCCAAATGGGCGCGCCGGCATCCACGCTGGCCAGGGCGGCCTGCACGCCCTCGTTCTTCTCGACGGTCTCGCCGCCAGCCCGGGCGGCCATCGCCAGCTCGACCAGCTCTTTGGGCCCGCCCATCACCAGGTCGTCGGCCAGCAGCCCCACGAGCATTCGCGTGGGCTTGCCGTAAAACTCCGTCCCGCCGATCGCGGTCTTCTCGTCGTCGCCCTGCTGCTTCTCCAGCTCAGCGAGCACCTTGTCTTTGTCGAAGGCGGCCTGGCTCACCACCACGCTGCCCGGCGACCCGTCGGACGTGGACTTGATGCCGACGGCGATGGCGCTGACCCCGTCCAGGTCGACACCCATCTCGGCCATCTTCTTGGCGGTCGCGTCGTCAGCAAGCTGCTTCTTCAGCGCGGGTCCGACCTTCTCGTACACCCAGGTCGCGCGGACCGCGTCCCAGCTCACGCCCACGACACCGTCCACGTCCTTGGGCAGATTCTGCTCGGCCAAGCGCCCCGACGATCCGCCGGCCCCTCCGCTGCGACTGAGCAGCAGCACCGCGGCCGTCACCACCAGCGCGAGCACTATCGCGGCCACGAAGATCATGACCTTGCCGCCGCCTTTTTTGGCCGGCTGAATCGCTTTGGTCGCCGGGCCGCTGGCGCCTACGCCGACCGCGGAGAGCGCGACGTCGGGCGCGGGGGCGGACGGCGAGAGGAAGTCGTGACGACCCAGCGCCTGCGGCGCGAGCGCCTGCAGCTCCTCATCGGTGATCGCGGGCGACTGCAGGGTCTGGCCGAAGGGGTCGATCTCGGGTCCCCGCGCAGGCTCAGGCCCCCGCGCAGGCTCAGGCGCGTGTGACGGTGCCGCGCTCGCCGGAGGACGCGTCGGCGACGCGGCCGCCCCCGGTCCGACGCCGGGGCGTCCGAGGATCGTCTTCGGGGACGCATCCGCGCTCGCCGCGGCCTCGTCCAGCGACTCGGCGAACCCAGGCGGCAGCACCATGGCGACCGTCGCCTCGGTGTCGTCGAAGCCGTCCTCCGGCGGCTCGGTTGCCGCCTGCGGCTTGGCCTTCGCCTTCGCCTGCTCCGCCGCATGCGCCGCGAGGGCGTCCGCCAGCCCCAGCTCGTCGGCGGTCATCGAGACAGTGACGTCGTCCGCCTCTTCAGCGTCAAGCAGGCGAGCCAGATCGCGCGCGTCGAACGCCGCGGTCGCGTCCGAACCTGACGCCCCGGCGTCCGGCCGACCCCCGCAGTAGGGGCAGAACGCGGAACCCTCAGCAATCTGTCGGCTGCACGCTGAACACTTCATGGGACTCACCTCTTCGGCCAGGACGCGCCGCTCTACCGCGACTCGTTCAGCCTTCCCGGGGTTGTACCAACGACGCCGCGCGGTCGACAACCACCGGGGGTTCAGCCGTCGACGCGGTTCTTCAGATCCTTGCCGACCTTGAAGAAGGGCAGCCGCTTCGGCGCGACGTCCACCGAGGCGCCAGTGCGCGGGTTGCGCCCCGTGTACGCGCCGTACTCGCGGGTGGTGAAGCTGCCGAACCCGCGAATCTCCACGCGCTCGCCGCTCTCGACGGCGTCAAAGATCGCGTCGAAGATCGTCGTGACGGCCACGTCGGCCGCCTTCCTCGGGACACTCTTCTGTTTCGCGACGGTCTCAACCAGTTCTGAGCGATTCATCACGCCTCCGCGCCCGCTCGGGGCTCGCTGCGAGTTGGTTTTTTTGGACGGGGCCCTGCGAGGACCGGCGAGCGCCCCCGCGTTCTCGGCGGGGCTCATTTCGTGGCGTCCCCGACAGGATTCGAACCTGTGGCCTACCGCTTAGGAGGCGGTCGCTCTATCCATCTGAGCTACGGGGACCGAGCGGCGGGCTTCATAGTACGAGCGCCGACGCAGGGTCAAGGTGAGATCGGCGCGCGGGTGTGGCCAAAAGCGCTGTCCACGCCAAGGGTTGCGTGGTCCTGGCCAGTCTGAGCGCGGTTGACACCTCCCGCGGGCGGTGACTATGAGGTTCGCCCCCAGGAGGTAGTTACGATGGGTGATCCCGGCCGCTACTACGTCACGACGCCCATCTACTACGTCAACGACAAGCCCCACATCGGCCACGCGTACTGCACGGTCCTCGCCGACACCATGCGGCGCTACCGGCGGCTGATGGGCGACGAGACGTGGTTCCTCACGGGCACCGACGAACACGGGCAGAAGGTGCAAGAGGCGGCGGACCGACGCGGCGTCACGCCCCAGGCACACTGCGACGAGCTCCACGCCGCCTTCCGCGACCTGTGGCCTGAGCTGCACGTCAGCAACGACGACTTCATCCGCACCACCGAGCCCCGCCACACCGCGGTCGTGAAGCAGGCGCTGCAGAAGCTCTGGGACGCCGGCGAGATCACGATTCAGTACTACGAAGGCTGGTACTCGACCGGCGCGGAGCGCTTCTTCACCGAGAAGGACCTCGTCGACGGCCGCTGCCCGGACACGGGCGGCGAGGTCCAGTGGATCAGCGAGAAGAACTACTTCTTCCAGATGTCGAAGTACGGCGAGCGGCTGCGCGCGCACATCGCCGCCAACCCCGACTTCATCCGGCCGCCCCACCGCGCCAACGAGGTCCTGGGCTTTCTCGACAAGGGCCTCGAAGACCTCTGCATCTCGCGCCCGAAAGAACGCCTCGCGTGGGGCATCGAGCTGCCCTTTGACGCGGATTACGTCACCTACGTCTGGTTCGACGCGCTGCTCAACTACGCCAGCGCCATCGGCCTCTACACCGATGAGGCGCGCTTTCGGACCTGGTGGCCGCACGTCCATCACCTCATCGGCAAGGACATCCTGACCACCCACTCGGTCTACTGGACCACCATGCTCATGGCGCTGGAGCTGCCGTTGCCGCGCAGCATCACCGCGACGGGCTGGTGGCTCCAGGACGACACGAAGATGTCGAAGAGCCTCGGAAACGTGGTGAGCCCACTGGGCATGAAAGACGTGTACGGCGCCGATGTGCTGCGCTTCTTCCTGATGCGGGACATGGTCATCGGCCTCGACTCGAACTTCAGCGAAGAGGCTCTTGTGCGTCGCAACAACAGCGACCTCGCCAACGACCTCGGCAACCTCGCCCGTCGCGTCGCGGGTCTGTGCGATCGCTACTTCGAGGGCGCGGTCCCCGAGGCGGGCGAGCCGGCGGAGGCCGAGCGGGCGGTCATCTCGGCCGCGGCTGAGCTGGTCGCGCAGGTCCCTGGGCTCGTCGACGACCTGAAGCTGCACAGCGCCATCGAAGAGACGATGCAGTTCGTCCGCTCGCTCAACAAGTACGTGACCGACACGGCGCCCTTCAAGCTGGTCAAGACCGACGTCGCCGGCGCGGGTCGCATCCTCTACACCGTGCTGGAGGCCCTGCGGCACACGGCCTGGCTGCTCTGGCCGGTGATGCCCAGCAAGATGGAGGCCCTCCTCGAGGGCCTGGGCACGCCCGGCCCCCCGAGCACCCTGGGCGACCTGCGCTGGGGCGAGCTGAAGGCCGGCACGCGCTTGGCGCTCGGCGAGGCGCTCTTCCCCCGGGCGGAGATGCCCGCAGCGACCGAAGCGGCTCCCGAGAAGGCTCCCGCGGGTAAGCCCCCAGCAGCCGAAGCGCCCTCAGCCAAGCCGGCTGCAGACAGCCCCGCCGACGATCGCCCGCCCGAGATCGGGTTCGACGCCTTCGAGAAGGTCGATCTGCGAGTCGCCACCGTGCTCTCCTGCCAGCGCGTCGACGGCTCCGACCGCCTGCTGGACTTCACGCTGGACCTCGGCACCGAGCAGCGGCGCGTCGTCAGCGGGCTGGCGCAGCACATCGCGCCCGAGGGCCTCGAGGGCTCGCAGGTCGTGCTGGTCGCGAACCTCGCCCCGCGGAAGATCTTCAAGATCCTCTCGCAGGGCATGATCCTCACCAGCGAGACGCCCGAGGGCGGGCTGGCGTTGCTGCGACCGGGTGCGGCGGCTCCGGCAGGCTCGAAGGTCGCGTAGACCCGCGGGCCGGCCGCGGCTCAGCCGATGTGCTGCAGCGAGTGCACGGGCACGTCGCCAAGGCGCTTTCGGCCGTCGAGGAAGTCCAGCTCGAGCACGAAGCCGTAGCCACAAAGCGTGGCGCCGGACAGCGCGATGAGCTTCCCGACGGCCTCGGCCGTGCCGCCGGTCGCCAGCACGTCGTCGATGACCGCCACGCGCGCGTCCGGCCCCAGCGCGTCGTCGTGGATCTCGAGGCGGTCGGTCCCGTACTCAAGCTCGTAGGAGACGCCGTGAGTCGTACGCGGCAGCTTGCCCGGCTTGCGCACGAGGTCGAGGCCGACGCCCATCGCGTAGGCGACGGCCGCGCCGAAGATGAACCCGCGCGACTCGATGCCGACGATCCGGTTGACGCCCGCCTTCTTCCAAGGCGCGGCGAGCGCGTCGACGACCTCGCGCAGGGCGGCGGCGTCGGCGAGGACCGGCGTGATGTCCTTGAAGACGATGCCGGGCTTCGGGAAGTCGGGGACGTCGCGGATCAGTCGGTTCAGGGTCTCGAGGGCGGGCATGGCGGCTACTCCGTGGGGTCAGTCGCGCCGAGTCGTTCGATGCCGCCGAGCGCGGCCATCGCGTCGGGCGCGGTGGGGTCAAGTCCGAGTGGGGTCACCGAGATGAACCCGTCGCGGACGGCGTTGCAGTCGGTGCCGTCCAGATCCTGCATCTGCGGGAAGTCGCCGCCGATCCAGAGGTAGGGGACGCCGCGCGGGTCGTCGCGGAAGATGATGTGGTTGGAATACGAGCGGTGGCCGAGGCGGGTGACCTGGACGCCGTGGATTCCGGGGACACCGCCGAGGCCGGGGCCCATCGCGTCGGCCGCGGGGACCGGGACGTTGACGTTGACGAGGCCGGTGAGGGCAGGGCGGGAGTCGCGCACCCATCGCAGCAGCTCGATGACGGCCGGGGCGACGCTCTCGAAAGGGAAGGTGCGGTGGCCGGCGAGGCTCAGCGCCACCGATGGGATGCCGTGGATGGCGCCTTCACGGGCGGCCGCGACCGTGCCGGAGTAGTGGACGTCGTTGCCCATGTTCGGGCCGCGGTTGATGCCTGACAGGATGAGATCGGGCTGGCGATCGGGCATCAGGTAGCCGAGGGCGACCAGGACGCAGTCGACGGGGGTTCCGGTGACGGCGTAGACGGCGTCGCCGCGCTGCTGAACGCGCAGCGGGGCGTGGAGGGTGAGGCTCTGCCCGACGCCGCTCATCTCGGTGGCGGGCGCGACGACGACGACCTCGTCGAAGACGGCGCTGGCGCAGGCGCGCAGCACCTCGATGCCGGGCGCGTCGACGCCGTCGTCGTTGGAGACCAGCACGCGCATCAGGGGGGCACCACCTCGCCCGGGAAGAGGCAGAGGCCGAAGTCGCTGCACTCCAGGGGCAGGCCGCGGGTGTCGCGGGTGAAGGCGCAGTCGTCGTCGATGCCGCAGGTCTGGCCGCGGAGGCGAAGGCCGGTGCAGACAGGGAAGGGGGCGGCGTTGGTCGACTCGCACAGCGTCGGTGCGGCGCAGTCGCGGTCGAAGTAGCAGGGGAAGCCGCGGCCGCCTACGGTCCGCTCCTGCGTTGGCCCCTGGTCGCAGCCGGGCAGGCCGGTGGCGAAGGCTGCGGTGAGGGCGAAGACGGCGGCGAGGATGTGGCGGGTCGGCATGGCGGCGGACCGTAACGCGCCCGCGATGGGGACGGCAAGCCCCAGATCGGGGTCCGCGAACCCCGGCAAATGCGTCCAAAGCGCGCGCGGAGGCCGTCACGAGAGAGCCGTTCAACAGAGCGGACCGCGCGGCCAAGCAGGCGCGACGAGATGTGTGTTGGCCGGCTCTTCGGCTGGAGGTGGCCGCTGGCACGGGTCCTGCTTTGTCAGGGCCGCATGAACGCACGCACTCGCCTCAAATGCCCCGAGCACACCGTCCTCGCCAGCCGCGACGCCATCCACGTGATGGCGCTGCACATGACCCGCGCGCACAGGGGGTTGCTGAGCAAAGCGGACGTCCGCGCCGTCGCGGATGTCGCGACCGTCGAGGCCGCGAAGTGCTGGGACATCACCCGCGGCGTGTCCTTCGCTGTCTACGCGCGGGGCTGGGTGCGAGGCGCGCTGCTGAAGGCGCTTCGCCACGAGCGAGCCCAGCGTCGAGTCAGCGCGTCCGCAGCCCGCGCGGTCGTCGCCGAGCCGGAGAGCAGCGTCGAGAACCAAGTCGCCGCGCGCCACATGCTCTCGCTCCTCATCGCCCGCGACCAGCGCTTCCTCATCGCCCACCACTTCGACGAGGTCCCCCTAGCGAAGCTCGCCGCACGCTGCCGCCACCACCCAAGCTGGGCAAGCCGACGCCTCGCCCGCCTCCGCAACGCCCTCGTCAACGGAACCCGCCCCGCCCGCAAGCAGAAGCGCACTTCAAGAGTCGCGCGGACGCGGCACGCCAGCTAGCATGGGAGGTTCGGAGGACTGCGTGACCCGAAATTCTGCCAGAAGCCTTCTATGCGTTTGCGGCGTGGCCAGCGTCTTGCTCGCATGCGTCAGCCCGCCACCGTTCCCGAAAATTTTGCGCACCGATGTCAGCGCGACCGATGTCGACGGAGACGACGCGCCCGTGGACCGTGGGATTGGGGACCTAGCCGCGCCTGACACCCCGGACCTTGCGGTGTCCGACGGTGCGACCGACGAGCAACCGGAAGTCGAGGCAGCGGACCAAGGCGTCGCGGACCTCCGACCCGGTACGTGCGAGCAAGTCTCCTGCGGCAACGGCGGCCGGTGTGAAGTCGTGCCGGCCGATGACGGCGCCCATTGCGACGACGGCGACCCGTGCACCCTCGGTGACGCATGCCAAGCGGGCCTCTGCACGCCCGGAAAACCGGGATACAGCGAGCGGTTCTTCGGGGGTGCGGAGGGCGAGAGTGTCTTGATCGCGGATGCCCTCCTCACGGAGGAAGGTCTGCTGGTCGCCGCCGGAGGGAAGCGCGAGGCCGGTGGCGCTCAACTTCGGCCGCTGGTCCTGGTTGAAGGCGCGGATGGTGGGTTTGCCCAGTGGGATCCGGCTCCGGCGGATAAGCGCGGCGGATATGCGCACGTCGCGGCCTTGGCTGAGGGTGCCATCGTGGTCAGCGGATCGGAGGAACCGAGCAGCGCGTCACAGTATGGGGACGAGATGGCGGTTCAAGTGCTGACGAAGGAGGGCGCTCTTGCGGGGCGATGGGACTCGAGCGAACTGCTGCTTGAATCCGTGCAAGCCGGTAAGCTTCGAGTGTCGCCGAGCGGCGCCATCTTGCTCGCCTGGCGGGGGCGGACCCTGACCAATCCGCTCGCGCCGTTTCTTACGGTGCGGCTGACGCGCCTTAGCTACACAGGATTCCTCAGCCCAGCGTCCACAAGCGAGCTCTTCATACTCGGCCGGGCTGCCTCATCTGTGGATGGACTCGCGCGCGGGGCGACGGGCGGCTATGCCGCCGGTGGAGCTTTCGCCGATCCGCCCGGTCACTGGTTCGCGTGGCTTGATGAGCAAGGCGATGTGAGTTGCTCAGTGGATCTCGGCCAAATCGATATCGCTGCGATCCAGGCCGACCCGTCAGGGGATGCCGTGGTCCTCGGGACGGCGCCGCTCGGCGGTTCGAAGCCCGCATTGTATGTGGGGCGATTCGGCACTGATTGCAACGCGGTCGGCACGTGGACGACCGGTGAGTCGCCATTCGCTTCGCCCACCGGCGCCGTCAGCCTCGGAGAGGGCAGATGGGGCTTCGTTGGCTACTCGGCGACTTACGAGCCGACCTACTCTGCGAGCGCCGGCGCCTTCTGGCTCGACCTGAATATTCCCACCGCGGTGGTCCAGAATCCCCACAGCTTTCAGGGGCAAGCGAAGGGGGCCGACTGGTCGGTTTGGGGCGTCTACGGTGCCGTAAGATCAAGCGCGACTCACGTGATCGCCTTCGGACTCGCAAGCAACCCGACCCAGAACGCAGGGCTCGGTTGGCTCGTCGAATTCGCGCCTCTGGCTGAGGCGGGCTGTTGGCCCACGTCGCCACGGTAGGGTTACTTCGGGCAACTCGCTACGTTGTTTGAACCGCCTCTGGCGCCAGTCCCGCCTGGGTTTCCCGAGCCGTCACCCGGGAATCCGCCGAGCCCGCCGGTTCCAAGCGGTTCGTAGGTCACGGTCTGGCACGTGGGCGCCGACGAGCCCACCGCGTAGATGCCGTAGGCGACGCCGCCGCCACCGCCGCCGCCGTTGCCGCCGTCTCCGCCGTCGCCTCCGCGGCCGCCGTCGCCCGCTTTGTGATTGTTGCCGCCGACGCCGCCAACGCCGCCCACCTGGCCCTTGCCCGCCTTGCCATGCAGGCCGCCGTTGCCGCCGTTACCGCCGCTGCGGTGCCCAATAACCGTGTTCTGGATGAGCGGGCTCGAATCGACGGCGAATACGCCGAAAGACCCTCCGCCCGCTGTGCCGCCGCCACCCGGGAGCCCTCCGCAGCCGGCGCCACCGCCGCCACCGCCGCCACCGCCCCAGACGCCGCCAGCGGGGAAGATGATGATTGTGCAGCCGGCGACGCCCTGACCGGCGCCGCCACCGCCACCGCCGACGCCGTGGCCACCGGCGATTCCGTCCTTCCCGTCTGCCCCACGCCACAGGCCGTTCGCGAGGACCGTTCCGGCCCCGTCTCCCCCTACGCCATGAGCCCCGGTCGCCCCTGCTCCTCCGTCCTCGCCCTTCTTGCCAGGGCCGCCGCCCGCCGCCCCTCCTGGCGAAGCTGAGCCAGACGGGGGGGTGTCCGTCTTGCATTTGGAGGATGCTCCCTTTCCGCCGGAGCCGACCCCCGATGGACACTGACCCACTCCGCCGACCCCGCCCTTGCCTTGGTAGCTCTCGGGCTCGTTGCACGTGCAGTCGTCCAGTCCCGCCGTCCCCGGCTGTCCCTGCGCGCCGGGGCTGCCTTTTCCTCCGTTGGCGCCTGACTTTCCGGGGCCTCCGTTGCCGCCGATGATGCGCGAGCCGACGATGCGGACCGCGTCGCCGCTGTTTCGAATCCATACCGCGTAGCTGCTGCTGCTCTCGGCGGTGTTCGAGCCGGAGTTCACGGTGAGGCCGCCGAGCACGGTCGTCTTGGTCAGGCCGTCCATCACCAATGTGCGGATTTGTCCGGTGGCGTCGGCGGTCTCGGCGATGAGGATGGTCTCGAAGGACGCGGGGTCGCGCTTCCACTTGCCGTCTGGCGAATAGCCCCCGTAGATGCTGACCCCATCGACCGCGATGACCTGCTCGCGGTACTCGCCCGAGGCGACGAAGAGGATGTCTTTGGACGTGCTGGTGGCCTTCGCCAAGCCCTGGGCGATGGTCTGCAGGGGGCTGTTTCGCGTGCCGGCGCCGCTCGGCTTGCCGTACTGCGCCACGAACACGCCCCGCGCGGCCTCGCCGTCGATGCCGTCGCAGTTGGAGTCGATCCCCGCGACGTCCGGCAGGTCGATCTCCGAGGTCTTGGTGCACTCGTACTCGCAGCCGTTGTCGAGGGTCTCGTCGAGGTCTGCGTACCCCTCCTCGCAGCCCGCGATCGTGCAGGCGCCGTCGACGCAGCCGGGGATCGCGTGCGGGAACTCGCAGCCGCGCTTGCACTTGCCGCAGTTGATCGGGTCGGTCTGGAAGTCGACGCTCTCGTCGCAGGTGCAGGCGCCGCTCTTCGGCACGCACTGCTTCGCGGTGGTGCCACCTGGGCCGGGCACCTCCTTGCACTCGTAAGCGGCAGGGCAGGGCTCGGTCCCCGGACCGCAGTCCAAGCCGCACTGCCGACCGTCGCTCAGGTCGAGGCAGAGATCCCCAGGCCCGCCGCAGTCGAGGTTTTCGGTGCACTCCTGACAGATGACGACCACCGGGGGCACGCAGATGTTGAGCTGATCGCCGCCGCCGACGATGGGCTCACAGCCCCAGTCGTCGTGGCAGGTGACCGCGCCGCCACACACTTGGGTGCAGACCGACGGAAAGGGGCCAGTGTCGATGGGGATGCACCAGCCGGAGAAACAGTCCGCGTTGAAATCGCAGCCGCACTCGGGCCCCTTGACCGAGCCCGTGCACTCGCCGGGTCCGGGCCCGACCTCCGGTGGCTCCACGATCTCGAAGGGGGTGAAGCCGTCGGCGTCCGGACCGACGTCGGCGAGTACGCCGCCATCGTCCCCGGGCACCACCGGCAGGTCGCGCGGGGCCGCGTCCACGTCGGGCGCGACCGAGTCGTCGCAGCCAGCCCCCGACAGGGCAAGCGCGAGGGCGCCGAGGGAGAGCCAAAAACTGCGCGACAGATACGAGCGGTTTGCCATGGCCTGACACGCTACCGACCTGAGCGCGCCGCTGCAATCTGGATAACGCCCCGAGCGGTCCTCGTTGACGTCGACGCACGCTCGCACTACCTATGGCCACGTGAGCAAACAACCCCTTATCGGTGTCAGCCCAAACGCCTTTCCGGCCGAAGATCGGCGCTTCTATAAGAACAAGGCGCTCGAGTACGGTGACGCGTCGATCGCCCACGCGCTCCGCTCTGCCGGCGGTCTGCCGCTCATGCTCTATCGGGCAGGTGCGGAGACCCCCGACGAGCTGGCCGCGCAGGCCGACGCGATGATGGAGCGGGTGGACGGGCTGGTCCTGACCGGCGGCGCCGACGTCAGCCCCGGGATGTATGGCGAGGACGTGGTCAACCCCGCCTGGGCCGGCGACCCGGACCGCGATCGCTGGGAGATGGCGCTGTACCGCGCAGCACTTACCCATAATAAGCCCGTCCTCGGCGTGTGCCGCGGCGCCCAGCTGATCAACGTGGCCGAGGGCGGCTCCCTCTGGCAGGACCTGGCGACGATGCGCGATGGGTCGAAGGTCCACCGCAGCCAGGAGTTGTACGACGCGCTCTCCCACGACATCACCCTGGCGCCTGGGACGGAGCTGGAGCGCCTCTTTGGCGACGACTCGCACCACGTCAACTCCGTGCACCACCAGGGTCTCCGAGTGATCCCGGCCTCGCTGCGGGTCATCGCGCACTCGCCCGACGGCATCCCGGAGGCCGTGGAACGGGACGGCACGCCCTGGGTGCTGGGCGTTCAGTGGCACCCGGAGTGGATGCAGGACCGGCCGGCGCAGCGCAGGATCTTCGAGCGCCTCGTCGGCCTCGCCAAGGCCGGAGCGCCCGTTTGAGCGCTCGTGCGGTCTGCGCCCTCATCGGGGTGCTCGCGGCCGTCGCCGCCTGTGAGAGCCCTTCAGACTCGGAGGCCGGCAGGCCCGCGGCCGCGATTGTCCTCCCGCCGGGCGACGCGCTGCCGCCCGAGATCGACGCCATGCTCTACGGCAATGGGCAGAACTGCCGCCAAGACAGCGAATGCCCAGGTGAGGTCTGCTACTTCGGCGCCTGCGTGGGCATGCTTGTCGTGGACCAACGGTGGATGCAGGAGCAGGTCGTCGATCGCATGCTCGAGGACTCCGCGGCCTCGCCCGAGCTACGCGAGCGCATGGTGACGCACCTCGTGCGCGTCGTGCAGCGCAAGGACACCGACCTCGCGTTCCGAGCCCGCGCGCTGCTGCCGCTGCAACGTCTCGGCGCGCTGGAGCCGCTCCGCGCCGCGCTCGCCTCCCCGGAGGACGCGCTGGCCGACGCCGCCGCCCTCGGGCTGGCTCGCCTGGGAGACGCCGCGGGCGTGGCCCGGACGCGCGCGCTCACGGAATCCGACGATCTCGCGGTGGCGTCTGAGGCGCTTCGAGCCCTAGGTGCGAGCGGATCTCCCGACGCCTTGGTCCCGCTGCTGCGCACGCTGGAGCCGGCACTGGATGCCACTTTGCTTCGTTCGGCGCTGGACGGGCTCGGCGCGTTGGGGGATCCTCGCGCCATCGCTCCATTGATAGACTTCCTTTCCGTTGCCCCCGACTACCTGCGGTGGCGTGTGGCTCGGACGCTACGCCAGCTGAGTCACGCGTCGCTTGGACTCGATGAGCCCGCGTGGCGAACGTGGGCAGCGTCGCACCCGCAACCGGCCGCCCCGGTTTACTCATTGCGCTCATTTTCCGCCGAAGATGACCTGGGCCTGCCGACTCCGTAGCACCCTCGACACCCGCCGTTCGACCTGTGACCCGCGCCCCGAGCACGCCAGCCCATGCCAGATAAGGTGTCCCGGCCTCCGAACAGTAGCCCTCGCGTCGCCCCCCGTACCGGTGTACGTGAGCTCTCGGGCCGTGGCCAGCGTGACAAGAACGTGGCGGTCGCGGCCGGTGGGCCGCTGGAGGTAAAGATGAATCTCGACGCGTTCCAGTACGTGAGCAGCTTCCGCATCATCTCGGAGGTCGCGCAGGGCGGAATGGGCAAGGTCTATCTCGCCGAGCAGCTCGGCGTGTCGGGCTTCACGAAGACCGTGGGCATCAAGACGATTCGGCGCGAGCTCATCGACAGCGGGCTCTTCCGCGACCTGTTCATCGCCGAAGCCAAGCTGGTCGCCGACCTCATCCACGAGAACATCCAGCAGGTCTACCACCTCATCGACATGGCCGGCTCCTTCGCCATCGTGATGGAGTGGGTGCACGGCCTGACCTTCGAGGACATCAACCAGCGCCTGGACGAACGGAACACCTACCTGCCACCGGAGCTCGCGGTCTTCATGACCAGCCGGGCCGCTCGCGCGCTGGCCTACGCGCACGACAAGCGCGACCGCGACGGCCGGCGGCTCAACGTGGTGCACCGCGACGTCAGCCCCGTGAACATCTTTGCGAGCTGGCAGGGCGTCGTGAAGCTGGCCGACTTCGGTATCGCCAAGACCCTCAGCGTCATCGGCCCCGACGAGCGGCAGCAGATCATGGGCAAGGTCCCCTACATGTCGCCCGAGCAGGCGCGCGGCGAGGTGACCGACCACCGGACCGACATCTTCGCCCTCGGGCTGGTGCTCTTCGAGATGCTCACCGGCGAGCAGCTCTACCCGGTCGAGAACGTCGAGCAGGTCGTCGACCTGCACCGCACGAAGACGCTGACCTCCCCGCGCGAATGGAATCCGGCGATCCCGGCGGCCATCGAGCCGCTGCTGCGGCGACTGCTGGAGAAGGACGTCAACAAGCGCTTTCAGCACGCCAGCGACGTGGTCCGCGAGCTGGAGCTCTTCATGTACGGCGGCGGCTACGGCCCGACCAACGAGAAGCTGGCCGAGTACCTCGACCACCTCTTCCCCGAGGTCGACAAGCATCGCCTGCTGCCCGAAGAGATGATTCGCCCGCAATAGCCGGGCGAGTCGCGGGGCTGTCGGGAACCAGGGAGGCTGGCCCCGACCGCTGTTTCCTAGCTAGCGGAAGAGCTGGGAGATCGAGTCGCCGTCGTGGATGCGGCGAATGGCCTTCGCGAAGATCTCCGACACCGAGAGCACTCGGAACTTCTCCGACTGCTTCCCCTGCAGCGGGATCGTGTCGCAGAACACGAACTGCTCGATGGCGGACTTGTCCAAGCGCGCCACGGCCTCGCCCGCCAGCACCGGGTGGGTGAACGCCGCGGTGATGGTCAGCGCGCCCTTCTCTTTGAGGAAGTTGGCGGCTTCGATGAGCGTCCGACCGGTCGAGACCTCGTCGTCGACGATGATGCAGTGCTTGCCGGTGACGTCACCGATGACGTGGGCGGGCTTGGGCTTCTCGTCGTCGCCGTCGCGGCGCTTGTCGATGATGGCCATCGGCAGGTGCAGCCGGTTCGCGTAGCGCCCGACCTCCTTGGCCTCGCCAGCGTCGCCAGCGACCAGCACCCGGTTCTCGAGGTCGTTCTTCTGCAGGTGGTCCGCGATGATCGGGACCGCCTGAAGGTGGTCGACGGGGATGCGGAAGAACCCGGCGATCTGCGGCGAGTGCAGGTCCATGGTGACGACGCGGTCGGCACCCGCGGTCTCGAGCAGGTCGGCCATGAGCCGCGCCGTGATCGAGATGCGCGGCTTGTCCTTCTTGTCGGAGCGGACGTACGGGAAGTACGGGATGACCGCGGTGATCCGACCGGCCGACGCGTGCTTGAGCGCGTCGATCATGATCAGCAGCTCGATGATCCCTTCATGCACCGGCGGCGCTGAGGTCTGGATCACGAAGACGTCACAGCCGCGGACGTTCTCGTTGATCTTCACCATGAGGTTCTCGTTGGAGAACTTCACGAGCTCGCTGTCGCCCAGATGGAGGTCCAGGATGTGGCAGATCCGCTCTGCGAGCTTCTTGTGAGAGCGGCCGGCGAAGATCTTGAGGGGTCCGTGCACGTGCTCACCGCTGGCTGAAGGGGCCGCCTGGATAGAATCTCAGGGTGCTCGTGTCAACGACGCGTATCAGCGGTCAGCGGTCAGGCATCAGCGATCAGCCCGGCGGCGACCCACGTGCGGTCGAGGTCAGCAGCAAGCTCGCGGCGTCCGTCACCGGCTGACCGCTGACCGCCAACGGCTGAAAGCGGGCAATCGCTCGCCGCCGACCACCGCTCCGCGCAGCCCTCGGCCTCGATTGTCCCCGGGGCGCCACCCTTGACGGAGCAGGGGCGAGAGCATAGAGACGCGAGCCACCGCGACTGAGCGGGTGGGGACTTCGAATTCCAGCAGCGTTTCGGCCCCACGAGCAAGCGCGAACGACGGCGGGAGCGAGCCATGAGCGAACTGTACCGAGTACCTGCGGATGGGCAGGCGATCACCCAGCGGGCCGACAACAGCCTCGTCGTGCCTGACCGACCGATCATCCCTTTCATTGAGGGTGACGGGATCGGGCCGGACATCTGGGCCGCCGCACAGCGGGTCCTCGATGCGGCGGTGCAGAAGTCGTACGGCGGCGCACGCAGCATCGCGTGGTACGAGGTCTACGCGGGCGAGAAGGCCTTCGAGAAGACGGGCGAGTGGCTGCCCCGCAAGACCCTCGATGAGCTGACGCGCTTCCACGTCTCGATCAAGGGACCGCTGACCACGCCGGTCGGCGGCGGGTTCCGCAGCCTCAACGTCGCGATTCGCCAAGAGCTGGACCTCTTCGCGTGCGTGCGCCCCGTGCGCTGGTTCGATGGCGTCCCCAGCCCCGTCCGCGAGCCGAACCTCGTCAACGTGGTCATCTACCGCGAGAACACCGAGGACGTGTACTCAGGCGTCGAGTTCCCCGCCGGGTCGGCCGACGCCGAGAAGGTCGCGGAGCTGCTGCGCAGCATGGGCAAGAACATCCGCGCCGGCTCCGCCATCGGCATCAAGCCGGTGACCGAGGAGGGCTCCAAGCGGCTCGTGCGGCAGGCGATTCGCCACGCCATCGAGCACAAGCGGACGGTGGTGACCTTGGTACACAAGGGCAACATCATGAAGTTCACCG
>JAWKRR010000002.1:0-2106 GCA_041389525.1 Myxococcota bacterium | reverse complement strand
CCGCCTCGAGGCGCAGGTGAAGTCGGGCGATATCATGAAGTACGAGCTGCCCGGACAGCAGGTCACCATCTATCTGGAGGCCATCGCGCCCGGGGCCGTGGTCGACCTCAGCTTCGACGTGCAGGCGCGCTACCCGCTGGCGGTCCAGGCGCCGCCGTCGTCCGCGTATCTCTACTACGACACCGCCACCCGCGCCGAGACCGCGCCGGTCGGCTTCGTGGTCAGCGAGTAGGCCGCGCGGCCGCCGCTGGCTCATCGAGAACTCGAACACGCTGGAGCAGCACATGACCCGCCAACTCGCACTGGCCGCCGCGACGCTCGGCCTCATCACCAGCCTCTTCGCCGCGCCGGCCAGCGCCGAGACCGTGGAGTCGAAGTGCCGCGCCGACTGGTGGACGAAATCGACCGCGTTCAGCACCGGTTTCGACGGCCTGAGCGCGAGCCCGACGATCCCGCTGCCGACGGTCTGGTCGGAGCACTGGACCAGCGGCGCGCCCGACCCCGCGACGACGCCCGAGCTGGAGGTGGTCGTCCGAGACAGCGCGTCCACCGAAGTCGCCGGCACGCTGGGGACGGGCTTTGATCTCGGGCTGGCGGCTGCTGCTTTCTACGGCGAGACGAGCCGCCGCCTCGAGCGCACGCTGTGGTGGCGCCCCGACGCCGACCTGGCGCCCGGCACTTACGACGTCACCATCACGGCCGGAGTGCCGGCACTCTCCAGTGACAACGCCGAGTGCTACTTCCAGGAGTTCACGGCCACCCTGAGCTTCACCGTCGCCGCCCAGCCGCCGCCCGCGCCCACGCTAACGGCCAAGGCGACGCTGGCCCGCGTGTACTCCGACACGCTGGTCTACCAGACCGGCGCGCAGTGCGCGGCCAACCCAAACGCCACAGCCTGCGCCGACGAGCCGACCGTCTGCTGCGCCTGGAGCGAGGCCCCGGCGGTCGAATTTGCCACCCAGGTCGAGGTCACCGGCCTCAGCACCGCCAAAGCCTTCGGCCACGCGCTCTTCATCGAACGCGACGCGCTAAAAAGTCCGACGGCGTATGACCACGAGCTGGTAAACCCGGTCGCCGACCAGAGCCCCCTGACCCGCGAGAGCCGCTACCGCCCAGCCCCCTTCGAGCGCCCCTTCCCCAACGGCTTCTTCTGCCTCGACGCGACCCTGCGCGACCTCACCACCGGCGTCGACGTCGCCACGGTCCAAGAGTGCGCGTTCGCGAGCGGCCTCGACTCCGTCAAACTCGCGCCCCCCGCCTGCGACCCCGTCGCCTGCGCGGCAGCCGCAGACCCAGCAGCGCCCGGCCCCGACCCCACGCCAGACGCCGGCCCCGACGCCAGCACGGAGCCCACCCCAGACGTCGCAATCAACAGCGACGCCGACGCCACCCCCTTCGACGTCACCCCCGCAAGCGGCAAGCAGTCCTCCGGCTGCGGCGCCACCCCCGCCTCCAACACCCTCCCCTCGCTCGCCCTCCTGCTAGCCGCGCTGGCCCTGGCCCGCCGCCGCAAAGTCGCCGCCGGAGTCCCGCCGTCCGTCGCCATTTCCTCCACCGATGGGGGTCCGATACCCCCCGGGACGCCCTGACCACGTCCTTGAGGGGGGTGCGACCCCCCTCAAGGACGCCCTGACCACGTACTTGAGGGGTATCCGATACCCTCCAAGTACGCCCTGACCACGTACTTGAGGGGTATCCGCCCCCCCGCCAGCGACTCTGGGCCTCGCATCCCGTCGGGTGAGGTGGGTCCAAGACGCCGCCACCACCTGCTGGCGTCCTCGGGCAGCGCCTGGAGTAGGCCCCGCGTCGATTCGACCGACGGCCACGACCCGCCTCGAGAAATCGACAGCGGTTTCAGTGCGCCGGTCGATTCTCCCGTGCAATCCCACCCCAAGCCGGGGTAGACTTCGCGATGTTGGGGTTGGAAACCCCGCTTCGGTGTGCTGCTCGACAAACTTAGGAACTGGCCCAGAATAAATGCGGCAACTACGCAAGGAGGCGCCCCATCAACGCGTTCGCGAAACCCGAAGGTGTATCTGGATACTCCGAGGTTTCGAGGACGCGTTGATGGGGATGGATCCGCCGCGAAGATGTCGAGTTTATTTT
>JAWKRR010000001.1:0-3419 GCA_041389525.1 Myxococcota bacterium | reverse complement strand
GAGCGTCTACGCGCAGATCCTGGCGAACCCGGGCTTGCTGAAGCTCGAGCTGATGATGCGCGGGCTGCGCGTGCCCAAGAACGTGCGCGACCGGCTCAACGGGGACTACGGCGTGACCGGCCATGCGCTCTTCGGCAGCGCCGGCGACGTCGACCTCGTCCTGCCCGGTGGCACCTGGGCCTCGGTCCCGATCATCGGCGGCCTGATGGCCACCACGCCCTACGCGCTGGAGTGCGTGGACGACGCGTTCACCATCCGCGCCGACGAAGACCCGACCTTGACTTGTCGCGTCGAAGTCCGCAAACCATCAAGCTTTTTCAAGCACAGCACGTCGACCGGCATCCCCTACGGCCGCATCGGCACCGTGCACGGGCCCTACCTCGCGCTGTCGCCGACCAACCGCTGCGCGTTCCTGACCGACCTCGACCGCTGCCGCTTCTGCGGTGTGGGCCAGGACGGCGCGACCCACGCGGGCGTCCCCGTCGACGACGTGCTCGAGGCCATCCGCATCGCCCGCGCCGAGAACCCCATCGACATGGTCTACCTCTCGGTCGGCCACCTGGGCACCCCCGACGGCGGCGTGACCTTCCTCGAGCCCTACGTCGCCGCCATCAAGAAGCACTTCGACATCCTGGTCGCCGTCGACGCCCTGCCGCCCCAAGACAACGGCTGGATCGACCGCACCTACGCCATGGGCGTCGACGCCGTCAGCTACAACCTCGAGATCTTCGACGCCGAGCGCTTCGAGCGCATCTGCCCAGGCCCCGCCCGCGAGATGGGCCGCGCGCGCTTCCTCGAGGCCCTGGCCTACGCCGCCACGGTCTTCCCATCGGGCGGCGTCACCTGCCACCTCATCGTCGGCCTCGAACCGCTGGAGTCCACCCACGCCGGCATCTCGGCCCTCACCGATCTCGGCGTGCTGCCGGTCTTGCCGATCTACCGCCCCTTCAAGGGTCGGGACATGCGCGGCGACGCGGGGCTCGAGCTGTTCGAGCCCACCCTCGACGAGCTCATCGCCCTGCACACCCACCTCTACAGCGCCGTCCGCGCCAAGAAGCTCAGCCTCAACCTCGTGCGCGACATCGCCATCGTGACCACGCCGCTTGAGGGCCGCTTCTTCGCAAACGACGACAGCGTCTGGACCTCGCTCCAGGTGCGCGTCATGGGCAGCCGCGTGGGCCGCCGCACCTCGACCGTCCTCAGCGATCTACGCCGCCACCTCCGCGTCCGCCGCGTCGAGCACAGCTAGCCCCGACCCATGCCCGACGCCCGCTACGAGATCGACCGCCGCCCCATCGCCATCGTCCTGGTCAGCCGGCTGCGTCGGCAGATCTGGATCGGCATCCTCCTCGGCATCTTCGCGTTCCTGCTGGGTCTCGCCCCCCCCGAGGGCCTGACGACGCAGGGCTGGGGCACCCTCTGTGTCTTCGCGCTCTGCGCCACCCTCTACGCGACAGCCCTGCTCCCGCTCGCCATCACCAGCCTGCTCGCCATCGCCCTGGTCCCGATGCTCGACATCCTGGGCGCCCGCGAGACCTACGCGTTCTTCGGCTCCAAGGTCGTCTTCTTCATCCTCGGCGCCTTCATGCTCTCGGCCGCCATGAGCGTGACCGGCCTCTCCGAGCGCGCCGCCACCGGCTTCGTCCGCCGCTTCGGCGGCACCCCGCGCCGCCTCATCCTGTCGATCTTCCTGCTCTGCGCCCTCGGCTCCACCGTGATGAGCGAGCACGCCGTCGCCGTCATGGTCTTCCCCATCGTCCGCGACATCGCCCGCGCCCTCGACCTCCCGAAACCCGAGTCCAACATGGGCCGCGGGCTCTTCTTCGCCATGTTCTGGGGCTGCGTCATCGGCGGCAGCCTGACCGTGCTCGGCGGCGGTCGCGGCCCCCTGGCCATCGGCATCCTCGAGGAGGCGACCAAGCACACGCAGACCGTCAGCTTCGTCGAATACTCGCTCTACGCGCTGCCCATGGTCATCGCGCTGCTCATCACGGGCTTCGTCCTGCTCCACCGCCGCTTCCCGCCCGAGATCGCCTCGACCGGGAAGGCGCTGGCAGAGCTCGAGGACCGCCTGCGCCGCATGGGCAAGGTCACGCCGCGCGAGCTCGTCGTCGGCATCGTCTTGGTGATCACGGTCGGGCTGTGGGCCTTCGCCGGCGAGTCCTACGGGCTGGCGAATATCGCGCTGGTCTCCATGGCCGCCCTCTTCGCCCTCGGCGCGCTCACCTGGAGCGACGTCCAAGAGCACGTGGACTGGGGCCTCGTCGTCATGTACGGCGGCGCCATCTGCCTGGGCAGCACCATGGAGCGCACCGGAGCCGCGCTGTGGCTCACCCAGCAGGTCTTCGACGGGGTCAACGTGGGACCGCAATCCCTGATGATGCTGATCGCCCTAGGCGGCGCGGTCGCCACCGAGTTCATGAGCAACTCCGCGGTGGTGGCGATGCTGCTGCCGCCGGCCCTGTCGCTCGCCGAGCAGCAAGGCATCGACCTGCGCGCGATGACCATGGCCGTCGTGCTCCCGACCAACTTCGCGTTCCTGCTGCCCATCGCGACCCCCGTGGCCGCCATGGCCTGGACCTCGGGCTATTTCACCCCGAAGATCGTGGTCGGCTCCGGTCTGGTGCTGAACCTCTTCGCGTGGCTCTCGATGGCCCTGCTCATTTACGTTTGGTGGCCCGCGGTGGGCCTCCTTTGACCGCGGGCCCCCGTGGGTTCGCCGAAGCCCTTGCCGATTCCCGACTCGGGTGGCATCTTCCCCCGGCCTGACGCCGCGGTTGTTGTCCGCGGTGCGCGCCGGTCCTGTGGAGTGATTCATGGCCTATATCGTCGCCGAGCCCTGCATCAAGTGTAAGTACACCGACTGCGTGGCGGTCTGCCCCGTCGATTGCTTCTACGAGGGCGAGAACATGCTCGTCATCAACCCCGACGAGTGTATCGACTGCGGCGCGTGCGAGCCCGAGTGTCCGGTGAACGCCATCTTCGAGGAGGACGACCTCCCCGAGAAGTGGAGCGAGTACACCCCGCTCAACGCGCGGCTCGCCGACCTGTGGCCGAACATCACCGAGCAGCGCGCGCCCATGGACTCGGCCGACGAGTTCAAGGACGTCGAGTCCAAGCGCGCGTTGCTGAGTGAGAACCCGGCCGCCGAGTAGCCCGTGGCCAAGGCCGACTCTCCTGAGGCGGCCGATCCACGTTCGAGCGAGTCAATCCGAGTACGGCGGCCTCCGCGTCGCCGTACTCGCACCCGCTTCAGCGCGCCGTTTGCGGCGGCCACAGCGCGCGGCGCGCGGCGGCTCTTCAGCGCGCGAATCTAGCCTTCGATCGCGCTGTGAACGGGCGTGCCCATCTCGGCCCACGCGCGCTCCAGCGCCTCGCGCGCCTCGTCGGTGGCGGGCATGGCCGCTCCGATCGTCGCG